>JACKOX010000014.1 GCA_024233975.1 Rhodanobacteraceae bacterium
TTGTGGATCAGGCCACGGCTGCTGAAACGATCGAGCAGCGGCTGCGCGGCCACGAAGGCGGCTTCAGCGGCGGCGACGTCGTTGGCGTCCAGCGCCTTGACGACCTTCTTGACTGCGGTGCGCATCATCGAGCGCGCGCTGGCGTTACGGGCGCGACGGACCTCGGACTGACGGGCGCGCTTCTTGGCGGACTTGATGTTTGCCACTATTGTGCTCCGGAAATCTGGATTGCTGCGGATAAAGAAGCGGAATTATGCGGGACTGTCGGGGCAGAGTCAATGCGTAGGTGCATGTTTTTCGGCGGGTTTGAGGGTATCGCTGCAGATGCCAGTGATCGCGAGGTGCCGGCGTGGCATTGATGCGCTCCACCTTGACCGTCAGCAGCATGACGCTGGCCTCGCGAATACTGGGTTTTGTTCGAGATCTGGTGTTCGCCCGGGCCTTCGGTGCCGGGCCAGCGATGGATGCTTTTTTCGTCGCCTTCCGCATACCGAATTTCATGCGCCGCCTGTTCGCCGAAGGCTCGTTCTCGCTGGCCTTCGTGCCGGTGCTGGCGGAATACCGGGAAAAGCAGGATCGCGCCGCGCTGAAGCAACTGATCGACAGCGTCACTGGAACACTGGCGGCGGTACTGCTGCTGGTCACCGGTGTCGGCATCCTGCTGGCGCCCTGGGTGATCCGGATCTTCGCGCCAGGCTTCGAGACGGGTGGCGAGCAGCACGCGCTGGCCAGTTCCATGCTGCGGCTGACTTTCCCCTACTTGTTCTTCATTTCGCTGACGGCGCTCGCAGGCGGAATTCTCAACAGTTTCAACCGGTTCGCGCTGCCGGCGCTGACGCCGGTGCTGCTGAACATCGCCCTGATCGCCGCCGCGCTGGGGCTGGCGCCGCGCATGGCGCAGCCGGAAATGGCGCTGGCCTGGGGCGTGCTGGCGGCAGGCATCCTGCAGCTACTGGTGCAGATTCCAGCGCTGATGAAGCTCGGCCTGCTGCCACGCCCACGCTGGGGTGCCGCCCATGCCGGCGTCCGACGCATCCTCAAGTTGATGTTGCCGACGCTGTTCGGTTCGTCGGTGGCGCAGGTCAACCTGCTGTTCGACACGCTGGTGGCGTCGCTGCTGATGTCCGGCAGCGTGACCTGGCTGTATTACTCCGACCGCCTGATGGAGTTCCCGCTGGGTATGTTTGGCGTGGCCATCGGCACGGTGATCCTGCCGCACCTGTCGCGCAAACACAGTGCCGATGACGCTGATGGCTTCTCGGACGGGCTCGACTGGGCGCTGCGTACCTGTCTGCTGGTCGCGGTGCCGGCCAGCCTCGGGTTGATCCTCGCCGGTGGGCCGATCTACGCCGCGATGTTCCAGTACGGTGAGTTCGGCGCCACCGATTCGAAGATGGCAGCGCTGAGCCTGGCGGGCCTGTCGCTGGGACTGCCGGCGTTCCTGCTGGTCAAGGTGCTGGCACCGGCCTTCTACTCGCGCCAGGACACACGCACGCCGGTCAAGGCGGCCGTCGTATCGCTGCTCGCCAACGCGTTCTTCACCGTCTTGTTGCTCGGCCTGGTGCTATCCCTGACTGACATCGGTGCCGAGTCCATGGCGAACAGCGACGGCTGGCTCGATGCCATGGCGAAAGTACCGGGCGCCCACGCCTGTCTGGCGCTGGCGAGCGGGCTTGCCGGATGGCTGAATGCCGCGCAGCTGTGGCGGCACCTGAAGCGGGAAGGGCGGTATCGGGCGCGACCGGGCTGGTTGGCCTACCTCCTTCGGCTTTTGCTGGCGGGTGCTGCCATGGCCGCGTTGCTGATCTGGGCCAACGGTCAATGGCCGGACTGGAGCCCATGGACCGCCTGGGAGCGCGTTGCACGTCTGTTCGCACTGGTTGCCGCCGCCGCGCTGGTATTCGCCGGCGCGCTGTTCGGCAGCGGCTTCCGCCGTCGGCAGTTGGGCTGATGCATCGCCGGGCATGTTGGATTGATCCTTCCAGAGAACGCCGGATCAGTTCTGAAGAAGGCTGCTTGCAGCCCCGTCCCGTCAGCGGGCCGCGAGCAAAACCCTCTATAATTCGCGCCAATGAGCAGGCTGTTTAGAGACGTCGAAGGGGAGGCGGTCAGTCCCCGGGGCAGCGTGGTCTGTATTGGCGCTTTCGACGGTCTGCATCTGGGCCACCGTGCGCTGATCGGCCGCGCGCTTGCCCGTGCCCGCGAGAAGGGCCTCGACGCCACATTGCTGAGTTTCGAGCCACTGCCGCGCGAGTATTTTGGCCGCAATGATCCGCCGGCTCGCCTGTTGTGGCCGCGGCGAAAGATCGAGCTGCTTCGTGACGCCGGTCTCGACATCATTGGCCTGCTGCGCTTCAACGCCCATCTCGCCGCGCTGTCGCCGGAGGACTTCGTGCAGCGGGTGCTCTGCGATCGACTGTGCGCCAAGGAGGTGTGGATCGGCCAGGACTTCCGCTTCGGCCATCGCCGTGCCGGCGACGCCAGTTTGCTGGAGCGGCTGGGTGACGAGCTGGGCTTTGCCGTGTCGGTGTTGTCGCCCGTGGAGATCGACGAGCAGCGCATTAGCAGTTCGCGTATCCGTGAGCGGCTTGGTGCGGGCGATCTGGATACTGCCGCCGAACTGCTGGGTCGGCCTTATGCGATGTCAGGTCGGGTGATCCGCGGCCAGCAGCTGGGTCGTGAACTCGGCTATCCCACCGCCAACCTGTCGCTGCATGGGCGGGCATCGGCGCTGGGCGGCATCTTCGTGGTACGCGTGCATGGTGTGGACGGGAAACCCTGGCCCGGCGTTGCCAGCCTGGGCACACGGCCAACGGTCAACGGCAAGGAAACCCTGCTGGAAGCGCACCTTTTCGACTTCGATGGCGACCTCTACGGACGGCTGATCGAGGTCGAGTTCGTCGCCAAGCTTCGCGACGAGGAAAAGTTCGACGACCTGCCGAGCCTGGTCGAGCAGATGGATCGCGATGCTGCCGAAGCGCGTCGCATCCTCGGCATCGCCTTGCCCGGCGACAAATCATCCCCATCCCATTCCCCTACAAGCGAAACGGCGTCGACGACGCACTGAAGCACTGGAGTTCGTGTGAGCATGGATTACAAGGCCACCATCAACCTGCCGCAGACTGATTTCCCGATGCGCGGCGAGCTGCCCAAGCGCGAGCCCGACATGCTCGCCGAGTGGGAAGCCGAAGGACGCTACGCGCGCCTGCAGAAGGCGCAGCAGGGACGTCCGCGCTTCGTGCTGCATGACGGCCCGCCGTATGCCAACGGCGAGATCCACATCGGCCACGCGGTGAACAAGATCCTCAAGGACGTGGTGGTGAAGTCCAAGCGCATCTCCGGATTCGATGCGCCCTACGTGCCGGGCTGGGACTGCCATGGCCTGCCGATCGAAGTCGCCATCGAGAAGAAGTTCGGAAAAGTCGGGCAGAAGCTTGATGCTGTCGCTTTTCGCCAGAAGTGCCGCGAGTACGCCAGCGAGCAGATCGACAAGCAGCGCAGTGACTTCAAGCGCCTCGGCGTGCTCGGCGACTGGGAAAATCCCTATCGGAGCATGGACTTCAAGTACGAAGCCGACATGCTGCGCGCGCTGGCGAAGATCATCGACAACGGCCACCTGCAGCGCGGCGTGAAGCCGGTGCACTGGTGTTTCGACTGCGGCTCGGCGCTGGCCGAGGCGGAGATCGAGTACCAGGACAAGGTGTCGCCGGCGGTTGATGTGGCATACGACGCCAAGGACAGTGCGGCATTGGCGGCAAAGTTCGGCGTCGACACGTGTCTCGCCGTTGCCGTGCCGATCTGGACCACCACACCCTGGACGCTGCCGGCCAGCCTCGCGGTGACGCTGGGCGCGGAGCTCGACTACGTGCTGGTCGAAGGCCCTGAAACGAATGGCAGCAAGCGCCTGCTGGTGCTGGCCGAAGCGCTGGCCACGAAGGCGCTGGCGCGTTACGGCATCGAAACGCCGACAGTGCTGGGCCGCGCCAAGGGTGCCGAGCTCGAAAACCTCGTGCTCAGCCATCCGTTCTACGAGCGCGATATCCCGATCATCCTTGGCGACCACGTCACCGTCGAGGACGGCACTGGTGCCGTGCACACCGCGCCCGGCCATGGTCAGGAGGATTTTGCGGTCGGCAAGCTCTACGGCATCGAGCCGTTGAATCCGGTCGGCGCCAATGGCGTGTACCTCGCCGAAATGCTGCCGGCCGAGCCGCCGCTGGCCGGCCAGCACATCTGGAAGGCCAACGATCAGATCGTCGACATCCTGCGTGAGCGCGGCATGCTGCTGGCCTTCGCCAAGTATCCACATAGCTATCCGCACTGCTGGCGGCACAAGACGCCGGTGGCCTTCCGCACTACGCCGCAGTGGTTCATCGGCATGGAGCAGGCGAACCTGCGTACCGATGCGCTGGCAGCCATCGAGACGGTGCGCTGGGTGCCGTCTTTCGGCAAGGAGCGCATCCATGGCATGGTCGCCGGGCGCCCGGACTGGTGCATCTCGCGCCAGCGCACCTGGGGGGTGCCGATCGCGCTGTTCATCCACCACGCCACGGGCGAGCCGCACCCGCGCTCGGTCGAGCTGATGCAGCAGGCGGCAGACAAGGTGGAGCAGGGCGGCATCGACGCCTGGTATGACCTCGATCCGGCCGAGCTGCTGGGTGCCGAGGCGGTCGACTACGAGAAGGTCACCGACATCCTCGACGTCTGGTTCGATTCCGGTGTCAGCCATCACGCCGTGTTGGCGCAACGCGAGGAGCTGGCCAAGCCGGCCGACATCTACCTGGAAGGCTCCGACCAGCATCGCGGCTGGTTCCAGAGCTCGCTGCTGACCGGCGTGGCGATGGACGGCGTGGCGCCGTACAAGCAGTGCCTGACGCACGGTTTCACCGTCGATGCCGACGGTCGCAAGATGTCCAAGTCCATCGGCAACGTGATCGCGCCGCAGAAGGTGATGGATTCGCTGGGCGCGGACGTGCTGCGCCTTTGGGTCTGCTCGGCCGACTACCGCTACGAGATGTCGGTGTCGGACGAAATCCTGAAGCGCAGCAGTGATGCCTACCGCCGCATCCGCAACACCTGCCGTTTCCTGCTCGGCAATCTGGATGGTTTCGATCCAAAGCAGCACCTGCTGCCGAATGGCGAGTTGCTGCTACTCGACCAGTGGGCGGTCGACCAGGCCGCCAAGCTTCAGGCGCGCATCCTGTCCGCCTACGAGCGTTACGATTTTTCCGCCATCGTCGGCGCCGTGCAGAACTTCTGCACCAACGAACTGGGCTCGCTCTACCTCGACGTCACCAAGGATCGCCTGTACACCATGCCGACCGAGTCGCGCGGACGGCGTTCGGCGCAGAGCGCGATGTACCGCATCGTCGAGGCGATGGTGCGCTGGATCGCGCCGGTGCTGAGCTTCACCGCCGAGGAAATCTGGTCGTTCCTGCCGGATCGCACAGACGCGTCGGTATTCTCGGCGACCTGGTACGAAGGCTTGGACGAACTGCCGGCAGACGCCACGCTGGGCGACGACACGATGAAGGCGCTGGTCGAACTGCGTTCGCAGCTGTCGGCGATCATCGAGCCGATGCGCAAGGACAAGCAGATCGGCTCGTCACTGGACGCGAACGTCGGCCTGTCCTTCGACAACCTGCCGGCTTCCGTGGCGACCGTGGCCGATGAATTGCGCTTCCTGTTCATCGTGTCAGATGTGCAGCTGGGCAACGGTGCGGGCGAGATGCAGACGCTGGAGCCGATTCCCGGACTGGGTGGCGTAAAGGCTGCCGTGACGGTCTCCGACGCCGCCAAGTGCGTGCGTTGCTGGCACCGACGTGACGACGTTGGAAGCAACGCCGCGCATCCGGAGCTGTGTGGTCGCTGCGTCGAGAACGTCGATGGCCCGGGCGAGGATCGCCGCTATTTCTGAGCACACCGCCACGATGAGCCGTTCCTCGAACCGCGTCGAAGCCAATGCCCTGCCGTGGCTGGGACTGTCCGTGCTGCTGATCGGCATCGACCAGCTGACCAAGGTCTGGGCTGAAAGCGCGCTACAGTTCCAGCGGCCGGTGCCGGTGATCGACGGCCTGATGAACTGGACGCTGACCTACAACGAAGGCGCGGCCTTCAGCTTTCTCAGTGACGCCTCAGGCTGGCAACGCTGGTTCTTCTCGGCGCTGGCCATTGGCATCAGCGGAATGCTGGTGTTCTGGCTTCGGAAAATCCCGCGCCACGACTGGCGCCACGCGTTGCCATTCGCGCTGGTGATTGCTGGTGCGCTCGGCAACCTGATCGATCGCTTGCGACTCGGTCACGTCGTCGACTTCATTGATGTCTACTGGGGCGCCAGTCACTGGCCGGCATTCAATGTCGCGGACTCGGCGATCAGTGTCGGCGCGGTGCTGCTGCTGTTGTTTGGCGTCGTGTTCCACAAGAACGAAGGGAAGCCGGCATGAGTGGTGTCGCGCCAAAGATACTGCTCGCCAATCCGCGCGGATTCTGCGCTGGCGTGGATCGTGCCATCGAGATCGTGAATCGTGCGTTGGAGAGTTTCGGCGCTCCGATCTACGTGCGTCACGAGGTCGTACACAACCGCTACGTCGTCGATGACCTGCGGGCCAAGGGCGCGGTCTTCGTCGAGGAACTGGACGAAGTGCCGGACGACGCCACCGTCATCTTCTCGGCGCATGGTGTTTCGCAGGCAGTGCGTCGCGAGGCGGATCGTCGCGGTCTCAAGGTGTTCGATGCGACCTGTCCGCTGGTGACCAAGGTCCACATGGAAGTGTCACGCCACTGCCGCGCTGGTCGCGACATGGTGCTGATCGGCCATGCGGGTCATCCGGAAGTGGAAGGCACCATGGGCCAGTGGGATCGCGAAGCCGGGGCGGGGCGTATCCATCTCGTGGAGTGCGTCGAGGACGTCGCCACGGTTTGTGTCAACCAGCCCGACAACCTCGCTTTCACGACCCAGACCACGTTGTCGGTGGACGACACGCTCGATGTGATTGCCGCGCTGCGCGAGCGCTTCCCTGCGATCCAGGGGCCGCGCCATGACGACATCTGCTACGCCACGCAGAATCGCCAGGACGCAGTGCGCGAACTGGCCGAACATTGCGACCTTGTCCTAGTCGTGGGTTCGGTGAACAGCTCCAATTCCAATCGCCTGCGCGAACTGGCTGAAAAACAGTGCATCGCGGCCTACCTGATCGATGGCGCCGAACACATTGACCCGGAATGGCTGGAGGGCAAGCAGGCGATTGGCGTGACTGCCGGCGCTTCGGCCCCCGAACTGCTGGTTGATGGCGTGATCGCGCGATTGCATGAGCTGGGCGCTGGGGACGTGCGACAGTTGGAAGGCGAGCCGGAGAACATGGTGTTCGCGCTGCCCAAGGAGCTGCGGATTCGGGTGGTGGGCTGACACCAGCGGCTGATTCTTGTCGGTGAGTTCATGGGATTGATGGTGAACATCCTTGTGCGCCACCCGCTTCCCGGACGGACATTCGTCCGCCCAAATCGGCATCGTGCCGATTTGTCGAACCGCTGGGTTTGAGCCAAGGCCACCTCTTCCGCCAGACATGAAAAAGGCCGCCTACTGGGGCGGCCTTTTTCATGTCTGGCGGAAGAGGTGGGATTCGAACCCACGAATGGTTTCCCATTGCCGGTTTTCAAGACCGGTGCCTTCAACCGCTCGGCCACTCTTCCGGATCGTTTTGTCGCTACAGCCAGACAATAATCGTTCTGGCGTCGTGGTCCCAGAATGACAAAGGCGCCGCTGGGCGCCTTCATCGTACAGAACATTGGTGCCGTTGAGAGGAGTCGAACCTCCGACCTACTGATTACGAATCAGTTGCTCTACCAACTGAGCTACAACGGCACAGAGCCTGTCAGCGCGGCGTTCCGGGTTGTGCCGGGGCCGTGCGGGACGCGGATTCTAGCAGATTGTTCGGGAAATGCAGCGTTTTTGATGTCTGTTTGCGCCTGAATCGCCGCCAGCTGGCCGCCGCATCGCGTGGAGGTGCGACATCCCAGCCCTGTGGCGACACCTTCGGTCGTGGGCTGCAGCATTGGGGAAGCAGGCCACTTCGTCCGCCCCTTCCGGTCATCGTCATCCTTGTCTGACATTCGTGCCGGAAGGGGCGGGCGCTTTTCGCCGTTCGCATCCATTCACTATGAGGGGAATCATGAAGCGATCATTGAAAGCGGCAGTACTGGGAATGCTGTTCACGGGTGCCATGTCGGCCGCATTGGCGTTGGATGGCGTCGTGGTGGCCGTTCCGGCGCGTGCCGGCGCGGTGGATGGAACCGACCAGAATTCCGATGAGTTCATTTGGAATCTGCTGGTTCAGTTCGCCGCGCCGGCCACCGAGGGCAAGGCGTCGCCGGTGGTCTTCGAAACCTGGGCTTCCGATGTGGATACCTTTTCCAACACACCGCACTGGCCGGACCCGGGCGCGCCGAAAAAGCTGCAGGCATCGGTGCTGCGTTCGCTGACTGCGGCGCATGGTGATCCCGTGGTGGATGTTCCCTGCGCGCCGCCGGGAAACGCCGCGGTCGGGGGCTTTCCTACTACCGGAACACCGACGCCCTGCATCGCGGAAGAAGTGAAGCGCAACAAGCCGCAATTCGACTACATCGTGCAGAACGGCCTGAACAACCAGGCGGGACTGACAGCGGCCTTTGCAAAGAACTTCCAGGTGGTCATGCCGACTGACGCGGTATCGGTGAAGGGTGACTGGGTGCCGGTGCAGACGCTGCTGCAGTGGATTCCGGCGCTGGGCAGTATCGAAAACATCCGCAAGCTCTACTACACCAATGTGTCCGATGGCGTGGAATACGCAGTGGTTTCGCTGCATGTGAGCAGCCGCCAGAACACCAATTGGGTGTGGGGTACCTTCGAGCACCAGATGAACCCAGGGCGTTGCGATCAGATCGGCTGTTTCGACAGCTTTGGAGCCAAGGCCCCGGTGGTGAAGCCTAACCAGCAGACCATCAACACCCAGTATGGCCAGTGCGAGAAGACCGGCGCCTTGAGCAAGCTGATGGACAAGGCGGGCCTTTCACCGGTGTGGGAAAACTACTGCCTGAAGTCATCGCAGGTCGACTACAGCGCGGCCGACGGGACACCCTATGTACTGGGCAATTCCGTGATCGAACGGATCGTTGGCAACGGCACGGTGGCAGCTTCGTCGTGCATTGGCTGCCATGTTTACGCGTCCTTCGGAAAGGATGGCAAGACGCTGCCGGCCGCTACGGCGATGTTGCCCTACAACCCCAGCGGCGAACCGATACCGGCCGTGCTGCAGGACTCGCTGAAGTTCGACTTCATGTGGGGCGTGTTGCTGGCGCCACCGCCATCCGCGGAAGCAAAGAAGTAGCCTGCGGCCCTGGTTTGCAACCTGCGGCGTCGCTTCGGAGGCGCCGCGGGTTGGTTCCGCAATGGATCCCGCGAGGCTACAGAAACTCGTCCGCGGCCGGTGATCCTTGTGTCGGCCGCTCAGGCGACCTTGTCGAGGCCCAACTCCTTGCTGCTGCGCTGGTACCAGTCGTCGCCGACCGGCTGGAAGGTCGAGCAGCATGTCATGCAGCCGCGGTAGATGTGCAGCGAGACTGCAATGTTGTCCTGATTCGGATTGCGGATGGTGTGGTACTCGTGCGGAGGAATCAGACTGCCGGCGGAGCCGGTGCCGGCCTGCATGGCGCCGGCCGAGCGGAAGTGGAAGCGTTCCTTCTCCTGTTCTACCAGTTCGTACTGGCAGATCTCCAGCTCACCGCTCCACACGCCTTCGACGCACCACATGCCGGAGTGGTCGTGGATCGGCGTACCCTGGCCAGGTCCCCAGGTCATGGCGATGACGCTGTAGCCGTGTTCCTTGCTGACATAGAGCTCGCGACGAGCGTAGTGGCCGTCCACCGCCTCGAACACGCAATCAGGCAGCTGCACGCGGTCATCGTGGATCAATTCGCAAAGGGTGCTGCGCAACGCGTCGGTGATGGCGTTCACATTCCCCTGGCCGACGGCCTGGTCAATGCGGGCTACCAGAATGTCGTGGCCGGGGAAGTCGAGCTGGGTCATGAACATCACGCGAAAGGTTTGATCGATGGGCCATTGTAGCGCCCACGGCCGAGGGTTTCCTGCCGAGAGCCTCGTACCGGCTCAGTCCTTGAAGAAGTCCGCGATGAGCGGGCTGAAGCGCTCGTGGTCGACCAGGAAGGCGTCGTGTCCCTGCGGTGAGGGCAGGCCGACAAAGCGGCTGTCGCAGCCGCCGGCAGCCAGGCCCGTGGCGATCTCCTCCTGCTGGTTCAGCGGGAACAGGATGTCGGTTTCCACGCCGATTGCCAGCGAGCGTTCGACCTGCAGCAGGGCCAGCGCGTCGTGCACGCTGCCGCCAGTTGCCTTCGAAGGGCAGTGCTCACTGAGGTCGAACCAGTCCATGGAGCGGCTGAGGTACAGATAGCAGTTGGGGTCGAAGGATCGCGCAAAGCGGTCGGCATGGTGGTCGAGGTAGGACTCGATCTGGAACTCATGGCCAAACGGCTCGTCATCGCGCTGGTCGGGTTCCAGGCGCACGCGACCAAAGCGTCCGCGCCACTCCAGCGCCGAGCGGTAGGTGACCACGCCCAGCTTGCGCGCGAGGCGCATGCCGGTTTCCGGGTAGTGCTCGTCGTCGTAGTGGCCGTCGTTCCACTGTGGGTCAAGGCGGATGGCCTCGCGCTGCAGCGAGCGGATGGCGATCGAGAATGGCAGTGCCTGCGCGGCGCCGGACACGTTGAGGTGACCGCGCGCAAAGCCGGGGTTCTGCTGCAGGAAGGCCAGCGCCACCATGCCGCCCATGGAGCAGCCCACCACGCTGTGCAGGCCGCTGATCCCGAGCACGTCGAGCATGGCGCGGGCGGCGCGGGCGCCGTCCTCGATGCTGAGGCGCGGGAAATCCAGCCGCCACGGCTCGCCGGTGGCCGGATTGATCGAGGCCGGCCCGCTGCTGCCGCGACAGCTGCCCAGTGCATTCGGGCAGATGACGAAATAGCGGTCGGTATCGATGGGTTTGCCGGGACCGATGTTGGCCTCCCACCAGCCCGGAGACGGATCGCCTGCGGAGCTGGCCGCATGCGCGCTGGGTGACAGGCCGGTCAGGATCAGCACGGCGTTGTCGCCGGCGTCGTTGAGCCGTCCCCAGGTCTCGTAAGCCAGGCGACCACCATCGATGGCGCCACCGCGCTTCATCGCGAAAGCATCGGGCAGGCGGGCGAACTGCGAGGCGGGTGGGATGTATTCGGTCACGTCAGGCTGGGGCCGGTCAGGCTGAAAATGGTGGGTCGGCGTGATCAGGGATGGATGCTGTCGATGCGCAGCGTGTGCTGCCTGTCGTCGTCGTTGGCGCCGGCGTCAATGGCGACTTCCTGCGGCGATGATTCCAGGTCGCCGCTCTGTGCCACAGGCTGGCCGCCGAAGGATACTCGAGCCATCACCGTGACGCGTGACTGCGAGGACAGCTTCATGCTCGGCAGCATGCTGTCGGCATCGCCGAGGTCAATATCCGCAGGCAGCTGGGCCACGGTCAGGCGATGGACAGCCAATGGCATGGGTGGGCCGTTGATGGCGCGGGCGAAGACGAAGACCGTATCCGAGCCGCTCACCTTTTCCTGCAGGGCGGGATCAAGCTCCACTCTCAGCTTCAGCAATGGCGGTGAGGCAGCGACGGTTGCCGGCGCCTGCATGGGCGGCATTCCGGCGAGCTGGCGTGACTCCTGGATGCGTGCGGTCAGCGCGGGGACGATTTCAGCTTCCGGCGGCAGCATGGCCAGCAGCTGTTCCCAGATTTCCGCGGCCTTGGCGTAGTCCTCGTGCTGGTAGGCCGCGACACCGGCAAACCAGCGCGCGCGCGGGTGATCCGGCGATACCGACAGCGCGGACTGCAGTAATCGCAATGCCTGGCTGTCGAAGCGGTGGTCCGGGTTGGAAAGGGCAATGCTCTCGGCGTAGTCCACCATCACGTCGGCATTGTCCGGCGCGCGGCGGTTGGCTTCGGCCAGCGCGTCGCGGGCGGCATCGAACTGTTCCAGCGCCTTGTAGGCACGACCCAGCAGGCGCCAGCCCTCGATGTCGTCCGGCTCCGCCTGCAGCCTCTGGCGCAGGCCGTCAACCGCACCTTGCAGATTGGCGGTGGCTTCCGCCTGGCTTTCCGCCAGCGGTGGTTCGGATGCCGGACCGGCCACCTGCAGGCCATCGGGCCGGCCAAAGTGGAGATAGAGCAGCAGCGTCGCCACGGGCAGGAGCAGCAGGATGCCAAGCGCCAGATGGCGAGTCGGCCTCGCGTCGCCGCGAACCAGCGGCAGGATGATCGCGGCGCAGGTCGCGAGCGTCAGCAGACCGGCAAGCGCGATGAACAGCGGCGTCATGCGTCGTCCTCCGGCTGCAGGGAAGGGTTGCTGCCGCTCGACTTGCGCCGGCCGCGGACGACCAGCCACAGCGTGATGGTGCCAGCCAGCAGCACCAGCGGTGGCGCAGCCCAGATCAGTAGCGTGTCGCCGTTCATTGGTGGGCTGTACAGCACGAAATCGCCATAGCGCTGGCGCAGGAAGGTCTTGATCTCGTCATTGCTGTGACCTTCGCGCATCAGTGCGAACACTTCGCGGCGCAGATCGTGTGCGATCGGTGCGTTGGAGTCGGCCAGGCTCTGGTTCTGGCATTTCACGCAGCGCAGTTCGGCGGTGAGTTGCTGGAAGCGCAGCTCTTCGGCGTGGTCGCGAAATGGCAGCGGCTCCACGGCAAAGGCGCGAAGCGGCAGTAGGGCAAGCAACAGCAGGCAGGCGAGGGCGCGCGTCATGGTGTTGCTTCCTTGCCCTGGGGCATGCCGAGCCGCGGCAGGATGTCCTTTTCGATGATGTCGTCGGACAACGGACCAACGAGCTTGAAGCGGATGATGCCGTCCGCATCGACCAGGAAGGTTTCCGGCGCGCCGTAGATGCCCCAGTCGATGGCGGTGCGGCCGTCCTCGTCAACCACGATCATTTCGTAGGGATCGCCGAACTGTCCGAGCCAACGCAGGGCATCGTCACGCTCGTCCTTGTAGTTGTAGCCGATCACCCGCAGCTTGCCGCTCTGCGCAAGTCGGGTGACCACCGGATGCTCGATGCGGCAGCTTGGGCACCAGCTGCCCCAGACGTTGAGCAGGTAGGGCGTGCCGGCAAGCTCCTCGCTGCTGACGGTGCGCTCGGGCTGGTGCAGCTCCGGCAGGGAAAAGCCCGGCGCCGGCTGGTTGAGCAGCGGCGTGGGCAGGGCGTCGGGATTGCGGTCGGCGCTGATGCGGATGCCGACCAGCATCAGCACGCCGAGAGCGATGAACACGATCAATGGCAACACGCGACGAAGCATCAGGCGGCCTCCGCGGGTTCTTCGGGACGTTCGGCGCGAGGCCTGCGGAAGCGGCGATCGGCTGCAGCCACGAAGCCACCAACCATCATCAGCAGGCCGCCCAGCCAGATCAGGCGCACGAAGGGTTTGACGTAGACCCGCAGCGACCAGCTGTTGGTTTCCACCGTGGCGCCATCGCCGCGTGCGTCGAGGCGTTCGCCGAGGGCGACGTAGAGGTCGCGGTGCAGCGCCGGATCGATGGCTGCTTCGGTCATGATCTGCCCGCCGCTGGCATAGGCGCGCTTTTCCGGGTGCAGGCGGGCGATTTCGCGGTCGCCGTCGAAGACACGGAGGTCGCCGCGATCCGCCCGATAGTTCGGGCCCTGCACGCGCTCCACGCCCTGGAACTCGAAGCGGTAGCCGTTGATCTCACTACTGGCGCCCGGAGCCAGCGCGACATCGCGTTCGACGCCCAGGCTTTCCACTAGAAGGACGCCGGCGACAAAGACACCCAGGCCCAGATGTGCCAGCAGCATGCCGGCCGTTTCGCCATTGAGTGAAGCGGTCGACTTCAATCGCTGCCATGCATAGCGAAGCGTGCCGGCGATGATCCAGATCGACAGGCCGACGCCCGCATAGCTCTTGAGCGTGAAGGCATCACCCAGCAGCCAGGCCAGGACCAGTGCCAGCACGGCCGCGGTCAAGGCAAAGCGCAGCAGCGGCAGGTAGCGGTTGGCGTATTCGCGCTGCCAGCGGGTGAACGGACCAAACGGCATCAGCAGGACCACCGGCGCCATCAGGATGCCGAACTGCAGGCCGAAGAACGGCGGGCCCACCGAGATACGGCCGAGATTCAGCGCTTCGAACAGCAGTGGCGCCAGCGTGCCGATCAGCACCATCGCGGCGGCAGCGCTGAATAGCAGGTTGTTGATCATCAGCAGCGTTTCGCGCGACAGCGGAGCGAAAGGCTTGCCGTCGTTGGCGGGCGGAGTGCGCAGTGCGTACAGCAGCAACGAACCACCCACGATGATGGCGAGGAACACCAGGATGAACACGCCGCGCGCCGGGTCGGCGGCAAAGCTGTGCACCGACGTCAGAACGCCCGAGCGGACGATGAAGGTGCCAAGCAGCGACAGCGAAAAAGCGGCGATCGCCAGTAGCAGCGTCCAGTTGCGGAAGCTGCCGCGCTTCTCGGTGACTGCCTGCGAGTGCAGCAGCGCGGTTCCCACCAGCCACGGCATGAAGCTGCCGTTCTCCACCGGATCCCAGAACCACCAGCCGCCCCAGCCCAGCTCGTAGTAGGCCCACCAGCTGCCAAGCACGATACCCAGTGTCTGGAACGCCCAGGCCACGTTGGTCCACGGACGCGACCAGCGCACCCAGGCGCGGTCCATGCGGCCATCCAGCATCGAGGCGATGGCGAAGGCGAAGGCCACCGAAAAGCCGACGTAGCCCATGTAGATCATCGGCGGGTGGATGATGAAGCCGGGATCCTGCAGCAATGGGTTGAGGTCGCGGCCTTCCACGGCGGCCGGCAGCAGGCGCTCGAAAGGGTTCGAAGTGAACAGCATGAAGCTGATGAAGCCGATCGCCACCAGTCCGAGCACGGCCAGTACGCGGGAAATCACTTCCGGCGGCAGGCTGCGCGAGAAGCGCGCCACCGCGCCAGTCCACAGCGACAGCACCAGCGCCCACAGCAGCAGCGAGCCCTCGTGTGCGCCCCAGACCGCGGTAATCCGGTAGTGCATCGGCAGCAGACTGTTGCTGTTGTTGGCCACGTACAGGACAGAGAAATCCTGGCGCGCGAATGCCACCGACAGCAGCACGAAGGCCAGCAGCACGAGCGACAGCTGGGCATAGGCTGCAGGGCGGGCGACCGCCATCAATGCGGCGTTGCCGCGCTGTGCGCCCCAAAGGGGCAGGGCGAACTGCAGGATGGCGACCAGCAGTGCGAGAATCAGTGCGACCTGCCCAAGCTCGGGGATCACTGGACCGCGTCTCCATTGGGGCGCTTGTCATAGGTCTGCTTGTCGTCGGCCTGCTCGGCGTCACGCTTCTCGCGTGCCTCGATCAGGGCCTTTTCCAGCTCGACCGGGCGATAGGTTTCATCATGCTTGGCCATCACTTCGTCGGCGATGAAGCGCTGACCTTCCAGATGCCCTTCGGTGATGACACTCTGGCCTTCGCGGAACAGATCGGGCAGCACGCCCGAATAGCGGACCGCCACGTCTTCAAGGCGGTCGGTGATGACGAAGTCAACGTCAAGCGAGCCTTCCGAGCGGCGCACGCTGGCTTCCTTTACGATGCCACCAAGGCGAAAGCGACCGTTGTCCGGTATGTCGCCCGCAAGTACCTGCGATGGCGTGACCAGATAACTGCGGTTGGCCTGCAGGGCCAGCGTGATCATCACCGCCGCGGCGGCCGCCGCAAGCAGTGTCAGCGCCACGGTCCACAGGCGGCGTTTGCGGGTTGGATTCATGCGTTCTTCTGTTTTTTCTGGCGAGCCGCCTCACGGCGCTCGCGCTGTTGAATGTCGCGGAGCAGGCGACGACGCTGCCATCGTGGTGCCAGCCAGTCCCAGAGCAGGAACGCGACGAACGCGCCGTAACTGGTCCAGACGTAGAAGCCGTACTTGCCCATGGACAGCGCCTCGATCATGCGTGCGCCCCCCGGGCAATCTGCTTCACCCAGTCCTTGCCCGACTCCATCTCGAGCATGGCCGTCTGGGTTCGCACGAGCAGCGATCCCAGGAACCAGAGCTTGGTGCCGATGGCCACCAGCACCAGCGGCAATACCATGCGGCTGTCGATGCTTGACTGGCCCATCAGCTTGATCGTTGCGCCCTGGTGCAGCGTGTTCCACCACTCCACCGAGAAATGCACGATCGGCACGTTGACCACGCCGATCAGCGCCAGGAATCCGGCAGCACGGGCGGCAGCGCGGCGGTCCTCGATGGCTGCGTTGAGGCCGATGACGCCAAGGAACAGGAACAGCAGCACCAGCTCGGAGGTGAGACGCGGATCCCAGGTCCACCACGTGCCCCACATCGGCCTGCCCCACAGCGAACCGGTCAGCAGCGTGATTGCGGTGAAACCGGCGCCGATCGGTGCGCAGGCCATGGCCAGCTGCTCGCAGATCTTGATGCGCCAGACCAGTGCGATGAAAGCGTAGACCGCCATCAGACCGTAGATGAACAGGCTCATCCAGGCGCTGGGCACGTGGATGAACAGGATGCGGTAGCTGTCGCCCTGCTGGTAGTCGGCCGGCACTTCGAACAGGCCCGACCACGCGCCCCAGGCCAGGAATGGCAGGGCAGCCAGCAGCAGCCAGCGCGACCAGCGGTCGGCGAAGCGATGGAAGATGGGCGGCGAGCCCATCTGATGAAACCAGCGAATGACCGGATTCACTACCTGAATTCTCACTCAACGATTGGCGAACCTGGACAGCCGGGTGGCCGGCCACAGGTTCATGGCATCGCGATCCGCAGGGCAGTGGCAGCGGCCAGCGGCGCGAGCACCACGGCCAGCACCAGCGCGGCACCCAGCAGCCAAAGGGCACCTGCGAACGGAAGGCCCTGCGCGGCGGCCATCACGGCACCGGCACCAAAGATCAGCACCGGCACGTAGAGCGGCAGCGCCAGCAGGGCGAGCAGCATACCAGAGCGACGCATGCCGACCGTTAAGGCCACCACCACGGTGCCGACCAGACTGAGCAGTGGCGTCCCCAGTAGCAGGCTCTCCCAGAGCACCGGCAGCAGCCGGCCATCGAGGTTCAGGAAAGCCGCCAGCAGCGGCACGATCAGCAGTACCGGCACCGCGCTGGCCAGCCAGTGCACCAGCACCTTGCAGGCGACCAGCAGTGCAAGCGGCTGCGGGGCCAACATCAGCTGCTCAAGGCTGCCGTCATCGAGATCGCTGCGGAACAGGCTGTCCAGCGACAGGAGGCCCGACAACAGCACCGCCACCCAGATCACGCCTGGAGCGATCTTCGCCAACAGCTCCGGTTCCGGGCCCAGCGCCAGTGGGAACAGGCTGACCACCAGCAGGGCGAACATCAGCGGCTGAGCGGCATCGCCCCGGCGGCGCCAGACCAGCAGCAGGTCGCGACGCAGCAGGGCCAGGCAGGCCGATGCAGTGGAGATCGATGCGTCCGCGTGCCTGACCATGATCAGTCCAGCTCCAGGACGCGCGACCGCACCGCTGGCGTGGCATAGGCACCATGGCTGGTGATCAATGCCGCGCCGCCACCGTTGATGTGTGCCTCGACCACGCGATTGACCAGTGCGATGCCCTCGAGATCGAGATTGGCGTAGGGCTCGTCCATCAGCCACAGCGGCGAGGGAAGCAGCAACAGTCGGGCGAGGCCAAGGCGTTTCTTCTGCCCTGCGGAAAGCTGCCGCGCCGGACTGTCCTCGTAGCCGGCGAGGCCGACGGTTTCCAGCACCTCGGTGATGTCCGTGCCCTCGCGCTGGCCATTGAGGCCGACGGCGAAGCGCAAGTTCTCGACAGCCGTCAGCTCGCCCTTGTGGCCGAGCAGGTGGCCGAGCAGGGCGCAGGTCTGCGCCACCGACTCGCGGGTTGCGTGTTGGCCGCGGACCTGGATGTCACCTTCACTGGGCGGTAGCAGGCCGGCGAGCACGCGCAGCAGCGTCGTCTTGCCACTGCCGTTGCCGCCGTGGATCAGCAAAGCTTCGCCAGCCGCGACATGCAGCGAGAGCGGTCCGAACACAGGCTCTTCGTTGCGCTGGAAGGCCAGCGATTCGGCGGCCAGCAGAGGTGGTGCAGCAGGGGTCATGGGCGGCGAAGCGAGACAGTTGGCGGGGCTGGATGCTACGGGTCCGGGCGTTCAGCGTCCATGAAACCCGCATCTGCACCCACCATGGTGATATGCCAGCGCAGCCCGACTAGGGCACCGCGTCGCCAGTGAAGCGTCGCAAACTGGCCGCTCTCGCGCGCCAGCAGGTCGAGCTGTGGGAGCGGAAGATTGCCGACGAGCCAGGCGGGTTCGCTCCAGTCGCCTTCACCGTTCATAGCTGGCCAATGGGCCAATCCCCTGATTTGAAGTCGGCGCAAGAGCGAGGCATCAGCCCGCTGATTGCTGCGTGTATCCCATTGCCGCGCCCTTGGGTTCCACGCCGTGATCACGCTGAAACTGGTGAATCGTGGCAGTAGGCGTTCGACGTGGTCGGCGTGTTCACCAACCCGCAAGCGGCATCTGCGGCGTCCGACCGACACCTGGTAGAGGCTTGTCGCAAAAGCTGAACCGGTTGCGGAAGTTGGTGTTCCGGTCACGAACCCCGAGTCTCCATTGCTGTCAAATAAACCGGCGCCACACTTGCGCCACCGCTCTGTCCCGATAAACTGGGGTGTTTTCCCGACGAACGGAAGTATCGATGATCCGCCAGACCACACTCGTCACCGCCATTGCGCTGGGCATGGGGCTTGTCGCCGCAGCTCAGCCTGTGGCTCATGCAGCCGATGCGACCACAACGGTTGCCCAGAGTGAACGCAGCACCTGGCTGGTGTACTTCGAAGAGCCTGGCGTTGCCAGTTTCCGTGGTTTCAAGGCCGCCGGCATTACGCCGGAATCCAAGGCAGCGATGGCGCTGAAGGCCACCAGTCCCGCCGTCACCGGCGCGCGTCATCTTGATGTCGAAGCCCCGGAGAGCGTGGCCTACCGTGACTATCTGGCAGGGCAGCGCAGCGAGCGCCTCATCGAAGGCGGCAAGCGTGTTGGCCGAGACCTCAAGCCGGCGTTCGTCTACGACCTCGCCACCAATGGCGTGGCGCTGGAACTGAGCGACGGCGAGGCCGCCCTGTTGCGCGATGTGCCCGGCGTCAAGCGCGTCGTCCGTGATTTCGTCCGCAAGCCGCAGACCGACGCCGGTCCGCGCTGGATCCACGCCGACGCGATCTGGGGCGGCGACCCGTCCGTCGCCAACGAAGGCGAGGGCGTCGTGATCGGTGTGGTTGACACAGGCATCCAGGCATCGCACCCGTCGTTCGCCGCCACCGGCCCCGTTGATGGCTATGTCCACAGCAATCCCCGTGGCGCGCGCTTGGGCCTTTGCGCAGGTGGTGCGGGCAGTTGCAATGACAAGCTCATCGGCATGTACGACTTCACCACGGGCAGTGAAGATAACGAGACCAACGACGG
This sequence comes from Rhodanobacteraceae bacterium, assembly GCA_024233975.1. Taxonomy (GTDB): domain Bacteria; phylum Pseudomonadota; class Gammaproteobacteria; order Xanthomonadales; family Xanthomonadaceae; genus JACKOX01. Next base: position 19,496 of record JACKOX010000014.1, read on the forward strand.
GTCCGACAACGTGGGTCACGGAACCCATGTCTCCAGCACGGCCGCTGGTAACCACCTCGATCATTCCCTGAGTTCGGTATCGGGCAGCGTGGTTCGGCATCTGTCCGGCGTGGCTCCGCATGCCAACCTGATCATGTACAAGGCCTGCGAAGAGGAATCCAGCTGTCAGGGTTCCTGGCTGGTGGCTGCGCTGGATCAGGCCGTTGCCGATCAGGTCGACGTCATCAACTATTCGATTGGCGGTGGCACCAATAACCCGTGGGGCGATGGCGATGCGCTGGCGTTTCTGGGGGCGCGTGAAGCCGGAATCGTACCGGTGAGTTCCGCCGGCAATGATGGCCCGGGTGAATCCACCGTCAGTTCGCCCGCGAACGCGCCATGGATGCTGTCGGTGGCCAACGTGTCTCACAACCGTGTTCAGGGCAATCTGCTGGTGGATATGAGTGGCGGAGATACGCCGCCTCCGGCGGGTGGTGTGCTGTTTGGCGTGGGTGCTACCCAGGGCTATGGTCCAGCCGACATTGTGTATGCGGGTGACTATGGCAACGCGCTTTGCGCCCAGGGGTCAAATACGGACGCACTGCCACCGGATGAAAGCACCAACCCCTGGCCAACCGCGCCGGGTGAGCGACCGTTCAATGGCGAGATCGTCGTCTGTGATCGCGGCATCTATGCCCGCGTCATCAAGAGTTTCAATGCCGGCCTTGCCGGTGCCGGTGGCTTCGTGCTCGCGAACGGCAGTGCCGAGGGCGAGAGCATCGTGCGCGACAGCCACAGCATCCCGGGTACGCACATCGGGTACTTCGAGGGCCAGGAACTCAAGCAGTGGCTGGCATCCGGAACCGGGCATCGGGCCCGAATTGCCGGCGACACCGTGTCCGAGAATGATGCCTATGGCGACATTCTCAATCAGAGCAGCAGTCGAGGTCTGGGATTGTGGGGCAGCTTCCTGACGCCGAACATCAGCGCGCCTGGCACCAATATCCTCGCAGCGGTGCCGGGTAGTGGTTTCGCCTTCTATACCGGCACATCGATGGCTTCGCCGCATGTGGCCGGATCGGCAGCGCTACTCATCAAGGCACATCCGGACTGGAACCCGGCCCAGGTGACCTCCGCCCTGCTCACGACCGCACGCCCTTCGGTCAAGGTGGATTTCGAGACGCCAGCCACGCCGCTGGAGCAGGGTAGCGGCACCGTTGACCTAGCGAAGGCTGTGTACGCCGGCCTGTATTTCCCGATCGGCCGCAGCGACTTCGATGCCGCCAACGGTGGCGATACCCGCGCGATGAATCTGCCGGCGTTGGTCGACAAGAACTGTCACCTCACGTGTTCGATGAGTCGTACGGTGAAAGACATGGCCGGTGGTGGCACGTGGACCGCTGTTTTCGACCTTCCCGATGGAGCGGTGGCCAACGTTTCACCATCGACCTTCACATTGACCGATGGTCAGTCGAAGACGCTGGATTTCAGTTTCGACGTCAGTGGTGCGAATGTTTCCGGCGACTGGGTGTTCGGTCATCTGCGTCTGGAACGCAGTGAGAATGACGGGATTTCCGACGTGGAGATTCCGGTGGCGATCAAGTCCCTGGCAGGCAACCTGCCGGCCTCTATCGATATCGAGACGGATAGCGAAAGCGGTTTTGCCGACATCGACTTCAGTGGGCTGGTGGCCCTGCCGGAAGCGCGATTTGCGAGCAGTGTGCTGAATGATCAATTCCAAGAGACTGCTCGGCTGAAGCGCGGGAACACCGGCGGTACTTATGATGGTCCGTTCGACGACAGCGTACTGGAGATGTTCAGCATTCCCGCTTCGAGTGTCGAGCGTGTCTTCTCGGCGGACCTGTCGTCGGAAGACACGGCATATGCCGAGCTTTACATCGGCTTTGATGCCGATGGTGATGGCCTACCCTCCGAAGGCGAGGAGCTCTGCGCCAATGACACGGTTTCGTCCAGCAAGCATTGCGAATATTCGCTGCCTGCGCTTGCATCGGGAATCGATCTGTGGGTGCTGGTGAACAACGCAACCAGTGGCAGTCCGCTCGTCCGTGATGATGTCGAGCTGACCTATCAGGTTATTGATCCCTCTCAAACCAGCGGTCTGGATCTGGTTGCGACCGGACCAGGCCATGTGGCGCAGGATGAAGCGTTTCCCGTGCGAATCAGCTGGGATGCACCGGACCTGCTGCCAGGGCATCGCAAGTTGGGTTATCTGCTACTCGGCGCAAAGGCTGGTCGCGAGGGCAAGACTGGCAAAGTCCCGGTGACGATCAGCCGTGTGGGTGATACGGATGCGGCGGCGGCTCTGGTGTCCGGGCGTGCCCGTGCCATGAAACTCGCTGCGGGCGACGCGCAGGAACGTCTGTTCATCGATGTGCCGCCGAATGCCAGTCGACTGCAGATCAGCAGCAGCGGTACGGGTGAAGTGGACCTTTATGCCGCATGGGCCGGTGATTTTCCGACGTCGGTGACTGATACACGCATTGCATCAGCACCACAGCGAGGCGAAGCCGACGCGACATCCATCCATGCGGGTGCTACGGAAAATATTGATTTGCAGGGTGCCGCGCTGAAACCCGGGCGCTGGTATGTAACCCCAGTCAATGCTGGTACAGACCAAGCTTCTTTCAGCCTGATGGCTACAGTGTCTGCAGGGGCTGATGCTCCGCCGGTTCCCCAGTTCGGTGGGTACTTCAATCCTGATCGGTCCGGCTCGGGAGCGTTCATGTACCAGGCGGGTGGCGCTTGGGTACTGATTCTGTATTCGTACCTAGACGATGGCACGCCTACCTGGTTCCTTGGCGCCAACGCCAAGCCTGCTGGCAACAATGGGAGCTGGACGGTTCCGCTCTACCGCAATACATGGGACGGCGACAGCCCCATCGCGAGACAGGTCGGAGAAGCAACGGTCACCGCGCTTGATAATCAGCGCATGATGTTGACGACAACCATTGACGGTGAAGTCGCTAGCCAGAATATGCTTCGCGTCGATTCTGGCGCGTGCCCGGTGGGTGATGGTGGGCCGCTACACCTGTCTGCTACCTGGTTCCCTCCGTCAGAGTCTGGATATGGTTTCAGCGTCATTGCACTGCCGGATGCGGAAGTGACGGCGGCATATTTCTACGACGACAAGGGCATGCCTCGCTGGGCGATAGGCTCGGCCTCGCCATTTGGCACATCAACGTTGCCGATGACGGTTTTCACCGGTGGTAGCTGCCTTTCCTGCGATTACCAGGCGGCGACAGGGCATGCAGCTGGCGAATATGTTCGCAGCTACACCGTTGACGGCAGCAGTGGTCATGCAGAACTGAACATCACTTTGCCGACACCGCTAAGCGGGCACTGGCAGACGGAAGCGGACATCATTCCGCTGACTGAGTCGTCGGTTTGCCAATAAGGGAAAGCCGGGCCGGCACATCGCCAGCCCGGCTATCATTCCGTGACGCGTTGAAAGGAGTCGACAGTGAATCGGCTGACCAGCAAGTTGCCGAAAGTCGGCACGACCATCTTTACCGTCATGTCGCAGCTGGCGATGAAGCACGGCGCGATGAACCTGGGGCAGGGTTTTCCCGACTTCGCCGTGCCGCCTGAACTGGTGGATGCGCTGGAGCGCGCCATGCGTGCCGGCCACAACCAGTACGCGCCGATGACGGGAATTCCCGCGCTTCGGCAGGCCATTGCCGCCAAGACCGAAGCGCTGTATGGCCATCCGGTTGATGCCGATACCGAAGTCACCGTCACCAGTGGTGCGACCGAGGCGATTTTCGCCACCGTGCATGCGCTGATTCGTGCGGGTGACGAGGTCATCGTTCTCGACCCCTGCTATGACTGTTACGAGCCGGCCATCGAACTGGCTGGTGCGACGGCCGTCCACGTGCCGTTGACCGATCCTGGCTTCCGCCCCGACTGGGAGCGCATTGAGGCCGCCGTGTCGCCGCGGACGCGCATGATCATCGTCAACACGCCGCACAATCCCTGTGGTTCGGCGTTCGAGCCCGGTGACCTTGATGCGCTGGCCGCGTTGGCGGAACGACATGGCCTGTGGGTGATCTCGGACGAAGTCTACGAGCACATTGCCTTCGGTGAGCATGGTCACCAGAGTGTGCTGCGGCACCCGGGTCTGGCTGCACGCAGTCTCGTTGTCAGCTCGTTCGGCAAGACCTTCCACTGCACGGGATGGAAGGTTGGTTACTGCATCGCGCCGGCTGACCTTTCGGCCGAGTTCCGGAAGGTGCACCAGTACCTGACCTTCTGCACCTTCAATCCGGCGCAGCATGCCCTGGCAGAAATGCTGGATCAGCATCCCGAGCACTACCGATCATTGCCGGATTTCTATCGAGACAAGCGTGATCGTTTCCGTGATGCCCTGGCCGCCTCGGCATTCGGCCTCCCGTCGGTGGATGGCAGCTATTTCCAGCTCGTTGACTATTCTGCCATCAGTGATCGGGACGACATGGCGTTCTGCCGCTGGCTGGTGGAAGAGCAGGGCGTGGCGGCTATTCCGCTGTCGCCGTTCTATGCCGAACCGCCGGCCGGACAGCGCCTAATACGCCTGTGTTTCGCCAAGGACGATGCCACGCTGGACGCGGCGGCCGCAAAACTCTGCGCCATTGCACCCGGTAGCGGCTGAGCCGTTAAGATCGGCACCTGCCTGTGTCGCGAGCCTCGAATATGCCTTCCAGTGATCTGCGCGTCTCCGTGGTCCAGGCGGCCACTGTCTGGCATGACGCCGCCGCCAATCGTGCCCTCTACGGTGATCTGGTTCGACCGCTGGCGGGGCAGAGCGACCTCATCGTGCTGCCCGAGACGTTCACCAGCGGATTCAGTAACGACGCCGTCGACGGCGCCGAGACCATGCAGGGCGAGAGCGTCGCCTGGCTGCGCGAGCTAGCGGCGGAAGTCGGTGCGGTGGTGACCGGCAGCATGGTCATCCGCGATGGCGACACCGTGTTCAATCGCCTGTTGTGGGCGCGGCCGGACGGTAGCCTGGCCACCTATGACAAGCGCCACCTTTTCCGCATGGCCGGCGAGCACCAGCGCTATGGCGCGGGATCCCAGCGCCTTGTCGTGGAGCTGAAGGGCTGGCGGGTCTGCCCGCAGGTGTGCTACGACCTGCGTTTCCCGGTGTTCCTGCGCAACCGCTGGGACGCAGCCACGGAACGCTATGACTACGACTTGTTGCTGTTCGTCGCCAACTGGCCACGCCCGCGCCGCGACGCCTGGCGCACGCTGCTGCGCGCGCGCGCCATCGAGAACCTGGCCTGCGTGGTCGGCGTGAACCGCGTTGGCGCCGATGGCAACGATATCGACTATGCCGGCGACAGCGCCGTGATCGATGCATCCGGGCAGGTGTTGGCGGCGCTGGGGCCGGAGCCGACGACAGTGACGCTTACGCTGTCTGCCGAACAGGTCCACGCCTGGCGCGAGCGCTTCCCGGCGTATCGGGATGCCGACGCCTTCGAGTTGCAGTCCTGACGGGCGGCAGCCATCGATGTCCTTGCTGGTGCGTGTCCCTTTTCATGCCCGGTCTTCGTATCCAACAATGAGACCGGTACTGGTTGCGACCGGCAGTGCCGGAAATTCAGGCTAGAATGGCCCCTCGGGGTGAAAAAACGGGAGATCGCTTCATGAAACAGTTGTTCAAGCAGATGATTCTCGGCGTCGCGTTGCTCGGCGCCAGCGCTGTGGCCATGGCACAGAAGCCGACCATCGGTGTCGCAGAGTTCAAGAATGAGTCCGGTGCCGGCTGGTGGCGTGGCGGCGTGGGCTGGGAGCTGTCCGGCATGCTGGCCAATGAGCTGGCGGCCACCGGCGACTTCAACGTCGTTGAGCGCAGCAAGCTTGAGTCGGTACTGGCCGAGCAGGATCTGGCCGCTTCCGGCCGCGTTTCGTCGTCGACGGGCGCGCGCATTGGCAAGCTGACCGGCGCCCAGTATCTGGTGATGGGCACGGTCACGTCCTACGAGGAAGGTACTTCCAGCAAGGGCGGCGGCATTGCCTTCAAGGGTATTTCCCTGGGCGGCAAGAAGAGCAAGGCCTATGTGGCTGTCGATATCCGAGTGGTCAATTCGACCACGGGCGAGATTGACTTCGTGCGCACCATCGAGGGTGAGGCCAAGAGCGGTGGCATGAGCGTTGGCCTGTACCGCGGCGGCTTCGGCGGCTCGATGGCGCAGGAGAACAAGACGCCCGCCGGCAAGGCGATTCGTGCGGCTCTGGTGCTGACCACGGACTACCTGAGCTGCGTGATGGTCCAGCGCAACGGCTGCGAGTCGAAGTACGAGGCGGCTGACCAGCGTCGTCGCGAAAAGACCCGCTCGGCACTGGATATCGACTGAGACATCCGGCAAGCCAACAAAAAACCCGGCAATCGCCGGGTTTTTTGTTGGCCGATGAAAAGCCGGATCAGAGCGGCGTGGCGACCGCCGTGAGCGTGCGGATCGTCGAGGCGTCAAGGTCGCCGCTGATCTGGCCGCTGGCGGCGTTGAGCACTGCAACCAGCGATTCCTCGCTCGGTGTGTCAGTAAACCGGTTGTCCTCAAAGCGGACCCGCTGCATGGTCAGATCGCCGAAATTCAGCACGGCGCCGGTGGACAGCTCGGAGGATTCCCGGCTGACGCGATTGCCGGCGATCAGGCTGTCGTTGATGCGCATCAGGCCGCGGTTGATGAGGGCGCCACCATTGTTGCGGGTGCCGATCAGCTGGTTGAAGCTGAATTCGCAGCGACTGGCGAAGAGTTCACCGTCGTTGACGACGATGGCCGGTGGCTCCGCGCTGGTGGAGTCCGTCACCTGCACGTCGCTCATGTAGAGACGGCCGTGGTTGCTGATCGCGCCCTGTGCACCTTCGGCAAGGGAGAGCTGCTCCAGTCTGAGCTCGCTGCCAGGCGCCACCTCGATCAGGCTGACGCGACGGTCGGAATAGCGGCGCAGCGCGGCGCCGTGGCCGATGATGTGCAGTTCTCCTTCGATGACGGGAAGGGCGCGTTGGTCATCGGCGGGTGCCAGGATGGCGTACAGGCCATTTTCGGCCAGGTGGATGGTGTCCGCGCCCGGACTGGCATTGGCATGGCGGATGGCAGCGGCCAGGGCTTCAGGGTCGCGGTCGCGGATGTGGTATTCCGCGGCCGCGCAGGTATGGGAAAAACCGGCAAGCAGTAGCAGGGCGAGAAGAGGGCGGATCATGGCTGGACTCCAGTGGGCTGGCGGGGTTCACCGTGTCAGCCGCGTCTAGAGCAATCCATCTAACGGGATGGATGACGATTCCCGGCCCAAGCGGTCTTGTGAGTCAGTCCCGGTTGCCGCCGCCGCGCTTGTTGCGCTTGGGGCCACCTTTTCCTCGGCCTGGCTTGTTCGGACGCGCTGACGGGCCGGTGTCCACGCCTTCCGGCACGTACCAGCTGCGGAACTCGGTCGGATTGACCTCGTGTCCTGGTTTCGCGCCATGGCGACGCGGGCCATTGCCCGGACGCCCCGCCTTGCCTGCCGCCGGCGGACCGGAGCGGTTGCCGCCCGGCTTGCCCGATGCATTGCCGCCACCCGGCCGCCCCTTGCCGGCGGTGTTGCCCTTGCGAGGACCATTGTTGTTGCCACCCGGACCGCGCTTGCCGGCGGTTCCCGGGCGCCCGCCACCCGGTCGACCGCGTCCGGAACGCGCCGGTCGATCCTCGCGGATCACATCAAAGCGTCGAAGCTCACGACTTTCGTCGGCTGCAGCCATGCCGCCGGCCGTCCAGGCGCGCTGCGGACGCGGCGCCGGCTCCATTTCGTTGCTGCTGCGGGCGCGGCGCTGGCCGATCACCGGCTGCAGCGTCAGTACACGGTGCTCGTCGGACACGCCGACATCGCGCTTGATCGCACCGACCTGGCCTTCGCTCAGCTCCTCGAACTGGCCGCGACGCAGTTTGGCCGGCAGTTCGACGTTGCCGTAGCGGATACGCTTCAAGCGGCTGACCATCAGGCCGACGGCTTCCCACATGCGGCGGACTTCACGGTAGCGGCCTTCCTTGAGCGTCACCCGGAACCAGCTGTTGCTATCGGTGCCGCCGATGTCGTCGATGCGATCAAACTTCGCCGGGCCATCGTCGAGCTTCACGCCTTTCAACAGCTGTTCCAGCGCTTCGGGCTGCACTTCGCCGTGGATGCGGCAGACGTAGTCGCGGCGGACTTCGCTGGACGGGTGCATCAGCGCATTGGCCAGCTCGCCGTCAGTGGTCAGCAGCAGCAGGCCGGTGGTGTTGATGTCGAGACGGCCAACGGCGATCCAGCGCGCGCCGCGGATCGGTGGCAGCGAATCGAACACGGTGGGGCGGCCTTCGGGATCGTCGCGCGTGGTCACTTCGCCGTCGGGCTTGTTGTAGACCAGCACGCGCGAGGCCTCTTCCAGGCCAGTGGCCACGAAGGTGCGGCCGTCCATTTCGACGCGGTCGCCGCTGCGGACGCTGCTGCCGAGTTCGGCGGGCTTGCCGTTTACCAGCACTTCGCCACGGCCAATGCGTTCTTCCATCGCGCGGCGCGAGCCAATGCCGGCCTGGGCCAGCACCTTGTGCAGGCGCTCTTCGATGCGTGGGGTACTGCTGTCGTCGCCGGTCTTCAGCGACAGGCGACGGCGGGATGATTCAGTCATTGCGTTGCTCCGGATCGGCGTCATCCGCCGGATCCATTTGTTCAGGATCGTGTTCGGTATCGAATTCGGGTTCGATGGATTCGTTGTCGGTATGGGATGCGCTGTTGTCCGGGTAGTCCGGGTCATCAACGCTGGTTTCGTCGGCGCGGTCGACGTCGCTGGCGTCGATTTCGGCGACGATCGCGTCCTCGCCGCCCACGGCTTCACTGTCGTCCGCGCTTTCGGCCTCGGATGCGTCATTGGTCGATTCGCGCTCGCCATCGAAGGCCAGCTGCGGCTCCAGCTCGGGGATGTCGCGCAGTTCGGACAATGGCGGCAGCTGGTCGAGGCTCTTCAGGTTGAAGTAGTCGAGGAAGGCCTTGGTGGTGCCGAACAGGGCCGGCTTGCCGGGCACGTCGCGGTGGCCGATGACGCGCACCCACTCGCGCTCTTCCAGCGTGCGGATGATGTTGCTGCTGACCGCCACGCCGCGGATCTGTTCGATCTCGCCGCGGGTGATCGGTTGCCGGTAGGCGATCAGCGCCAGCGTCTCCAGCAGCGCGCGCGAGTAGCGCGTCTGCCGCTCGGCCCACAGGCGCGACACCCACTGTTTGAGGTCGGTCTTGACCTGGAAGCGGAAGCCGGAGGCCACCTCGACCAGCTCGATGCCGCGCTCGGCGCAGTCCTCGGTCAGCTCGTGCAGGGCACGGGCGATGGCGTCACGAGCCGGCTTTTCCTCGTCACTGAACAGCTCGCTGAGCTGGGCGACGGTCAGCGGCTGGCCGGCCGCCATCAGCGCGGCCTCGATGATCCGCTTCATGGTCGCGGCGTCCGGTGCGGCAGCGCCCGGTGTTTCCTCGGCCTGACCGCTCACGGCTTCTTCGGCCACTTCCGGCAGCGTTTCGTCGTTGCTTTCGTTCATGCGTAGTCGTCGTCAATGCCGCCGTTGTCTTCGGCGACGGAATCGTCATTGGCGGCTGGCTCGACGTCGGTATCAACCGTCAGCGACTTCACGAAGATGTCGGCCAGCGGCTTCTCCTGTACCACTTCGATCAGCTGCTCCTTGGCCAGTTCGAGCAGGGCGAGGAATGTCACCACCACGCCCAGGCGGCCTTCCTCGGCCGAGAACAGCGACACGAAGGCGTGGAACTCGCCACCGCCCAGGCGCTGCAGCAGGTCGCCCATGCGCTGGCGAACCGAGAGCGCCTCGCGACGGATCGCGTGGCGGCTGAACAGATCGGCGCGATTCAGCACGTCGCGCAGGGCCAGCAGCATTTCGCGCAGGTCGACCGGCGGCGGCAGCTTCACCACCTGGCGGTCTCCCATTTCGGCACCGACAGCCACCGTGTCGCGGTCGATCCGCGGGAGGTCGTCGATGTCCTGGGCGGCCTGCTTGAAGCGCTCGTATTCCTGCAGGCGACGCACCAGCTCGGCGCGCGGATCGCCTTCTTCCTCGTCGTCGCTGACCGGCCGCGGCAGCAGCATGCGCGACTTCACCTCGGCCAGGATCGAGGCCATCAGCAGGTATTCCGCCGCCAGTTCGAAGCGCAGCTCCTGCATGACGTCGATGTATTCCATGTACTGCTTGGTGATCTCGGCGACCGGGATATCCAGGATGTCCAGGTTCTGCCGGCGGATCAGGTACAGCAGCAGGTCCAGCGGCCCTTCGAAGGCCTCCAGGATGACTTCCAGCGCGTCCGGCGGGATGTACAGGTCCTGCGGGATCTGCAGCATCGGCTGGCCGCGGACCATCGCCAGCGGCATTTCGATCTGCTGCGGACTCGCGGACTCGTTCGCGGCGACGCCACTGGCATCGGCTGCGCTATCGGCTGTCTTTTCGCTGTCGGCGTCGTTCGACGCGGTCTGGCTGTTCATGGTCGGCTTTTCATGACCAATGTTGACCCCCTCCGGGTCGCGTTCCGCCTCACGACGGAGTGTGGTTGCATCCAATTCAGTGGTGCTTGAATCACCGCCTCTGGGACGGGATCCAGCTTGATACCGGTGATCCGCTCAGAACGGCAGGTCGACTTCCTGCATTCCCTCGCGAACCAGTTGCGGCGTTTCGCCGCAAAGGTCGATCACCGTGGTCGGCCCCATCGGGCAGATGTCGGCGTCCAGCATCAGGTCGACGCCGTGCAGCAGGCGCTCGGCCACGGCTTCCGGATCATGACTATCCGGCGATTCTTCCGGCAGGACCACGCTGGATACCAGCAGCGGCGCCCCATGTGCCGCGATCAGCGCCTGGGCCACGGCATGGTCGGGAACACGACAGCCGATGGCGCGGCGCTTGGCCTGCTTCAAACGTTTGGGTAGCGAGGACGAGGTCGGCAGGATGAACGTGATGGGCCCGGGTATCAGCCCCTTGATCAGGCGGAAGGCCTGATTGTCCAGCTTGGACAGGCTGCCGACGTCGCTCAGTCCGGCACAGATTAAGGTGAAGGGATGGCGCCTGTCCAGTGCGCGCAGTCGGATGACGCGATCCTCGGCTTTCACCGCGTCCAGGCCCCATGCGAAATCGTAGCCGGCATCGGTGGGGATCAGCAGTAGCCCGCCGTCGCGCAGCACAGCAGCCGCACGCTCGATCAGCCGGTTTTGCGGATGCGTCGGATGGACGCTGATCCGTTCGGTCATCGTGTCGTCATCAGTCTGAAGGTCGCTGCGGTCCCCGGAGCGCAGCAGTTATCATGCCGGGCTCCACGCAACGGAAGCGCGCATCATGCTCTATCTGATCCTCGGACGCGACCACCCCGGCTCGCTGCCCAAGCGAAAGGCCACCCGCCCGGCGCATCTGGCGCGCCTGGAAGCCCTTCGCGACGCCGGTCGCCTGATCCTGGCCGGGCCGCTGCCAGCCATCGACGCGGTTGATCCCGGCCCGGCCGGTTTCGAAGGCAGCGCCATCGTCGCCGAGTTCGAATCGCTGGAAGCCGCCCGCGACTGGGCGCTGGCCGATCCGTACATGGCCGAGGGCGTCTATGCGGGCGTTGAGGTCAAACCCTTTCTGCGGGTGTTGCCGTGAGCAGTGAGCGGGAACGTATCGCGGGCCTTCGCATCCAACGCATGACCGAGCGGCTGGCGTCGCTGTCGCCGCAGCTGCTGGAAATCGAGGATGACGGCCACCGGCATGTTGGTCACGCCGGTGCGGCAGACGGTCACGGACATTTCAAGCTGCGCATGGTCAGCGAGGCGTTCCGCGGAAAGCTGCTGCTGGCCCGGCATCGAGCCATCTACGCTGCCTTGGGCGACATGATGCAGACCGACATCCATGCGCTGAGTATCGAGGCCAAGGCCCCCGGCGAAGCTTGATGGTCGTCAGTCAAAATAATTTCAATGAATTCAGGAGTTTTTCGAGCATGTTTCAAGTGAAATCGCTGATTGCCATCACCATGACGGCCGCGTTGCTACTGGCCGGTTGCGACCAGAAGATCGGTGGCGATGCCGCGCCTGCGGCTTCGGGTGCCGCCCAGCAGGCCCTGCTTGGCGCTCCGGGTGGCAATGTCGTCGCCGTGGTCAATGGCGAGGTGATCAGCGAGCCGCTGCTCGATGTGTTCGCCCGCAGCAAGGGTATGGACATGAACGATCCGGCGCAGCGCGCAAAGGCGCTGGAATCCCTGGAAGAAAACTTGCTGCTGGCTCAGGAAGCCATCCACAGCGGCGTCGCCAGCCAGCCGGACGTGCAGGCCGAAGTCACGCTGGCGCGGCTGCTGCAGCTGTCCGGGCGAATGGTGTCCACCTATCGGCAGACCATCGAAGTGTCGGACCAGGCCATTCGCGACTACTACAACCAGGAAGCCGCGCGCGTCGGCGGTCAGGAGTTCCACCTGCAGCACATCCTGTTCAAGGACGAGAACGAGGCGATCGAAGCGGCGGGCAAGGGCATCCAGCCGGACACCGATTTCAATGCGCTGATGGGCGAATACCTGGCCAAGGGCGCGCAGGCGCGCGATCTGGGCTGGGTCAACCGCACACAGATCCCGGCGTCGCTGGCGGAGTCTGCCTCGAACCTGGCGGACGGCCAGGTGGCGCCGGTGCCGATCAAGAGCGAATTCGGCTGGCACGTGCTGAAGCGCGTCGGCGTCCGCGCCTTCAACCCACCGCCATTCGAGCAGGTTCGCGACGGTGCCGAACAGCAGCTCAAGGCCCGCGCACTGGCGGATCAGGTCAAGGCGCTACGCGCCAAGGCAAGCATCCAGGCGCCGCAGGCGTCAGCGGCGTCTGGCGCTCAGTAGCGGTCAAACAGCAAGTCAATTTCAGGATGCGCGTTATCGCTATTCGTTTCGCACTGCTCTGTTGGGCCTTGGGGGCCATCTCCAAGGCGTTCGGGGCTGAACCCGAAGTGACCTACCGTATCGACTCCTTCTGGCTGTACCAGTCAGCGCTGGAGGTCAGCGACATGAACGTCGACATCGGCACGCCACGCCTGAACCTGTTCAATGCCCATTTTGTTGCGACCATTCGTGTCGATGGTGCCATTTCGTTGAAGGAGCCTCGCCGGCGCCCCTTCATAAAGCGCGTGCACGTCAGTGAGCGGTTCGTCCCGTCATCTACCGATCCGGAGCGGGTTGTGGAACTGCAGGTGACCCCAATCGTGGAAATCGAGGTGGACGCGGACTACGACGGCGCGACAGTGCCGTTCACGCTTTCTATTCCCTACAACCTCAGAACGTATCAATGGGGCGTCAATCACTTCACTGTTGTAGTTTCAGGTCGGGAACAGCGCTTCGAGGTGACGCAATACAAGTGATATCGCACGCAATTCGGCGCGTTCCGGTTCGCCCGGCCCGGCGAGAATGATGCATCGCTGCGTCGTCTAGGGCAGAGCAACGGCAACTGGCGGCGTCCAGCCTTCCGCACGATGTTCGGCGACGACGGTGGTGTAGATGCCACCACGCACGTTGAATTCGCCGGACAGGCGCATGAAGCGCGGGTTGGTGGCCTTTACCAGGTCGTCGAGGATGCGGTTGGTAACGTCCTCGTGGAAATGGCCTTCGTCGCGGAAGCTCCAGATGTAGAGCTTGAGCGCCTTCAGCTCGACGCAGAGGTCTTCCGGCACGTATTCCAGCACCAGTTCGGCGAAGTCGGGCTGGCCGGTCTTCGGGCACAGGCAGCTGAACTCCGGCATGGTGATGCGGATGGTGTAGTCGCGGCCGGGACGCGGATTCGGGAAGGTTTCGAGGTCTTTGCTGGGCTGGGTGGTCATGCTGTTGTCCGTTGGCCCGATGCGGGCAGTGTGGAGAGGTTGCGGTTATGGGCTGCGCGGCAGCGGCAATCAGCCAAGTGATTGATGCTAAAGGGTAAGGCAGACATACTGCCATCGCTTTACCGCAGACGGCGGCGTGATGCCCGATTCCATGGAAATTCCAAGGTGTACCCGCGCCATGGCAGCCGGTATGCTTGCCGGCCGGGTTTCTTCCGGCCACGTTCCCGCAGGGCGCGGCAGGTTAGCGGAAGCCCCCGTGAGACAGCAAGTTTCCAGCCGCTGAATGGTTGGCGGAAACCTTGCGAATCAACCGCTTACCGAATCATACGGCGGCCCGCCCGCCTTCCGCACGGATGCCTCCATGCGTTTGACCACTATCAAGCTGTCCGGCTTCAAGTCCTTCGTTGACGCCACCACCCTGCATCTGCCGATGAACATGACCGGCGTGGTCGGTCCCAACGGCTGCGGCAAGTCCAACATCATCGACGCGGTGCGCTGGGTGATGGGCGAAAGCTCAGCCTCGCGCCTGCGCGGCGACAGCCTGACCGACGTGATCTTCTCCGGTTCCAGCGTGCGCAAGCCGGTGGGCAGCGCCATGGTCGAACTGGTGTTCGACAATTCCGATGGACTGGTGGCTGGCGAATACGCTGCCTTCAACGAAATCTCGGTGAAGCGCACGGTCAGCCGAGATGGCGCCTCGCAGTACTTCCTGAACGGCTCGCGCTGCCGTCGTCGCGACATCACCGACCTGTTCCTCGGTACTGGTCTCGGCCCGCGCAGTTACTCGATCATCGAGCAGGGCATGATCAGCCGCGTCATCGACGCCAAGCCGGAAGAACTGCGCATCTATCTGGAAGAAGCCGCCGGCATCTCCAAATACAAGGAGCGCCGGCGCGAGACCGAAACCCGCATCCGCCACACCCGCGAAAACCTGGAACGCCTGGACGACGTGCGCGAGGAAGTCGGCAAGCAGCTGGAGCACCTGAAGCGCCAGGCGCGCCAGGCCGAGCAGTACCAGCAGCTGAAGACCGAACAGCGGCAGAAGGATGCCGAACTGAAGGCGCTGGAGTATCGCGGCCTGGACTCCAAATTGTCCGAATTGCGTGGCCGTATGAAGGCCGACGAACTGAAGCTGGAGTCGCTGCTGGCCGATCAGCGCCAGTCCGAGGCCGCCATCGAAAGCGGTCGCCAGCAGCAGGTTGAAGCCACCGAGGCGTTGAACCAGCGCCAGTCCGAGGTGTATCAGGTCGCCGCTGAAGTGGCGCGCGTCGAACAGCAGATCGCGCATCAGAAGGAACTGCGTCAGCGCCTGGAGCGGGCCAAGGGCGAGGCCGAGAACGCTTTCGCCGAGCTTGATCGCCATCTAGGCGAGGATCAGCGTCAGCACGAAGCACTCAGTGCCGAAGTCGAGCGCGACACGCCGCAGCTGGACGCGTTGCGTGCCGAAGAGACGCAGGCCAACGAAGCGCTGCAGAAGGCCGAGGAGGCGCTCAACGGCTGGCAGCAGCGCTGGAGTGAGCAGGCCAAGCAGATCGCCGATGCCGCACAGGCCGCTGAGGTGGAGCGGACGCGCATCGACTACCTCGACCGGCAGTCGCACGAAACCGGTAAGCGCCTGGCCACGCTGGCCGAAGAGCGCAGCGGACTGGACCTGGATGCGCTGGCCTCGGCGCTGGATGACCTGCGTCGCCAGCATGAGAGCGAAAAGGAACGTGTCGAAGTGCTGGGCGGCGAGATCGACCAGCGCAAGGCCAAGGTGGCTGAAGTCACCGAACAGCAGAAGCAACAGCAGAGTGCGCTGGCCGAAACACGCCAGCAGGTGCAGGGCGCGCGCGGTCGACTGGCGTCGCTGGAAGCCCTGCAGCACGCCGCGCTGGGTCAGGAGAAGGGCGCTGCGCTGGACTGGCTGAAGGCTGAGTCGCTCGACCAGCTGCCGCGTGCCGGTGAAAAGCTCGGCGTGGAGTCCGGTTGGGAAGTCGCGGTCGAGAACGTGCTCGGTCCGCTGCTGGAAGGCGTGCTGGTCGAAGGGCCGGATGGCCACATTGATGCGTTGGGCGCGCTGAAGGACGGTCGCCTGGCACTGTTGGCGCCTGGCGAACACGATGAGAGTTTCCAGCCGGCGGCGGATTCGCTGGCGGCCAAGGTCAGCGGCCCGGTGGTGCTGCGTCGTCTGCTGGCCGATGTCTTCGTTGCCGAAGACGCCATGGCGGCACGCTCACGTCTGAATGCTGCTTCGTTGTCGCAGTCGGTCATCACCCGCAACGGTGAATGGCTGGGCCACGGCTGGCTGCGCACCACGCGCAGCGGCGAAACGCATGGCGCGCTGGCGCGCGAGCGCGACATCCAGCAGCTGCGTCGTGACATCGATGAGCTGGTTGCCCGCGAAAAGGATCAGGTCGAAGCGCTGGAGAACCTGCGTTCGGCCCTGCTGGAAGCCGAGCAGGCGCGCGAGGAGACACAGCGTTCGTTGTACCTGGCGCATCGCAGCGCGGCCGAACTGGCCGGGCAGATGCAGAGCGGGCAGGGACGTCTTGATTCCGCTGCAGCGCGCATCCAGAAACTGGACGACGAGCGCCAGCAGATCGAGCAACGCCGCACCGACGCCGAAGCGCAGACCCGTGAGTCACGCGCCAGGCTGGAACAGACCATCGCGAAGATGGCTGACCTGGAAAGCGCGCGCAACGGACTGGAAACCGAGCGCCAGCAGCTGTCGCAGCAGCGCGACCAGCAGCGCGAACTGGCCCGCGCCAAGCGCCAGGCGACACATGAGCTGGCACTGCGTCTCGAATCGCAGCGTGCACGGCTGACCTCGCTGGCGCAGTCGGTGGAGCGCATGACCGCGCAGCGCGGCCAGCTGGAATCACGCCGTGGCGAACTCTCCGAGCAATTGGCGCAGGGCGATGCGCCAGTGGCCGATCTGGAGAAGCAGCGTCAGACCTGCCTCGACCAGCGCGTGCAGGTGGATCGTCTCTTGTCCGAGGCGCGTTCCACGCTGGACGGTATCGAGAACCAGCTGCGCGAGCAGGAAGGCAAGCGCCAGCAGTTCGACCAGCAGGGCCTCGCCCTGCGCGAAAAGCAGAGCGCGCTGCGTCTGGAAGAGCAGGCGCTGGCGATGAAGGCCGAGAGCCTCGACCGCGGCATCGTCGATGCCGGCCTCGAGCTCACAGCCGTCATCGAGAACCTGCCCGAAAACGCTGACGCCAGCGGCTGGCAGCAGGCGCTGGAAAGCCTGGAAAACCGTATCCGTCGTCTGGAGCCGGTCAATCTGGCGGCGATCCAGGAGTTCGAGGAGCAGGGCAAGCGCAAGGAATATCTCGATTCGCAGCATGGCGATCTGACCTCGGCGCTGGAAACGCTGGAAACCGCGATCCGCAAGATCGACCGCGAAACCCGCGGCCGCTTCAAGGACACCTTCGACCGCGTCAACAGCGGTCTGCAGGAGCTATATCCGCGTCTGTTTGGCGGCGGCCACGCCTACCTCGACCTGACCGGCGAAGACCTGCTCGACACCGGCGTGTCGATCATGGCGCGCCCGCCGGGCAAGCGTGTGTCCAACATCAACCTGCTGTCGGGTGGTGAGAAAGCGCTGACTGCCGTGGCGCTGGTGTTCGCCATCTTCCGCCTGAATCCGGCGCCGTTCTGCATGCTCGACGAGGTCGACGCGCCGCTGGACGAGGCCAACGTCGGCCGATTCTGCGCGATGGTCAGCGAGATGAGTGAGCGCGTGCAGTTCCTGTTCGTCACCCACAACAAGGCGACGATGGAAGCCGCGCACCAGCTGGCCGGCGTCACCATGCGCGAGCCGGGTGTGTCGCGACTGGTCAGCGTCGATCTCGACGAAGCCACGCGACTTGCGGGTGCGGCCTGAGCGTACGGACTGAATCTCACGTGATGGGTGGATCGCCAGACTCGGCGGTCTGCCGGGTTTTCGGATAGGCTTTCGCACCATGGATTCCACCCAGCTTCGCATCATCATCATCATTGCCGGCCTGTTGCTGCTGGCGGGCATTGCCTTTTTCGGGCGTCCAAAGAAACCCGACCAGGGCAAGCGCAAGGCCAAGGGCGTGCCGCGCGAGCGCGTGGAACCGCGTCTTGGCGACGGTAGTGGCGAACACGATGGCCTGGCCGATCCGGCATCGGGCCTGCAGTCCGAGCTGGAACTGGTCGAAGCGACGCTGTCCGGGCACGACCGCATCGACCTGCCGCGGCGCACGCCGGAGCGCAAGGTCACCGCGGAGGAAGCGGGTTTTGACCGCATCATCACGCTGTTCGTGGCGGCCCGCGAAGGCGAGACGATCCGCGGGTCTGATCTGGTCGTGGCCGCCGAGAAGGCCGGCCTGTATTTCGGTGACATGGGCATCTTCCATCGCCGCACCGACGGCAACAGTGGTCCGGCCATCTTCAGCGTGGCCAGCATGGTCAAGCCGGGCAGCTTCGACATGAGCCGCATCAACGAGCTGCGCGTGCCGGGCCTGAGCTTTTTCATGGCGCTGCCGGGGCCGATCCCGGCGCTGGATGCCTGGGAAGCGATGCTGCCGACGGCGCAGCGTCTGGCCGAGCTGCTGGACTGCAACGTGCTCGACGAGGAGCACAACGCACTGGGCCGCCAGCGGATCGCGCACATCCGCGACCAGCTACGTGGCTACGACCGCAAGCGCGAGTCGCAGGGCCACTGAGCGGCTGGACGGAATCCGTGGCGACCGATCCGCGCCAGCGCGTTGCCGAGCTGCGCGCGCAGATCAGTGACGCCAATTACCGCTACCACGTGCTCGACGATCCGGCGATTCCTGACGCCGAATACGATCGATTGATGCGCGAACTGGAAGCGCTGGAGACGGCGCATCCAGAGCTCGATGATCCCGACTCCCCCACGCATCGCGTTGGCGAGAAGCCCGACAGTGGCTTCGCCGAGGTGCGGCATGCGATCCCGATGCTGTCGTTGTCCAATGCCTTCAGCGACGAGGAGGTAGGCGACTTCGTGCGCCGCATCCGCGACACGCTGGGCGAGGACGAACCAGCGTTCAGTGCCGAGCCCAAGCTCGACGGCCTGGCGATCAGCCTGCGCTATGAGGACGGTCGGCTGGTGCAGGGTGCCACGCGCGGCGACGGCGCCACCGGCGAGGATGTCACCGCCAATCTGCGGACCATTCGGGCCATCCCTTTGCGATTGCGCGGCGAGGGCTGGCCGGCGCTGCTTGAAGTGCGTGGCGAGGTCTACATGCCTCGAGCCGGCTTCGAGAAATTCAACGAGCATGCGCTGGCGCATGGCGAGAAGCCGCTGGCGAATCCGCGCAACGGCGCGGCGGGTTCGTTGCGCCAACTGGACCCCGGCATCACGGCGAAGCGTCCGCTGGCCTTCTACGCCTATTCGGTGGGCGAGGTCAGCGATGGCGCCTTGCCGGCCACCCACAGCGAAACGCTGGCCCGCCTGCGCGGCTGGGGCTTTCCGGTCAGTCCGCTGGTGCAACGTGCAACGGGCCTGTCCGGCCTGCTCGACTATTACGCCGACATCGGTAGCAAGCGTGATGGCCTGCCGTATGACATCGATGGCGTGGTCTACAAGCTGGATCGCTACGATGAGCAGGCCGAGCTCGGTTTCGTCGCGCGCGCGCCGCGCTGGGCGCTGGCGCACAAGTTTCCGGCACAGGAACAGCTGACTACGGTCGAGGCGATCGACGTGCAGGTCGGCCGCACCGGCGCGATCACGCCGGTTGCGCGTCTCACCCCCGTGCATGTGGCTGGCGTCACCGTCACCAATGCCACGCTGCACAACGCCGATCAGGTCGCGCGGCTGGATGTCCGCGTTGGCGATACCGTGATCGTGCGTCGTGCCGGCGATGTCATCCCCGAAGTGGTGCGCGTGCTGCCCGAGAAGCGGCCCGCTGGCAGCAAGCCATGGCACATGCCGGAAACCTGTCCGGTGTGTGGTTCGCATGTAGTGCGCGAGGAAGGCGAGGCGGTGTCGCGTTGTTCGGGCGGCCTGTTCTGCCGAGCACAGCGCGTCGAAGCCCTGATTCACTTCGCCTCGCGTCGCGCCATGGACATCGAAGGCCTCGGCAGCCGTTTATGCGAGGACCTGAGTGAGTTCGGTTATGTCGAAACCGTCGCCGGTCTCTACAGGCTGACGCTGGACGACCTGCTGGAAATGAAGCGCCGCGCCGAGGAGCGCGATGGCGCGGTCCCGGAGACGGTAAAGGCCGGCAAGATCGCCACCAAGTGGGCGGAGAACCTGATCGAGGCGATCGAGGCCAGCAAGCAGACCACGCTGCCGCGGCTGCTGTTTGCCCTCGGCGTGAACCAGATCGGCGAGGAAACTGCCAAGCGTCTGGGGCAGACCTTCGGCAGTCTCGACATCATCCGCCACCTGCCGGATGAGCTTCTGCTGGCGGCGGACGACGTTGGCCCAACCGTGGCCGCTTCCATCTCGAGCTTTTTCGCCGAGCCGGGTAACCAGCAGGTGATCGATGCGCTGCTGGCCGCTGGCGTGACGCTCACCGACGATGCGCCGCCATCCGCGAAGCTGCGCGCCGTGTTCGGGCCGGACTACCTGCTGTCGAAGGCGGACATCAAGCATCTGGGGCAGAAGGGCGCGGCGCGGCTGGTCGAGACGTTTCCGACGCTGGATGCGCTGCTCGCCGCAAACGACGAGCAATGGACACAGGCTGGTGCCAGCAAGGCGGCCTGCGCCAGCCTGCTCGCGCTGCGGAATGATCCTGCGCGCGTCGCGCATCTGCGCGAAGTCGAGCGTCGTCTCCAGGCGTTGCTGGCAGCCTTGCCGGAGATCGTCGAGCAGGCAGCCGGACCGCTGGATGGCCAGACTGCCGTCCTCACCGGCACGCTGGCCAGCATGGCCCGTGATGAAGCCAAGGCGCGGCTGGAAGCGCTGGGCGCAAAGGTGGCTGGTAGCGTGTCCAAGAAGACCAGCTTTGTGGTCGCCGGCAGCGAAGCCGGCTCCAAACTGGACAAGGCCCAAACGCTGGGCGTGCCGGTCTGGGACGAGGAACGGTTGCTGGCCTTTCTCACCGAGCATGAATAACCGCCGTGTTTGGCGTTAGTCTGGTATCCGTCATGGTCCGGGGCAGTCCGGGCCAAGCCCTGGAGATCACTACCACATGAGTTCGTGGCAACCCACTGCCAGTATTGAAGCGCTCAGACTGCGCGCCGAGGTGAATGCCACCATCCGTTCGTTCTTCGCCGAACGCAACGTGCTGGAGGTGGAGACGCCGGTGCTGTCACAGGCGGGCAACAGCGACCCGAACATCCTGAGCTTCAGCACGGCCTTCGATGGGCCGGTGGCTGGCGGTGAAAGGCAGCGCTGGCTGCGAACCTCGCCGGAATACGCGATGAAGCGCCTGCTGGCCGCGGGCGTTGGCGATTGTTACGAGCTGGGTCGCGTGTTCCGTAACGGTGAGGCCGGGCGTCGGCACAACCCCGAGTTCACGTTGCTGGAGTGGTATCGCCTGGGCTGGGACGAGCACACGCTGATGCTCGAAGTGGCCAGCCTGGTGCGCAAGCTGCTGGTGATGCAGGGCATTTCCTGCCATGTGCGCAAATGCAGCTATCGGCAGCTGTTTCGCGAGGCGCTGGACATCGATCCGTTCGCCGCCGATCCCTACGAGCTGATGGCACCACTCAGCATTTTCGGCATCGATGACGCTGGCCTCACCCGCGACGACTGGCTGGACCTGCTGCTGACGCATCTGATCCAGCCCAGCTTCCCGGCCGACCAACTGCTGCTGCTGTACGACTATCCGGCCAGCCAGGCTGCTCTGGCGCGCACGCGTCAGGGCGACGGTGGCAAGGTGGCCGCGCGTTTCGAGGTGTTCCTGGGTTCGGTGGAGCTGGCCAACGGCTACCACGAACTGGGCGACGCGGCCGAACAGCGACGTCGTTTCGAAGCCGACCGCAAGCGCCGTGCCGAGGCCGGGCAGGAGCTGGCTCCGCTGGACGAGAACCTGCTGGCCGCTCTGGAACACGGGTTGCACGAGTGCGCGGGCGTTGCCCTGGGTCTGGATCGACTGCTGGTCGCCATGCTGGACGACGACCACCTGGACGCGGCGCTGGCGTTTCCCTTCGAGCGCGCCTGAGCTTACGTATCCGGCGAGTCGTGGCCTATCGTGGCCCGGCAGCGACCACGCGGTTGCGGCCGCTCTGTTTGGCCCGGTACAGCGCGGCATCGGCGGCTCGCAGCAGGCTGGATGGGTCGGTGCCATCGCTCGGATAGCTGGACAGGCCGATCGAAACGGTCACTGGTGGCAGGCGCCGTCCATTGTTGTCCACCACCATCGCTTCCACTGCTGCGCGGATCTCCTCGGCCCGCGCGGCACCGCCGTCCGGTGGCATTTCCGGCAGGATCAGCGTGAATTCCTCGCCGCCATAACGGCAGGCGATGTCCTCGTGGCGCGAATGCGCGGTCAGCACCTGCGCGAAACGGCTGAGCACGGCGTCGCCGCCATCGTGGCCATGCTGGTCGTTGAACTGCTTGAAGTGGTCGACGTCGAGCATCAGTAGGGCCAGTGGCCGGCCACGACGTTCACAGCGAGCCAGTTCACGCTGCAGCGATTCTTCGAGATAGCGGCGGTTGAACAGGCCGGTCAGCGAGTCGCGAATGCTCTGCGAGCGTAACGTGTCCTGCAGTTTGAGGTTGGACAGCGCCAGCGCGAGCTGCTCGACCAGGGCTGCAGCGATTTCGCGGCGGCTGGGCGGGCGTTTTTCGGGCGGTATGTCGCGATCGGCGTCGGTGACTGCGCGAGAGAGATAGACGAAACCGATGGTTTCGCCGTGTGCCGTGATCGGTACGCAGACCGCGATGGCCGGATGGTCCGGGTCGCGCGGCGCATGCGCACAATGGGTATCGCCATCGCGATCATCCACCGAATGCGGCTGCCCGCGGCGCAAGGCCCAGCAGTCCGCGGTAGGGACGGGCGCCTCGCTGGGCAAGGCCTGTTCGCCCCAGTCCAGCACGCGTTCGGCGAGGTCGCGCGACGGGCGCAGCAGGAACACGCTGCCGCCGAAGGCCGGCAGCAGGCGATGGAAGGTGTCGGCCGTCACCGTCAGCGCCTCGTCCACGCTGCGGCAGCTCTGCAGCATGCCGGCGTACTGGCTGAGCTCCCGGGTATCGGTACCGGCACGACGTAGCTGCGCGACGGATTCCTCCAACTGCGCATTGATGCGACCGGCAGTGCGTTCGGCGCGTCGTCGCTGCGCGTTCTCGCGCAGGATGCCGGCGAACACCAGCAGCAGCAGGCCGCCGCTGATCAGGATGCCGAGAATGGTCTGCGACTGCAGCCGACGCAGGCTGTTCTCGGAGCTGCGGTTGCGTTCGGCCAGTTCGCGGCGTTCTTCGGACTGCATGACGTCGGAGATCTCCGCGATCTCGGTCATCAGGCGCTTGCCTTCGGACTTGCTGACTTCCTCGCGGGCCGAGTCGAAGCCGTGCTCCCGGTAGCGGCGCAGGATATCCATGGCGATGTCGAGGCGGGATTGCGTCGCCGCCTTCAGGGCGCGCATGCGCTCGCTCTGCTCGGGGTTGTCGGCTAGCGCCTGCTCGAGCCGTGCCACCAGTCCATGGACGCGGGGAATGGCGGCGAAGAACTCATCCTCAAGTTCCGACGTGCCGGTCAGCAGGAAGCCCCGCTGAGCCGATTCCGCGTCCTTGATCGCCGCATACAGCGACTGGATCAGCGACAGGTTCTCATGGGTGCGGTCAAGCCAGTGGCTGTCTTCGACATAGGCCTGGCTGCGTTCGCTGACCGAATAGCCAACCTGGACCAGGATGAAGCTGGCCGCCGCCAGGCCGAGGAAAATCATCAGCCGGGAGTCGAACAATGTCTTGGCGAGCTTGAATGACATGGAAACCGGATAGGAGCGGGCGGGCCGGAGGCGGCCTCCAGAATCCATATTTTAGGTTTTCCGGGCGGCGTCTGCCTGCTCCGGAAGTCTGTCTGTCGGCGGCGTCGTTATTGGCTCATCGCGCCGAGTGCGGCGCGGAACGGCGCCACCGCCAGCCGGAAGGCACTGCCACTCCAGCTGATCAGAAGGCGCTGGTCGATGCCGGTCAGGCCGTGCAGCAGCTCGCCTAGATCCTGCGCCTGGCCATTCCCTATCCGGCACAGCGCCTGTGCACGTCGTCCGATGGCGTAGGTTGCGGTGATGGTGGTGGCGCCATCGCTGGCCAGCGAGGCCACTGGCAGTAACCGGTTGATGATGGGTCTCCCCAGGCTGCCGCCAAACCGGCTGATGCCGGAGCGCTCCACCAGCTGCTCCAGGCTGCGCTGTGAAATTTCCCGCGCGCTTCCGCCCACGGCCGTGGCCAGCAGGATCACGGCGCGTTCTTCCATCTCGTTGAGGCGGATGTCGTAGAGCTCGAGGATATCGAGCACCAGTCGCCGCTGGATCTGACCGGGAGCGTCGCGCTCACCAAGCTTGCCGAGCAGCAGCGGCGCGAGCTTGCCCAGCATCGGCACCCGTTCGATCAGGCCGCCGGCAATGGCGCCACTCCCGGACTTCAGGCAGGCCGCGTGGATCAGGCGCAGGCAGCGGCGATCCAGCTCCTCCCCAGTCAATGGCCTGGCCGGGTTTTCGCTGGCAGCCTTGCGGCGGCTGGGTGCCTTCTTCGTCGCGGGGCGGCCGCTCGCTTTCTTGCGTGGCGCCGCCTTTTTCGTGGCCGCTTGGGTGGACGGGGACCTGGCGGACTTGGACGCGGCCTTCTTGCGCGCCGGTTTCTTCGCTGTGCCGCTGGATTTCTTGCGCGCAGCGCTGCGGCCGGCGGTCTTGCCGTCGTCGCTGTCGCCTTTGGCGCTGGAGCCGCGCGTGGCCATGGTGCGAGCTTAGCGCGTTGTCGCGCGGGCCGTACAGGCTGCCAGGGACTTTCCGGCGCCTGTTAAGCTTGCGCGCTCGACTGTGCATATCCAGCATCCCGTGACTTCCGGATCCAGCCCGATGACTGCTTCCTCGTTCGACCGCGTGCGGCCCTATCGCTGGGACGGAACCACCCTGGCGTTGCTGGACCAGCGCCGACTCCCGTTCCAGGAGGAGTGGATTGACTGTGGCGATGCTGCGGCCGTGGCCGCCGCGATCCGCGATCTGGTCGTGCGCGGTGCGCCGGCCATTGGCATCGCCGCAGCCTACGGCGTGGCGATGGCGGCGTGCCAGTGCGAGGCCGACAGCGCCGAAGCAGCGCGGAAAGTCCTGGCCCCCACGCTTGAACACCTACGCGCGGCGCGGCCGACCGCCGTCAACCTGGCCTGGGCGCTGGATCGCATGGATGCCAGGCTTGCCGCGCTGGCTGGTCGCGATGACTGGCGGGAACAGCTGGCCGCCGAAGCTGATGCCATTGCCACCGAAGATCTCGCTGCCAACCGCCATATGGGCGAACTCGGCGCGGCGTTGATCGCGCCCGGTAGCGGCGTGCTCACGCATTGCAACACTGGGTCGCTGGCGACCGCGGGGCTCGGCACCGCGCTGGGCGTGATCCGCGTCGGCTGCGAAAAGGGGCGTATCGCTGCGGTGTACGCGGGCGAAACGCGGCCGTGGTTGCAGGGCGCGCGCCTGACCGTGTGGGAGCTGCAGCAGGACGGCATCGACGCCACGCTGATTGCCGATTCGGCCGCCGCGCACCTGATGGCGCAGGGGCGGGTGCAGTGGGTGATCATCGGCGCTGACCGCATTACCGCCAACGGCGACGTGGCCAACAAGATCGGCAGCTATCAGCTGGCGATTGCCGCACGTCACCACGGCGTGAAGTTCATGGTGGTGGCGCCGTCATCCACGGTGGACATGGCCACGGCCCGCGGTGCCGACATCGAGATCGAGGAACGTGATCCTGCCGAACTGCTGGGGATTGCCGGGCACCGCACCGTGGCGGAGGGCATCGCCGCGTGGAACCCGGTATTCGATATCACGCCGGCCAGCCTGATCGACGCCATCGTCACTGAACGAGGTGTGGTCGAACAGCCGTCGGTTGAATCGATGGCCGCATTGTTTGGTCATGGCGCTGGCTGATCGCCTGCCGTCACGGCAGCTTGTCCTGTTCAGCATTTCAGGCGGACTCGCCTTTCTGGTCGATGCTGGCGTCACCCATCTGCTGATCCATCAATTCGGCGTCGAGCCATTCCGGGCGCGGATTCCTGCCATTGCCTTGGCCGTGCTGTTCACCTGGCTGTTCAATCGTTACATCAGCTTCCGCCATCGGCGCAGCCGCAACCGGCTTGCCGAGTTCGGGCGGTATCTGCTGGGCAATGCCTTCGGCCTTGCCGCCAATTACGGTGCCTATGCGCTGGTCATCGCGACGGTGGCCTTCACCCGGGAATGGCCCATCTTCGCGGTGGCTGCCGGCTCCATCGCGGGCTTCCTGATCAACTACGCATCGGCCCATCACTTCGTGTTTCGCGAACGCGATTGACGCGCAGCGCCACAGCCCTCAGTCGGGTGCCGGTGGACGGGCTTTGACGGCCTTGGCGTGATAGAATGACGGGTCGGTTTTACGCACCATCGAGGCCCGTCGCGAACGCTGTTTCAGGCACGATTCCCAGCGCGACTTCCGGGCCGGATCCCGATATTGAAACGTCTTGAGGATATCTCCTCAAGCAATTGATTTGTGGCGATAAATTCTGGAAGAACGAATGGCGGAACTCGCAAAGGAAATCATCCCGGTCAATCTCGAAGACGAGATGCGTCGCAGCTACCTCGACTACGCCATGAGCGTGATTGTCGGGCGCGCCTTGCCGGATGTCCGCGATGGCCTGAAACCCGTGCATCGGCGCGTGCTGTTCGCGATGAACGAACTGGGCGCGCATAGCAACAAGCCTTACTACAAATCCGCGCGTATCGTCGGTGACGTGATCGGTAAGTACCACCCGCACGGCGATGCCTCGGTGTACGACACCCTGGTTCGCATGGCGCAGCCGTTCTCGCTGCGTTATCTGCTGGTCGATGGGCAGGGCAACTTCGGTTCGGTGGATGGCGATCCGGCGGCAGCCATGCGTTACACCGAAGCACGGATGTCGCGCTTGGCGCATGAGTTGATGGCCGACATTGACAAGGAAACCGTCGATTTCCAGCCCAATTACGACGAGAAGGAGCTGGAGCCGACGGTGATGCCGACACGGTTCCCGAACCTGCTGGTCAATGGCTCGGCAGGCATCGCGGTGGGCATGGCCACCAACATCCCGCCACACAATCTGTCCGAAGTGATCGCCGCGACCATCGCGCTGATCGACAACCCCGAGCTGACCATCGATGAGCTGATGGAGCACCTGCCGGGTCCGGACCTTCCCACCGCCGGCATCATCAACGGCACTGTGGGTATCCACCACGCCTACCACACGGGCCGCGGCCGCCTGCGCATGCGCGCGCGCGCCGAGATCGAAGTGGACGAGAAGACCGGCCGCGAAGCCATTGTCGTCAGCGAGATTCCCTACCAGGTCAACAAGGCGCGACTGATCGAGAAGATCGCCGAGCTGGTCAAGGAAAAGCGCATTGACGGCATCTCGGAGCTGCGCGACGAGTCCGACAAGGACGGCATGCGTATCTTCATCGAGATCAAGCGCGGCGAGGCGGCCGAGGTGGTGCTGAACAACCTCTACGCGCAGACGCCGATGGAATCGGTGTTCGGCATCAACATGGTGGCGCTGGTCGATGGCCGTCCGCAGCTGCTTAACCTGAAGCAGATGCTGGAGGCTTTCGTTCGTCATCGTCGCGAAGTGGTCACTCGTCGCACCATCTTCGAACTGCGCAAGGCGCGCGCCCGTGCCCACATCCTCGAAGGCCTGACCGTCGCGCTGGCCAACATCGACGAAATGATCGAGCTGATCAAGACCTCGGAGAACCCGCAGGTCGCCAAGGAGCGCATGCTGGATCGGGTCTGGGAGCCGGGCCTGGTTGGCGCGCTGCTGGGTGCCGCGGGTGCCGAGGCGTCGCGTCCGGAGGACCTGCCTCACGGCGTCGGCCTGGTCGAGGGTGGCTACCAGCTGACCGACACCCAGGCGCAGCAGATCCTGGAGATGCGCCTGCATCGCCTGACCGGGCTTGAGCAGGAAAAGCTGACCGACGAATACAAGCAGCTGCTGGAAACCATCCGCGGCCTGATCGAGATCCTGGAGAATCCGGATCGTCTGCTGGAAGTGATCCGCGATGAACTGCATGCGGTCAACGCCGAGTTCGGCGACGAGCGCCGCAGCGAGATCCGCCAGAGCGAGGAAGACCTCGACATCCTCGACCTGATCGCCCCGGAAGACATGGTGGTCACGCTGTCGCACACCGGCTACGTGAAGCGCCAGCCGGTCAGCGCCTATCGCGTGCAGCGTCGTGGCGGCAAGGGCCGTTCGGCGGCGAGCACCAAGGACGAGGATTTCGTCGAGCGCCTGTGGGTAGCCAACACCCATGACACGCTGCTCACCTTCACCAGTTCGGGCCGTGTGTTCTGGCTGGGCGTGCACCAGTTGCCGGAAGCCGGGCCGAATGCGCGCGGTCGCCCGATCATCAACTGGATCTCGCTGGAAGAGGGTGAAAAGGTGCAGGCGGTGCTGCCGGTGCGCGAGTTCGACGAAGGTCGCTTCGTGTTCTTCGCCACGCGCAGCGGCACGGTGAAGAAGACGCCGCTCACCGAATACGCCTATCGCCTGCAGCGCGGCAAGATTGCCATCAACCTGGATCCCGAGGATGCGCTGGTGGACGTGCAGCTCACCGATGGCAAGCGCGACATCATGCTGTTCGCCAGCAACGGCAAGACCGTGCGCTTTGACGAGGATGCCGTGCGCTCCATGGGTCGTACCGCGGCCGGTGTTCGTGGCATGAAGCTGGGGCAGGGCGAGTCGGTGGTCAGCCTGATCGTGGTTGATGGCGAGGACGACGTGCTCACTGCTACCGTCAATGGTTATGGCAAGCGTACGCCGGTCGACGACTACCCGAAGAAGGGTCGCGGCACCATGGGCGTGATCGGCATCCAGACCAGCGAGCGCAATGGTGATCTGGTAGGCGCGTTGCAGATCAATGACGAGCAGGAAATCCTGCTGATCAGCGATGGCGGCACCATGGTCCGTACGCGTGCCGGCGAAGTCTCGCAGCTCAGCCGCAACACCCAGGGCGTGACCCTGATGCGCATGTCCAAGGACGAGAAGCTGATCGGCATCGAGCGTGTGGATCAGTTCGAGGAAGAAGCAGAGGACGATGCCGAGCTGGCGGACAGCCCGGCAGGTGCGGCGGAAGGCGATGCCGTGTCCAGCAGCGAGGCGCCCTCTCCGGAAGCCTGATTGATGCATTCCGATGCCGCCGGCGAGTTGCCGGCGGCGTCGCGACCTGAGGTTCCTCCCCCGCACATTCACTGGGCTGGCACGATTCGTGTCGTAATTGAAGCTGCGGTACCGTGTCTTCAGGCATACGCCGAAGGACGGGAGCTTCGCCATGCTCAGTGCATCCTCCACATCGGTCGCCCGACGCGGCGGCCTGTCTGTTCTGCTGCTTTCACTGATCGTCAGCCTCGGTGCCTGCGGGGAAGCTCCGCAGGCGGATGCGTCGGCGGCTTCATCTGCCGCCCAGGCCAGGGATGATTCCGCCAGCCCGCTGGCCAGTGGGAGTACCACGACGGCAGCAGTCGAATCCCCGGCGACCCGCGCTGACGCCGACAAGTCGTTGGAAGGCACGGCTGCACCGGCGGTAGCCGGGGCTGCCGGCGAAGACCAGCCCATCGTCAATCGTGTGTTCAAGGCGGTGAATACGGATGACGCGGCGCGTGAGCGTTCGCTGGATCGGCTTGCCCGCTTCATCGCGAAGCTGGGTGAGCTCGGCAAGCTGGTGGATCGCAGCCACATCGACACCGACGTCCTGCTGGAGTCGCTGGACTACGACTACGACCGCATCGTTGCCTTCGTCAGCGACGACATCGGCTTCGAGCAGTATCCGGGCTCGCTGCGTGGCGCACGCGGCACACTGGTCAGTGGCGCTGGTAATGCGCTGGACCAGTCGTTACTGCTCGCCAAGCTGCTTCGTGATGCGGGCTATGACGCCCGCATCGCACGCGGCCAGCTGGATGCTGCTGACGCGACGCGGCTGGTCGACGGCATCGCGGTATCGAAAGGTGACCGAGAGCTGGCTCGAAGCCCGGCCGACTGGCAAAAATCCCTGACGGAATTGCAGGCCATCGCTGGCGCGGCCGAGCCAGTGCGCTTCGATCCGATACGGCAGCAGCCCTTCTATGCCACGGCGACCCGTACCCGCGACGAGCTGCTCAGCGAGCTGCGCTCGGCAGGTGTGACGCTGCCGGTCGGCGAGCCGTCCGGGCTGCGCGCTGAAGCCGCCGACTACTACTGGGTGGAAGCCCGCAAAGGTGCTTCTGGCGGCTGGAGCAACCTGCATCCGGCATTCGCGGGCCAGGCCGTGGACACGCCGACGGCCAGCAAGCGTTTTGACGGCGAGTTGCCGGCGGATGTGCAGCAGCGCCTGCGCATTGAGGTGTTCATCGCGCAGAAGCTGGGCGACAGTCTGAAGACGGTTCGCGTAGCCGGTCCGTGGGAGCGCCCTACGGCCAACCTTGATGGCGAGCTGCTCCGCTTCAGCAACCAGCCGAACACGCTGGATCGCAAGGCCATCAACGATGGCGTCGGTCAGGCGGTGAAGCGTGCCCAGCTGTTTGTGCCGGTGCTGAACGGCAAGCCGGGTTTGGCGTTCGACCTGAATGGCACCACCATCGACACGGCTGCGCTCGGCATGGACACCTTCGGTGCGGCCGGCATCTTCAAGACGGTCGGTGACAAGACCGAACGCGCCACCAGCGCGTTGTCCGCGCTCGGCAGCAACAAGCCGGCGGAGCCCGCGGAAGACCTCCGCGCGCTGGCGGCACAGTGGATCGAGTACACGCTGATCTCGCCCGACGGTAGCGAAAAGCATTTCCGTCGCCCGGTCATGAGCCGACTTGGCACCGACCCCTGGCGTGCGCGCAAGGGCGCGACGCTGACCGCCCTGGGCGAGGACGAGCAGCGTCGTGAGCTGACTGTGGAGCAGCGGATCATGCTGGCCACCGGCCGCTACTCCGAAAGCTATGTCGTTGATCGCGCGATCCAGCACCTGCTCGGCAATGCCAAGGCATGGGGGCTGATGATCGACTACCTGCACGGGACGCCGGTGAATCCGCGTCAGCGCGACGACGTTGCCGTTTCGCCACTGCCACACCTGGCGCTGTTCCGTCTGTTTGATCGCGGACCGGCGCTGTTCGGTGCCGACATCGCTTACCGCGCCGAGCCGACGCTGGTCGTCCTGCGCGAGGGCCTGGTCTCGGATGGCGTCGGTTTCCGCAGCGTGGATATCGTCAGCAACGAACGCCGCGTGTTGTCGAAAAGTTCCCAAGGGGTGAAGAGCGCACCTGACAAGGCACTGGCGATTGGCGTCTGGGAAACGGTCAGTGAAGCGCTGGCCCATGCCAACCTGCCGGGTGGCGATGCGCACAACAACACCTTTGAGACCTTCGCCGCGGCGAAGAAGCAGGGCGTCGCTATCAGCGTCCTGAAGCCGGACGGGCAGCCGGATGCGCTGGCTATTTCCGACAATGAGAAGCGGCTTGTCGCGGACGACCTGGCACGTGGCTTCGCTGTTGTCGTGCCGGAGAAGAGCATCGGCTCGCGCCGCTTCGGTGGCTGGTGGCGGGTTGATCCGGCCAGTGGCACCACGCTGGGAATGACCGGCGATGGGCGAGGCCAGGAAATGGCCGAATACCTGATCGACCTGACCGGCAATGCGCTGACGCTGATCAATTCGCTGAAGAACTACGCCGACTGCGAGAAATACACCGACACGGCGACCAAGGCCTGCTGCCTGATGGAGGCGCACATGCGCAACATCGGCGGCATGGCGCTGGGCGGTGTCATCGGTTCGACCTTCGGCGGCGGCGTCGCGCTGATGTGCGATGTCGGCGGCATGGCGCGGGCCGAGATCGAAGGTGCGATGGGCACTCGGAACGAATGGTCCTGCACGGTCTTCGACAACCCCGAGAACATGATTGGCCCTGGCGGCATCGTCAACACCACGGCGATGGGCTGCGGCGCCTTCCAGGACCAGTGAAGCCGGGGGCCATGACGTGAATTTTCAACTGCGGATTCCGCTGTTCAACCTGTTTGGCCTGTTGGCCCTGGCATTGCCGGCCACGGTGGCGCTGGCTGATCCGACCTTCCTCGTCGAAGCCGAACCCAACGACCAGCCGGCGCAGGCGCAGTCCGTCTCTGGCGAGGCGGTGATATCCGGTGAATTGCTCGGCAAGGACCAGGACGGTTTCCGCTGGTCGGTCTCGGATGAGGAGGCGACCACCCCATGGACGCTGACGCTGGAGGGACTTCCCGGCACGCTGACCCGCATGGATGTCCTGAAGCTCGACTGGACGGACGACGGGCAGGCGGTGGCCGGAAGGACGCGGCTGGTCACGCTGCAGACGCCGGACGGGCAACGACCGACCACCACCAGCGGACTGTTGTTCGAACCGGGTGAATACCTGATTGGCGTGTCCAAGGGCGGTGGTGAAGGCGGCTATCGGGTATCGATGGCGCATGGCGAAAACTATTTCGGGCCATACGACCTTGCCGACGTCGGCGAGAAGTCGCCGGGTGATACGCGTGGCAAGAATTTCCGTCGTGCCTGGTTTCTCGCCGGGCGCGAAGCGCTGATCGACTGGAACCTGCCGGATGATGCCGCCCAGTCGCGCTGGCAGCTCGACCTGTATGCGCCGCTGGGGCGGCAGCCAGAGCTGGAGCTGATCGACCCTGCCGGCAAATCCCTGCTGAGCCGCCGTGTGGAAAGTCTGGGTCGCCTGAGCCTGCCCGATCTCGGCTTGCAGCCCGGACGCTACCAGCTGCGGCTGAAAGCCGGAGAAAACCCCGATGGACAGTTGTTCGCCATCGAGACGCAGCGCAGTGGCGAGCGTGTTGCCGGCAGCGAGTCCGAGCCCAACGATGAGCGCGGGCTGGGCAACTGGGCGGACCTGTCGCGGCCGGTGTCGGCGCGGCTGAGCGAGCGCCGCGACGTTGACCGTTTCCGTTTCACCATCGATGAAGCCAAGGCGGCTCAGCGGCTGCAGGCGCACGTGCTGAGCAGCGGTGAGGGCGGCTTGCGCCTGTGCCTGAACGACGAGGCCGATCGCCAATTGCAGTGCCGCGAGGATACGGGCGAGGTCAACCTCGATGACCTGCGCCTGGCACCGGGCGAATACCGCCTGCTGGTGTCGCGCCCCGGCGCGCCGATGGACTACCAGATCAGCCTGGTCGAGCTGGGTCCGGACGAGGATGGCCAGGAGGCCGAACCCAATGACGATCCCGCCACCGCCAGCGGCATGGCCGGATCGCGCACGGTGAAGGGCCGCTTCACGGCGGGCGGCAGCGGTACGGACAGCGATGTCTACCAGCTGATGATCACCGGCGAACCGCAGCTGTGGCGCTTCCAGGCGGTGGGTGATCGCATCCAGTCACTCGACTACCTCAATGCCAAGGGCAACCAGGTGCAGCGCGTCCGCGTCGAAGGCAACGAGCGCCGAGCGCGGCTGTCGAACCTGCTCCTGCTGCCGGGGCGCCACATGATCCGTGTCACCGGCTTCGAGGGCGACTACGTGCTTCGTGCGATTCCGCTGGGTCCGCCCGATCCGGACTTCGAACGCGAGCCCAATGACGACCTTTCGACTTCGCAGCGACTGGACTGGGGGAAGGAGCGTCGCGGGCTGCTGGAAGACTCGCACGACATGGATGCCTTCCGCTTCCATCTTCCGGTCCAGGAGCATATCCGTCTGACCGTCACGCCGGCCTCGGATGGCGTGATCAAGGGCCATCTCTACTGGGACGACTGGAGCTTCCGCGGCAGCCACTCGCCGCCGCATACGCCGCCGGGAACACCGCTGGTGCTGCAGGGGCGATTCCCGCCGGGCGACTATCGCTTCGACATCAATGCCGTCGTGCCGTCCGAGGCCGAGTACCACGTGTTGCTGGAACGCCTGCCGCTGGATGACTGCGGTGTGGACTGCGAGCCCAACGATGGCAACGCCTTCTTCAATCCGATACCGCGGGACTTCCATATCGTCGGCGCGGCCGGCGAGTGGCGGGACAATGATGTCTATGCCTTGCCGGATGCGAGTCGTAGCCGGCCATTGCGGGTGATCGTCAATGACGATGGCGTGCGTCCGGGGGTGCAGACGTCGGATGGCAAGACGGTTCGCATGCAGCGCGAGGTGGTGCCGGTCAGCGACGCACCGGATGCGGCCAAGCGCATCGAGTGGAGGGCCGAGCTGCCGGCCGATCAGTCCACCTTTCTGATCGCCAATGGCAGGGGCAGGTACGACTGGCAGCTCGATTTCGACGGGCAGCCGGCGGCCACAGCATTGCCGGCAGCGCCGCCCGTCGAGCTTGGCCTGCAGCTGGATAGTGATTCGGTGGCCGCCTACGCACCGGTTGGTCAGGTGCTGGATGGACGGCTTCGACTGCGCAACACCGGCAGCACGCCGCAATCCTTGCGCCTGGCGCTCAGCACGTCTCACCCGGGTTGGCGGGCGAGCTGGGCGGATGGCGCTGCCATGGATGGCGAGACGGTGAATGTCGCAGCGGGAGCCACGCTGGAACGGCCGCTACGCGTCGAGGTGCTTCCCGACGCCTGGCCGGATCTTGATGTGATGCTGAGGCTTGGTGCGACGGCAGCAGATGGCGGCGTGGCCAGCACCGAAACGCCCATGCGCGCCTGGCGCGAACAGGCTCTGCTGAATCCGGCGCGACTTTGGTCATTGCCGGTGACCTTGCTGGGCGGCATCAACGTGGCGTCGACGGTTGTCGGGGGAAAGCGATTGGGTGGTGACGACCTGCAAAGCGGGGAGATCTGCCGCGATGCCGATCAGTTGTTCGATGGCTTGACGCCGATCGGCCAGGGCATGGGCTGTCGTGGCTTCAAGTCGCCGCCGTCGTTGACCGTCGATCTTGCCGGTGATGGGCCATCTCCGGTCGCCGGATTTTCCCTCAGTCCGAAGGGGCGCGGCTCGGCCTACAACATGCTGGCCCGCTTCCGCATCGAATTGAGCCGTGACGGCCAGCATTTCGAGACGGTCGTCGAGGATCGCCTGCAGCCGGTGCCGGCCGAGCAGGTATTCGTGCTGCCGCAGGCCGTGCCGGCGACGCAGGCCCGCCTGACCCTCTATGACACGCAGAGTGGACAGGGCGGCGTCAATCTGGGCGAATGGAAGGTCATCGCCAGTCCCGGTTTTGATCCCGAGAAGGGTGCAGTGCGGGACATTGCGACGCCGGCTCTGGGCGGCCACGTGGTGTGGGCCGAGCCAAACCCGGGATCCAGTGGTTCGTGGAACCGCAATCTGCTGAGCGACAAGGAAGAGCATCCCGACATCCGCCCGCGCGGCCAGCAGCAGAGCGAATCGGTGATCGGCTTCCACCATGATCGCGCCGCGCTGATCACCGCCGTGGAATGGGATATGGGGCCGGCACCGCGTCGCAAGGGCTTCGACAGCGTCGAAGTCAGCGCTTCGATGGACAGTCCATTCGGCCCGTGGATACCGTTGGGCAGCATCGACAATGCCCGCGGGGCTGGAGCGCATCGACTGGATCTGCCGAAGCCGGCCTGGGCGCGATTCCTGCGCTTCTCGGCGCCGCTGACCGAGCGCGTGCATCTCGCCGACCGCATCCGCGTGTTCGAACAGCCCACGGGCGATGGCTACCGCTCGATCCTTGCCGAATGGGGTGAGCAGAGTTTCGCGTCGTTCTATGAGACCACCCAACCGGTGCAGCCAAAATCGCTGCTACGCGTGCCGCCCACCAACCTGAGCCGTGACACCGCGCAGCTGCTGCCGCTGGCAACGCCGATAGCGGGCCAGGTGCGGCTGGGCGGCACCGAGCAGTGGTTCGGCGTGGTGGTACCGGATGGGCAGAACACGCTGGAGATCACCCTGGATGGCGATCCAACCCTTCGTGTGGTCGCACGCATGGAAGACGAGCAGGGTAACGAGGTGCCGCTGCTGGAGCGTCGACGATCACCCAACGCCCAGCAGTTGCTGGCCAGCGTGCAAAGTGGCGGAACCTACTATCTCGTGGTGAGCGAGCCGCCGCGCTCAGTGATTTTCAGCTGGGATACCAGTGGCAGTGTCGGTCCCTACCTGCCGCGCATCTACGCCGCCCTGTCGGCCTTTGCCGGTGACGTGAAGCCGGGGCGTGAAGTCGTCAACCTGCTTCCCTACGGTGGCAACCTGTTGCTCGATGAGTGGAGCGGGCAGCCCTATGCGTTGCGTACGGTGCTCAACGACTACCAGCGCAGTGACAACAGCAGCGACTCCGAGACCGCGATCAAGCGCGCCGGCGAGGCGCTGGCTGGCCGCAGCGGGACGCGCGCCATCGTGCTGATCACCGATGCGGCCACCACCCAGAACACCGACCTCTGGCCCGTCCTGCGTGAAGCGCGGCCGCGCATCTTCAGCCTCGGCGTGCCATCCAGCGGTGCCTTCGGGCGCAACCCCTCGCAGGAAGAAGACCTGCTGGAGGACTGGGCGCGGGTTGATGGCGGCCACTATGCGCGACTGGTCACGGTGGGCAGCACCGAGCGTGGCTTTGATCGAGCGGCGACCCTGCTGCGGCGACCGGCCGACTATGGCCTGCGCGTCGACAGCCGCTTCGAGAAGGCGCCGGGACCGGGCTCCCTGCAGGTGGTTTCGGGCAGCAAGGGTGGTTCTGCAGCCACTGCGTCGGGAGCAGTCGAACTGATCCTCGATGCTTCCGGGTCGATGCTGCAACGTATCGATGGCGTGCGGCGGATCGAACTGGCACGTCGCACCCTCACCCGCGTGGTGTCACAGCAGTTGGCGCCAGGGACACCGGTGGCACTGCGCGTGTTCGGCCATCGCCAGGCCAACAGCTGTCGCACCGATCTGGAATCGCCGCTGGCGCCACTCGATCCGGCGGCGATGCAGCGGACCATTGCCGGCATCAACGCGAAGAACCTGGCGAAGACGCCCATCGCCGATTCGCTGGCTGCGGTGGCTTCCGACCTTGCCAAGGCCAAGGGTCGCAAGGTCGTGGTACTGCTGACCGATGGCGAGGAGACCTGCGAAGGCGACCCGGCCGCGGCCATCGCTGCATTGCAGGCCAAGGGCATCGATGTGCGCGTCAACATCGTCGGTTTCGCCATCGGGGACGAGGCGCTATCCGAGCAGTTTGCCGACTGGGCCGAGCAGGGCGGCGGGCGCTATTTCGCGGCCAACGACGGCGAAGCGCTGGATGACGCCATGCGACAGGCGTTGCGCGTGCCGTACTTGGTGCTCGACCAGGATGGCAACGTGGTCGCCGAGGGTGAACTGGATGGCGATCCGGTGACGCTGCCGCAAGGCATCTATCGCGTGCAGGTACAGAGCGAGCCGGCGCGGGAATTCGTCCGTGTGGAAGTGCCCGGCGAGCAGGCCGTGACCATCAACCTGGAGGAGTCCAAGCCATGACGCAGCGACAGGCGATGCGTACGCCGGAGTGCCACTCGTGATCCGCTGGCTGCTGGGGGCGGTGATCGTCGGCGTGGTGCTGGCCGCCGCACTGCTGTGGTGGACGGCACGTCAATCCGGTGGCAACCGCGCTGTCGAAACCGGTGGTGGACAGGCGTCCACGACGGCATCGGCCGGAAGTGACCACCCCGAAACCGCTGCCCGGCACCCTGCGCCAGATCTGGCACGGCTGGCACCGGAACCGAAGAGTTTCGGTTCCGGCCATCGCATCAGTCTTCGCGAATACCGCGCCAACCAGGCCGTGCCCGGTGGCGACTGGCGTGCCGACCTGCTGCGCGTTGAGGTCTGTGCCGGCCAGCAGGCGCTTCGTGGCGGCGCGCTGCCGTCCGCCTTCGCGTTGGGCTACGTCCTGCCGGATGGCGATGTGGAGTATCGCAGCGCCGCGTCGTCAATGACGGTGCTCGAACCCGCGCTGTCGACACGACTCGCCGGCGAAGAGCTTGCCGCCGGCGACTGTCGCGAGGGCTGGGTGGCTTTCGTGCTGGGCGAGGGACGTGGCCGCGACACACGGCAGCCGGACCGCCTGCGTTTCGACAACCGCGCCTTCGGTTTCGTCCCGGCGGGATCGCGGAGCGAACTGGAGTGGACGCTGGCGATGCAGTAATCGCCAGCGGTTGAAGCCAGGTGTCAGCTGATGGCCTTCAGCATCGCCTCGGCGCTGGAGACCTTGAACTCGCCGGGTGCTTCGACCTGGAGCTTGCGGACCACGCCGTTGTCGACATACATCGCGAAACGCTGCGAGCGCAGGCCCATGCCGAATCCGGTGGCGTCCAGCTCAAGGCCAAGGGCGCGGG
Organism: Rhodanobacteraceae bacterium; assembly: GCA_024233975.1. GTDB lineage: Bacteria > Pseudomonadota > Gammaproteobacteria > Xanthomonadales > Xanthomonadaceae > JACKOX01. The sequence goes on from JACKOX010000014.1 coordinate 57,592, forward strand.
TGAAGGTGCCGTTGCCATCGGCCAGCATCACCAGATCCTCGGGCGCATCCTGCGACTTGCCCCAGGCACCCATGACGAAAGCGTCATTCACTGCCAGGCAAGCCACGGTGATTTCACGACGGCGGAACTCGTCCATCGCGTCGACATAGCCAGGCAGGTGCTTGGCCGAGCAGGTCGGCGTAAAGGCGCCAGGCACCGCGAACAGCAGCACCCTGCGGTCCGCGAAGAACTCACTGCTTTCGATGGCCTGCACGCCGTCCTTGAGAATATTGAGGGTGGCCTCGGGAATCCGTTCACCGACCTTGATGCTCATGCCTTGATCTCCATTGCTTTCGTGGCTGCCTCGCAGCCCGGGCAAATCATATCGTGGCTGAACGAAAGCGCACGAATGCCAGCCTCCCGGATATTGAAATCTGCTGGCAAGCCCGCAATTCCTGTGTAACGGCGGCCAGTCCGTCAACCTGTTTTCGGAGATAGCAATGAACGTCAACCGCTACAGCCCGTTGTCCGGCAATGCCCATCTCGGCGACGAGATGCGGCAGGTGTTCGAGCGCTTCTTCGGCGACGCCGACAGCGACGCGTCGAAGGTCGTTACCAGCAACTGGACGCCGCGCGTGGACATCAAGGAAGAGAATGACCGCTTCCTGATCCTCGCCGACGTGCCGGGCGTCGATCCCAATGCGATCGAGATCGACATGGACAACGGCATCCTGAGCATTCGTGGTGAGCGCAGCGCTTCCACCACCGAAGAGGGCGAGCGTTTCTCGCGCGTTGAGCGCAGTCATGGCGCCTTCTATCGTCGCTTCGCCTTGCCCGATAGCGCCGATCCGGAAGGCATCGTCGCCACCGGCAAGCACGGCGTTCTGGAAATCGTGATTCCCAAGCGGGCCGAAACCAAGCCGCGACGGATCCAGGTCAACGCCTGAAGCTGTCGCCTTCTTCTGCCGCCAGCAGATGGCGGCAGGTTTTGACGCATGGATGATGGCGGCCCGGCCGGGCGACCGGTCGGGCCGTCGTGCTTGAGAATGCCGGCGATCATCGCCGATGATGATCGCCATGCTTCGGGAGTGAGTGCATGGAGTTCAAGGACTATTACGCCGAGCTTGGCGTGGCTGCGGACAGCAGCGAGGCGGAGATCAAGTCCGCCTATCGCAAGCTGGCGCGCAAGTACCACCCGGATGTCAGCAAGGAGCCGAATGCCGAGGACCGTTTCAAGGCGGTCAACGAGGCCTACGAAGTGCTGCGCGACAAGGAAAAACGTGCCGCCTACGATCAGCTGCGGGCGCGTGGTTACCGGCCGGGTGATGAATTCGACGTGCCGCCGGATTTTGGTCAGGGCGGCCATGGTCACGGCTACGAGTTTGATCTGGGGGATGTGTTTGCGCGCGGCCAGGGCGGCGGTGGCGCCGGCTTCAGCGACTTCTTCGAGTCCTTGTTTGGTGCGGCGCATGCGCGTCGAGCACAGCAGGCGCGTGGCCAGGCGCACGGTCGTCCGCCGCAGGCGCGCCGGGCTCGCGTCCAGCTGCCGCTGGAAGCGGTCTACGAGGGTGGCCCGCAACGCCTGCAGATCGATGGCCGCACGCTGGAAGTGAAGATTCCGGCCGGCGTGCGCGAGGGCCAATCCATCCGCCTCGCAGGCCAGGGTGGGCAGGGCGCGGACCTGCTGCTGGAGGTGGCCTATGCCGCACATCCGGATTTCAGCGTGGAAGGCCGCGATGTGGTGTTCGAGCTGCCACTGGCGCCCTGGGAGGCGGCGCTCGGCGCCAGTGTGTCGGTGCCGACGCTTGGCGGTGAGGTGAACGTCAAGGTGCCGCCCGGTTCAAACAGCGGTCGCCGGCTGCGGCTTCGTGGTCGTGGCCTGCCGGGAACCCCGCCGGGCAATCAGTACGTCGAGCTGCAGGTGGAGACACCACCGGCCGCCAGCGACAAGGAAATCGAGGCGTACCGGGCGTTCGAGCAGGCATTCCCGGACTTTGATCCGCGGACGGCCTGAACGCGACAATCGCCGGGCAGTTGCCCACAAAAAACGCCGCGAAACCGCGGCGTTTTTTTTGTAGTCGGCCTGCTGAAAGGAATCAGGCAGCCGGCAGCAGTTCCTTCACCGTCTTGATGAGCTGCGACTCGTTGACCGGCTTGGTCAGGTAGGCCTTCGCACCCTGGCGCATGCCCCAGACGCGGTCGGTTTCCTGATCCTTGGTGGTGACCAGCACGATCGGAATATGCGCCGTCGTGGCTTCCTTGGAAATGGCGCGGGTGGCCTGGAAACCATTGAGGTTTGGCATGACCACGTCCATCAGGATCAGGTCGGGCAATTCCTTCTTGGCGACTTCCACGCCCAGCGCGCCGTCTTCGGCGGTCAGGGTCTCGTGTCCCAGTTTCTCGATGATGCGCTTCATGCCCATCAACTGAGAAGGAGAGTCGTCAACAATCAGCACTCGGGCCATAGTCACCTCATGGTTTGCGATGTGATGGTCAGGCTTGGCCTGACCATCACACCCGGATTTACAAATACTGGTCCATCCCGATGGCGGGTGGACGGCGCCAGACCCGACAAGCGGGCAGGGCGACGGAAGCTTCAGTCTAGCAGCTTATCGCGCTCTGATCGCGCGCGTCGAGCCAGTGGATCGAGGGACGATCAGCCGTCGATCCTGACCAGGGTCCGGCCAAAGGAATCACCGACCAGCATGGTGTCGAACACGCTGGAAAGTTCGTCCAACGTGACGGTTTTCGTGCAGATTCCGTCGAGGTTGGCTGGCTTCCAGGCGTCGCCGAGCCGCTCCCACACGGCGTTGCGGATGTCGCGAGCCGTGCCGGCCGAAGCGATCCCCAGCAGGGATACGCCTCGGATGATGAAGGGCATGACCGTTGTAGCCAGCGAATGGCCGCCAGCAAGCCCGCAGCTGGCGATGTTGCCGTACGGCTTGATGACGCGGGTCAGCCCGGCCAGCATCTCGTCACCGACGTTGTCGATGGCGCCGGCCCAGCTGGCGGCTTCCAGCGGACGCTGGCCCCAGTGCAGTTCGCGGCGCGAGATCACCTGCCTGGCGCCGAGCAGCTTGAGGAAGTCCAGCCGGTCCATCTTGCCGGTGATCGCATGTGCCTCGTAGCCGGCGCGGGTGAGGATGTCGATGGCCAGCATGCCGACGCCGCCGGTGGCGCCGGTCACCACCACCGGTCCCATGTCCGGCGTCTGCCCGTTCTGCTCCATGCGGTACAGCGACAGCGCGGCGGTGAAGCCGGCGGTGCCGAGGATCATGGCTTCGCGCAGATCGAGTCCGTCTGGCAATGGAATGACCCACTTCGCCTCCAGTCGCGCGTATTCCGCGTAGCCGCCATCCCGCGTTTCGGAAAGCCCACAGCCGGTGCAGAGCACGGCGTCGCCTTCCCTGAAGGCCGGATCGGTCGAAGCCACAACATGGCCCGCGACATCGATGCCACCGACCAGTGGCGACCGGCGGAGGATGCTGCCCTGACCGGTGCCAGCCAGCGCGTCTTTGTAGTTGACTGATGAAAACGCCGACTTGATGACGACCTCGCCGGGCGACAGGTCATCCACGGACATCGTTTCGATGCCCGCGCGGTAGTCTTCCCGGTTGGCGTGGATGCGGAAGGCGTGGAAGTTATTCGGAGAGTTCATCGGAATCCTCGATCTTCTCAATCAGGCTGATTTTCGACCCTTCAACTTTCCACAGAAGAGAGTTCTGGGAGGTGACAACGTAGAGCGGAAGTCCGTAGTCGAGACTGGCGAAGGTATGGAACAGGGTGGGTGTTTCGCTGTTCAGGTGGCTGATCGTCAGAGCAAGGGGTGATTTTCCCGGCTCTGCTTGCATCATCGGACAGGTCTTGGTCTGGCTGTAGTGCGTGAACTTTTCGTCGTCTTTCAGGTTGAAGCGATACTCATGCTGCCCACCTAGGTAGTAGATCGATTCGTCCAGCCGTCCCGGCATGATGTCGACCACGACATAGTCCTTGCCTTCCTCATTATCCAGATCGCGGAAGAAGTAGGACGTGGCGTTGACGACGTTTGAGCAACGCAGGTAGTTGCCCTGGAGGGCGGTTTGGCGGAGTCCGAACAGAAGGGCCTCGGCTGGCTCAAGTTTCGGAAGGTCTGGGTGCTCGCTCAACGAATACTTGGTCCCTGGATCTCTCAGCGGGTCCGTAGATTCGGGGTTGCTGAAGTGGACGGTGACCGTCGCGAACTTCACGAAATGCTCGCCATTCTTGCCTACGGAAATCACTGCCCAATCAGAGAAGCCGGGACCTAGCTCCATGGTCTGCCAGCCGACATTAATGTCGGCGTACTTCTCACGAAGTCCAGCGGCTTCAATCACATCGCCTGCCAGCCATGCCGCCCGATCATCGATGAAGAGTCGCTTTCCCATCGTCTGAGCGAGGATGATCTGGCGGCGGTACTCCTCGGGGATGCTGTCGTCGATAACGGTAGGGACCTCCGTTGCCTCTGGGGAAAGCAGTGGCTCCAGATCGATCGACGGTCGCGTTTCATTCACTTTGCTGCATGCGGCAGCCACGGCCAGCAATGCCAGCGCGGTAAATCGAGATGCTCTGTCGAACCGCAGTGCCGAAATGCTCATGGTCGCCTCCATATGCGCGAGGCGCCCTCGGGCGCCTCGCAGTGTCATGCGGTCGTGGCGATCAGTTCGCCTTGTGGATCGCCCGTTTGTCGACGGCCAGCGCCGCTTCGTGCACGGCTTCGGCCAACGACGGATGCGCGTGGCAGATGCGGGCGAGGTCTTCGGCGCTGCCGTGGAACTCCATGGCGACGACGGCCTCGGCCACCAACTCGGAAACCACCGGGCCGACCATGTGCACGCCGAGCAGGCGGTCGGTTTCCGCGTGGGCGATCACCTTGACCATGCCGGCGGTTTCGTTCATCGCTACCGCACGTCCAATTGCCGCGAACGGGAAGCTGCCGGTCTTGACCGGAATGCCTTCCGCCTTGCACTGCGCTTCGGTCTTGCCCACCCAGGCCAGTTCCGGCTCGGTGTAGATCACCCACGGCACCAGGTCGAGGTTGACGTGACCGGGCTTTCCGGCGATCAGTTCGGCGACGGCGATGCCTTCCTCGGAACCCTTGTGCGCCAGCATCGGGCCGCGCACGCAGTCACCGATGGCCCAGACATTCTCGGCCGCGGTGTGGCAGTGATCGTCGACCACGATCTGGCCGCGCTCGTTGATCTCGACGCCGGTGCCATCGGCCAGCAGGCCCTTGGTCGCGGCGCGGCGGCCCACGGCCACCAGCAGCTTGTCGACCACCAGGCTCTGGTCGGCCTTGCCATCGTTGTAGGTGACGTGGACTTCATCGCCCTTGACCTCGACCGCGGACACCTTGCTGCCGAGCTGGATGTCCAGCCCCTGCTTCTTGAACTCGCGGGCGGCGATCTTGGCGATGTCGGCGTCGGCGGCGGCCAGAAAGTCGGGCAGGGCTTCGATCACGGTGACCTCGGCGCCAAGGCGCTTCCACACCGAACCCAGCTCCAGGCCGATGACACCGGCACCAATCACGCCGAGGCGCTTCGGAGTACTTTCGAAATCCAGCGCGCCGGCGTTGTCGACGACATGTTTGCCGTCGAACTTGGCGAACGGCAGCTCGATCGGCACCGAGCCGGTGGCTAGGATCACGTGCTTGCCGGTGATCGTCGCCTCGCTGCCGTCATGGCCCTTGATGCGCACCTCACGGTTCGGATGCAGCGTGCCGTAGCCGGCAATCGGGGTGACCTTGTTGGCCTTGAACAGCTGGGTGATGCCGCCGGTGAACTGCTTGACGATCTTGTCCTTGCGACCAACCATCGCGCCCACGTCGATCGACGCCTTCTCGGTGCTGATGCCGTGGGCAGCAAGGTTGTGTTCGATGTCGTGGAAGCGCTTGGACGAATCCAGCAGTGCCTTGGAGGGAATGCAGCCGATGTTGAGGCAGGTGCCGCCCAGGGCGGGCTTGCCGTCCTTGCCGACAAAAGCATCCACGCAGGCGGTTTTCAGGCCCAGCTGCGCGGCGCGGATCGCGGCCACGTAGCCGGCCGGGCCGGCACCGATGACGACGACGTCGAATTGTTCGCTCATTGCAGGTTCCTTCGCGTATTGCGGCCGCCATCAATGGCGGCGTGAGTCATCAGAGGCCCAGCAGCATCCGGTGCGGGTTCTCCAGCTGATCCTTGATGTCGACCAGGAACAGCACGGCGTCCTTGCCATCGATGATGCGGTGGTCGTAGCTCAGCGCGATGTACATCATCGGGGCCACCACGATCTGGCCGTTCTCGGCCACCGGGCGATCCTTGATGGTATGCATGCCGAGGATGGCGCTCTGCGGCGGGTTGACGATCGGCGTCGACATCAGCGACCCGAAGGTGCCGCCGTTGGTGATGGTGAAGGTACCGCCCTGCAGGTCGTCCAGCGACAGGCCGCCCTTGCGCGCCTTTTCGGCGTAGTCGCGGATGCCGCCTTCGACGTCGGCGAAGCTCATCGATTCGGCATTGCGCAGCACCGGCGTCACCAGGCCGCGATCGGTCGAAACCGCGATCGAGATGTCGGAGTAGCCGTGGTAGATCACGTCATCGCCATCCACAGATGCGTTGACGATCGGATGGCGGCGCAGCGCTTCGGCGGCGGCCTTGACGAAGAAGCTCATGAAGCCGAGGCGCACGCCGTGCTGCTTCTCGAAGGCCTCGCCCATCTCCTTGCGCATCTGCTTGACCTTGGCCAGGTTCACCTCGTTGAAGGAGGTGAGCATGGCGATGCTGTCCTTGGACTGCATCAGGCGCTCGGCGATGCGCTTGCGGATGCGGGTCATCGGCACGCGCTCTTCCGGACGCGCGCCACCCGGCAGCGGGCGGTCACCCGGACCGTTGCGCATGTAGTTGACCAGGTCTTCCTTGGTGACCTGGCCGTGGCGGCCGCTGCCGGCGACGTTGGCCGGGTCGATGCCATGCTCGGTGGCGACGCGGCGGCCGGCCGGGGACAGCCCGCTGGTGTCGACCGACTTTGCGGGGGCGGCCGGTGCTGCCGCGGCGGCAGCCTTCGGGGCTTCGGTCTTGGCCTCGGGTTTCGGCGCTTCGGCCGGCTTCGCCGGAGCCGCGCCTTCCTCGATGATGGCGATCAGCTGCTGGCTCTCGACGGTGTCGCCTTCGGCGAACTTGAGCTCCTTGATGATGCCGTCCACCGGCGAGGGGACTTCCAGCACCACCTTGTCGGTTTCGAGGTCGACGATGTTTTCATCGCGGGCCACGGCGTCGCCCGGCTGCTTGTGCCAGGTGGCGATGGTGGCGTCGGAAACCGATTCCGGGAGGACGGGAACTTTGACTTCGGTGCTCATGGACGGGGTCCTGATTCGGGCTGATCGAAAGGATGATCGTGAAAGGTAAGGGTGTGTCGGGCTGGCTTCAAATGCCTGGAGCGTTCAGTCGGCCGGGCTGTCGCCGTTGAGTTCGCCAACCAGGGCGTCCTCGACCAGCTGCGCCTGTTCTGCCTGATGGGTGCCGAAGTGACCGCAGGCCGGTGCCGGAGAGCGTTCGCGACCAGCGTAGTGGACGCTCTGGCCTTCCTGCGCGCAGTAACGCAGGTGGTGCTGGATCTGGTACCAGGCACCCTGGTTCATCGGCTCTTCCTGGCACCACACCAGCTCCTTGGCCGCCGGGAAGCGCTGCAGCTCCTCGATCAGCGCCGGGCGCGGGAACGGATACAGCTGTTCGACGCGGACAATGGCGACGTCGGTGATTCCGCGGTTCTCCGCTTCCTCCAGCAGGTCGTAGTAGACCTTGCCGGCACAGGCAACCACGCGCCGCACCGGCTTGCCGGCCTTCGAGGTGCTGTCCGGAATCAGGTTCTGGAAGCCGCCACGGCTCAGTTCAGCCAGCGACGACACCGAGCGCTTATTGCGCAGCATCGACTTCGGCATCATCACGATCAGCGGCTTGCGGATGCGGTACAGCATCTGCCGGCGGATCATGTGGAACATCTGCGCGGGTGTGGTCGGCATGCAGACCTGCATGTTGTCCAGCGCGCACAGCTGCAGGAAGCGCTCCAGGCGCGCCGAGCTGTGCTCCGGGCCCTGACCTTCGTAGCCGTGCGGCAGGAACAGCGCCAGGCCACACAGGCGGCCCCACTTGGCTTCGCCGGAGGAGATGAACTGGTCGATCACCACCTGGGCACCGTTGGCGAAGTCGCCGAACTGGCCTTCCCAGATGTTCAGCGTGGTCGGGTCGGCGGTGGCATAGCCGTATTCAAAGCCCATCACCGCTTCCTCGCTCAGCAGCGAGTCGATGATGGTGACGTCCTCCGGACGCTTGGCGAGGCGGCGCAGCGGCATGTCGGTGGCGCCGGTCTTCTGGTCGTGCAGCACGGCATGACGATGGAAGAAGGTGCCGCGGCCGGAATCCTGGCCGACAAGGCGCAGCTTGCTGCCGTCGGCGACCAGCGTGGCGTAGGCAAGGTTCTCGGCGAAGCCCCAGTCCATCGGGATCTCGCCTTCCGCCATCTTCGCGCGGTCCTCGTAGATGCGCGCCACGCGGGCGTGTAGCTTCACGTTTTCCGGGACGTTGATGATGGTGTCGGCCAGTGACTTCAGCGTCTCGGCATTGACCGCGGTATCGACCGCGTCACCGAGCTTGCCGTCGAGGTAGGGTGACCAGTCGACCGCGAAATCATCCTTGGGATCCACAACCAGCTCGACTACGCCCTCACCGGCATCCATGCGATCGCGATAGCGGTCGACCATGGCCTTGGCCTCGTCTGCGCCCAGCACGCCGGACTGTTCCAGCTTGCCGGCATACAGTTCGCGCGGGGTCTTGTGCTTGCGGATGTGCTGGTACATCAGCGGCTGCGTGGCGGCCGGCTCGTCGGCCTCGTTGTGGCCGTGGCGGCGATAGCAGACCAGATCGATGACCACGTCGCGATGGAAGCGCTGGCGGAAGTCGAAGGCCAAGCGGGTGCAGAACAGCACCGCTTCCGGGTCGTCGCCGTTCACGTGCAGGATCGGCGCGCCGACCATCTTGGCCACGTCGGTGCAGTACAGCGTGGAGCGGGCATCGTCGGTACGGCTGGTGGTGAAGCCGACCTGGTTGTTGATGACCACGTGCACGGTGCCGCCGACCGCGAAACCACGAGCCTGCGACATCTGCAGCAGCTCCATCACCACGCCCTGACCGGCGAAAGCAGCGTCGCCGTGGATTAGCAGCGGCAGCACCTGGCGGCGCTCGGCGTCGCCACGACGGGTCTGGCGTGCGCGTACGGAGCCGGCGATCACCGGGTCGATGATTTCGAGGTGCGACGGGTTGAAGCCCAGCGCCAGATGCACAGGGCCGTCCGGCGTGACCACGTCGGAACTGAAGCCCATGTGGTACTTCACGTCACCGGAATGGGCCGGGTCGTGCGGGCCCTCGTGGCGGCCCTCGAATTCGGCGAACAGCTGGCGCGATGGCTTGCCCATCGTGTTGATCAGCACGTTCAGGCGGCCGCGGTGGGCCATGCCGACCACCATTTCGCGGACCTGGTTGGCGCCGCAGCGGCGCACCATCTCGTCCATCAGTGGGATCAGGCTGTCGCCACCTTCCAGCGAGAAGCGTTTCTGGCCGACGTACTTGGTGTGCAGGAAGCGCTCCAAGCCCTCGGCGGCAGTCAGCGACTCTAGCGCACGCTTCTTCTCCGCGGCGCTCAGACCGTAGTCGCCGGCGGCCTGCTCCAGGCGCTCGTACACCCAGCGACGCTGCTCGGCGTCGGTGATGTGCATGAACTCGGCGCCGATGCTGCCGGAGTAGGTGGCCTTGAGCTTGCCGAGCAGCGCCTTCAGTGTCATCCGCGTGGCGCCGGAATAGCTGCCGGTGCTGAACTCGGTGTCGAGGTCGCTGGATGCCAGGCCGTGGAACGGCAGGTCGAGGTCCGGTGCCGGCGGGTGCTGCATCAGGTCCAGCGGATCGATGTCGGCGTGCAGGTGGCCGCGCGAACGGTAGGCGGTCACCAGCTTTAGCACGGCACCCTGGCGGCGCGCCTGTTCGTCGTCCACCGGGCCGTCGCCATTGACGCGGCCAGCATGCTTGGCGGCCTCGGCGATGCGGTCGAGGATGACCGAGCGCGGGATATCGCCGGCCTCGCGGCCTTTCAGTTCGGCGAAGTAGGTCTGCCAGGCGGCGTCGACCGAATCCGGGTCGGCCAGCCAGTGCTCATAAAGGGCTTCGACGTAGTCGGCGTTGCCGCCCGCGATCGGGGTGGACCGGAAGAACTGCTCGATCAGGCTGGTCACGAATTCATCGCCCGCAATTTAGCGCCAAGTGCTTGGCAGATCAGGAGTTGGCAGGGGCTGCTGCGATGCAGCAACAGAAGGGCGAAGTATAACGGCATCGGACGATGACTGAAACGTCATCCAGCTGTCATTTGGTCGAATAGGTGACGCTTTTCGCGCCGTGGCGACTGCCAATCATGCGGCGTTCAGAGTTGCAGCTGCCGCAGTTCAGCGCAGGGAATCGCGCGTTCCCAGACTTGCTTGAAATATTCCAGCAGCTGCTGCTGGCGCGCCGGCGCCCAGGTGCTGCCCGTTGCTTCCAGCCGCGGCGCCAGCGGCCGGAACAGATAGCCACCGCGGTCGTTGAGCAGGAAAGCGCCCGGGTACTGCAAGTCGACTTCGGTATCCGGGAGCCGCAGGCTGAAGACGCTGGACAGGCGCTGGCTCAGGGTGATGAGCGGGTGGCTGGCTTCGCGTGCGGCGCCGGGATTCTGGACCAGGATGCGGATGCCGCCTTCCTCACCATTCAGCGCCAGCTGTTTCAGCGCCTCCATCGCCTCCGGTTGTCCGTAGATCAGCGGGTCCAGGTCGCGACTGTAGATCCACAGGCATCGGCGCGCCTCACGGAGCAGACGCAGGCTGCCTTCGCGGAGTGAATTGAGGTCATTGCCGTCGAGGACTTCCGCGACCGGGATTTCCTCCGGCGCGCGTGGCGGCGGGGCTTCCAGTGGCGGCAGCGCCAGACGCATGGCCCGGTGCTGGATGCCGGCTTCGTCGAACTCGTCGCCGTAGGCCTCGAACCCATAGCGCTGGTAGAAACCGATGGCCGAGACCTGGGCGTTCAGCGAGACCAGGCCGTAGTTCAGACTGCGAGCCCGTTCGATCAGGGTCAGCAGCAGGGCCTCGCCGACACCGCGACCGCGCCATTCGGCGAGAACGGCCATGCGCCCGATCTTGTGCAGCGGCGTGAGGCGACCGGTCCCGATCGGCTTGCCCGTCAGGTCGCGGGCGACCACGTGATGGCTTTTCGGGTCCAGTTCGTCCCATTCCAGATCGGCCGGGACTTTCTGCTCCTCGATGAACACCGGCTCGCGGACGGCGCGCAGGGCGTCAAGGTCGCTGGCGTAGTCGGCGTGCTCGACGGTGAAGTCGGTGGCGACCTCGTTGAGGCTCGGGCCCTGGTAGTCGGTGGGGCTCATGCATCGTTCCCCTCGACGGGAAACAGATAGCCGCTGTCGACCAGCCGGGCAAGCGTCGCCCAGATGATCTCAGGCTGTCCTGCCAGTTCACTTATGCCCAGTTCACTGTGTCGGCAGATCAGCGCCGCCTGTGTGGTCGGGCAGGGAAGCGCCAGGCCATTCACGAACAGCAGCGGTTCATCACCCAATCCGGACCAGGCGAAACGCGCCAGCGGATGGTGGGAAAGCCGGCAGCCGTTATGCAGCGTGGCCTTGAGCTGCTCGGGCCGGGTCACTACGTCGGATGCGGCGGCTTCGCCTGCGCTGCGGTAGCGGGTGAGAAATCCGCCCAGCCAGCGAACCAGTGACGCATCGGGAAGCGGTGCGATGGTCGGCATCGCGGCTCTGGCCCGGCTAAGGGCGCTGCTGTCGATCTCGAACGGATCACTGGCGGGCGCAAGATCCGGGTCGGTATAGCGCTGTGATTCCGGCAGTGCCTCGGCCAGATGCTCGGCCAGGTCGACCAGCATTTCCGCCCGCGACGGTGCGCGCATGCCGACCGAGAAGGTCAGACCAGCCTCGATGGCGATGCCGTGGTGCGGCACGCCGGGCGGCAGATACAGCAGGTCGCCGGGTTGCAACGTCCAGTCGTGGGTAGCGTTGAACTGGCGCAGCAGCTTCAGTTCGACATCGTCGCGCATGGCGAGATCTGGCGCGTCGCTGCTGTCGACCAGCCAGCGTCGCGTGCCCATGCCCTGGATGAGGAACACGTCGTACTGGTCGACATGCGCGCCCACCGAACCGCCGGGCGAGGCAAAGCTGACCATGATGTCGTCGATGCGCCAGCGCGGCAGGAAGGCGAAGTGCCGCAGCAGTCCGGCGACATCGCGATCCCAGCGATCCACGTCCTGCACCAGCAGTGTCCAGTCGCGTTCGGGCAAGCCGTCGAAGGCGTCTTCAGGCAGCGGGCCGGTGCGGACTTGCCAGCCGTCGCTGGCGGCATGGTGGACGATCAATCGCGACAGCGCGAAGTCCTCGCAGGCGAGGCCGGCAAGGTCGTCGGGTTCGATTGGCAGCGGCTGGCCAGCAGTCAGTTCAGGGATGGCGCCGCGTACCAAGAGCGGGCGCTTCTGCCAGTAGTCGCGCAGGAAATCCGATGCCGGCATGCCAAGCGGCAGGTCAGCGGTCGCAGTCACTTCGATGGCGGGTGTCATGCTGGTGACCGCGCTTCGCTCAGATGTCCGAGGCCAGTTCGGCGGCCAGACCGACGTAGCCGCCCGGCGTCAGCGCCAGCAGGTCGGCCTTGGCGTCTTCGGGAATGTCGAGATCGTTGACGAACTGGCGCAGGGTTTCCGCGTCGATGCCGCGCCCGCGGGTCAGCGCCTTCAGCTTTTCGTAGGGGTTTTCGACGCCGTAGCGACGCATCACCGTCTGGATCGGCTCGGCCAGTACTTCCCAGGCGGCATTGAGGTCAGCGGCAAGACGTTCCGGATTGATTGACAGCTTGCCCAGGCCCTTCAGCAGCGACTGCGTGGCAACCAGCCCATGGCCGAAGGCCGTGCCCAGTGCGCGCAGCACGGTGGAGTCGGTCAGGTCGCGCTGCCAGCGGCTGATCGGCAGCTTGTTGGCGAAGTGGTCGAGCAGGGCGTTGGCGATGCCGAAATTGCCCTCGGCGTTTTCAAAATCAATGGGATTGACCTTGTGCGGCATGGTTGAACTGCCGACTTCGCCTTCCTTCAGCGCCTGCTTGAAATAACCCTGCGAAATGTAGCCCCAGACATCGCGGCAGAGGTCGATCAGGATGATGTTGATGCGGCGCTGGGCATCGCAGAGTTCGGCGATGCCGTCGTGCGGCTCGATCTGCGTGGTGTAGGCGTTCCATTCCAGGCCCAGCGACCCGACGAAGCGCTGCGACAGCGCGCGCCAGTCGACGTCGGGGTAGGCCGAGACGTGGGCATTGAAGTTGCCAACCGCGCCGTTGATCTTGCCCGGGATGGTGATGGCGGCCAGCTGTGCGCGCTGGCGTTGCAGGCGCGCGACGACGTTGGCCATTTCCTTGCCCAGCGTGGTCGGCGAGGCCGTTTGCCCGTGCGTACGCGACAGCATCGGCTGTCTGGCCTGGGCGTGGGCCAGACCGCGCAGCTGGTCGATCACCGCATCGGTCTCCGGCAGCAGCACGGCCTGGCGGGCTTCGCGCAGCATCAGCGCGTAGCTCAGGTTGTTGATGTCCTCACTGGTGCAGGCGAAGTGGACGAATTCCAGCGCAGGCGCCAGTTCGGCGTCGTCCTTCAGGCGTTCCTTGATGAAGTACTCGACCGCCTTCACGTCGTGGTTGGTGGTGGCTTCGATGGCCTTGACGCGCTCGCCGTCGGCGACCGAGAAACCATCGCTCAGCGCACGCAGGCGCGCCACGGCGCCATCGTTGAAAGCTGGCAGCTCACCAATGCCAGGCTCGGCAGCCAGCGCCAGCAGCCATTCGATTTCCACGCGAACCCGCGCCCGGATCAGACCGTACTCCGAGAAGATCGGCAGCAGCGGCGTGACCTTGCTCCGGTAGCGGCCGTCCAGCGGCGTCAGGGCGGTGAGGGCGCTCGGCGAGTCGAAGGACATGCGGAATTCCAGTGCTTCAGCGGATCGGGGACGCGAATTGTAGCGTCCGGCGCGGGTCGGCGCGGCTTTGCGGCCACGGGAGGTCTATAATTCGCGCCCTCGTTTTCCCGTCCCCACGATCCACGGAGCTTTTGATGAGTCAGTCCTACCGCACCGAGCGCGACAGCATGGGCGAGCTGCAGGTCCCTGCCGATGCCCTGTATGGCGCGCAGACGCAGCGCGCTGCCGACAATTTCCCGATTTCCGGCCTGCGCATGCCGCGCGCCTTCATCCGTGCGCTGGGTCTGGTCAAGGCCGCCGCCGCGGAAGCCAATGGCAGCCTGGGTCACCTGAAGCCGGCCATGGCGAAGTCGATCAGCAAGACCGCGCTGCGCGTGGCCGATGGCGAGTTCGACGCACATTTCCCCATCGACGTGTTCCAGACCGGCTCCGGCACCAGCTCCAACATGAACGCCAACGAGGTGATCGCCCACGTCGCCGGCGGCAAGGTGCACCCGAACGATCACGTCAACTACGGGCAGAGCTCCAATGACGTGATCCCGACCACCATCCAGGTCAGCGCCGCCATCGAGGCTGAGCAGCATCTGCTGCCGGCGCTGAAGCATCTCAAGAAGACCATCGACGCCAAGGGCCGCAAGCTCGGCAAGGTCGTGAAGACTGGCCGCACGCACCTGATGGACGCGATGCCGCTGACCATGGCGCAGGAACTGTCCGGCTGGTCGGCGCAGATTGGCTCCGCCATCGAGCGCATCGAGGACAGCCTGAAGCGCATGCGTCGCCTGCCGCAGGGTGGCAGCGCCATCGGCACCGGCATCAATGCCGATCCCAAGTTCGGCCCGGAAGTCGCCAAACAGCTGAAGAAGCTGACCAAGGTGAAGTTCGAGTCCGCCGACAACTACTTCGAGGGCATCAGCTCGCAGGACGCCGCCGTAGAGCTGTCCGGCCAGCTGAAGGCGCTGGCCTGCGCCCTGATGAAAATTGCCAACGACTTGCGCTGGATGAACTCCGGTCCGCTGGCCGGCCTCGGCGAGATCGAACTGAAGGCGCTGCAGCCGGGCAGCTCGATCATGCCGGGCAAGGTCAATCCGGTGATCCCGGAAGCCGTGTGCATGGTGGCGGCGCAGGTGATCGGCAACGACGCCGCGATCACGGTTGGCGGTCAGGCCGGCAACTTCCAGCTCAATGTCATGTTGCCAATGATTGCCAACAATCTTCTGCAATCGATTGAAATTCTTGCCAATTCATCGCGCCT
>JACKOX010000015.1 GCA_024233975.1 Rhodanobacteraceae bacterium
ACGCATGATGAAGTGATAGGCACCACCGACGCGCAGGTCATTCTCGACCACCTCGGTATCGAAACCGTGCGGCCCCCACCAGCGGGTGAGCGCAGCCGATTCGGTCCACGCGCGAAACACCAGCTCGCGCGGGAAGTCGAAGTCGCGGCTGAGGATCACCCGACGCTCGGCCAGCTCAACCTGCATCGTCGCGCGTGTCATCGCTCAGATTTCCTTGCTGCAGTTGACCATCCATGGCGTGCCGAAACGATCCACGCCCATGCCGAAACGCTTGGCCCAGAAGGTCTCGCCCATTGGCATCTGCGCCTGCCCACCGCCCTCCATCAGCCCGGCAAACAGGCGCTCGGCTTCGGCCGGATCGCTGACCTGCAGCGACACCGTCATGTTGCCGCCCTCGCGCCACATTGCCGGCGGGCAGTCGCTGCCCATCAGCATCAGGTCGCCCAGCACCAGGCAGGTGTTCATCACCTTGTCGCCGAATCCCTCGGGCAGCGGTGAATTGCAGCCGTCGTCAGCCGCGCCTTCCTCCGGCATGCCCTCCTGCGGCGCTTCGCCGTAGCGGAAGATGCCGGTGTTGGTGGCGCCGAGCACCTTCGCGTAGTGAGCAAAGGCTTCCTCGCAGTTGCCGTTGAAATTCAGGTACGGATGGATGGCGGTGATGCTCATGGGATCTCTCCGAAGGTTGTGATGGCTGCGCCTCAGCGGCGACGTGGTTTGGACGGTGATTTGGGTTTTGCCGCCGGTTCCGGCTTTGATTCCTTGGCCTGCAGTTCGGCCAGGTAGTCGTCGAGTCGATCGAAGCGCGCTTCCCACAGCCGGCGATAGGGCTCCAGCCATTCGGTGATGTCGCGCAACGGCGCCGCGTCGATCCGCGCCGGACGCCACTGCGCCTCACGACCGCGACGCACCAGACCGGCGCGCTCCAGCACTTTCAGATGCTTGGACACCGCCGGCAGGCTCATCTCGAACGGTTCCGCCAGCGCGGTCAGCGAATTCTCACCCTGCGAAAGCCGCGCCAGGATCGCCCTCCGCGTCGGGTCCGCAAGCGCCGCGAAAGTCGCACTGAGACGATCGGTGGACATACGCAATAAACCATCTGGTTAATTAACTGATGGGTTTTATAGCGGCGAACGGCGACGGCGTCAAGCGGGCTCCGCTTGAAAGGAAACTGTCGGGATCAGGGTCAGGAGCAGTCGCTCGAGTTTTCGACGACGCACGCGAGAGAACAACATCGGCTCGAAGATGGCGAGCCAGTCGCCGGCCTAGGTGCCAGACGCCGAATCCAGTGGCGCTGGATTGCTAGCCGGCAGCAAATCCTCATACCTTGCAGCAGTCGAACAGAAGAAATGAATCAAGAGACCGGGCCGAGCACCTAAGTGCCCCGAGCAGAAAATGCGTGGCTAGGCGCTTGTACGAGCCATGCCGTCCTGAATCGCTCGCTTGAGCGTTTCGAGGTCCACGTTCTTCAGTGCCCTGAACTTGATGCAGTAGCCGGTAAGCTGCGCCTTGCCGATATCAGAACCGTAGGCATTCTTCAGGTACTCCCGATCGGTGAGGCCCATGATGTAAACGGTCAGGCCAGAGGAGTTCGCGCTTATCCCGACCCGGTAGAACTCTCGCGTCTTGCCGTTGGCGTATTCCTTGTCGAGTGCGCCATAGCCGATGCTTGGATTGGAGACCACCTTCCCGGTCTCGTCCCTTCCGTCAAGGAACCACAACCTCACGCCGGGATTCTGCTCCAGAATGATCGCGTGAAGCTGCCCGATGTCTGATTGCTTCGGCTTCGGAAACGATTCGATATAGCGACGAACTTGCTCTTCGGTGCTCATGAAAGACTCCAGCGGGCTCAGCGATTGCGCCTGTCGCCGCATTAGACGCCAACTTCAACGGCACCCCACTTCTGCAACCACTCATTCGCCTCCTGCGTAGGAATGACGCGAATGCGGTGCAGATACCAAGTGAGGTGGATTGCAAGTAGCTGCAGATTGCCAGACTCGAAGGTGTCGCGCTCGGCAGTAGACGCAGCAAAAGTGTGCCTGCCGGCTGTGATCGGGAACTGCGAAGGCGGGAAGCTTGGAACGTTGGCTCCGAGTGCTGCACGCTCAAGCTCCTGAGCGGACTCTTCAATTTGCGCCACCGAAACTCGATGAACAGGAAATATCAGATCTTGCCGCTGCGCGTGCGGCTTTGGCACCATGCCGAGGGCGGCGCGATCAGAGGAGTTCCCGATGTACCGGCCCCATCTTGCGGCGTCTAACGCATTGAGCAGCCGATGGTCGACATCATCTTGGGAAACACCGGGCGTTCCATCGGTTCGGCTCACAATGCGCGTAGCTAAATGCGCGGTGAGCTCTACTACGGAGACTGGAAGCGTATTTCAAAGAGTTGCCTCAAATAGCTTCAGGTTCGGTAGCAATCGCGGGATCTGCACCGCCGAACCGCAGTTGCGACAGCGGACATCGATGCGCTTGCCGCGGTGCCCGTAGTGGTTAGCACGTTGGGCTGGTTCAATCGACATGCCGTTGAGCTCCGCGCGTACGGACATGCGATACGCTACGGGAGAATCACCGGGCGCAGACTGGATGGTGTCAAATCAATTCATGGTTCTTCTTGCGGAAGCCAGTGAACTCAACCCCTCTTGAATCGACTCCGCACAACCAGGCTCAACTGGCACCGGCGGCATACAAACCGCCTGTGAGGTCTCAATCTACGGCTGGAACTCCGCGCCATTCGAAGCGCCTTTGTGGGAACTTGACTTCGACGCCGACTCGAAACGCAATCCCCAGTCTTGTCCCGGCACGGAGGAAGGCTTTGCATCCTGCACGCAGACGCAAGGGAGAACAAGCAGCGCAATGGGACCGAACGCGTAGCCAGCTCATTTACTAACTACCGTAAACTTCCGTCAACAACGCGCGGGCGTTGAGTAGTTCTTACCTGTATCAACTGTCAGGCGTTTGCTGGTCATCAGATTGACTCTTCCTTTCTCAGTGTTGCGGCGTCGGTGCAGTGGCGGTGGAAGGTGTCAGACTGACTTCGTAAACGGTCTTGTTGAACCGCATTGCCAGTTCGGACCGGTATAAACCGCACCAGACCTCATTCATTCATCGGACTGGTCGGTGGTGTCGCGGGATCGGCCGCGATCACTTCGTGACGTCCGGATAGTTGATCAGGAGTTCTCAGGGCGCGGTCGCGGCCGCGCTTCGCTACTGCCTCGCACTGACGGGATCCGGTTTCAGGCCATGGGCTGCCTTCGATGCCGGGCGCTGCCATCGAATTGTTTCAGCCGAGCCTCGCTTTGTCGTAGAGCTTCATCACGCGCAAGCATCGCCCACAACTGGCGGGCATGTTTTGGTAGCGATGGCGACCAACACCTTGCCGAACGATGTAGCCGTGCCGCAAGCTGACGGATCAGATCTGTTCGAAGCGGTCGCCTTTTCCGGCTGACGACCTTGGCCGTTGCAGGCTGCCACGGGCACCTTGGATCAACAGCGTTCGAAGGTAGCTGTATCGCTGCGGCAGCTGATACGCCGGCTTCTGCGTGCTTAATAACCCGCTGCAGGTGCTGGGTGGGCACCAGCCCAACCACGCGGCGAGCTGGCGTCCGCTGCTGAACTCGCGCAGAGCCAACGCGCTCGCCACCACCGCGTCGGCGGTGATCGGACCGACACCGATCAGCGCCACACGCGCGCCGGCTACGTTCATCGACGCGGGCGTATTCGACAATCGAACGCTCGCCGTGTTGTTCGCAGCGTTGCTTGATCTGCTGCCAGTGATCGGCTCAAGTCGCGATCAGTTCGATCAGTTCGGGCGTAACCGTTCCGCGGCTGTCAGATCAATAGCGGCACCCGCCGCAAGGCGCATCTCAAACTGGCGACGACGATGCCGAACTCGACCAGCAGGCCGCGCAGGCGGTGCTCACCGCCAGCGCCTCAGTCTTGTAGCCCTCCGCACGCGATGCCAGCACAGGCGTGCCTGCTGCTCGACCGGCGATTTCACCGGCACGGAAGCGCATGTTGCCCTGCCCGCGCCGCCGTGGCGATGTTTTCGGCGCACATCGTTGCGGTCGTGCTTGATCAAACAACGCGCGCGCAGGCTGATGAACTTCCAATGCCGCCATCGGTCGCGGCTGCAGGCCGCTGACGTACTGGCAGGCCGGTACGATGCGCGCCGCTGCGGGCCTCCACTCCGCTGCGCACCGTGCCCGGCGGGCGGCTGCGCCAGCCACCGGCAAGGCCAGACGACGGCAATCCTGCCGATCCAGCGCGACCTCGATCATCCATCGACGTGCAGGTCGAAACAGCTGCTTCGCCAGATCGACACCCACGGTTATGGTGCGCGGCGGACGCTGCGCGGCGGTTGTTCGCCAACACCATCATGGCCCTCGAGGGCCGATGGAGTCGCGGGAGATCTCTTTTACTCGTTGCTCGCCCGCATCAGACTTATGCCGTTCGATGATCGGGCGCCTTGCTGCCGTCAAGATCGCCACCCACAATCAGGCTACGTCACAACACCTTCTGCACTGGTCCGGCTGCGTCAGCCAAGGTGTCAGCGACGACAACTCTGGCATCGCCTCGGATGTACGGTGATGATATCAATACGAAGCTGAGCGTTGATGGTGGCCTGCTGGATCTTTACGACACCGATTGCCACATCAACGGTCAGTTCAGCTGGCCAGCTTTATTATGGCTTCCCGAAATCCCGCACTGTCAGCATGCTCCGCGCCAGTTCGTTGATGCGATAAGGCGGCGCGGTACTGGTCGCTGGCGTGGGAGGTCCGGTGTCGATCGGAGAATGGCCGAAGGAGTCATAAGGCGGGTCATCAGATTGGGGCGTGGGGCGCAGGTTTTGAGCTAAGGCCGATGGGTTCGGGCGCGATGGTGATGACGCCGTTCGACGATGTTGCTGTAGTGCAGGTGCTGGTAGCAGGCGGAACTCCGGGCTCTACGCCAGCGCGTTAGCGCGTTCCAGCGTAACGACCACGAACAGCGCGCGCGCGGCATCAACGTGGCGCGCATTGGTACCTGGTGGACGTCGTCGTGGCGGTGGTTGGCGCGCAGATAGTCGGAGTCGCGTTCGTCATGGAGCGATGTGGCGGTCAGCTCGTACTGGCGCAGCGATCCCCAGATCCAGCGTGATTCGCCGCGCTCTGCGGATCTCCTGCCGAGATGGCGACGTAATCACACCGTTGCCGAAAGCCGAGCTCAGGGGAAGATTGTGCCCGGGCCGCCAGCTGGCGAAGGGCTCGACCACGTACCAGACGCTATCCGATCGGCCTCAGGTCGTAGCGGCGATCCTCCAGAAGTGCGTCGTAGTCCTTCCGTCGACGGGTAATCGGGCGTTGCGCACCGTTGCGCACGAGCACGCGCTGTCGCCATCAGCGGGTCGAAGCCGGTGGCGGGGCGCTGCTGATCAGACGGCGACCAGTCGCGCGCGCTAGTTGGAGGATGCCAGCAGCACCAGCAGATAGCCGAAACCGGCGACCGGCAAAACCACAACGGCAGCACGCTGCTTGCGGATCGACGTTTGCGGCGCCAGCGGATGATGGCGATAAGGGTGTTATATCCGTCATCAGGCAACCAAGAGCTGTTGCTGGTCGAGGACGGACGCGCGCTCACGTCAGCCGGGGAGGGCCAGTTCTTCCAGCGCCTTGGCACCGGGGAGTCCGGCCTTGCCGATTGGCGTCGTGAAGCGGCGCGCGCCCTCGCCAAAGGCGACCACCAGCTCGCCGAACCGCATCGGTTTCCTCGATGACCAGCTCCAGTCTTCCAGTGCTTCCTCCACTGCCGCCGACGTCAGCATTGCGCAGCCAGTAGCAACCCGAATTGATGAAAGTGGCGTCGGCATCCTCCTGGCGCGGGCCGCCCGGCGGCAGCCTCGGCGGTCAGCGCGGCGGCACTGCTGATCCAGTGCGCGCGCGCGCTGCGGTTTCGGCAGGCACGGTAACCGGTCGCCCTGCCCCTGCCGTCGCCAGTGGCGACGTTCCTCGAAGTAAAATCACCACATGGCTCATGGAAGCGGCGCCTGTTGGGTGCGATGGAGTGCCCGATGCCGTCGCGCCGATGCGCTGGCGGAGTCACTGCGTGGTGGGACATTCTGGCGGCGATCTCCGCGTTGCCCGTCGTTCCGCAATCCCGCGACACGCTGGATTCCACTTTTGGCGGGCGCGGTAGCCATTGCCTTGAGGATTAAGATCGCCGCCTGCCCGCTGCGTGTTGCTTACGCCCCATGTCGTCGATTATTCAGTCCGTGGTCTGAACAAGACCTACGCATCCAGTTTCGGCGCTGAGTCTGTGGATCTGGATATCCGCCGCGAGGAGATCTTCGCGCTGCTGGGGGGCCGAGCAATTGCGGGCAGAGACGCGACGATGATCCCAGCATCATCTGCGGCATCGTCACCGCCACATAAACGTAGGCCGTCGATGGGCACGACATCGTGCGCGATTACCGGCACACGCGGTCGCGCTGATCGGGCTGTAGTGCCGCCGCGGGAGCTATCGACGGATGCCTTCGAGTCGGTGTGGGCGACTTGCCGTTTCAGTCGCGGGCTGTTCGGCAAGCCGCCGAATCCGGCGCATCTGGAGAAGGTGCTGCGGCAGTTGTCGCTGTGGGACAAGAAGGACAGCAAGATCATGACGCTGTCCGGCGGCATGAAGCGGCGCGTGCTGATTGCCAAGGCGCTGGCGCACGAGCCGGCGGTGCTGTTCCTCGACGAGCCGACGGCCGGCGTCGACGTGGAGCTGCGTCGCGACATGTGGACGATGGTGCGCGAGCTGCGCGACAGCGGCGTGACCATCGTGCTGACCACGCACTACATCGAGGAGGCCGAGGAGATGGCCGACCGCATCGGCGTGATCAACCACGGCGAGCTGGTGGTGGTGGAAGACACAGCGGTGCTGATGCGCAAGCTGGGCAAGAAGCAGCTGACGCTGCAGCTGCAGGCGCCGCTGCCGCAGCTGCCGGCCGAACTGTCCGACCTGCCGCTGGAGCTGGCCGACGACGGTCACTCGCTGACCTACACCTTCGATATCCAGGCCGAGGAGACCGGCATTGCCACCCTGCTTCGACGGCTGTCACAGCAGGGCATCGATTTCCGCGACCTCAACACCAGCGAGAGTTCCCTGGAGGAAATCTTCGTCAACCTAGTGCATTCGAAGCCGTCACAAGCGACGCAGAACGCCGGCGCGGAGGCCACGCCATGAACCGCTACGGGATCTGGGCGATCTATCGCTTCGAGATGGCGCGTACTTTCCGCACCATCACCCAGTCGATTGCCTCGCCGGTGCTGTCGACCTCGCTGTACTTCGTGGTGTTCGGCGCGGCCATCGGCTCGCGCATGGGTGACGTGGACGGTGTGAGCTACGGCGCCTTCATCATTCCCGGCCTGATCATGCTGGCACTGCTGAACGAGAGCATCTCGAATGCGTCGTTCGGCATCTACATGCCGAAGTGGGCCGGCACGATCTACGAACTGCTGTCGGCACCGGTGTCGCCGCTGGAAGTGGTGATCGGCTATGTCGGCGCGGCGGCCACCAAGTCGCTGATGCTGGGCGTGCTGATCCTGATCACCGCGCGGGTGTTCGTGCCCTACGAGATCGTGCATCCGTTCTGGATGCTGTGCTTCCTCCTGCTGACGGCGATCACCTTCAGCCTGTTCGGTTTCATCATCGGCCTGTGGGCCAACGACTGGCAGAAGCTGCAGGTAATCCCGCTGATGATCGTCACGCCGCTGACCTTCCTCGGCGGCGCGTTCTACTCGATCAGCATGCTGCCGCCGCTGTGGCAGAAGATCAGCCTGTTCAACCCGGTGGTGTACCTGATCAGCGCCTTCCGCTGGAGCTTCTACGGCCTGGCCGACGTCAACGTGGTGGTCAGCGTGGCGGCGATTCTGGGCTTCCTGGCGGCCTGCATGGCGGCCGTGTGGTGGATCTTCCGCACCGGCTGGAAACTCAAGAGCTGAGCCGTTTTTCGGCCCCGAAACGGGTTCCCGGTCACAAAAATGCTGCACTGTCACATGACTGCAACGCAGAACTGTGATCGTATCGCGGTTTTTTCGGGGACACCTTCCGCAGGGATGCGGCCAACCGGGGAGTTAAACACCACATGGCCCACCACCTGTGGCGCCGGCATTCGCTTGCCGTTGCGCTTGTTTTTGCCTGTTCGACCGTCGGCGCCAGCGCGCCTGCCGATCTGTACCACCCAGACCATCAGGAATTCGAAGCCGCGCTGACCGCGCCCTTCCGCGCTGATGGCGATCTGCGGCAGCTGGTACTGCATTTCCGCTATCCGTATGCCAGCAAGGCCACCCTGGCCGCCTGGCAGGTGCGCATCGAATCGTCGACCGGCGAAGTGGTCCGCGAATGGTCCGACACCACCACGCTGGCCAAGCATGCAGGCCGGGTGAGCATCGAATGGGACAACCGCGACGCCGACGGCATTCCGGTGGCGGACGGCTACTACAGCGTGGTGCTGCGTGCGGTTCCCAGCGTGGCGCTGCGCAGTGAATCCGGCCGCGACAAGGCGGGGCTGGTGACGGAGGCCCTGCACACCTTTGCCGACGAGCTGGAAGAGCAGCGCTTCGACATCATGGTCGGCGACCTGCCGAAGGCGGCGATGCCGACATTCGACGCGCTACCGCTGGCCAAGCCGCTGGATGGCAGCAAGTCGACGCCGGCCAATGCCGGCCTGCCGTACACGATCTACTACGGCAACTTCCACAGCCAGACCAACCACAGCGACGGCGGCACGCCGGTGAGCAGCTGCGGCGGATCGGAAGTACCGCAGGGCGGCAGCATGGGCCCGGCCGATGCCTACGCCATGATGGACAACCAGGCCGGCGGCGACTTCCTGCTGACCTCCGAACATAACCACATGTTCGACGGCAGCACCGGCACCAACAGCTCGGCGAACCCGGCCACGGCCATCGCCATGTTCGACTCCGGCATCGCCGCGGCCAGCAGCTACCGCAGCAGCAACCCGGGCTTCATCGCCATGTACGGCCTTGAGTGGGGCGTGATCAGCAACGGTGGTCACCTGAACCTGCTCAACCCGGATGCGCTCGCCGAGTGGGAAACCAACGGCAGCGGCCAGCTGATTGGCGAGGTACTGACGCCGAAGAGCGACTACCCGGCCCTGTACGCCACCATGAAGCAGCGTGGCTGGATCGGCCAGTTCAACCACCCGAAGACCAGCGGCCAGTTCCTGGTCAACGGTACCGCGCTGGGCTACGACGCCAACGGCGACGACGTGATGATGCTGGTGGAAGTGCTGAACAGCTCGGCCTTCTCCACCAACACCACCGAAACCGAAACCAGCCGCAGCAGCTACGTGGGCGCCTGGAACAAGCTGCTGGAGGCCGGCTACCACGTCGCCCCGACCAGCGACCAGGACAACCATTGCGCCAACTGGGGCCTGAGCTTCACCAACCGGACCGGCGTGCTGCTGCCGAATGCGTCATCGGCAAACCTGTCGAACTTCCTCGACGCCGTGCGTGAACGCCGCGTGTTCGCCACCGAGGACAAGACCGGCCAGGTGGTGCTCACCGGCAACGGCCACGTGATGGGCGAGCGCTTCGCCAACGGTGGTTCGCTGACGCTGAACGCCAACTACGCCAGCCTCGGCGGCCGCAGCGCGCAGCGCGTGCAGTTCTTCGAAGGCGTGCCCGGTCGCAACGGCACGGTGAGCCAGCTGTACGAAGGCTCGGGCAGCTACACCTTCACCCCGGCCAACGGCGAGCACTTCTATTACGTGCTGGTCACCCAGGACAACGGCCTGCGCCTGTGGTCGGCGCCGCTGTGGGTGAGCCAGGGCGCCGCGCCGTCCGACACCACCGCACCGACGGTCAGCGCCAGCGCTTCGGGCAGCAGCGGCAACATCAGCTTCAGTGCGTCGGCCTCGGACAACGTTGGCGTCACCAACGTCGAGTTCTACGTGGACGGCAGCCTCAAGGGCAGCGACAGCAGCTCGCCCTACAGCCTGTCGTTTGATTCGACCACGGTCAGCAACGGCAGCCACAGCCTGACCGCCAAGGCCTATGACGCCGCCGGCAACGTCGGCACCTCGAGCTCGGTGTCGTTCAGCGTCAGCAACAGCACGCCGGACACCACCGCACCGACGGTCAGTGCCAGTGCCTCGGGCAGCAGCGGCAGCATCAGCTTCAGCGCCACGGCTTCCGACAACGTCGGCGTCTCTCGCGTGGACTTCCTGGTCGACGGCAGCGTGAAGGGCAGCGACAGCAGCTCGCCCTACAGCCTGTCGTTTGATTCAACCACGGTGAGCAACGGCAGCCACAGCCTGACCGCCAAGGCCTATGACGCCGCCGGCAATGTCGGCACCTCGAGCTCGGTGTCGTTCAGCGTCAGCAACAGCACGCCGTCGCCGGGCGGCAGCTACGCCGAAGTCGAAAGCAACGGCAGCATCGCTTCCGCCAACGCGGTCGACCACAGCTACGACAGCATCGTCGGCACCATGGGCAACACCAGCGACAAGGACTACTTCCGCCTCGACCTGACGGCGGGCGAGTCGCTCACGCTGGACATGGTCGGCCCGTCCGGCAGCAGCTACGACTACGACCTGTACCTGTTCGATGCCGCCGGCACGCAGCTGGCCCGCTCGATCAGCAGCACCAGCAACGAGTCGGTGAGCTACACCAACGGCAGCAGCGCACAGAGCGTCTATGCCGAGGTGATCAGCTACAAGGGCAGCAGCACTTCACTGACCTATACGCTGACGCCGACCTACAGCGGCGGCGATAGCGGTGGTGGCTCCGGTGGTGGTAGCGGCGGCGGTGGAAGCGGTAGCGGCAGCATGGACGAAGCCGAGAGCAACGGGTCGGTGTCGGCAGCCAACACGGTCGCCAGCGACATCACCAGCATCGTCGGCACCATGGGCAACACCACCGACAAGGACTACTTCCGCGTCGATCTGCTGGCCGGCGAGACGCTGGCCGTGGACATGGTGGGCCCGTCCGGCAGCAGCTACGACTACGACCTGTATCTGGTGAACGCCAGCGACAGCAGCCTGAAGAGCTCCACCAGCAGCTCCAGCAACGAGTCGTTCAGCTACACCAACGGCAGCAGCGCTCAATCCGTCTACATCAAGGTGATCAGCTACAAAGGCAGCAGCACCTCGCTGACCTATACGCTGACGCTGACCCGTAGCGGCGGCAGCAGTGGCGGTGGCAGTGGTGGCGGTTCCGGTGGCGGCAGCACGCCAGTGGAGCTGGTTGGCAACCCCGGCTTCGAGAGCGGCAACACCGTGTGGAGCGCCACCTCTGGCGTGATCGACAGCTCGACCAGCAGCTCGCCACACAACGGCAGCTGGAAGGCCTGGCTGTGCGGCTACGGCAGCACGCACACTGACACCGTGCAGCAGACGATGAGCATTCCGTCGGGTAACAGCGCGGCGCTGACCTTCTGGCTGAGCATCAGCACCAGCGAGACCAGCACCACAACGGCCTACGACACGCTGAAGCTGCAGGTCCGCAACAGCTCGGGCAGCGTGCTGGCCACGCTGCACACCTGGTCGAATCTGGATGCAACCAGCGGCTACCAGCAGCAGAGCTATGACCTGTCGGCCTATGCCGGGCAGACCATCCAGCTCTACTTCGAAGGCGCCGAGGGCTCGACCACCGCGACCTCGTTCCTGATCGACGATGTCAGCCTGATCGCCCAGTAATCCATCGGACAGATCCAACAAGAACGAAAACGGGCGCCACATGTCGGCGCCCGTTTTTCATTGTGGGGTCGGCATCGTCGCAGCCGGGAATCGGTGCCTCAGGGCGCATCGCCCTCGAAGCCATCAGCGAACACGCGGTCCACCGGACGCAGGATCACCCGGTAGTGGCTGTTGCTGCCGCCGATATCCAAGCGATAGCCGCTGTTGAACTCGCCGGCATCGAGCGCATGCCAGTCGATCAGATTGAACGTGGGTGCTTCCGGCAGCTCGACCTCGATATCCAGCGCACCGACGTGGACGTGGTTGCCGACGATGATCGGCGCTTCCGGCAGGTTGAGCTGGAAGGTAGCGGTGGTTTGCGCATCGATGCTGAACAGGTCGTCGACCACTAGGCCATTGGCGTCGAAGCTGAGGTCGCGGGTCCAGGCGTTGACCCCGGTTTGACCGTCGTAAGCCGGCAGCAGGTTGGCGTGCACGCTGAGCGAGCCGTCCATTTGGCGGACCGCGCTCATGCTCGACGCGGTCCCTCGCTGCTGACGCACCGGCTGTCCATTGTGATCGAAGCGCAGCAGGTTGTGCACCTCGCCGCCCTGTTCGATGCCGCTGTGCGACCAGATGTTCTCGGTCACCACCTGCCAAGTGCCTTCGCCGTAAAAGGTGAAGCTGCCCTGGTCTTCATGCGCATGCGACTGCTCGAAGCGGCCGGCCACGAAGCTGATCCACCAGGCGTCCGGCTGCCAGCTGGTGCGCGCGAACAGATGGCGGGTGCCCTCGGCCAGGTAATGTAACGTTGTTGGGAACGCCGAACTGCTGCCGGCGTCGAGCAGGTCGTGGCGGAAGTTGAAGCCCTGCTCCATCTGGTCCACCGAGATCCGGTTAAGCCAGCCGCTGGCGATGTAGCGAGTGGTCGGATCGGTGCTCAGCGCGCGCGCTTCCAGCATCAGCCGCCGCTGGTAGTCGAACAGCACCGGCTCGGACACGCGCGCTTGGTCGCCGATCGGCGCGAAGCGATCATTGCCTGGGACGGTAGCGTGGGCCCAGTACAGGATGCTGTTGTCGCGGTGCGTATTCGAGGCCGACGGATCACTGCCCTCGGCATCGCGCCACAGGCGATACAGCCAGAAAAGGCGCATGTGCGAGGTGCCGTAACCGGTGCCCTCGCTGCTGCCGCCGCCGGGCAGCAGCGCGAAATAATCCTGCAGCGGCGGGATCTTCTGGGTGGCGATGAAGTTCTTCCACGTGGTGGAGTCGCTGGCTTGTGCCCAACTGATCGTGGCCTCCAGGAAGCTGTAGTAGTAGTTGTTGCCGGGATCGTTGATCGACCATCCCGACCACGGAAATGGGTTCCCACCCCATTCGGCGTTGTTCGGGTTCCACACGTTCCACACCGCCTGCTCGGCGTAGTTGGCCCAGCGGGTGCGCTGCGGCGCGGTGGTGTAGATCTCGCACCAGTCGTAGGTAATGGCGAGGTCGCGGATCATGTCGCCGACTTCGAGATAGGAGTCGTAGCTGACGGCCGGGCGCTGGCTCATCGCAATGAGCGCCTCGGCATCACTGACCTGCTGCTCCACCATCTGCACGGCCAGCGTGCAGTAGGACGCATCACCATCCAGCTCGGCCATGAAGGCCGCGTCGGTCGCCGAAAAGGCATAGCCCGGAGATCCGCCGACGGCGGCATCCACCCAGTTCTTGAAGCGGGTGTACTTCGCGCCGCCGGTGTCGACGTAGCTCAGATCCAGGTCGACGTGGGCCTGGGCGGAGGTCGCCGCGAGCAACAGCGCAAAAGCGAGCCGGGACGGCCGTGGCCGATGAAAAGCGAGGGGCATGTACAGGCCGCAGCAGACGGGGGACGACAGCATGCCCCTACCGTCCACCCCCTGTCATCAACCGCTGGTCGGTCCGATCTGATGGACTTCAGGCCGCCTGGCGTCGCAGCGGCTGCCACTTCCAGTAGGTGAAGCAGCGCCACAACCATTCCATGGGACCGAAGCGGAAGACTTTCAGCCACAACGTGCTGAACAGCCACTGGAAGGCGATGATCGCGGCCACGATCAGCACCTGCGGCCCGCGCGGAATCTGCCCGAACTGCTCGAAGCCATAACCGTAGAACAGCGTGGTCAGGATCAGCGTGTGCGTCAGGTAGTTGGTCAGCGCCATGCGACCCAGTGGCGACAGCCAGTCGAGCAGGCGCCGCCAGAATGGCGACATCACCATTGTCACGATCAGGCCAAGGTAACCGGCGGCCAGCACGAACTGGGCGAACTGGAACAGCGCCATGGCGGTCCCGCCGACCTGCTGTACCTCGTTCACCGCCGGGTTGATCAGGATGAGCGCCGAAGCCAGCGACATCGGCAGGCCAATGCCGATACCCGCGTACATGAGCGTGCGGTAGAAGCCGCGATGCTGTTCCGGGTGACGGATGCGGCCGGAAATCACCATCCAGTATCCCAGCACGAAGATCGGCAGCAGCATCAGGAACGAGAAAAACACTGATTGCGCGAGGTCGCCGCCCAGGTGGCCGGCGCGGAAGACCGTCGCTTCGGCGTAGCTGCCATGGCCAAGCGCCGCCGTCTCTTCGGTGATGCGCTTGTCACGACGCGCCAGACCCTTCGCCCGCTCCTCACTGCCTTCCTCGATGCGCTTAGCGCGTGCCTCCGCGGATTCCGGATCGAGCTCGTCTGCCGCTTCGTCCTTTGCAGCGTCATCGCCGTCTGCGGCGGACTCATCCTTGGCGTCGTCCTCCTCGTCCGCAGCGAGATCGATGCCATCGGCCTTCGCTTCGGCCAGCTGCGTCTCGCCGTTCGCCAGGATTTCCTGGCGCTCCTCAAAGCGCGACTGGAAATAGGCGCTGTCATGCAGCGTGCCGTAACCGATGCCGGCCACGGTCATGGCGATGAAGGGAACGGACATGTACCAGAGGGCGAAGCGGCGGATGGAATCCGGATTGTTGAAGCGCTTCATCCGGCCACGGTTCCACAGGCCAACCCAACCCAGCAGCAGCAGTCCTCCGACGGCGTAGTCATGCAGGATGTCGCCGCCCCAGAAGAACACAAGATGCGCCACGCCGATCAGCCACAGGGCCAGCATGCGGCGCAGGAACACCGCCGTGAACGGCTGCCCGCGTTCCTGCGCGCGGCTCAGCATGATGGCGAAACCCATGCCGAACAGCAGCGAGAACAGTTTGTAGAACTTGCCCTGCACCAGCAGCATCACCAGGAAACTGGCGGCATGATCGAAACCGGTCAGCGCGTGGTCAAAGCGCGGCAGCTCGGCGATCGGGCGGTTGAACCACTCGATGTTCATCAGCAGGATGCCAATCAGCGCGAAGCCACGCAGGATGTCCATGGCATCGATGCGCCGGGCGGCGGTGATCGGCGCCAACGGCGTATCAACGGTACTCGCGTCGGCGCGTTCAGCGCTTTCAGTGGCTTCAAGGCTCATCGCGGCGACTCCCCGGGGACGGACGCCAGCACTTTACCGTCATACCTCACCAAAACACCTATGCCGGAGGACAGGGTGTGTTTGGTCATCGTGACTTCCGTGGGGGAAGCCCGTCAGGCCGACACGATCAGCTGCTGCGCAGGGCCAACCAGGCGCCGGCCAACAGCAGGATGACAACGACGGTGGCGACATGGCGCTTCCAGCGGCCCCCATGCTCGGCGCGCGCCGCGTCGTACTGTCGCTGCAGCAGGGGATCATCGGCCAGATAGGCCTCCAGCGCGTCCTTTGCATCCTTCAGGCCGCCCCCGTTCTTGGCGCGGTAGAGGCGAACCGCTTCGACCATGTTGCCATTGCGCAAAGCCAGCATGGCTTCCAGCGGCAGCTCGCCGGCTGGCGGATGGTCCTGCCCGGTCAACAGATCGTGCGGGCTGATGCCTTCGCGCTGCGCGCGCTCGAGCAGCGCCTTGGCTTCGGCCAGCCCCAGCCCGGATTGGCGCAGGATGCGGATTCCCTCGATCAGCTTTCCCTGCCGCAGGGCTTCGATTGCAGGAATCAGGAGATCGGCGACTTGCGATCGCGCATCCGGCGGTGCGACGCCGTCATTCTGCGCCGCCGCCTCCACCAGCTTCTTGGCTTCCAGCAGGCTCACGCCCATGGATTCGCGGACGATCTTGATCGCCTCGATCTTGCGACCGGCCTGCAGGGCAACCAGCGCTTGCGGCGGAAGGGAGGTCGTCATAACGGCTCGTTCATGGCGGCGCCTGTGCCGAGCCTAACGCCGTGGTCGATGCAGGTCGAGCCGCCATTCGTCGCACGCATCAATGACACGGCCCGCGCGAGGCGGGCCGTGTGCGAGTGCATTGCTGCGGAATCGTCGCGATCAGTTGCACTGGTTCTGGAACAGGCAGGCCGCCCACTCCGGATGATCGACGAACGGATTGCGGTTGCCCTGGTAGCTGTACACCGCCTCGTTTCGCAGGCGCTCGGCCTCGTCCACCGGATCCTGCTGGTGCCACTGCAGAATGGTCGACAGCAGGCCCATGTAGGCGATCGATTCGTTGGCAGAGCTGGACTGGATGAGGTTCGGATCATCGGTAAGGACCAGATCCGGCTCGGCCGCACCGGTGACGCCATGGACGCCGCCCTCGTAACGCACGTCCATGTACATCAGCGCGCGCGCCACGTCGCCCTTGCGCTCATCCCAGGTCTGCCAGTAGTTGCTGCTGGCCTTGTTGACGTCGTTGACGCCGCCACCGGTGCCATTGGTGGCATCGGTCTGGTAGATCAGGCAGCTGCTGGCGCAGTCGTCATACGGCTTGTTGCCACGCGCGGAGTTGTAGCCGGAATCCGACAGGAACAGCATGTGCGTGTCGGTGTATGGGTAGTTGCCGGAACCGTCGTTGGTGAAACCGTAGGACTTCGGCCAGCTGTGCTCGCGGTTGTACTCGGTGTTGCCACCGCCGTACTTCTGGTAACTGGCGTTCTTGTAGATGTCGACGATGCGACCGGCGTTCATCGGGTCCTGGTCGGCGAACTCCAGGATGTCCCAGGTATCCGTGCTGGTCGAGGTATACGGATAGCGGGTGTGGTCCTTGATCGCATCATGCAGCGTGGTGCGGAGCGACTGCGCGTTGCTGGTGTCGACGCTGCCGTAGTAGCCCGAGCCGCTGGCCATGGTGTCGAAGCTGAACTGCACGTCGGCCAGCATGTAGTCGGCGCTGCCGTCGACATCGGCGACCTGTGCGGCATTCACCGTGATCAGGCAGCTTTCCAGCGCGGTGAAGTCCTGGTCGGGATCAATGCTGAAGTCGGTCGGACCACCGCTGACGCTGTAGCCATGGATGCCACTGGCATCGCAAGCAATTTCCAGCCAGCCGTTGGCGACCGTCACCGGTTCGCTGAACTGGATCTGCAGGCTGGCGTTGGTCGCCACGCCGGTGGCGCCATCGGCCGGCGAGTTGCCAGTGACGGTGGGCGGCTGGTCCATGCCCGGAAAAGTCTGGTCCGGATTGCACTGGCCGAAGCTCTCGTCGTAAGCCGGCATCCACACGAAGTCGGCATAGCTGGTGCCGGTGCCGGCCAGTTGCAGCGACTGCCCGACCGGCTCGCTGCCAGACTCGGAAACGCCGATATCGGTCGACCACTTGCGCCGGGCCGGTCCGCTCTTGCCGCGGATCGAGCCCTCGTAGCTGAGGAACTGCACCAGCTTGCCCTGGCCGTTGACCAGCGCGATGCCGTCCGGGCTGCCGTTCTGCAGGCCCGGCGTGTTCACCGACACCACGCCATAGGCACCACAGGTGCCGGGCACGCTGCCGCCGAGATCGTAGGTCGCGTAGACCGCTGAATCACTGCCGTTGTAAAGCTGCAGCGTCCAGCCATTGAGGTCGCTGCCGGCGTCGCCGGCGACTTCGATGGCTTCGCCGACATCGGCGCCGCCATTGTCGTAGTGAATTTCGTTGATCCAGACTTCCGCCTGGGCCGCGGACGCAAACGCGCACAGCGCAGCCAGCAGGCTGACGGCCTTCTTGTTGATCATGTGATTTTCCCCGGAGTGAGACACGAAAAGGCCGGCACCCCAAGCCGGCCCAGGATCGAACCTACCCCAGTTTCAAGACAGAAGTGTGACGCGGCGCACCATCGGACTGACGACCACGTCGCCAGAGCACGTTATTCGCCGCCTCAGTCGGCGCGAACCCGGTAGGCCTCGGTCAGCGATATCCGACCGCTACGCGCCATGGCCACGGCGGCCTCGGTGATTGGCACCATGCCCTGCTTCAGGGCCGCCTGGTGGATGCTGTCGGCCTCGGCGCCGGGCACGATCAGCTGGCGGATGGCCTGCGTGATTTCCAGCAGCTCGTAGACCGCTTCGCGTCGATGCACGCCCAGCCCATCACAGTGCCGGCAGCCGCGACCGGCCTTGAACTCCTCGTCCGGGCCGACGCCCATCTGCTCGCGGATATGCGGCGCCACGTCCTCGACATCGAGGCAGTGCGTGCAGTTGAGGCGAACCAGCCGCTGCGCCATCACCGCCAGCAGCGACGCACGCAGCAGGTAGGACTCGACACCCAGTTCCAGCATGCGGGTGACCGTGGTAGCCGCCGTGTTGGTGTGCAGGGTCGACAGCACCAGATGGCCGGTCAGCGCGCTTTCCACGGCGACATCCGCGGTTTCGCGATCGCGGATCTCGCCGACCATGATCACGTCGGGATCGTGGCGCAGGAAATTTCGCAGGGCACCGGCAAAGGTGAAGCCCGCCGCGCGGTTCACCTGCATCTGCTGGATATCCTCGATATGGAACTCGACCGGGTCCTCGACGGTAAGGATATTGATGCGCTGTTTGCGCATCTCCAGCAGCATGGCGTACAGGGTGGTCGACTTGCCGCAGCCGGTAGGCCCGGTGGTCAGGAACATGCCGTGGCTGCGGTTCATCAGGTCGTCGATCAGCTCGGCATCGCGAGGCGTCAGGCCGATCTGATCCAGCGCGCGCAGGCTTTCCACGGTATCCAGGATGCGGATGACCACGCTCTCGCCGAACACGGCGGGCAGCACCGACATGCGCAGATCCACCGAGCGTCCATCGTCGAGGCCAAAGCTGCAGCGGCCATCCT
This sequence comes from Rhodanobacteraceae bacterium, assembly GCA_024233975.1. Lineage (GTDB taxonomy): Bacteria > Pseudomonadota > Gammaproteobacteria > Xanthomonadales > Xanthomonadaceae > JACKOX01. The sequence continues at coordinate 18,723 of JACKOX010000015.1, forward strand.
GCGGTCGCCGATGCTCGGCCAGGTTCATCGTCGCCAGCACCTTTACCCGACTGACGATGGCCGGCACCAGCGCACGCAGGAAGCGCCGCACCGGCACCAGCTCGTCATCGATGCGGAACAGCAGGTCCGCGCCGTAAGGGCTTGGCCGGATGTGGATGTCCGAAGCGCGACGACGCACGGCCTCGGCGATGAAGTCGCTGACGATGCGGACCACCGGCACCTCGCGCGACAGTCGCTCGACCTCGTGTTCAGTGGCTTCATGGGTGGCCGCATTGGGGTCGAGGCCCAGCGAACGCGCGATGGCCGCATCCTCGACGCGGTCATAGTGCTGGGCGATGAAATCGCGGATCGCGTGCGGCGCCGCCAATATCGGGACGACATGGAAGCGCGACAGGAACTCCAGCGTATGCAGCGTGGTGACGTCAGCAGGATTCTCCATCGCCACCGCCACCTGACCCGCATGGGTGAGCAGCGGAACCGCTCGCAGCGTGCGCGCCTGCTCCGGACGCATCAGGGCAACGGCGTCCTCGTCGGGCTCGATGTCCTCGGGCAGCACCACGGGAATGCCGAGTCGATGCGCGCCGCCAAGGCGATCCTCGGCAATGCGGCACTCCTCGGAGAGCAGGTGCTGGGCACTGCGAAGCTCCGGCGGGCTCCAGTGCAGCTCAGCCCGCTGATGCGCCGCGAGGTAGGCGCGCACGTCGGCGGCGCTGCGCAATGCCACCAGCTCGGTCTGCCGCTGGCTGTCTCCATGTGTATCGCCCATTCCGCCCCCTGTGCTCATGCGGATACCCTCTGTAGTACCCAATGTGGGGGCATTGGCGCGTGCTGGCAAGCGGTCGCCGGCCTGAAGCCGCTCAGCGCTGGCAGCGCGGGCACCAGACACTGGCGCGCTGGCCCAGGCGCGCCGATTTCAACGCCGCGCCACAGACCTTGCAGGCCTCCCCTTCTCGACCGTAGACCTGCAGCTCCTGCTCGAAATAGCCGGGCGCGCCGTCCGGGCTGAGGAAATCGCGCAGCGTGGTGCCGCCGCGTTTGATGGCGTAGCCGAGGATCTGCTTCACCGCGTCGGCGAGCTGTCGATAGCGCGCCAATGAAACCTTGCCTGCGGCACGGCGCGGATCGATCCCGGCCTGGAACAGGGCTTCCGCGGCGTAGATGTTGCCGACACCAACGACGACGGCCTGGTCCATCAGGAAGGCCTTGACCGACGCACTGCGTCCGCGACTCAGACGATGCAGCCACTCGCCGTCGAAACTTTCCGACAGCGGCTCCGGGCCGAGGCCAGCCAGCAGCGAATGGACCTCGCCTGCGGGCTGCCAGAGCAGGCAGCCGAAGCGGCGCGGATCACGGAAACGCAGGCGCCGGCCATCGTCCAGCACGATATCGACGTGGTCGTGCGGGCCCGGCGGCGGATCGCCATCCAGCACGCGCAGGCTGCCGGACATGCCCAGATGCAGCAGCGCGCTGCCACCGTCGACGTCCAGCAGCAGGTACTTCGCGCGCCGGCGAACGTCGGTGATGCTGGCGCCGTTCAAACCTCGCGGCACGGCATCCGGAATCGGCCAGCGCAGATCATGCCGGCGCAGCACCACCTCGCGCACCGTCCGCCCCAGCAGATGCGGCGCAATGCCGCGCCGGGTGGTTTCTACCTCGGGAAGCTCAGGCACCGCTAGTCACTCCGCGTCATCCGCCTGCCCGCCTTCAGCATCCGTATCGGCCTTGCCATTGCGGCGCTCGCGCTCGGCGCGACGCTCTTCTTCGCGGCGCTGCTTGAGCGCGTCGCGCTCGGCCACGGCCTTGTCCATCGATTGCCTGAGACTGGCCGCCTGTTCGCTGTCCTTGCCATGCTCCTTGCAGGCGGCTTCGTAATCGTTCTCAAGGTCATCGATACGCTGGTTCAGCGCGTCCAGCGATTCGGCCTCTTCGGCCTTGTCGAAGACGCGCTGCTCGGGCGAGTCGGCATCCGCAGCCTTCATCACCTCCGCGTCCGGCCCGCGATCATGCTTGGGAATCACAGGCCGTCCCGGATCCAGCTGGCGCTGGTTCATGAAGGTGGGCGAGACAATCTCCACGCCGTCACCGTGCAGCGTGTCGAGCACGCTGCGCCGCAGGTTGGAACGCGCGCTGATGATCTGCTTCACATCCTCCAGGAATGCCGACACCTTGTAGGTAACGGAGAAGTCGCCCAGCTCCATGACCTGCACAAATGGTTCCTGCAGATCCACGGCTTCCGCAGCCTGCTTCAGGAGGCGCTCGATGCGCCGGTGCGAGACGTCGTAGCCCAGTGACAGGCTGGCGGTGATCATGGTGCCGGAGCTGCGCACCACCTTGATCGGATGCGTGGCGAGGAACAGGTTGGGCAGGGTGACGAGGTCGCGATCCTCGGTCTGGATCTCGGTATGGAACAGGCCGCGCTCGCTGATGCGGCCGAAGCGGTCCTCCACCGAGATGAAATCGCCGGGCCGGAAGCTGCCGACGACCCGCAACATGACCCCGGCCATCGCGTTGGCGATGAACGTCGTTGACGAAAGCGCCACCACCGCAGTCAGTGCGACACCGAGCAGCTTGAGCACTTCCGAGCGGGTCTCACCGGCCATCGGCAGCAGCAGGATCAGCAGGACCAGGGCAGCGATGGTGATCACCAGCAGAGCGATCTGCCGGGGCAGCCGAGCTTCGGCGCCAAGGGTGCTGCGCCGACGACCCAGCAGCGCCCAATGGGCGGCCCACAGGACAGCCACCACCAATGGCGTGGCGATCAGCAGTGGCAGGTAGTCGAGCATCCAGTCTTCCATCGTTCCCCTCGTTGCGGCGATCTTCACCGTTCCCTGCGACGAATATGGCCCCGCCCCTCATTTCCGCCTGGCGACAGCGGCTCAAAGCTGTGGACCGGCTCACCCTTGTATTCAGGTCGACGCGGCGGCATGTAGGCATAATGCCGATTCAACACGACACAAGCACACCCCGATGAATCCTTCCCTGTACGCGTGGCTCACCGATGGCCTGGTCCGCAACGACTGGCTGGTCCTGCTGATCGTCTTCGCCGTGGTGGCGCAGTTCACCATTCTTTCGGTGACGATCTACCTGCATCGTTGCCAGGCGCATCGTGGCGTCGACCTGCATCCGATCGTGTCGCATCCGATGCGCTTCTGGCTGTGGCTGACCACGGCCATGGTGACCAAGGACTGGGTCTCGATCCATCGCAAGCACCACGCGCACTGCGAGACCGAGAACGATCCGCACAGCCCGGTGGTCCTCGGCATCAACAAGGTGGTTTTCCACGGCGTGACGCTGTACCAGGACGCACGCAAGGATCCGACCATCAACGAGCAGTATGGGGCCGGCACGCCGACCGACTGGCTGGAGCGAGGCATCTACGGCCGCTATCCGTCGCTGGGTCCGACCGTGCTTCTGTTCGCCTACATCGCACTGTTCGGCGTCATTGGCGTCACCCTTTGGGCGCTGCAGATGCTGGTGATCCCGGTCGCCGCTGCCGGCGTCATCAACGGCCTCGGCCACTGGTGGGGCTACCGCAACTTCGAAACCGACGACTGCGCCACCAACATCACGCCATGGGCGGTGCTGCTGGGCGGCGAGGAGCTGCACAACAACCACCATGCCTTCCCGAGCTCCGCGCGCTTCGCGCTGCGCCGCTTCGAGTTCGACATCGGCTGGGCCGTACTGCGTGGTCTGGAGACCGTTCGACTGGCCAAGGTTCGCCGCGTGGCGCCCAAGCTGGATATCCGCGCCAACATCGCGCTTCCGGATTCCGACACGCTGCGCGCCGTCATGGCGCATCGCTACCAGGTGATGCGCGACTATTTCCGTGGCGTGGTGCTGCCGACCTGGCGCGCCGAGGCGCAGCAGGCCGGCGAGACCCTGCGCAGCCTGCCGCGTCGCATGCGTCGCGCCATGAAGAACCACGGCCAGTGGCTGGACAGCGACAACCGCGAGCGCTTCGAACAATGGATCGCGCAGCGTCCGAAGCTGGCTACCGTGTTCGAGTTCCGCCAGCGCCTGCGTGCCGTGTATGCGCGCAACAGTGGCGGCAGCGAGGCCATGCTGGAATCGCTGCGCAACTGGTGCCGTGAGGCCGAGGCCTCCGGCAACCGCGCGCTGGCCGAGTTCGCCGAACGCCTCAAAGGCTACGCACTGGTTCCCGTCCGCGCCTGAGCCATGGCGCCACTGCACCGACTCGCGCTGCTGCTCGCGACAATGAGCCTCGCAGCACCGGGTTCGGTGCTGGCAGCGTCGATCTGGAGCGTCGAGTCACCGCAGGAGTACCTGGCGCTGATCGACAGCGACGGCGACGGCCGTGTCTCGCTGCGTGAATACCAGGACTACCTCGGCCGCAGCGCTCGCGAAATGGACCGCAACGGCGACGGTCTCCTCAGCGCCAACGAATTGCCACCCGGCACGCGCAGTCGCGGCGGCCGGCCGGTGAACCTGCAACGCCAGCGAGAAGCCTTCGCCACCCGCTTCCACCTGCAGGATCGCAACGGTGACCGCTACCTAGACGCCGAAGAGCTCGGCGCACCACCGCGCTGAGCACCTTCCGCCTCAAACGGGATCGAGCACGCCACGCTCCCGGGCTGAGCGAAGGTCATCATCGGTATCGATGTCCAGCGCCAGCTCGGCTGCGTCAATGATGCTGATCGCATCCGCGTCTAGCCGGTTAAGGATTTTCCGGAGCCCGGTATCGCCCGATACGCTGACACGCTGGAGTTCGGAAGCCGGCACCAGCGCGGGCATTCCCACCGCATCGACATAGCGGGTGGCGGCATGGTCACAGCGGCGACCATGTTCCAGATCGCCCACTGCACGCAGCAAGGCCAGCAGATGAGTGGCTTCCAGCGCCGGCTGGTCGCAGCCGAGGATAAGTACGGGTTGATCACTGTCGGGCAGGCGCTTTGCGGCGACGGTCAGGCTGGTCGCCAGTCCCTGTTCCCAGTCCGGGTTGTGGGCTACCTCGAGCGCCATGTCGGCCACGGCAGCCAGCACCTGTTCCTCGAACGCACCAGTCACCAGCAGCAGGCGCTCGGGTGATGTCGCCATCGCCAGACGACAGGCGCGATGCACCAGCGTCTCGCCATCTCGAGTCAGCAGCTGCTTGGGACGGCCCAGTCGCCGGCTTCCGCCAGCAGCGAGGATCAGCGCGACATGTCGAGGACGAGCTTTCACACGCTATTTGCCATGCCGGAGCATCTGCAGCTGGGCGGCGATGCTCAAGGCAATCGCCTCCGCACCTCGGCCGCCGAGATCAAGACCAACCGGTGAGTGCAGGCGAGGCTGCAGCGACTCAGCCTGATCGGCGGACAGCAGCCGGAACAGGTCGTCGCGCCGCCGACGCGGGCCGAGCAGGCCGATGAAGGGGATGGTCGAACCGGCCAGTGCTTCCAGCGTGTCGCGATCACGCTCGAAATTGTGGTGCATGACCAGCGCGGCTGTGGCGGTCGACACTTCGGCATCGTCCAGCGCATTCGCCGGCGACAACTCGATCAGGCGATCAGCCAGATCACCCGCGCTTCGCCAGCGTTCGCGTCGTTCGACCAGCAGCGTTCGCCAGCCAGCCTGTCCGAGCATGGTCAGCAGACTGTCGGATTCCGGTCCGGCACCGAACAGGCAGACACGTGGCTGCGCCTCGAAGTCGAGCTGCCAGTTCGGCGCCAGCCACGGCGCCGCGCCCGCGGTTGCGAGCTGCCATTCACCGGCGCTGTCACCCGCAGCCAGACGCAGCTTTCCGTCGCAGGACAACATCAGTGACAGCGGAACCACCGCCTGCTGCCAGTGCCCGATGAGGGCTGACAGCCCCTCCAGATCGGTCAGCGGGATCAGCGCCAGATGCAGGCGACCGCGGCAGCCGGTGGCCGAACCGCTGAGCAGGCTGTCATCGTCACGGGTGTCGATATCCATCCACTCGATGCGCTTCCGGTCAACGGCGAGCCGCGCGGTTTCGGCAATCGCCGACTCCAGGCAGCCGCCACTGAGCCAGCCAACCTGCCCAGTACTGCCGCCGAACTGGGCCATCGCCCCCCGTCCGACATAGGTGGAGCCTTCGGTATCCAGTACCAGCGCAAGCGCTGCGGCATCGTGATCACGCGCGGCGAGCGCGGCCGCAGCCAGCACCTGCGGGGAAGCGGAAAGGAATCGATCGGCCATGCGCCAAGGGTAATCGCAGTCGACACGGTTTTCGCAAGAGGGCGGCAACGAACCCGGCCTGCAAACGTCGCGACAAGGGAGTAGGCTTCGATGTCCATCGATCGAGGCGAGGCGCGCACCATGAAACTGCGGGTGAATGGCAAGGATCACGAGGTGGACGCGCCGGCAGACATGCCGCTGCTCTGGGTGCTGCGCGACCTGCTGGGCATGACCGGCACCAAGTACGGCTGCGGCATGGCGCAGTGCGGTGCCTGCACCGTGCACGTCGATGGCGCGCCGATCCGCTCCTGCGTCACGCCAGCAGTGGCGCTGGCCGGCAAATCCATCGAAACCATCGAATCACTGCCGGCCGACGCCAGCCATCCGGTGCAGCGCGCCTGGGCCGAACTCGACGTGGTGCAGTGCGGCTACTGCCAGTCCGGACAGATCATGGCCGCCGTTGCGCTGCTCGCCAGCAAGCCGGAGCCGACCGACAGCGACATCGATGCCGCGATGAACGGCAACATCTGCCGCTGCGGCACCTACCCGCGCATCCGCGCCGCCGTGCATCGCGCCGCCGAGCTGGCCAAGTCCTGAGCCGCATTTTCGCCGCGCCGCTTGCTGCTAGAGCAACCCGGCACCTGATGGCACCGAATTTCTGGAGATCCGCGTGAACACTCCGACCAAGACCAATGCATCCAAGCACGGCGCGACCAACCTCAGTCGCCGCAATTTCCTCAAGGGCAGCGCCACGCTGGGTGGCGGCTTGGTGATCGCCTTCCTGGTGCCAGGCGCCAACCGCTTCGCCGCCGCTGCCGATGCCGCGGCCAGCAGCGAATTCGCGCCAAACGCCTTCCTGCGGATCGGCACGGATGGCCGCGTCAGCATCATTCTGGCGCATTCGGAAATGGGCCAGGGCGTCTGGACCACGCTGCCCATGCTGATCGCCGAGGAGCTTGATGCCGACTGGACAAAGATCGCGGTCGAGCATGCGCCCGCCGAGCAGGCATACGCGCACCTCGGTTTCGGCACCATGGCCACGGGCGGCTCCACCAGCACCGCGAGCGAATTTGACCGCTACCGCCAGGCTGGCGCCGCCGCACGCGCCATGCTGACCCAGGCCGCCGCCGCGCGCTTCGGCGTTGAGGCGGCCGAAGTGAACATCGCTGACGGCATAGCCAGCGCAGGCAAGCACAAGGCCAGTTTCGGCGAACTCGCCGATGCCGCGGCCAAACTGCCCGTGCCGGATCCGAAGACGTTGACGCTGAAGCCACGCAAGGACTGGAAAGTCATCGGCAAGCGCACCCGTCGCCTGGACACGCCGGAGAAGATCACCGGCCGCGCCACCTTCGGCATGGACGTGCAGTTCGATGGACTGAAAACCGGACTGGTCGCGCGCCCACCCGTGATTGGCGGCAGCGTGAAGTCGCTGGATGACACGGCGGCGCTGGCCGTAACCGGCGTGCGCAAGGTGGTGCGGGTACCGAGCGGCGTGGCGGTGATCGCCGATCATTTCTGGGCGGCGAAGAAAGGTCGCGATGCACTGAAGATCGAATGGGACGCCGGCCCCAACGAAGGGCTCGATACCGACAAGCTGCGCGAGAGCTTCCGCAAGACCGCGCAGACCGACGGTCCGGTCGCCGCAACAGCTGGCGACATCGCTGCCGCCATGAAGGACATGAAGAAAACGGTCGAGGCCGAATACAACGTGCCCTACCTCGCCCACGCACCGATGGAGCCGCTGAACTGCACGGTGAAGATCGACGCCGACGGCTGCGAGATCTGGACCGGCACGCAGTTCCAGCAGTTCGACCAGATGGCGGCGTCGCGCATCACCGGCATTCCGGTGGAAAAGGTGAAGCTGCACACCATGTTCCTCGGTGGTGGCTTCGGTCGCCGCGCGACACCGACCTCGGACTTCGTCAGCGAGGCCGTGGAAGTGGCCAAGGCCGCCGGCATGCCGGTGAAAACCGTGTGGACGCGTGAAGACGACATCCACGGCGGCTACTACCGTCCGATGTTCCTGCAGGCCGCGAAGATTGGCCTCGATGGCGAGGGCATGCCGGTGGCATGGCAGCAGGCGATGGTCGGCCAGTCGATCATGAAGGGCACGCCGTTCGAACCGTTCTCGATCAAGGACGGCGTGGACAGCAGCTCGGTCGAAGGTGTCGCGGATTCGCCGTATGTGAAGGGCGCGGCCAATCATCGCGTCACGCTGCACTCACCGGACATCAAACTGCCGGTGCTGTGGTGGCGCTCGGTCGGCCACAGCTACAACGCCTTCGTGATGGAAAGCCTGGTCGATGAACTGGCGCATGCTGCCGGCAAGGACCCGGTGGCCTATCGGCGCACGCTGCTGGCCGAACACCCGCGTCATCTCGCCGCACTCAACCTGGCGGTGGAGAAAGCCGGCTGGGGATCACCGGCAGCGGAAGGTCGCGCGCGCGGCGTGGCCGTGCACGAATCCTTTGGCAGCGTGGTGGCGCAGGTGGCGGAAGTCTCCGTGGACAAGGGCAGCATCCGCGTCCACAAGGTGACCTGTGCCATCGACTGCGGCACCGCGGTGAATCCGGAAGGCATTGCCGCGCAGATGGAGTCGGGCATCACCTTCGGTCTGAGCGCCGCGCTGCACAGCCAGCTGACCTTCAAGGACGGCCAGGTGCAGCAGAGCAATTTCCACGACTACCAGGTGCTGCGCCTCACCGAAATGCCGGTGGTCGACGTGCATATCGTGCCCAGCGAAGCGCCGCCCAGCGGCGTGGGTGAACCCGGCACGCCGCCCATCGCGCCGGCCGTGGCCAATGCCCTGTTCGCGCTGACCGGGAAGCGACTGCGCTCGCTGCCATTGTCGCTGCCGGCCTGATCGCTGCGCGGCGCCTTGTCGGAACATGTTGCGGAAGCGCCCATCGGGCGCTTCGCCGCTGCGCGATAATGTGCGCCTGATCCCGCCACAAGAGCCGCCATGTCCACCGACAAGCCATCCTATCGCGCCCTGTTCACGCCCAAACTGCTGACAGTGCTGCGGGAAGGCTACGGACTGGCCGACCTCCAGCGTGACGCATTGGCCGGCCTCACCGTGGCGGTGGTGGCGCTGCCGCTGTCGATGGCGCTGGCCATTGCCAGCGGCTCCGATCCGGGCACCGGCCTCACCACGGCCATCGTCGCCGGCCTGATTGTCTCGCTGTTCGGCGGATCGCGATTCCAGATCGCCGGTCCGACCGGCGCCTTCATCCCTGTTGTCTATGCGGTGATCCAGCACCACGGCATGGATGGCCTGCTGCTGGCCACGATCATGGCCGGACTGATCCTGATGGCGGCGGCGCTGATGAAGGTCGGCACGTTGATGAAGTACATCCCGCAACCGCTGATCACCGGCTTCACCGCCGGCATCGCGGTAATCATCTTCAGCAGCCAGCTCAACGATTTCTTCGGCCTCGGCCTGCACGACCTGCCCGCGGAGTTCGTGCCCAAGATCAAGGCGCTGGCGGGCGGCTTCGGCTCGGTAAACGTCTGGGCCACCGGCATTGCCGCCGGCAGCATGCTGCTGATCTTCGGCCTGCGCCGTTTCGCACCGCGCGCGCCGGGCTTCCTGATTGCCGTGGTGCTGGCCTCGCTGCTGGCCGCCTGGCTGCAACTGCCGGTGGACACCATCGGCTCGCGCTTCGGCGAGCTGCCGAGTTCCCTGCCGCTACCTTCGCTTCCTGCAGTGTCGTGGGAGCGCATCGTGGAAATGCTACCGGCCGCGCTGACCATCGCCTTCCTTGGCGGCATGGAGTCGCTGCTGTCGGCCGTGGTCGCCGACGGCATGACCGGCGGCCGTCACCGCAGCAACGCCGAACTGCTGGCGCAGGGCGGCGCCAACATCGCCAGCGCACTGTTCGCGGGACTACCTGCCACCGGCGCCATCGCCCGCACCGCCACCAACATCCGCTCCGGCGGCCGCAGCCCGGTGGCCGGCGCACTGCATTCGGTGTTCATCCTGGTGTTCGTGCTGGGTGCCTCGCGCCTCGCTGCCTACGTGCCGCTGCCGGCACTGGCCGGCGTGCTGATGGTGGTGGCCTGGAACATGAGCGAGCGCGAACACTTCCGCCACACGCTGTCGGCGCCGATGGGCGATCGCCTGGTTCTGCTGGTGACCTTCGCGCTGACCGTGCTGGTCGATCTCACCATCGCGATCGAGGTCGGCATGGTCATCGCCGCCTTCGCCTTCATGCATCGCATGTCCGAGGTGGTGGAGATCAGCTCCGGAGTGCGCCTGATCGACGAGCCCGAGGACGAGTTGGGAAAGGACAGCGAACAGGGCCAGCGCGCCATCCTGCCGGCCGGCGTGGAAGCGTTCCGCATCAGCGGTCCGCTGTTCTTCGGCGCCGCCAGCCGTCTGGACACCGTGCTGGATCGCTTCACCCGCCCACCGGCAGTGTTCATCCTGCGCATGGGACTGGTGCCAATCATCGATGCCAGCGGCGTGCATTCACTGAAGACACTGGCTGAACGCTGCCGTCGCCAGGGCACCCGGCTGATCGTTTCCGGCCTGCGCAAACAGCCACATCAGGTGCTGCGCGACATGCACATCGGTGAACGCCAGGGCGAACTGCACTTCGTCGGCGACTTCAACGATGCCTGCGTGCTGGCCGAACGTCTACTCGGCGAAGCGGACGCCACCGGGGCGTCCGCCAGCTGAGGCCAACCGCCGTGACGCCAGCGGCACCCAGAACGACTACTGGATCAGATCGACCTGGCGCGACGCCGTGTAGTAGAGCAGACCGAAGTGACCGTAGCTGTAGGTCGTGCTGCTGTCCTCACCCCAGATCGACGAGCTGTGGATGCCCCAGACCAGGCAGGTACCGGTGCTGCAGACCACCTGGTCGCTGTAGGACTTGATCGAATGCACGTGGTCGCCGAAACGCTCGCCGTAAATGCCGTTGAGGAATGGACTGCCCACTGACAGGCCCCAACTGCCGCAGGTGCTGTTCCAGACGTTGTACGGATAGCTGCCGCAGGACCACAGTCCACGAAACGCGCCGGCCACGCCGACGAAGCTGTCCACATAGGGCCGCAGGCCGTCATGGTCGATCACGCGCGCCAGCAGTGTGGCGCCCATGGAATGACCAATCACGTCGACCTTGCCGGTGCAGGAACTGGCGATGGCGTCGATCATCGCGTTCTCGACCGGTGTTTCCTCGCTGCCGCTGTGATTGTTGCAGGCTGCGCAGCTCTTGCTGCCCCAACTGGGCGTGAAGATCTGCGACGCGCTGTAGCCGCGATCGATCAGTTCGTCGACGGTGTTGTCGAAATCCCCCGGCGAACCGGTATTGCCATGCACCAGCACCACGCTGTCACGACAGGTCGCCCCCGCCAATAACGGCAGACCCAGCAACAGGACCGCCCAGCCACGAATCCACTGCTTCTTCATCACTTCCCCTCCCCAGGGTGACGGCCGCTGATGGCGGCCAGAGTCAATCTAGGACAGGGGACCGACGATTTCAGTTGTACTTTCGGGCAGGGCGCAGCAATGCCGTCAAATGTCGGCCCACAGCCGCATCAGCTGCGTGCGCACCGATTCCATCATCAGCTTGTCGCCTTCGTCGCATTTGGACTGCAGTCGCGACATCAGTTCCAGATGGTGGAACAGCACCTGCCGATGCTGCGGGTTGGGGATCAGGCTCTGGATCCAGGTCACCGCCACCAGCCGGGTGCCGCGCGTCACGGGCCGAACCTGGTGGATCACACCGGTGGGATAGATCACCGCCGCGCCGGCCTTTTCCTTGATCCGCGGTCGCTCGCTGCCCAGCCAGATTTCCAGCTCGCCGCCATCGTATTCATCCGAATCGGACAGGAACACGCTGCAGCTCAAATCGCTGCGCATGGCCTGCGGCCTCGTCTGCAGGATGGCTTCGTCCAGATGCGGGCCGTAGTTCATGCCCGGCTGGTAACGGGCGATGGTCGGCGCCGGAATGGTCTTCGGAAACGCCACGCGTGACGCCATCGCGTTGGCGAACAGGGCTCGCACCACCGCGTCGCCGGCCTTCTCCACCTCGGCGTCCTGCTGGTCGATTTGCTGATTGTTCTTCACCGACGACTGCACGTTGGTCGCCCGTCCATCGATGAACTCGCGGCTGTCGGCGAAGCGGCGCAGTACGGCAACCTGCTCCGCGGTCAGCAGATCGGGAATGACGTGAATCATGGCGTGGCGATCACCATCGCAGCTCGACCGAATCACCGGTCAATGGCTGCCAGCGGCCGATGATCCAGTCGTGACCATCAAAGCGCTGGATCTGCAGTTCGACACCATCCGTTCCATGACGCGCCTTGATCACGGCGAAGGCATCGACACCCGGGCTGATGGCGCGCGCGACTGTCACCGGCTGTCCTCGATGCCTTGTCGACAGGAGCGGCAGGATACTGTCGCGCGACAGTTCCGCACTGCGCTTGCTGAAGGTCAGCAGTATCGGTGGCTGTTCGAAACCATCGGCGAAAATCGCATCGTCGGAGGCAAGTTTCTCCGCCGCACCGATGTCGCAGTCGTTGCCGGGAACAGCATCCGCATCCACGCCGCGAGGCACCCCACGCTGGTCATCGCCGCTGCAGCCGTCGTAGTGATCGATCAGTGGTGAACCCGGCATCGGCATGTGGGTTTGCGTGAAACCACCGTTGTCCGCCAACGCGCGAAGCTGCGGATCGATGATCCCGCCGCCGCCCGCGGATCCAATCAGGTTGTTGTCGGCGTCGGGCGCTTGCGCTTCGGCAAACACGGTGCCCGCGTTGTCGCCAATCAGGCTGTCATAAACCTGCAAGCCAACCGTCTTCTGCTCGATATCGTTGAACGCGTTCATGCTGCCGTCGCTATTGCCGGCGATTACGCTGCCGCTGACGACCAGTGGGCCGAGGTTGCTGTTATCAAGGTAGACGCCGCCGCCACCGTAATCGTTGCTCATGTCGGCGTCGGAACGGTTTTGCGTCACCGTCGAATTCGTCAGCTCGAAATTCGCATTCGGATCGGTAATGACCAGAGCCAGACCGCCGCCACCCTCGTCGCTGGTGTTGCCGGAAATCGTGCTGTCCACAAAGCGAACGACCGTGTTGGGATCATAGGCGTAGCCATAGAAACCGCCACCCATTTTGCCGGCCGTATTGCCTGAGATCGTTGTGCGCTGGAAGGTGACGGTAGTGCCGAGGTAGGCCTTTGCCACCATGCCACCACCTTGCTCCACCGCGGTATTGCCACTGAAGGTCGAATCGACAATGTTTGCCTGCATGCCGCCACCGAAGTACAGGTAGGCGCCGCCGCCATAGCGCACACCGCTATCCGTGCCGCCGGCAAGGTTGTTGCTGAAGGTGGCATGGCTCAGGTTGAGCGTGCCGCCCTTCATGATCAGCTCCATGCCACCGCCTGCCCCGCGACTGCCAACGCCGCCGGCTCGGTTGCCGTCCGCCAGCAGCTGATCGATGGTGACCACCGAGCCAGACGCATCAAGATTGAGGCCACCACCATGGGCGACATTGCTGGCATCCAGCTGGTTGCCCACAAACTGGCTGTTCAGTAGATTCACGACGCCGTCGTTGAGATGAATATCACCCCCACCGCCGCTACTGCTGCCCGCATTTCCAGAGATCAGCAGGTTGCCGGCATCCAGACTACTGCCGTCGGGGACGTTGATGTCGAATCCCCCGGCGGAAAACTGGGCACTGTTCTGAGCAATGGTGACTGAATCCATCACCAGGGTACGTGGCTGCGTATCGCCCGATGCCGCCAGGACCCGAAGAGCGCCTCCGGAACCGGTCGTGATCGTATTGCCTCGTAGCGTGACGTTGCTGAGATCGAGGTTCTCGTAGCTCAGCACGGCGCCGCCACCGGGGTTGCCCGCCTCGCCGCCGGCCAGGGTGATGTCGGTGATCCGGGTGTTGATCAGGCTGGCCGTTGATCCGTCATCGATCCAGAAGTGCCGCGACGCTGCGTTGGCGTCCACGGTCAGCAGGTCGCGCCCCGGACCGGTGATGGTGGCCGGCTGCGTGATCGCCATCTGGCCTCCCGCCAACTGGATGGTCACCGTATTGGCGAACACGCCGGGATCAAAGGTCACCGTCGAATCATCGGGATCGGCGTTTGCCGTCAGCACTGCATCGCGCAGCGTGCACTCACCGGAGGCCGGACCACAGATGCCGTCACCGGCGTCGCCCAGAGCATTCACCACCAGACTGGTGCCAACCTGGCCGGCTTCATCAACCTCGAAAGCGCCGGCATCGCAGGCCGCACCAACTGGCCGCGCCACGCCGCGCTGATCGGTGGCCGCACAGCCGTTGCCCGCACCATCGATTGCCGCCGAGCCGGCACCCAGCCCGCGGGTCAAGGTGGGGCCGCCGTTGTCGGCCAACGGCTGCAGGAAAATGTTGGCGCTGGTGGTGCCCGGTCCGCAGTTGTCGAGGTCATCGCCGACATTGCCGGCACCATCCAGCACGGCGTTGCTGAAGCAGTTGGATGGCCCGCCTGCAAACAGGTTGCGATACGCGTACACCGGGATGTTGTGGGCATGGAACTGCCTGCCATCAGTACTCGCGGTGTTGTGGGCCAGCGTGCTGTCTCGCAACGTCAGCATGCCACCCTCGGCGAAGATGCCGCCGCCGGATTCTGTGGCATCGTTGCCACTAATCGTGCTGCTATCAATCAGCAGGTTGCCGTTGTTGCGGATGGCGCCACCCACATCGCCACTGAAGTTGTTGTTGAGCACGCTCCGGGTAATGGTGGTCATCGCCGAACCGGCGCCAGGACCGGCGTCGATGGCACCGCCGGGCAGCGCCGCCGAGTTGCCGGTGAACGTGCTGCTGTCGACGTCCAGCGTACTGTTCGGCGGCGTGAAGACGGCACCGCCGTAATGCGCCGCGCTATTGCCCACCAGGCTGCTGTCGTTGATGGTCAGCGTGTGCTGGTTTCCCAGATGAATGGCGCCGCCGTCATAGGCGCGATTGTCGGTGAGCTGGGCGCTGCTGAAGGTCACGTTCGCGCTGGTGATGCTAACCGCGCCACCGCCGGCACCGGCCGTGTTGCCGACGAAGCTCCCTCCGGTGATGGTGGCCGTGCTGCCTTCCGACGCAATGCGCAAGGCACCGCCCCGGCCATAGGCACGGTTCCCCTCGAAATGCATGTCGGTCAACGTCAGGCCTTGCGATGCCGCCAGGATCGCACCGCCGTTCCGCTGGCTGGAGTCACCGTCGGCGCAGCCATTGGCCAGCGTGAGGTTACTGATGCTGGCGGGGAAGTCGGAGTAGTCAATGCGCATCAGGCGGAACTCGCCCGCATCGAGAACGCCATCGAGGTTGCAGCTGCCGTTCCGGTTCACCGTGTCGCCGAGGCCGGTGATGGTGATCGGCGGCAGCAGCTTGTCGAGCTCGGACAGCAGGGTGATGGTCTTTGTCCCGTCGAAAACACTGCCGTCGAAAGTGATCTCCGAGGCGTCGATGTTGCTGTTGGCGACCAGCACCGCATCGCGCAGCGTGCAGTCGCCGATGGCGGGACCACAGAAACCATCGCCGGCATCACCGAGGGCGTTGACCACCAGAACGGTTCCGCTCTGCACCACCTGCTGCAGTTCGAAGGCACCAACGTCGCAGGCGACGCCAACGGGACGCGACTCGCCACGCTGATCCGTAGCAGCACAGCCACTACCGCCGGCATTGATGGCCGCCGAACCCGGGCCGAGCGCGCGGGTTTCAGTCGGTCCGCCGTTGTCCTGCAGCGGCCCAAGATTCAGCAGGCTGGCAGCAACGACCGAGGCACCGACCACCGCGCAACTCGTATCCGTGGTCAGGTTGTAGCTGCCGCTGGGATAGGTGCTGACCGTGCTGCAGGCCGGATACGCGCCACTGAGCACCGAGCCGGTAACATTCACCGTGCTGCCCTCGGTCCAGTAGATCTGGCTGCCGGAGCCACCGACGTTGTCGGCCAGCGTGCTGTCGCCCAGCTCCAGCGAACCGGCGTCTTTCAGGTAGATGCCGCCGCCCTGCGCGGAGCTGTTGCCGCTGATCGTGCTGTTGGTGATCGTCGCCGTCTTCGGCGACCCATAGGGCGCGTTCATGTAGACGCCACCGCCACCGCCGCTCGCCGTATTGCCCGCCAGCGTGCTGGCACTGATCGCCATCGCTCCATTGTTTCGAGCGATCGCACCGCCGGTCGCGGCCTGGTTTCCGCTGAAAGTGCTGCGCTGGATGTTTGCCGCCGGCCCACCCCGCTGCTCAATGGCACCACCTAGCTGGGCGGCACTGTTTCCGGTGAAGGTGCTGTCATCCAGCTGCAGGATGGTGTAGGTGTTGTAGATGGCGCCACCGCCAAACAGGGCCGCAGTGTTGTTGACGAAGCTGCTCTGGCTGACCGTGGAACTGCTGGTCTCTCCGCTGAAACTGATGGCGCCGCCACGCTGAGCCTGATTGCCCTCGAACGTCATCCCAGTGATGGTGCTGGGAATGTCGCTGATCAGGATGGCGCCACCGGAAGAGTCCGCGCAGCCATTTGCCATCACCAGATTGCTGATGGCAAAGACCCCTGCCGGGGCGGCAACCGTCATCAAGCGGAACTCATCCGCTGTCGGTAAATTATCCAGCGTGCACGCTAGCGAATCGCGCTGGATCCGGGCGCCACCGCCACTGATGGTGACATCGGACTGGATGGTTGGCAGCTGCGACGTCAGCGTAATGGTCTGACCTGCCGGCAGCTGGATTTCGTCTCCGCCGCTGCCAGCCACGCAGTCGGTACTGCCGGACTGGTCATCCGCGTTAGCGTTGATGATCGCTTCGCGCAACGTGCAGCCGTTGCCATTGGTCTGCTCATCGGCGGTGGAGTCGACGACGATAACCGCCGCCTGCGCGGACTGGGTGATCAGTAGCTGGGCGATGGCCGCAGCAAGAAGGTGGCGCTTCGGCATGATGACTCCCCGCTTTCCGGGCACACGTCGTCAGGCCCGGGTGAATGGCGACGCCCAGCTTACCAGCGATGCGTGACGCGCGCGCCATCCACCTCCTGCCACGAACCGAGGCGCCAATTGCCACTCTCGTAGTGGCTTGAACGCAGTTCGACGCGGTCATCGAAACGAAGCGTATTCACCATCAGCACGCCATCTTCTCCGAGTGATCCGCCCCGGCAACCCGCGCCCGATTGGAGCCTACGCCATCTGAAACATCCTTCTCCCGCGTCAACGCTGCCGCCCAGACCTTGTCGCCACTGCCCCTCGGGTGTGCAAAAGGGACGCATGCTTCATGGGCCGGTGTTTCGCCACCTCTTGAGGGAGTCCACAACGCGGCACCCCGGGAACCGTGCACAAAAAAGCCCGCCATGAAGGCGGGCTTTTCGGGATAGATGACCTGGCCGATCCGTGGCCAGGCCAACAAGACCAATTACTTGATCTTGCCTTCCTTGTACATCACGTGCTTGCGGATGACGGGATCGTACTTCTTGATCTCCATCTTGTTCGGCGTGTTCTTCTTGTTCTTGTCGGTCGTGTAGAAATGACCGGTGCCGGCAGAAGAAGTCAGGCGGATCTTGTCGCGCTTGGAAGCCATGGTTCAGTCCTCCTCAGACTTTTTCGCCGCGGGCACGCAGGTCGGCAAGCACGGCGTCGATGCCGTTCTTGTCGATGGTGCGCAGGGCCTTGGTGGAAACACGCAGCTTCACCCAACGGTTCTCACTGGCAACCCAGAAACGGCGCTCGTGAAGGTTGGGGAGCCAGCGACGGCGGGACTTGTTGTTGGCATGCGAGACGTTGTTACCCGTCTGCACCGCCTTGCCGGTTACTTGGCAAACTCGGGCCATGACGCACCTCTTTGACGTTAGTTTGGCCGTCCATAGCCTGGACGGTAGCGGCCCCGTGGCCTTGGCCACGCGCGATGCGGGAGGGGTGTCGCGGCGGGCCGATGTTGCTGGAATCGCGCTTCCGGCAACGGATTTCGGCACTTCCGGACGGATCCGGACGCAGCGAGCCGCGCATTATGCCGCCGCCATGCGGCCGGCGCAAGTCTCTGGGGCGACTGCGATTTCCGCCCACGCCGGCATCGCCGCTCGCTACAGTGCGTCCTCGATCATCCGCAGGGGAAACCATGGACACTGCCGGAACCGAACGCATTGCCCGCTGCGAATGCGGCCAGCTGCGGCTGCGCTGCCTCGGCGAGCCGTTGCGCGTGTCGATGTGCCATTGCCAGTCCTGCCAGCGGCGCACCGGCAGCGTGTTCGGCGTGCAGGTGCGCTTTCGGCGCGAGCAGGTCAGCATCGAAGGCGAGTCACGGGTATTCGTGCGTACCGGCGACAGCGGTGGCAGGGGTGAGCTGCATTTCTGCCCGCACTGCGCCAGCACCGTGTTCTGGTTTCTCGACGCCGAACCGGAGTTGATCGCGGTCGCCATCGGCGCCATCGGCGATCACTCGCTGCCGCTACCGCTCTATTCGGTCTATGAATCCCGGCGCTTTCCGTGGACCGACATGCCGGCGCTGGCCGACATCGAGCACTACGACTGAAGCCCTAGTGCCCGGCGCGGTCGCGGTTCCAGCCGCGGTGACTGATGTCGAGATACAGGCTGTAAGCCGCGGTGAAGGCCGGGAACAGGTTCTGCAACACGCCGACGCTGTCGGCCTTGTCGGACAGGGTGAAGTAACTCAGCGTCATCAGGCTGCCGATGATGCTCATGTACCAGAACAGCCGTGGCATTACCGGCTTCTTCGCGCGCTTGGAGGCAATGAACTGCACCAGCCAGCGCGAGGCGAACATCAGCGCGCCGGTGTAGCCGATCAGCTTCCACGGCGTGACCACCATGCCGGTCCATGCCAGCCAGAGGATTTCCTCATTCATCGGTCGGCTTGTGCTCCAGCCGAATCTTTCTCCAGCACGACCTCGTCGATGCCGGTGACCTTCGAGCGTCGGATCAGCCAGGCCACGCCGCGCAGGTCGCTGATGCCGGCCATGGCGCGTCCCCAGTTGTTGTACTTGGACTCGCCGGTGGAGCGCTCGCGATGGTTGACTGGCACCGACTGCGTCTTCCAGCCGGCACGCTGCATCAGTGCCGGCAGGTAGCGGTGCATGTGGTCGAAATACGGCAGGTCAAGGAAAGCGGCCCGTTCGAACAGCTTGATGCCGCAGCCGGTGTCCGGCGTTTCATCGCGCAGCATGCGCGAACGGATGCGGTTGGCCCAACGCGAGGCCCAGCGCTTGCTGCCGGAATCCCGGCGCTCCACCCGCCAGCCGGCGAACAGCTTGTGGCGATCGTCGGCTCCATCGCGCGCGGCCAGCAGTTTGGGGATATCCGCCGGATCATTCTGGCCGTCGCCATCCAGGGTGGCGATCCACTGGCCCTTTGCTGCCCGTACGCCGCTGCGCACGGCGGTGCTCTGGCCGCTCTGCTTCTGGTGGCGCAGCACGCGCAGCTCCGGATAGAACTGCAGCGACTCGCGCAGCACGTCGGGCGTGGTGTCACGGCTTGAATCGTCTACGTAGACGATCTCGAAAGCGGTGACACCACGCAGCGCCGCCACGATTTCCTCGATCAGCGGCCGCACGTTGTCGGCTTCGTTGAATACGGGAACCACCACGCTGAGCGCGATGGACCGGTTGCTGGTTTCGCTCACGCGATACTCCGTTCTGCTGTTTCTTCTACGCCATCGCCAAAGTAGTCGCGACACCAGGCCACCACAGGCGGCAATCCGTCCTCAAGGCGGGTGCGCGGCTCGAAGCCGAAGGCCTGATGCGCCGCCTCGGTGCTGGCCATGGTTTCGACCATATCGCCCGGCTGCATGGCCTCAAAGTGGCGATCGATCGACTTGCCGGCGGCCTGCTCGATGATGTCGATGAAATGCCCGAGTTCCACTGGCGTGTGGTTGCCCAGGTTGAACACTCGCACCGGCGCCTGTTCGCCAGTCAGCTCGGGCGGGTTGTCCAGAGCACCGAGTACACCAGTGACGATGTCGCTGATGTGGGTGAAGTCTCGACGCATCCTGCCGTGATTGAACACGCGGATCGGTTCACCCTTCAGGGCCGCGCGACTGAACAGCAGCGGCGCCATGTCCGGCCGGCCCCAGGGACCGTACACGGTGAAAAAGCGCAGCCCGGTCATCGGCAACCGGTACAGGTGCGCATAGCTGTGCGCCAGCAATTCGTTCGATGCCTTGGTCGCCGCATAGATCGACAGCGGCTGGTCGACCCGCTGAGACTCGCTGAAAGGCGGTTCGGCGTTGCCGCCATAGACCGACGACGACGAGGCATAGACCAGGTGCTCGACGCCACCGTGCCGGCAGCATTCCAGCAGGTTGACGAAGCCGACCAGGTTGGACTGCACGTAGGCGTGCGGATTTTCCAGCGAATAGCGCACACCGGCCTGCGCGGCCAGGTTGATCACCCGCTGCGGACGCTGCCTGGCGAACAGGGCTTCAAGCGCGGCGCGGTCGGCCAGATCCACGGTTTCGATGGGCACATCCGGACACAGCGCGGCCACACGGTCGTGCTTGAGCTGCGGATCGTAGTAGTCGTTGAAATTGTCCAGACCGACCACGGCTTCGCCGCGCGCCTTCAGGGCACGGCAGACATGGGCTCCGATGAATCCGGCGGCGCCGGTAACCAGGACTGACATGGGAATTGCTGCGGGATCGGACAACGAAAGCGCCCGATTTTACGCGGGATTCGGCTCCGGCGGGGCTTCCGCCTGCGAAGCCGGTCCCGATGCCGGTTCAGACGCCGGTGTTCCGGGAGCATCATCGGGACCAGCGGGCACCGGCTTCGCGGGCACCACGATGAAGAAACGACGCCCACGATGCGGCTCACCGAGCAACCGCGCCTCCATTCCCACCCTGGCCGCCGCACGGGCAAGGCGTGGGTAGTGTTTGGACTCCGCCACGTAGAGGACGCCCGGCTCCCGCTCCAGTACCTCGGTGACAAAGGAATGGTCGGCAATCCGGCCAAAGTCGCTCATGTCCGGCGATTTGAGGGCCACCTTTTCCACTTCGGCATCGATGTAGAGATGGACGCCATAGCGCGGCTTGTCGTCGACGAATACGACCTCGTGTACCGGCCCCGGAGCTCGCGCGATGATTTCGTTGGCCCATTCCTCGGCGTTGCCGGAGGTGGGCCAATGCGCCGCCAACAGACGCAGCGCAAGCAGACCTGCCACCCAAGTCAGCAGCCTCGGCCACCACACCCTCGGCTTTGTCGAATACTGGGCGACGATCAGGGCGATGGGCAGGAACAACGGCAGCGCATACAGCGGCAACCGTGAACTGGCCAGACAAAGCACCAGCAGCGGCAGCGCCAGCCAGGCCAGGGTCAAAAGCCGGGCTTCGTCAGCCAACGAAGCGTCGGTTCGGCGGGCCCACCAGCCGCGCAGCATTCCCGTCGTTTCGCCGAGGGACTTCAGCAGGCGCCAGGTCCACGGCAGGCTGCCCAGCAACACGGTTGGCGCATACACCAGCAGCCAGCCGTACCACTGCGAGTTGCGACCGAAACCGTCGCCGGCGATGCGCTTGGCGACTTCCTGACCGAGGAAGTAATTGAGCAACGCGGGCTGCTCCACGGTCACCAGCGCGAACCAGCCGAAGGCGAGCACGCCGAACAGCAGCGGTCCTTCGAGCGCGAACAGCGGCAGTCCACGCCGGCGGTTGCCGAACAGCTCCAGCGCGGCGATGGCCAGCCAGGGCAACAGCGCCGGCGGCCCCTTGGTGAGGAAAGCCAGCCCGAAACCCACCCACATCAGCAAGGCCCTGCGGCGCGACCGTGATGGATCGCCAAAGCGCGCCTCGACATAACCCCACATGCCGAGCGCCAGCATGGCCGTCAGCAGGTAGTCGGTAGTGATCAGGGCAACCGCGCCAAGCGGCATGGTCATCGTCGCGAAGGCCAGCGATGCAAAGCCTTCCCGCCCTGGCGCCAGGCGTCGCGCCATGCGGCCAACCAGGAAGACGCAGGCCAGAAACGCCAGTGCAGCCGGCAATCGCGCCGCCCAGGCGTTACGCCCGAAGGTCCCGATGCTGGCCGCTATGGCCCAGTAGGTGAGCGGCGGCTTGGTCCAGTGTCCAACCTCGTCGCTGCGCATCGGATGGATGAAGTCGCCACGCTCCAGCATGTGCAGGGCCACATTGGTGTAGCGACCCTCGTCCGGATCCCAGATCGGGCGGCTGCCAAGGAAGCTGAAGGCCAGCAGCAGATAGAAGCCGACCCAGAGCAATCGTCGGGTTGTCGGACTCGGGGCGGCAGCGTCGGGCATGTCAGTCCGTGATCGGCGAATGGCGGAAAGCCTAACGGCCCGGCCCAAAAATCGGCGTTAAGACGCTGCTCAGCGGCGCAGCCGTTCCAGAATGCCGTCCAGCTCGTCGAGGCTGTGGTAACTCAGCACCAGCTTGCCGCGGCCACCGCGTCCGTGCTGCACGCTGACCGGTGCGTTGAGCAGTTCGGCCAGTTCGCGTTCGAGTGCATCGATGTTCGGATCGCGACTCTCAGCCTTGCCCTTGGCGGGCGCGCCTGCCGGCTGCTTCAGCAGCGCGGTGGCACGACGTTCGACCTCGCGCACCGACCAGCCGCCTGCCGCGGCTTCCCTTGCCAGCGCCTCGGCCTGTGCCTGCGGCAGCGTCAGCAGCGCACGGGCATGTCCCATTTCCAGCTGGCGCTCGTCGACCAGCTTGCGGATCACCTCGGGCAACTCCAGCAGTCGCAGCAGGTTGCTGACCGCGGCGCGTGAACGGCCCACGGCATCCGCTGCCTGCTGGTGGGTGAGGTCGAATTCGTCCACCAGCCGCTTCAGCGCCAGGGCTTCTTCCAACGGGTTCAGGTCCTCGCGCTGGATGTTCTCGATCAGCGCCATCGCCAGGGCGGCGTTGTCGTCGGTTTCGCGAACCACGCAGGGAATGTCGCGCAACCCGGCCTTCTGCGCGGCGCGCCAACGGCGCTCACCGGCGATGATCTCGAACTTGCCGCCGCTGATCGGCCGCACCACCACCGGCTGGATCACGCCCTGCGCCTTGATTGACTCGGCCAGCTCGGCCAGCGCGTCGGCATCGAAGTGGCTGCGCGGCTGGTAGCGGCCCGGCTGCAGCTGCTCGATCGGCAGCTGGCGCAGCGCTTCCTTGCTTTCCGCCTTCGTGCCGCTGTCGGCATCGCGATTCACATCGCGATTCAACAGGGTGTCCAGGCCTCGACCGAGGCCGCGCTTCTTGGTCGCCATCAGCTTGCTTCCTTAGCCGGGTTGCTGTCGCGCGTCCGTTCGCGCCGGATCACCTCGCCCGCCAGGCCAAGGTAGGCGATGCCGCCGCGCGAGGCGCGGTCGTATTCAACGATGCTCTGCCCGTGGCTGGGCGCTTCGGCCAGACGCACGTTGCGCGGCACCACGGTGCGGTAGACCTTGTCGCCGAAATGCTCCTGCAGTGTCGCCGACACATCGTTCGACAGGTTGTTGCGCACGTCGTACATGGTGCGCAGGATGCCCTCGATATCCAGTCCCGGATTCAGCTTGTTCTGCACCGCGCGAATGGTGTCGACCAGCGCCGACAGGCCCTCCAGCGCGAAGTACTCGCACTGCAGCGGCACCAGCACGCCATCGGCAGCGGTCAGGCCATTCAGCGTCAGCAGATGCAGCGACGGCGGGCAGTCGATCAGGATGTACTGGTACTTGTCGCGCAACGGCTCCAGGCGTTCACGCAGGCGCTGTTCACGCGCCATCGCGTCCATCAGCTTGACCTCGGCGGCGGTCAGGTCGCCGTTGCCGGGCAGCAGGTCGTAGCCGGCCTTGGTCGATACCACGGCAGCGGCTGCGTCGGCTTCCTCCAGCAGCACCTCGCAGCCGGACAGCTCGACGTCATGCTTGTCCACGCCAGAGGCCATGGTGGCGTTGCCCTGCGGGTCGAGATCCACCAGCAGCACCTTGCGCCGCGCTTCGGCGAGCGCGGCGGCGAGGTTGACGGCGGTGGTGGTCTTGCCGACGCCGCCCTTCTGGTTGGCGATGGCGATGATGCGTCCCATGTCTGTCTCGATTCCGTCGAAATGCGTTTGTCTCAATTGCTGCTCTGGGCGGTACTGGTCTGACCGGTGCTGCGCGACACGCGAACCAGATGACGCTCGGCATCAAGGCCGGGCACCGTCAGCGGAACGATCTCCGTCACCGCCCAGCCTTCGGGCAGCGCCGCGATCTCCTCGTCGGGTACCTGGCCCTTCATTGCCAGCAGCTGCCCATCCGGGCGCAGCAGCCGTCCCCCGAGGTCCAGTATCAGCGCTAGGGTACCCAAGGCCCGCGCGGTAAGACAGTCGTAGGCACCGGGTTCGGGCACCGATTCAATCCGCGCCTCGTGCACCGTCACCCGGTCGCCGAGGCCCAGCTCGCGCACCGCGTGACGCATGAAGCGCGCCTTCTTGCCGGCCGATTCCACCAGCGACACACGCAGTTCCGGGCAGGCCAGCGCCAGCGGAATACCCGGCAATCCGGCGCCAGTGCCAAGATCGGCCAGGCGCTGGTCGCCGAAGAACGGCGCCATCACCAGCGAGTCCAGCAAATGCTTGGTCACCATCTCCGCCGGATCGCGGATGGCGGTGAGGTTATAGGTCCGGTTCCAGGTCGACAGCAGGTCGAGATAGGTCGACAGCGGCCCGCGAAGCGCTTCCGGCTGGCCCAATACCTCAAGACCGGACGCCAGTCGGCGCGCTGGATCAGGGCTCAGCAGGTCGTCGGAAGTGTAGGCAGACACGGCGTCGGGGCGGATTCGGCTCGAAAAGGCCGCCCAGTATCGGTGCGTCGACGGCCAGCGGCAAACAGCGCCGACTCGCGGATCACCGAAAGATCAGCAAGTGATCAGAGCGTGGGCAGGTGCAGCTGGCAGCGGATAACCCGCAGGCCCAACCGGCCCAGATGGCGATTCAGGTTGTCCCGATAGCGCGCGCTGAGGCTGGCCTCGCTGTCGTCACTGGCACGCTCGCGGCCAAGATCGGCAAGGCGTGCAGTGGCTTCCAGCGTCACCAGATCATCGAGACGGCTCAGTGCCGGACCGGACACCGAAGGCTCCAGCACCTGGAAATAGATGTCGGCGTCGCTCTGCACCTGCGGCAGATGCACCTCGACGTGATGTCCCAGCAACGGATAGCGCCCACCGTCGCGGTCCAGCAGCGGAACGCAGAGGCGCCAGCCGGGCTTGAGGGTGCGGTGATAGCGGCCGAAGCGGTTGACCAGCCGGGCCTCGCCCTCGGGCACGCGGCGCAGCGAAAAGACCAGCAGAACCACCGTCCCGAACATCGGGATCAGGAGGTTCAGCATCGCTGGCAGCTGGGTCATGGCAGGAATTCTTGTTATGGCGGCGCCGGAGCGCCGCATTGTTATTTCAGGGCATTGCGCATTATTTGTGATTCTTTGGTCAGAAAGTCTCCCCAACTGACCGAATTTTCACGACATTTTAATGATTAGAGGCCGAACACAAGCTGAATCAGCTTTGAACAGGGGGAGCCGCGGCTCGTGTCGGCGTTGTGACATTTTGTAACCAATGCATTTGCAGAACCGCGTAACCGATCACGTTTTCGTACAGAAAACCCGATTGCCTTCAACAAGTTCCGGAACTGTGACGACCGCCAGCAGTTTCACGGACGCTCCAGCGCGAGGCGGAACAAGTCGAGGTGGCAGTCCGGCAGCGGAAATTCCGAATGGGTCAGTACCGGGGACTCGCGGCGAGAGCCGCACCACCCACCGACCCAGGACCGGAAACCACCATGATGCCGACCCATACCCTCCGCCCCTACCTGCACCCTCAGAAGCGCCAGCGCACAGGGCTGCGCCTGCTGGCAGCATTGCTGCTGGTGGCGGCATTTCCTGCCACGGCGACCACTTTCACCGTGAACCGCCTGGACGACTTGCCAGATGCAAGCCCGGGCGATGGCAGTTGCGCCATCTCCACCGGCTCGCCGAACAAATGCACGCTGCGCGCCGCGATCGAAGAGGCCAATGCGAATGGAAACCCGGCCCAGACCGACCAGATCCAATTCAGCCTGGGGCTGATCGTCATCAACATCAGCGGCACGCCGTTGCCGACGATCACCGAACGACTGATCATCGACGGACGCACGGCTCCCAGCTACAACGGCTCTGCCACCGAAACCGCCGATGCGCCGCCTTCGGTCTACATCAACGGCGGCAGCCTGACCGGCACCACCGCCGACGGCTTCCGCATCAATGGCACCTCGCTGAGTGCCATACACGCCATCGGAGTCACTGGCTTCCCTGACAACGGCATCGAGGTTGTCAACGGCACTATCACGACACTTGATGGCAACTGGATCGGTATTGCCCGCAACGGCACCATAGACGGCAACGACGGCGCCGGCGTATACCTGAGCGGCTGTGATAACTGCGTGATCGGTCAGGACGTGCTCTCCTTCGGCGTCGTCGACGGTGTCGGCAACGCCATCAGCAACAACGGCGAATCCGGCATCTACGTCATCAATGGTGGTGACAACCTTATTGCCGGCAACCTGATCGGGCCCGATCCATTTGGCAATGTCACCATGGGCAACTCGCAGCATGGCATCCAACTGCTTGGCGCCAACAATCGCATCGGCGACCTCCAGGGCGGCATCGGCGGTGCAGTCACCGCCGCCCCGAACACCATCCGCGGCAACACGCTGGACGGCATCCGTGCACAGGTTGGCGGACAGTACATCTACGCCAACCTGATCCTCTACAACGGCGGCAACGGGGTGTCGCTGAACGGTACGGGCAGCCGATTGGGCTTCACTGCGACACAGGGCAACTTCATCCGCGGCAACACCGGCCATGGCGTCGCCATTGGCAACCTGTTCGCTTCCACCGGAAACCTCGTCGCGTACAACGGCATCTACCAGAACACCAGCCGCGGCGTTTATGTCTACAACGGCGGCAGCAACGAGGTGAAGAGCAACGAGATTTACCTCAACACCGACGATGCTGTGCGCGTCGATGCCGACAACACGACCATCAGCAACAACCTGATTGGCCTGCAGGGTGCCGTGCTGTTCGGTAACGGCAACAACGGCGTGGTGCTGACCGGCAGCAACAACAACGTCACCAACAACTCGATCGCGCAGATGGTGGATGACGGCATCGACGTGGTCAGCGGTGATGGCAACGTGATCAGCGGCAACCAGATCGGCATGAGCAACAGCGGCCTGGACTGGGGCAACAACACCGGCGCCGAGTTCCTCACCGCTGGCGTACGCGTCCGCAACGGCGCCACCAACACAGGCATCGAGGACAACCGCATCGGCTTCAACAACCAGGGCATCATCCTCGAGGGCGGCGGCACCGATGTCTGCGGCAATCGCATTGGTGTCGGCAGCGGGGACGAACTCGCCGGCAATGTCGGCGAGGGCATCTGGCTGCCCGGTGGCGGCAACCTGATCGGCGACCCGGACAACGGCTGCAGCGCCAACGTCATCGGCGACAACGGTTCGGACGGCATCCAGATCGACAGCCCCGCCAATATCATCCGCGGCAACCAGATCGGCGGTGTTCCCGGCGTCGACCTCGGCAACCACAACGGCGGCATCCTGCTGACCACCGCCAACGCCTACCTCAACGAGATCAAGGGCAACACGCTGGTGTTCAACGATAACGATGGCGTGCGCGTCGGTTCAACCTCCGGCACCCGCAATCGCATCGAACAGAACAGCTTCGAGTGGAATGGAGACATCGGCATCGACATTGATGATGACAGCGTCACCAACAATGACGATTTCGACGCAGACACTGGTCCCAACAACCGGCAGAACTACCCGGTGATCACTGCACTGGTCGGCGGTGTCGGCGAACTCTCGGTGACCTACCGCGTGGACAGCGATACTGGAAGCTCGGTCTATCCGCTAAGCGTGGATTTCTATCTCAAGGGCGGTGGCACCAACCAGGGTCGTCAGTTCATCCATCGCGACACCTATACCCTGGAGAACGTCGAGAAGACCATCAACGTGCCGTTGCCCCCGGGTGTATCGACCGACGGACTGACGACCATGGTGATCGACAACGATGGCAACAGTTCGGAGTTCAGTCCGCCGGTGAATTTCACCGCCATTCCTTTGATGGACAATATCTTCAAGGACGGCTTCGAGGACTGAGCGCACTTGCCATCAGCGGTAATCCGGTCAGGATAGGCGGGTCCAAGGGAGGACCCGCCATGCAACCGCTTCGAATCATCGCCAGCCTGCTGATGCTGCTGGGTGCAGCAAACGCCTTCGCCACCGACGCGACCCGCACACTGCGCGTTGACTACAGCCACAGCGGCAATGCGCTGTCCGACAGCTACAGCGTTGATCGGGTGGTCATTGAGCCATTGCCGTGGCCGGGAAGTCCTGACCAGAACATCGACCGCCTGCGTCGCGGCGCCTACTTCTTCGAGGTGGTCGATCCGGCCACCGACACGGTGCTCTATTCGCGCGGCTTCAGCTCGATCTTCGGCGAATGGCGAACCACCGGCGAAGCACGGCAGATGAATCGTCGCTTCAGCGAGTCGCTGCGCTTCCCGATGCCGGAGAAGCCGGTACGCATCCGCCTGTACGCGCGCGATGACCGCAACGAGTTTTCGCAGGTATGGACCACCGACATCGATCCGGCTGCATTGGATGTTCGCCACTCGACGGCACCGAAGCCCGGCGAGGTGGTCAGCATCCGCGACAGCGGCCCGTCGCCGGACAAGGTCGATCTGCTGATCCTCGGCGATGGCTACACCGCCGCCGAGCAGGACAAGTTCATCGCCGACGCCAATCGCCTGAGCAACGAACTGTTCAAGGTGTCGCCATTCAAGGAGCACGCGAACGACTTCAACGTCCACGCGCTGATGGCGCCATCGCCCGAATCCGGGGTGGCGCGGCCATCCGGCGGTCTGCATCGCTGGACGCCGCTGGGCACGCGCTATGACGCCTTTGGCAGCGAACGCTATGTGCTGACCTTCGAGAACGAAGCCCTGCGCGACATCGCGCAGTGGTCTCCCTATGAGTTCATCGAAATCCTGGTCAACAACGAGACCTACGGCGGCGGGGGCATCTACGGCCTGTACAGCACCGCGGCTGCCGGCAGCGAATGGTCGCCCTACCTGTTCGTGCACGAGTTCGGCCACCACTTCGCCGGCCTCGCCGACGAGTACTACACATCATCGGTCGCCTACGAAACCGGCGGCGAGCGCAAGGAGCCGTGGGAACCCAACGTCACCGCATTGCGTGATCCGACGCAGCTCAAGTGGCGCTCCATGGTGAAGGGCGACACACCGCTACCAACGCCGTGGCCCAAGGCCGACTTCGAGAAACACCAGCAGGATTACCAGAAGGTCCGCGCCAAGCTTCGCGAAGACCAGCGCCCCGAGTCGGAAATGAATGCCCTGTTCCGCCGCGAAAAGACGCTGGAGGAAGACCTGCTGGGCAAGGCCAGGTACGCCAATGCCGTCGGCGCCTTCGAAGGCGCCAACTACGAAGCCACCGGCTACTACCGCCCCGAAGCCAACTGCGTGATGTTCACCCGCACCGAGGCCTTTTGCAGCGTCTGCGCCGCAGCTATCGAGGCGGTGATAGACCAGTACGCTACGCCAAGATCCGACTAGGCAAACGCTCGACCGCTATTGCCGTTCGACCAGCTCCGTCAGCGAGTAGTACGCGTGACAAGGGTCGCAGCGATAGCGGACGGCTTCCTTGGTCTTGTGCTCGTAGCGGAAGTTCAACCCGGTCATGTCGGACTCCCAGCCTGACGAGTACTCCGGCCGCACGTCGACACGCTCAAGCCTTCGGCGACAGACCGGGCATTGCTTGGGCTTGAACAGGAAGAACCACAGCTCCCGCCAGCCTTTGATGTCGAGTTCATATGAGAACACTTGGCAATCCAATCCCTATGACGGCTCACTTCGCGGCTTTCACCGGCGATGACCTACCAACAACACCGACGAGTGCAGCGATGCCAGCCATCAAGAGAGCCAGTCCTTTGAACCCATGCAGCATCAAACTGACAGTCGACCATGGCTCACTCATTCGACAGCGACTTGGCGGCGGGAAGGAGCAGTCGTAAGGCGCCCAAGATGTGATGCCAAACCTGACAAACAACGACAGCGCGATGGCAACAAGCAGGACTGCAGAAATTCTCGATGTTATTGATCGATGTTCACGGGCCAAGATAACAACCACGATCGCCAATAGTGCGAAACCCAGACCCTCCGTGAGCTGCGTGGTGTCGATCAATCGCAGATAGATCTGGCGGCCAGCATCATCCATACGACCCGGCCTCAGGCCTTGATCCGGAACGCATTCTCCAGCGTCTGACGGTCGAAGGCGGCAGTGCCTTCACCATCCTCGGCGTAGCGGTACAGGGCGGTAGAGTAGATGCCCTGAAGCGCGGCCTGGATCAGCGCCAGCAGCACGAAGGCCAGCAGCATCAGTGCGCCGAAGGTGATACCCAGCGCAGCGGACTTGGCCACAACCGCGCTGCCGCCAAGAACGATGGCGACAAAGATCAATCCCGACCAGATGAATGCGAATACCAGACCGATGCCGCCGTTGCCGATCAGGTTCTCGCCCCAGGTCTTCTTCAGCAGCAGGGCGCTTTCCTTGACCGCGTCCAGCGGACCAACGTCGCGATGCACCAGCACCGGCACGGCCATGAACTGGCTGATCGTCCACGCCGCGCCGAAGATGCCGGCGACAATCTTACCGACGAAGCCGGCACGTTCCTCGATCATGCGCAGGATCATGCCCACCGTGGCGGCGATGATCGCGTAACCGAAGATCACGCCGATCTTGCTTTTGGCGATGCCGAGACCGTCGGCCAGCGTCGCCTGCTTGCCATCAAGGTGCATGCTCGCCGCACCAACCAGCGCCGAGTTGAAGAAGATGATCACGAAGTACTGCACGGTATAGAAGCCGAAGGCCCAGACATAGGCCAGCGGGCTGCCACGCTCATCACTGAAGGCGTGCATCAGCCAGCCGCTGGTCGCCGCCGGCAGGATGAAAGTCGCCGCCACCACGATGCAGGCAATCGCCGACACCAGCGGGAACAGCAGCAGCGACGGATTGGCCTTCAATACCGAAGCGCTGGCCTTGATCAGCGACCAGCTGCGCGAGAAACGTTCGAACATGGTGGTGCTCCCCGAATTGACAGAACCCTGTGGCGATCATGCCATGCCCCAGTGACGATGACGTGGCCACGATGTGACCACGCCACCGACCATCACGGGCAAGTCAAATCGGTGATCCCGGCGGAATCGGCGGCAGCTTGCGCAGCTCGATCGAGCTCGGGTCGTCGAGATAGCGGGTGATGCGACTGGCGGCATCGCGTCGGCTGGCGGCGACGGTGCCGCTGCCCGGATGTGCAGCCAGCCAGCGCTCCAGTCGACCCAGCGCGGAGCGGACGCTGGCGGCGACGGCCGGATGCAGCCTGGCGTCCTGCGCCGTCAGCATCAGCGCGTCGAGTACGACCCAGTTGGCAGCGTTCTGCACGGCGGTAGCGGCCGGCGCGCTGTCGTTGCCCGCATCCCGCTGCCAGCTGCCGGCAATCAGCGCGTCCAGCACTTCCTGCACGCCGGGTTGCTGGGCGTCGTGCGCGCGCTGCCAGGCCACGCGGTTGAGCCGCGCCGGATCGAGCAGGAACTGCAACGTATTCGCCGCACCGGCTTCGACAGTGGCAATCGGATCGAAAGTAGAAGAAGTACTGCTCGCGAAGTCCTCGCGTGTCCGACCGTATTCGTTCGATGGTGGCGTCATCACGCGCAGCACCGCTTCCGGCAGTGCCAGCTGCCCACTGCCCAGCGACGCCACCAGCCTCTTCAGTGCTTCGCGCTGGCGTTCCGCCGGAACGGCGCGAACGCCAGCAGCGGTATCGCCCACCTCGCCATAATCGAAGGCGCCGCCACCGAGCAAGCGAGCCACGGCTTCGAGCTGATAGCGGTGCAACAAATAGACGGGCACCAGCCGTGATTCCAGCTCACCCAACTGGCGACCCGGCGGCAGCACGTTGACGTTGAAGCCGGCCAGTGCGCGCTGGCGGATCGCCATCAGTTCGTCGTAGCGCGCGATGCTGTCCTCGCCGTTGTCCCAGAGCAGGCCATCGGGATCGGACGCACCGGTGGCGCGCGCGTCGCCGTCGCTGATGTAGCGATAACCTTGTGCGCGGATGGCCTGGCGCAGATCGGCAAGATGCTGCGCGGTGCGGCCATCGGCGAACTCACCGTAGCCGTGCGCGACCAGGAAGTCGTCCCAGGGACCGACGCCGACGCCATAGGCTTTCGACAGATCCAACCGGTTGCCGTCGAGGCGGATGTCCGGGTGCGGGTAGTCCATCACCGAGCCATTGCCGTGGCGGCTGGCAGCGAAGTTGTGCGCGAAGCCCAGCGTATGACCGACCTCGTGTGCGGCCAGCTGGCGCAGACGCGCCAGCGCCATGGCTTCGGCCTGTCGATGACGTTCCGTCGGATCGCTGACGCCGAAGGCGCCGAGCAGCGCTTCGGCGATCAGCATGTCCTGGCGCACGCGCTGCGAGCCCAGCAACACCGAACCCTTGATGATCTCGCCGTTGCGCGGATCGGTGATGGCGGCGCCATAGCTCCAGCCACGGGTGGCGCGATGCACCCACTGGATCACATTGTATCGCGCGTCCATCGGATCGGCGCCTTCGGGCAGCAGCTCGACGCGGAAACCGCCCTCGAAGCCGGCCTTGTCGAAGGCATCGGCCCACCAGCCCGCACCCTCCATCAGCGCCGAACGCACCGGCTCCGGCGTGCCGGGATCGACGTAATAGATGATTGGTTCGACCACCGGGCCGCGTTCGGCCGTCGGATCGACGCGCTGCAGACGATGCCGCGGCTGGAACTTCACCTCCAGCGAATCACCCAGCGGCTGCGCGAAGTCGGTGAAGCCCACCGAAAATGCGCCCGACGCCGGATGATAGGCACGCGGCTCGTAGCCCGGTCCCGACAGCCTCACCAGACTGATGTGCTGGCGCAGCGTGATTGCCTGCGAATCCATCGCCACGTCGCGGACGAACGCACCTTCGCCGGCACCGGTAAAGGTCAGCAGGCCTTCGAGTTCGGTGTTGTCGGGAAAGGTTTTCGAAGCCTCCGGCAGGGCGACGCTGCGGCCGTCGTCAATCCGGTAGTCGCCCTGCTGCGTGGCCTTCAATTGCCTGGCGATGCCGTGGCGGTCACTGGCGAGGAAGCTGGAGAAATCCACGCGCAGCGGCTCGCCCTCCATCACCTCGCCGGCCCAGAGCACGGAATCGGCGAATGCCTCCTCGACACTCGCCCGCTCGCGCGCATTCTCGGAGCGCGCCACGAAACGCGTATTGCGCGCCACCAGCAGCAGCTTGTTGCCGACACGACGGAATTCGACCAGCCTCATTTCGCCGGGCTGGCCCCGATCCAGGCCGATGTCGTTGGAACCGAGCCCAGCCGGCAAGGAGGTCATCAGCAGGAAAGGCTCATCCAGCGCCTTCACGCCGAGGATCACCTTTCCGTCCGCATTGGCATAAAGGTCGAAAAGGCCGGACTGCGCCGGCTTCAGCTCAGGCGTCTTGCGACGGGCATCGGCCGGACCGGCAAGCAGCAGGCCGAGCAGCAGCAACAGCAGCGCCGGAAGTCGGAATGACGGGACGGACATGGGCGGCTCCGGAAGGACGGAAAGCCACACTGTAGCGGCGCCGGTCACCGCTGCAAGCCATGACCGACGACGTGCACGGCTCGACAGCCGGGACAGCTGCGGTTCATGCTGCGGCGACGGAATCCGCCTGACCCCGCGTTGCAGGAGTCACGGAGCAGGAATCGACCGCTCCGTTTCCCTTTCCAAGGAGACATCCCATGAACAAGTCACGCTGGTTGATCCCGGGCATGGCCCTGTTGCTGGCTTCACCGCTGCTGCTGGCTGCCGGCCAAAAAGGCGGTCCCAAGCTCGACGCCAACGGCTTTCCGCCGCACCTGTCGGCCATCGACACCAACAAGGACGGCAAGCTGAGCGCCGAAGAGATCAACGCTGCCGAAGATGCCCGCATCGCCAAGCTGGACGCCAATGGTGACGGTGAAGTCACCGCCGAGGAATTCAAGGCGCACCGTGAAGCGCGCCGCCAGGAGCGTTCGCAGAAGCGGATGGCACGTCTGGATACCAATGGCGACGGCGTGGTCAGCACCGACGAGCTGAAGGCCCAGGGCCATGAGCGCATGATGAAGCTGGACACCAATGGTGACGGCACCATCAGCGCCGACGAGATGCGCGAGCATCACCAGGGCATGCGTGGCGACAAGCGCGGCGAGCGTGGCGAGCACCGCCGTCATGGTGGCTGGCAGGACGACGCCCCGCCGGCCGACAAGGGCGACTGAGCGCCAGCGGCGTGCCCGGCTTGCGATCCGCCAACGGATGACCACGGCAGGCGGCGATGATCCCGACCTGCCGCTGGTCATCGCCATTGGACAGGGCGACGCCTCGGCAGCCGCGACGCTGGTTGATCGCTATGCCCGCCGCCTGCAGGCCTTCGCCTGGCGGATGCTGGGCGACCGCGAAGAAGCCGAGGACGTGGTGCAGGACAGCTTCCTGCGACTGTGGAAGCACGCGCGGCGATGGAAGCCCGGCGCCGCGCGGTTCTCGACCTGGCTCTACCAGGTCGCCGCCAACGGTTGTCGCGACCGCCTGCGCAAGCGGCGCGACCATTCCGCCGAGGCCGTCGACTGGCTGGTCGACGACACACCCGGCGGCAGGGAACAGCTGCAGCAGGCCGAACGCGACGCCGTGGTCCAGCAGGCCGTCAACGAACTGCCGGATCGCCAGCGCGAGGCACTGCTGCTCAGCCACTACGACGGCATGGGCAACCCGGACATCGCCGCCGTGCTGGAGGTCAGCGTGGAAGCGGTGGAATCGCTGCTCGCACGGGCACGGCGCAGACTCCGCGACGAGCTGGCGCCATTGAAGACGCAAGGCAAGGGGGAATCCTCATGACATCCGAAACGCCGAACAAGCTGTCGCTGTCACGATTCGAGGAGCTGCTGGATCAACACGGCAGCGATGCGACGGGCTGGCCGGCGACGGAGCGCGATGCTGCGCAGGCCCTGCTGACCATGTCGGCGGAGGCACGCTCGCTGCAGCAGCGTGCGGCCGAGACGGATCAGCGCCTTTCGCAGTGGCAGTCACCGGAGGCATCCCCCGGATTCCGGCGCCGCCTGCTGGCTGACTTCGCCGCGCAGCAGCCCGCGCCATCCTGGCTGGGCCTGCTGATGCGGCAGCTGGGCGGCGCGCGCCTGGCCATGCCGGCCATGGCGGCGGCAATGGTGCTGGGGATCATGGTCGGCAACTGGCTGCCGATGGACGGCAGCAGCGTCGATGATGTCGCCAGCGACGATGCGCTGTCACTGCTGCAGTACGACCTCGGCGAGGAGGGCGAATGGTGAAGGATTCCGATGCAGACGCCGCAATGAACACCGGCAACCGTAGCGACGGCGGTCGCCAGCGATCCTTCGTGCTGCTGGCATCACTGCTGATCAACGCACTGCTGATTGGCATCCTCGTGACGCACTGGTTTCACGCGCGGAACGAACGCCATGGCGACTACGGACTGGCGCCGGGACTGCCGTCGATCCACAACCTGTCACGCGAGCTCGACGACACGGCGCGCAACGACCTTCGCCAGCGTTTCGGCACGCGCCGTGATGCCATCCGCGGCGCCATGCGTGACGCCCATGAATCCCGACGCGGCGTGGTCGAGGCCATGCGTGCAGAACCCTTCGATGCCGATGCGCTCGCCGGCGCCTTCGCCGCACAACGTCAGTCCGACATGGCCGTAGCGGCCGCGATCCAGTCGGTGCTGGTGGAGTTCGCCAGGGCGCGAGGCGCGGACGATCGCCAGGCGCTGTTGCGCGCCATGTCGCGTGAGCACCGTGCTGGCCGCAATGAACGTGCTGAACGCGGCGAGACGCGGCGCAGTCGCGATCCATCGCGACGTCCAAACAATGGCGATGGCTCGCCGTCCGCGGAGCCTCGCTGAAGCTCAGCCGGCCTGCGCCGACAATGGCGCCGGCCTTGCCGCCAGCAAGACGCGGCTGTAGTCGTGGCGTGGCGCTTCCAGCAAGGCCATCGCCGCGGCGCATTCAACGATCACACCATCCTTCATCACTGCGATGCGGTCGGCCACGGCCGCGGCGGCGTCCATGTCGTGCGTGATGAACAGCAGCGACAGACCACGCTGCGCCTTCAGCCGGTTGAGCAAGGCAAGGATCTCGCCTCGGACACGCGCATCCAGCGCCGACACGGCCTCATCGGCAATCAGCAGATCAGGCTCCGCCGCCAGCGCGCGCGCGATGGCAATGCGCTGGCGCTGGCCGCCCGAGAAGGCATGCGGATAACGAACCAGCGCGTCGGCATCCAGACCCACTGCCGCCAGCAGGGTGATCAGCGAGTCGCGATCCGTGGACAGACCATGAATGCGTCGCGGTTCGGCGAGCAGACGGTCGATGCGCTGCCGCGGATCCAGCGAGGCATAGGGATCCTGGAACACGCACTGCACTCGCCTCCGTGCGCGGCGCAGGGCCGCACCGGACAGGCGATCCCAGCGCATGCCATCCAGCATGATCTCCCCGTCGTCACTTGCTGGCAGCAACCGCAGCAGGGCCTTCGCCAGCGTGCTCTTGCCGGAACCGGATTCACCGACCAGCGCCAGCGCCTCGCCACGTCCGATGTCGAGAGCATCGACGCTCAAGGCATTCCGTTCCGCGCCGGGATAGCGGACACGGAGGTTTCGCAGCGACAACAGCGGCGACGTTGGACTGGCAGGCATTGCCGCCGGCAGGCGTACGGCGGCGATCAGCTGACGCGTGTAGTCATGTGCCGGTTGCCCAATAACCGACGCCGTCGCGCCCTGTTCCAGCAGATGGCCGCGATGGAACACCGCCAGCCGATCCGCCAGTGAGGCGACCACCGACAGGTCGTGGCCGATGAAGATCAGGCCAATGCCGCGGCCCAGCACTTCGCGACGCAGCAGATCCAGCACACTCGCCTGCACCTGCGGGTCGAGCGCGCTGGTGGATTCGTCGGCAATCAGCACGCGCGGCTGCGTTGCGAGAGCCAATGCCAGAAGCATGCGTTGTCGCTGTCCACCGGAAACCTGGTGCGGCAGACGTGACAGCATCGCTCCCGGCAACTGCATCCGCGACAGCAGCTGCCTCGCCTCGACATCGGCCTGCGCGCGGGACATGGCCCGACGCACGCACAGGGTTTCGCGTAGCTGGCTGCCGATGCTGCGCAGCGGATGCAGGCTGGCCAATGCGTCCTGGAACACCAGCGCGATACCGCCACCACGTACCGCGGAGAGATCGCCGGACAGATCGAAAGACGACGCGGCATCCGGCTCATCGCCCAGCTGCAGATGGCCGCTGGCTTGCAGCGGTTCCGGCAGCAGACCGCATAACGACAGCGCGGTCAGGCTCTTGCCAGAACCTGATTCACCAACGATGCCAAGGCACTGACCGGCATCCAGCGAGAACGACAGCGGCGACAACAGCTCCCGACCACGGCCATCTTCGACGCGCAGATCGCTGACTGACAGCAGGCAGCTCATTGCCGCCTCGGATCCATGGCATCACGCAATGCGTCACCCAGCTGCTGGAAACAGGCCAGCGTGGCGACCAGCAGGACGGCGGGAAACAGCAGCGTCCACGGCGCCTGGTCCAGCTCCTGGCTACCGTCATGCAAAAGCGAACCGAGACCGCTGGCCGGCTCCGCCACGCCAAGGCCAAGGAAGCCGAGGAAGCTCTCGATCAGCACCGCATTGGCGGCGATCAGGCTGGCATATACCAGCGCCAGCCCCAGCAGGTTTGGCAGCAGGTGCCAGCGCAGCACCTGCCACGGCGACGCCCCGGCCACCACGGCGGCGGTGACGAAGGGCTGTCCTCGCAGCCGTGCGGCTTCCGCACGCACCACGCGCGCCAGCTCGATCCACACGTAACCACCAATGGCGACAAGCAGCAGCGCGAACGAGCGACCGAACAGCGCCAGCAGCAGAATCACCAGCAGCAGGAATGGCAGTGCCGAGAACACGTCGAGCAGACGCATCAGCAATCGCTCCAGTCGCCCGCCGAAATAGCCGGCCACCGCTCCCCAGCACAGGCCGATCAGCAGCGCCATCGCCGTGGCCAGCAGGCCGATCAGCAGCGACAGACGGAGACCGAGAAAGCTGCGCACGAAGATGTCGCGACCAATGGCATCCGTGCCGAACCAGTGACCACTGGCCAGCGACGGCGGCTGCAGCACCGCATTCCAGTCCGGCGTTTCCGGATCGAACGGCGACAGCCAGGGCGCCACCAGCGCCAGCACGATCAACGCCGCCAGCGTCAGCAGCGACCAGCGCAGGTTGGCCGGCAGGCGGGCAAAGCGTCGCGGCAGGGGCGTGTCGGGCATGTGGCGATCATAGGGCAACGCTGAACTAGGCCGTACAATGGCGGCATTGCATCGAAAGGACTCGCCATGAGCTTCCCCCGCTCCCGTCCGCGCCGCCTGCGTCGCGACGATTTCTCCCGCCGCCTGGTCCGCGAAACCACGCTGAGCGCCGACGATTTCATCTACCCGGTATTCGTGCACGAGCTGGATGGCCGCGAAGCCGTGCCGTCCATGCCCGGCGTCGAACGCGTTTCCATCGATGAGCTGCTGCGCGTTGCCGAACAGGCTGCCGAACTGCGCATTCCCGCGCTCGCGCTGTTCCCGGTCACCGCACCCGAGGCCAAGTCGCTGGATGCCGTCGCCGCCTATGACGACAACGGCCTCGCGCAGCGCGCCGTTCGCGCATTGAAGCAACGCTTCCCCGACCTCGGCGTGATCACCGACGTGGCGCTGGATCCGTACACCAGCCACGGCCAGGACGGCCTGCTCGACGACAGCGGCTACGTGATGAACGACGAAACCGTCGAGGTGCTGGTGCAGCAGGCGTTGTCGCATGCGCGCGCTGGCGTCGACATCGTCGCGCCCAGCGACATGATGGACGGCCGCATTGGCGCCATCCGCGACGCGCTGGAGGCCGACGGCCACATCCACACCCGCATCCTCGCCTACAGCGCCAAGTACGCGTCGAGCTTCTACGGCCCGTTCCGCGACGCGGTCGGCTCGGCCGGCGCGCTGGGCAAGGGCAACAAGTACAGCTACCAGATGGACCCGGCCAACAGCGACGAAGCCATCCACGAGGTCGCGCTGGACCTCGAGGAAGGCGCCGACATGGTGATGGTGAAGCCAGGACTGCCCTACCTCGACATCGTGCGCCGGGTGAAAGACGAGTTCGGCGTGCCGACCTTTGTCTACCAGGTCAGCGGCGAATACGCGATGTTCAAAGCCGCCGGCCAGAACGGCTGGATCGACGAACGCGCCTGCGTGCTGGAAGCCCTGACCAGCATCAAACGCGCCGGCGCCGATGGCGTGCTCACCTACTTCGCGCTGGATGCGGCGCGGTGGTTGCGGGAAACGAGCTGATCCAACTGTTAAGTAGCATGCAATGTTGAGTCTGGAACAAGCACTTCAACTGATTGAGCCGCATGTCGCCAATGTGTCGGCGGAAAATGGTTGCGAGATAGTGGTTGTCACCGAAGCAACGCTTGAAAGGCCGTTTGGTTGGGTGTTCTTCTACCAAACGAAGGAATTTCTCTCGGCCAGAACGCCAGCCGCTCAACTTGCGGGCAATGCGCCGCTATTGGTCAATCGTTTCACCGGAGACGTTGTGGTCACGGGAACTGCATTACCAGTGCAAGAGTACATTTCTCGCTACGAGGCATCCCTTTAACTCGCCATTCCCGCTTTCGCGAGAATGACCGCCAACAAACTTAGTCGATACCCGGAATTCCACATGTCCAACACCGCCCGATTCGCCGTTTTCGGCCACCCGATTGAACACTCGCAGTCACCGTTCATCCACGGCCAGTTCTCGAAGCAGACCGGCATTGCGCTGAGCTACAGCGCCATCGACGTGACGCCGGAAGCACTGCCCACGGCGCTGGAGGCCTTCGCGGCCGGTGGCGGACGCGGCGTCAACATCACGCTGCCGCTGAAGGAAGCAGCCATGGCCTGCTGCGTGGACATGTCCAGCCGCGCACGGCTGGCCGGCGCGGTGAACACGCTGACCTGGTCGAGCAGCGGCTGGATGGGCGACAACACCGACGGCAGTGGCTTCATGCGCGACATCAGCGACCGCGTGCGCGAACACATCCGCGGGCGCCGCGCACTGTTGCTGGGCGCGGGCGGCGCCGCGCACGGCGTGGCGCCGGCGCTGGCCGATTCCGGCGTGGAAGAGCTGATCATCGTCAACCGCACGCCGGAGCGCGCGGACAAGCTGGTCGACGCCATTGGCGACCCAGCGCATGTGCACACGCGCTATTGGGAAGCACTGGGCGACATCGGCAGCTTTGACCTGATCATCAATGCCACCTCGGCTGGTCGCGACGATGCCGGCATCAAGCTGCCTTTCTCGCTGGCGGGACAACGCTGCATCGCCTACGACCTCAACTACGGCGAAGCCGCCGGCAGTTTCCTGGCCTGGGCCAAAGCCGCCGGCGCCGCGCACCTTTATGACGGCCTCGGCATGCTGGTCGAACAGGCAGCCGACGCTTTCGAAATCTGGCATGGCGTGCGTCCAGATACCGATGCCGTCTACGACGCCCTGCGCGAGCGCGGTCACTCGCTGCACACCGGCGACTGACCCGCGCGTCCGGCGAGACCCGCACCGGGTCTCGCCGCAAGCATCGTTACTCAAGGCCGTCCTTGAACAGGCCGATGCCGTCGATGGCCTCGATATAGACCTTCTGGTCATCGAAAGGCAGCAGGAGCGGCATACCGTTTGGCGGTGCGGTCCAGGAATCGATGCGCAGGAAATGATGGAGCGGATCCAGGGTGCCGACCAGGTTCACCGTGGCCGTCGCGCCCGATGGCAGGTCGACGACCACGTTGACGTCACCGCTGCCGT
Organism: Rhodanobacteraceae bacterium; assembly: GCA_024233975.1. GTDB lineage: Bacteria > Pseudomonadota > Gammaproteobacteria > Xanthomonadales > Xanthomonadaceae > JACKOX01. The sequence goes on from JACKOX010000015.1 coordinate 59,762, forward strand.
TGTCCACCGAACAGACGCTGTCCGGCACGGTGCAGGTCCAGGTCACACCAACCAGTCCATAGCGCACTCGTGCATGCAAAGCCACGCCGTTGACGTCGATCGGGCCGTTGTTCATCACCTCGACCAGGTAGTTGGCGATGGGTGATCCCTGGGTGCTCGTGCCCCGCGTGTAGTTGACCTCGCGACGGATCTTCGCCACCAGATCGACGCCTTCGCCCACCGCGATGTGGATGCGACTGGGCAGTCCACGATACTGGCCACCGTCGGCTGTGCCGCCATCGTCGACCGGTACCACGCGCAGCACGGCTTCACCGGACTGGCCGCTGAGCCCGTATTCGAGGTCACCGTTCTGGTTCATCAGGGCATTGGCGAGGATGCCTCGCGGGTCGCTTTCCACCGTGGTCTCGAAATCGACCCACTGCCCGGCTTCATCATCCGGACCGGGACGGATGTCACTGGCGAATCCGTAGCTGACCACCTGTCCACTGGTTCCCGTCGGATGCACGCGACTACTGCCGACGACAATGCTGGGCGCATCGTTCACCGGCGTCACCTCGACCAGCATGTCCTTGCTGGCGCTGAGACCATCGCCATCCACCACGGTGAAAGTCAGGGTGGCCTGGCCGATGGCATCGGTCACCGGCTGGATGTTCAACCAGCGCGCGCTGGCGGAAGCACCAGGGCCCACCACCAGCGATGCATTGGTGACCAGCATCGGATTGTCAGAAGTAACGGTTACCTGCAGGTTCTGCGCAGGCGTTTCCGCATCGCTGACAGTGAAGCCGATTCCGAAGGCGTGGTCTTCCAGCGTGCTGCTGTAGTTACCCACGGTGATGCTCGGCGGCGTGCCGACGGCGGCGGCTTCGGATACGAAGCCGAGGGAGAACAGGCCCGCCGCAAGGCAGGACAGCGCGGCCGGAAAGCCGCCGGCAGCGGCGCGCGGATGTGAGGTCGTCATGATGTTGTTCCTGGGGAGAGGGAATTCGGGAGTGGGTCGGTCGGGCCGATCAGGCCTTTGTCGTCGTCAGGAAGGCGCTTTCCAGCCGACGCCAGGTCGGCGGCGTCAGCAGCACGCGCAGGTGTTGCAGCAGCGCGTCGAAGGCCGCGGCCGGCATGCCCTCGCGCATGGCTTCCAGCAACTCGACGCGCTCGCGATGGTTGAGCGCGCGCAGCATCCACTGGCTGGACACGTCACGCTCGGCCGGGGTCAGCGAGGCCACCAGGCGTGCCTCGACGTCGAGGATCTCGCGGTCGCTGAACATCGCCCAGAAGGCTTCGGTCAGCGTGGTTTCCTCATCGGCCATGTGCCGCAGGTGGTCGGCGATATGCACCGACAGCACAAGGTAGAGCTGGTACAGCACGGCCTCGGTATCCGCGTCGTGGAGACGGGCACGCTGCAGGGCATGGTGCAGCGACAGCGCCACGCGTTGCTGGCTGGCGTGTTCGGCGTCGAAATCGCGCGGTGCATCGGGATCACGCTCGCGCAGTGCCTCGTGCATGAAGGCGTTCTCGTGGCGCAGATGGCCGTCGCAGAACTCCAGCAGCTGCTCGACCTGCGACAGCACACTCGATACGGCTACCGCATCGTCGGCATCGACGCGGGCCAGCGCATCCAGCGTGGAAGTCATCGCCAGGCGCAGGGCCTTGTGGATGTTGCGATAGGGTTTGACGCGTGGGCTGGCGGCCACGCGGCCGCAGAGCGGGATGAAGTCGGGTTGCATGTCGGCATCGCCTTGGGGTGTGGCGATGCATGCTCCGGAAGCCCGATGAGCCGTGCTGCGAAATGAACGCTAAGACGTCTTTTCTTAGTGAAGTCTTAGCGGATTCGTGACCAACGGCAGGGGCTCAGTCGTCCGTATCGGCGATCTGTAGCGGGCGATCCACTTCCAGCGCGAGGCGTCCGCGACCTACCTTCTGCAACCGCACGCCGCAGGGCCGTTCCAGCAAACGCCGCTGGAGCAGAATCAACCGGGTCGACAGGTTGTCTGCAATGTCGGGCAGCTGCAACGCGGGATCGGCGCGCAGCTCGCGATTGGAGAATTCGCGACGATCCCGCGTGTGGTGCTCCACCAGCATCTTCCACAGGATCGCACCGGCCACGCCGCGGATGACGTATTCATCATTGACGAAAATCGCGCCGCTGCGAGCCTCGCGATGTACTCGCAGCAGATCACCGGGTTTCGAGTCACTCGGCGGCGTGGATGCAACTACCGGCCGTTCGCTCACCACCCACGGATCGAATCGACGCAATGCCGCCGCCGCCATGCTGGCGAGCACGGCGAGCGCGTCCTCGAGGTCGTAGCTGAAGCGGCCTGGCTGCGGATGCTCGACGTAGAGCACCGCCAGCGTGCGCTCACCGTCACCGATTGGCACCGCCAGCTGGCTGCCGGGCCGGGCCAAGCCCGGCAGCGGAATGCGCCAGTCCGGCGAGGGTTCGATGTCGTCGCCCATCTGACCGCGAACCGCACGCGCATAGGCGTGGTCGGCCAGCGCATGGTTGATGCGGATGGGCACACCGACATCCGCAGCAGCGCCGATGACCCCCTCGCCGGGCGCCACTTCTGCGCCCACGCCAACTTCCGGATAGCCAGTACTGGCAACGGTAAACAGGCGCCCGCTATCCGGATCAACGCTCATCAGCAGCGCATGTTCGATATCGAATTCGCGGACGATGCTGGACAGCAGTTCGTCAAACAGCCCGTCGATGTCACTGGACTGGTTGATCCGCGCGGTAGCACTGCGCAGCGGCGCCAGCCAGCTGGGCCGTGGTGGCTCCGGCAGCGTGGCACAGGCAATCGCCTCCACCGCCAGCACCCGGTAGACGTCCGATCCCCGCAGGTGGAACACGCTGGACATACCCTGCTCGGAGGCAATCCCGGCCAGCCGCGCACGCATGCGCTCGAACAACGGGCCTTCCGTCTCCGTGCGCTGATACTGCACCAGCAGCCGCCAGCGCGCCGCCGTGCGCGCGTGGATCACCATCAGCCGCGCGAAGGGGTTGGCCAGCACATTGGCGCGCGTCTTGTTGAAGAACTGGAAAGACAGCGCGACATGCCGGTCGTCCACGTATTGCACGTCGGACAGGAAGGACAGGTTGGGCACGCCGTCCAGATCAGCAGTGGCGATCATCGCCGGCGATCCGCCTTCCAGCGCCTCGCGGATGCTGGACAGGGAAATGCTCACGATGCACCCGCCAGCTGTTGGCCAGCCTTGGGTCCGGGCGTCTGCTCGAACACCGCGCTGGCGTCGAAACGCAGGCAGACCAGAGACTCGGGACTGAAGTGATACAGCGTCGCCGCGTAGGAGCCACCGAACTCGATCTTCGCCAGCTCGTCCCGACGGCCGCGAATGCCCTGCTCCAGCGCGTCCAGCCAGGGCAGCGGAAAGGACTGCAGCCGCGCGTTGCCACCTTTCACCTGCACGGTGCGCAGATCGCTGGGACGACTGGCCACCAGCGCGACCTCCTGCCTGCCCGCCTTCACCAGCGTCAGCAGCGAGGTCGCAACGGCCTCGTCCAGGATCAGGTCGATCCGGCCGGCTTCGACATCGACGCGACAGCCCAACGCCAGCGCCAGGTCCGGCACGCCGCTGTCGGCCACCACCGCGACGATCAGGCTGACCCGCTCGGTCAGGAACGTGGCGAGGTCGGCATCGATGATGGCGCTGGAACGGTTCAGGTCGGGTACTCCGCTGGCGGGCACCGGAGAGGACACAGGACCGGTCACGGTGCGCGATGGCGAATCATGCGCGGGATGCGCAGCGCCCGGCAATCAACCGATGGCAGGGGTCGGGGGAATCAGTCCGCGATATTCGGCGCGGCGATGCGATACACCGCTTCGGTCAACACCGACACGCCACCCGGGCCGTCGTCCTTCGGCAGCACCTGACGGGCAAGCGGATGAACGCGCGCCTCTCCGTACAAAGTCACGACCTCAACGGCATCCACACTGAAGGGTGGGCCCTCATGCTCGCCCTCGCCATATTCCAGACAGACCAGCAGCTGCGAGGCCTTCGGCGCGATCCGATCGAGGTGGGCAACGTAGCGCCGGCGCAGATCCGGCGGCAATGCGATCAACGCAGCTCGGTCGTAGATCGCCGCGACGTCACCGAGCATCGCAGCATCGAGGTCGAACAGATCACCCTCGAACAAGGTGTATGGACCGGCACGATGACGGACCAGCGAACCGCCAGCGGTCGCCAAGGTATCGCTTTCCGGTGACAAACCCTCTGCCTCGAAAAACGCCTGCAACGCGCTCCCGACCAGCTCCACGCCGACCACGCGGTGCCCCTGCGCTGCCAGCCAGGCCATGTCACGGCTCTTGCCGCACAGAGGAACGAACACGGTTGAACCTGCCGGCAATGCCAGCGTCGGCCAGTAGCGAACCAGGGACGGCAGCACCTCGGCCCGGTGAAAGCCGATGCGCCCTTCGCGCCAGCGCTGTCGCCAGAAATCCGGTTCCATCGCTCAGTCCTCGACCGGCAGGCCCAGGTAACGATCCTTGAGCCGGCAGTAGTGCTTGGCGCTGTAGTACAGCGATTCGATCTCGCGCTCGTTGAGCACGCGGACGCAGCGCGCCGGGTTGCCAAGCCACATTTCGCCCTCGCCAACGGTCTTGCCCGGCGGCACCACGGCGCCGGCGCCGACGAAGCCGTGCTTCTTCACCGTCGCGCCGTCGAGCACCGTCGAGCCCATACCGATCAGGCAGGCATCCTCGATGGTGCAGGCGTGGACGATGGCGCCATGCCCGATGGTGACGTCCGCGCCAATCGTGGTCGGGAAACCGCCGGGCCGCGTGTACGGACCTTCGTGCGTCACGTGGATGATGGTTCCGTCCTGCACGTTGGTCCGCGCACCGATGCGGATGAAATTGACGTCTCCGCGGATCACCGTGCCCGGCCACACCGACGCGTCATCGCCCAACACCACGTCACCAATCACGTGTGCGCCCGGGTCGACATAAACGCGTTCGCCCAGCGTGGGAGCGATATCAAGGTATTTGCGTATGTTCATTCGCTCAGTTTAGCCGGAGCCGGCCCGTTCACGCGCCTGCCGCCGTGCGGCGCTAAACTCCGGGCATGAACAAGCCCCAGCTCCCATCAAACCCGTCGGACCCCGCCGGCCTCGCCGCGCAACTGGAGCGGATGCAGGCGGCCCAGCGCCATGCACCGCGCACCCTCAAGCAGCGTCGTGATGACCTCAAGCGTCTCGGCAACGCGGTACGCCAGTGGCGAGACCGCATCATCGAGGCCTGCAATGCCGATTTCGGCCGCCGCTCGCCACACGAAACGCTCATTGCGGATGTGATGACCGTGCTCGACGAAGTCGACTACGCACATCGCCATGTCGGCAGCTGGATGCGTACGCGTCGCCGTCGGGTCAACACCAGCTTCCTGCCGGCCCGCGCCGAACTGAGGCCGATGCCGCTGGGCGTGGTCGGCGTGGTTTCGCCGTGGAACTACCCGATCAACCTGGCGCTGATTCCGCTGGCCAATGCGCTGGCCGCCGGCAACCACGTGATGCTGAAGCCATCGGAAAGCTCGCCGAACTGTTCGCGCCTGCTGGCTGAAATGCTGGCTGAGGTGTTCCCCGGCGAGCAGGTCTGCGTCATCGAAGGCGGTCCGGAAATCGGTGCGGCCTTCTGCTCGCTGCCTTTCGACCATCTTTTATTCACCGGCTCCACCGCCATCGGCCGCAAGGTCGCTGCTGCCGCCGCGCCCAACCTCACGCCGATCACGCTGGAACTGGGCGGCAAGTCGCCGGCGCTGATCGCACCCGACTACCCGCTGGAGAAAGCCGTCGAGCGCATCGTCGCCGGCAAATGCCTCAACTCGGGGCAGACCTGCGTCGCACCCGACTACGTGCTCGTGCATCGCGACCGCCGCGACGATTTCGTCAAGGCATGGAAAGCCAGCGTGGCGCGCCGCTACCCGACGCTGCGCGACAACCCGGACGTCACCGGCATCATCTCCAACCGAGAAGCCGCGCGCCTCAATGGCCTGATCGACGACGCCCGCATGCGCGGCCTCGACATCATCCAGCACTTGCCCGACGGCAATGTCGACGAAGCCGGTTACGAAGGGCTGTATCTTGTCCCGCCGACGCTGATCCTCGAGCCCGAAGACGAAGCGGCGGTGATGCAGGCGGAAATCTTCGGCCCGGTGCTGCCGGTGCAGAGCTACGAAAACATCGAGGAAGCCATCGCCTACATCCAGCACCGCGACCGACCGCTCGCCTTCTATCCCTTCGACCGCAACAGCCGTCGCCTCGAACGCACGCTGGATGCGGTGATTGCCGGCAGCGTCTGCGTCAACGACACGCTGATCCAGTTCGGCCAGCACGACCTGCCCATCGGCGGTGTCGGCGCCAGCGGCATGGGCCACTACCACGGCCAGTACGGCTTCGACACCTTCAGCAAGCTCATGCCCATCGTCCGCCAGCCGCGCCTAAACGCCATGAGCGTCTTCGACCCGCCCTACGGCAAGCTGGCGACCTGGCTGGCGAACCTGTTGAGCCGTTAGCGAGTCCATCGATGCATGTCACCGAACCGTGACGCCGTTCACATATAATTTCTGCTCGGCTACCGGCTCCCGCTTTTGCCGCGTAGCACTGACTCATTGACGAGATATCTCATGTCCATTTTCAACAAGCGCAGCCTCCTATTGGCTGCGGTCGCGTCCTTTTGTCTGACAAAGTTCGAAGCTGGCCAGTCGACGCCACAAGCTGGCTCCTTTGCCTTGCTCCATCCAATGTCGGAAACCATCCCCGGTACATCTCCCATCGACGAGCCGGTTGTCGCCTTGCTAGGCGAGATCGGCCTGCGCCACATGTCGAATGATGGACGATTTGTTGTTTTCGAGTCCGGCGCGAGCAACCTTGTCGCCAATGACCGAAACGGCAGGGCAGAT
>JACKOX010000016.1 GCA_024233975.1 Rhodanobacteraceae bacterium
ACGTAGTTGAGGTCGTGCTGGCTGGCCTTGACCTCGGTCTCGTCTTCCTGGCGAATGTCGCGCATCGCGGTCAGGTCGGCGTGACGGAAGCTGGCGTTGTCGTCGGAGTTCACCTTGCCGTCGAGCACGGCCAGGTTGCCATCGGTGAGGATCGCCAGCGGGTTCAACTCAACCAGCGACAGGTCCTTCTCGTTGAACAGCTTGAACAGACCCAGCATCAGCTTGGTCAGCTGACCGACCTGCTTGGCATTCAGCCCCAGCGCAAAACCGAGGTCACGGCACTGGTAGGGCTGCAGGCCCTGCACGAAGCTGATGTGCAGCGTCTTGATCGCGTCCGGGTTCTCGGCGGCGACCTTTTCGATTTCCACGCCACCTTCAGCGGAGGCGATGAAGGTCACCGACTTGGTGGCACGATCCACCAGCAGCGACAGGTAGAGTTCGTGCGCGATGTCGGTGGCCTGGGTCACCAGCACGCAGTCCACCGGCAGCGCCACGCCGGCGCTCTGGTAGGTGGACATCTTCGTGCCAAGCATGCCCTTGGCGTAATCGCGCACTTCGTCGAGGGACTTGGAGTACTTCACGCCGCCGGCCTTGCCGCGGCCACCGGCGTGGATCTGCGCCTTGACCATCCAGGCGTCGCCGCCGATGGACTTGGCGGCGTCAACCGCCTCTTCCGGCGTGCGCGCGACGCGCCCGGCGGGCACCGGGATGCCGTAATCGGCGAACAGTTGCTTGGCCTGGTATTCGTGAAAATTCATGCTGCACCTGATGTTCGGAGGTCCACACGCAGGAGCGCGGGACGGCTCGGGGAGGCCGCCAACCGGGTGGAAGGCTGCGGGAAGCCGCCTATTGTCGCGGACAGCCGGGGCAAAGGCAAAACCGGCAGGGCGTCACATCTCGCCTATACTCGCCGGGTTGTGTGGAGTCGGGCCGGCGGAAAAGGGCAGCGATGACGGCAGACAGGAAGACAGCGAAGGGCAAGGACACCGAGCGGGCCGACAGCCCGCTGCGGCGCGAGCTGTATTTCTTCTGCCTGTTCCGGCTGTTCGAGTCGGCACTGTTGCTGTTCGTGGCCTACAGCCAGTTCGAGTTCACCACCACGCGGTTCGAACCCAACCTCACCCTGCGCCTGGGCGCACTGGTTTACGTTGGCTTGGCGGTCCTGCTGTTCATGGCAGGCCGCGACACGCGCCTTGGACTGCGCCGGCAGGCGGCGGTGGGCCTCGGTATCGACCTTATCGTCGGCATCGGCGCCATCCACCTGCTGCCGGGCTTCGAAAGCGGCATCGCACTGCTGCTGGTGGTGAACATCGGTGCTGGGGCGCTGCTGATGCCACTGCGCATCGGGCTCGTGTTCGCCGCCGTGGCCGGCTTCGGAATCATTGGCGAGTATGTCCTGACGCGCTACTACGATCCCGCCACCACCCGGAGCCTGCCGGAGTCGGTGATGTTCGCCGTCACCTATCTGGCCATTGCCGTGTTCTGCCAGCTGCTCGGCCGTCAGATGCGGCAGACCCAGGCACTGGCGGAGCAGCGCGGCGCCGAAGTCGCCAACCTGTCCCTGCTCAACGAGACGATCATCCGCCGCATGCGCACCGGCGTGATGGTGGTGGACAGCGGCAAGCGCATCCACCTGATCAACGAAGCCGCCTGGGCACTGCTCGGCAATCCCAGCCCGGACCAGCGGGACCTGGAAGCCATCGCGCCCGAACTCTGCCGCCAGCTCTACCACTGGCGCAACGAGGAAGGCTTCGAGAGCACGCCGGTGCAGCTGCACGAGGAGAGTCCCGAGGTATTGCCGCGTTTTGCGCGGCTGACGCTGTCGGACGACCTGTTCCTGGTGTTCCTCGACGACAGCTCCATGGTTTCACGCCGTGCCGAACAGCTGACGCTGGCCACGCTGGGCCGGCTCTCAGCCAGCATCGCACACGAGATCCGCAACCCGCTGGCCGCAATCAGCTACAGCTCGCAACTACTGGAAGAATCACCCGACCTCGCCGACACCGACCAGCGCCTGGTCGAGATCATCCGCAACCACTGCGACCGGATGAACAGCATCATCGAGAACATCCTCAACCTCGCGCACCGCGAACGCTCGCGACCGGAGGCGCTGGACCTGTCGCGCTGGGTGCATGACTTCGTCGACGAGTTCAAGGAATCGCACTTCCTGGAGAACAACGAGGTCCGCGCCCTGGCACAGAGCCGCCAACTGGTGGCGATGGTCGATGCCCAGCAGCTGCACCAGGTCGTCAGCAACCTCGTCACCAATGCACTCAACTACGGCAAGCTGCCCGGCGAACCGGCCCGCATCACGCTGGTGGCAAGGCAGGCGACGGCCGGCAGCGCACCGCTGATCGAGGTCATCGACCGCGGCCCGGGCATCCCCGCACGGGTGGTCGATCACATCTTCGACCCGTTCTACACCACCAGCGAACACGGCACCGGGCTTGGGCTGTACCTCGCGCGCCAGCTCTGCGAAACCAACCAGGCGACGCTGGAATACGTCTCCGTGGCCGGTGGCGGCAGCTGCTTCCGGATCGCCATGATGCGCCCGCGCAGCGTGGGCGAAAGTACCGCGGAAGCCACCGCCTGAATTAAGGTGCAGGTCGACATTGCCGGAATGCTCGCGTCCGGAACCCGTGGCGCGCAGCCGACAGGGGAACCATGAACCGCCACCACTTCCTTTGGATCGGGCCACTGCTGGCGCTCGCCAGCTTCTTCGCCCTGCAGGCCGCCGGGCTGGCCTACGCGCCGGCCGCCACGGCTGCGGTCACCCTGCTCACGGTTATATGGTGGGTCAGTGAGGCACTGCCGATCCCGGCGACCTCCATCGTCCCGTTCGCGCTGCTGCCACTGGTCGGCGTCATCGACCACCAGGGCGTGGCCAGCGCGCTGGGAAGTCACGTGATCGTGCTGCTGATGGGGGCGTTCATGCTGTCGAAGGCGCTGGAACGCAGTGGCGTGCATCGGCGGCTGGCCATTGGCATGGTGGTACTGGTCGGCACCCACAGCGCGCGGCGCCTGCTGTTCGGCTTCATGGCGGCCAGCGCCGTTCTCAGCATGTGGATTTCCAACACCGCCACCACGCTGATCATGCTGCCGATCGCGCTGGCCGTGCTGGAAAACGTCGACAATCGCCGCCTGCGCGCAGCGGTCGTCCTCGGCATCGCCTACGCGGCCAGCATCGGCGGCGTAGGCACGCCGGTTGGCACGCCGCCCAACGTCATCTTCATGGGCATCTATGAGGAAGTGACCGGACGCAGTTTCGGCTTCCTGGAGTGGATGCAGGTTGGCGTTCCCGTCGTGCTCGCCGCACTGCCGGTCGCCGCGCTGTGGCTCAGTCGCGACCTGAAGCTGCAGCGCGACCTGGAAGTCCCCGATGCCGGCCCCTGGCGCCCGGAAGAACGCCGGATGCTGATCGCGTTTGGCCTGACCATCCTCGCGTGGATCACCCGCAGCGAACCCTTCGGCGGCTGGAGTGGCCTTTTCGGGGTCGAGGGCGTCGGCGACAGCACGGTGGCGCTGGCGGCCGTCATCGCCATGTTCCTGATCCCCAACGGACGCGGCAGCCGGCTGCTGGACTGGCCCACGGCCAACGCCATTCCGTGGGGAATGCTGCTGCTGTTTGCCGGCGGCATCGCCATCGCCAAGGCCTTCGTCAGCTCCGGCCTAAGCCAGCTGATGGGCGACTGGCTTGCCAGCCTTGCCGACATGCCTTCGCTGCTCCTGCTGATGGTGGTCTGCCTGATGGTGACCTACCTCACCGAAATCACCAGCAACACGGCCACGGCGACCCTGCTGATGCCGATCCTGGCGGCGGCGGCCGTCGGCGCGGGGCTGGAGCCGGAACTGCTGATGATCCCGGCCGCCATCTGCGCCAGCTGCGCCTTCATGCTGCCGGTGGCGACGGCGCCCAATGCCATCGTGTTCGGCAGCGGGGAAGTCACCATGCCGGAGATGGTGCGGCAGGGCGCGGTGCTCAGTTTCCTGGTCGCCCTGCTGGTCGCGCTGATCTGTCAGTGGCTGCTGGCCTGATACGACCACTGTTTGGCAGGCCGTCAACAATGGTCACCGTGACTTGGCAGCCTCCCGCCCAACGATTACCGTAGTGGGCTGATATCCGGCCATTTCTTCGGACCCGACGCATGCCGCACACCCAGACCGCGCTGATCATCGATGACGAACGCGATATCCGCGAACTGCTGGTCATGACGCTGGGCCGCATGGGGCTCGCCGTCGATACCGCCGCCGACATCGCCAGCGCCGAGCGCCAGCTGGCCAGCAAGCGCTACGACCTGTGCTTCACCGACATGCGCCTGCCGGACGGATCCGGTCAGCAGATCATCGAACTGATCGCCCAGCGCCATCCGGAACTGCCGGTGGCCATGATCACCGCACACGGCAATGTCGATGCCGCCGTGCAGGCGCTGAAGGCCGGCGCCTTCGACTTCGTGTCCAAGCCGGTCGACCTCAATGTCCTTCGCCAACTGGTGCAGAACGCCCTGCAGCTCGGCGAACAACAGCGCGCGCAGGCGCAGCACAGTGCCAACAAGCTGCTGGGCAACTCCGAGGCCATGGCCCGCCTGCGCGAAACACTGGCCAAGGTGGCGCGTAGCCAGGCGCAGGTCTACATCAGCGGCGAATCGGGAACCGGCAAGGAACTGGCCGCACGACTGATCCACGAACAGGGTCCGCGCGCCAGCGGCAACTTCGTGCCGGTCAACTGCGGCGCGATTCCGTCGGAGCTGATGGAAAGCGAGTTCTTCGGCCACAAGAAGGGCAGCTTCACCGGCGCGCAGGCCGACAAGGAAGGCCTGTTCCAGGCCGCCGACGGCGGCACGCTGTTCCTCGATGAAGTCGCCGAACTGCCGCTGCACATGCAGGTCAAGCTGCTGCGCGTCATCCAGGAGCGCACCGTGCGCCCGGTCGGCGCCGCGAAGGAAGTACCGATCGACGTGCGCATCCTCTCGGCCACGCACAAGAACCTCGCCCAGCTGGTGCAGGACGGCCGCTTCCGCCACGACCTCTACTACCGCATCAACGTCATCGAGCTGGCCATGCCGCCGCTGCGCGACCGCCCCGAGGACATCGCCGTGCTCGCCGACGCCATCCTGCGCCGCCTCGCCGGCCAGGCCGGAACCGCTCCAGCCAGGCTGGCGGCCGACGCCATCGAGGCACTCCGGCGCTACCGCTTCCCGGGCAACGTCCGCGAACTGGAAAACATCCTCGAACGCGCCGTGGCCTTCAGCGAAGGCGACGCCATCCACGCCGACGACCTGCACCTGCCCGGCGCCAACAGCGGCCACGCCATCACCGCCATTCCCGCCGAGGGTGAAACGCTACAGCCTGTCATTGCAACGCCGGCACCCGGCTCGCAAGCAGACCCCGCCAACGTCAGCCTGCCCAGCGGCGAAGCCCTGCCCGACTTCATCGAAAACCTCGAACGTGAAGCCATCATGAAGGCGCTGGAATCCTGCCGCTACAACAAGACCAAGACCGCCGAAAAACTCGGCATCACCTTCCGCGCTCTTCGCTACAAGCTGAAGAAGCTCGGCATCGACTAGTTCCTGACGATATGCCTTTGGCAGGACATGCGGCGTCCGGGCCGAGCAGATCAGTCCGCAATACCTGGGAACGCGATCACCATGTTGAGACGGGCAGCACCGAACCTGACGGTTCATACCGGCGAGACAATCAGACCAGCAAAGCCGACCCTGATTCTCGGGATGCCGCTTCCGGTGTTCGTTTGCGGCCTCATCGCGCTGGTGATCCGGTTCGCGCATCTCTCGCTGACGATCGACAATCCGCTTCGATACCAGCCTGCTCCCGACGAAGATTTCTACCTCACATTCGCTGCGGCGCTCGTCAGCGGTGACGCTTCACACGCGATCTATGGCTTCATGGATCCCCTGTATGGTTACGTAGTGTGGGCGCTTGGTGGAGATCGTTTCGGCATCACCATCACCCAGATCCTGCTCGACTCCGCAACAACTTCCGGCATTGCATTGTTGGCTTTGCGTTGGCACAGCCAGTCGGCCAGCTGGATCGCGGGACTCGGCTATGCGCTCAGCGCAGTGGCAGTCATGTACACCGGCGCCGTCCTCAAAGCCCCATGGGTTGCGGCCATGCTCACCCTCTGGCTGGGCATCGCCTGCCGGGCATGGCGAGATGGCTCACCGGGAAGCTGGATCGTGCTCGGCATTCTTGGCGGCGTTGCGGCCGCGCTTCGCAGCAACCTGATCGCACTCAACCTCCTGATGCTCTGTGTCCTTCTCCGGGAAGGCATGCGCAACCAGTTCAGCCCAACCCAACGGCCACTCGTCTGGCGTCGGCCGATGTGGCTGCTGGCAGGGCTGTTACCGGTCATGATCGCACTGGGCATGCATCACTACGAAACGACGCAGCGCTTCAGTCCGCTGCCGGTCAATGGCGGGATTGTCCTGCACCAGATCTACAACTCCGACAACCCGGACGCCCGGCAATTCGCGCCAGCGTTTGTCAGCAACCCCCACCCTCGCGAGATCTGGTATGGCTACAGCGCGGAAGCCGAGCGACGCGCTGCCCGCCCGCTGACGCCTGGCGAAGTGGACGCATACTGGCGGCTGGAGGCCCTGCGATACATCGCGCACGAACCTCTCAATGTCGCCCGGAACATGACCCGGAAATTCCTGGAGCTGTTCGGCGCCAGCGAGAGACCCAACAACCTCTCAATCAACGATGAACGCCGGTTCTCCACCGTCCTGCGCTGGCTTCCGGACAGCGTCGGCCTCTGGACCGCGCTTGCACTGGCCGGACTCTGGACGCTGCGACGACGACCCGATGCCCGGGTGATCGCCATTCCAGTGGTGGTGGTATTCAGCACGTTCATTATGTTCTATGCCGAGTCCCGTTTCCGCTTCCACCTGCTACCCATTTCCTGCGCCTTGTCCGGTGTCGCGCTGGCGGAAGCCTGGATTCGCCTGCGCGCCGGCGCCTGGGCGTCATCACTACGCCTCATCGCTCCACCCTCGCTCCTGTCGATCATCGTGTCAGCCATGCCCTCGCTATCAGCCGCGCCCCTGGTCGACTGGGAGCGCATCGCCCAGGGTTACGTCAACATGAATCAGACCGAACCTGCCCGGCTGGCGCTCGAATCCTGGGAGGCGGAGCAAGGCCAGACCGGAGACATGCTGCGCATCCGGGCGATGGTTCACTACCGAACCGGCAACCTGGGTGCCGCCATCGACGACAATCGCGCAGCGATTCGCCTCAACCGCCAGGATTCCACGGCCTGGTTCAATCTCGCCCTGGCGCTCGACAGCAATGGCGACAAGCGCGGCGCATTGGACGCTGCCGAGGCCGCCGCCGGCATCAATCCCTCACCGCGCAATCGTCTGCTATGGGCAACCGCGCTTGAGTTCGCCGGCAGGCAGGCCGAGGCCGGGGCGATCTATCAGGACATCCTTGCCGACAATGGCGAGACTGCAACCCCGATTGAACGACAGCATGCGCTGGATGGGCTCCAGCGCATGCGGAACGGGCCCGACAACGCGACGCACTGAACGCCCGGCCGCCTTGAAGATCCGTCACTGACGATAAAGAATCCCCGGAAACCCGGACAAGCAGGGATCACCGATCATGAGCCGTTGGAAAGCCGCTATCACGCACCTGGCCATCAGCGCATTGATAGCCATCTGCGTCATCACTGCGTTGTACCTGGTCTGGTACCCGCCCCCCCTGTTCCAAGCATCCGGGCTGGGCCGCTTCCTGCTGATACTGCTTGGCGTCGACGTGGTGGCTGGGCCATTGCTGACGTTCGTGGTCTATCGTTCCGGGAAACGCGGGCTACGCCTCGACCTGTCATTGATCGCACTGGCGCAATCCATTGCCCTCGCATACGGGTTGCATGTGATGTGGGAGGCCAGACCGGTGTACTACGTCGCTGCAGCCGGACGCGTAACCGTGATCACCGCCAACGACATCCCCGCCAATGAACTGGCGTTAGCGATGGATTCCGGGTTCGTACCGCTACCGGCTTTCGGAGCACGCCTGATCGGCGCCATGGTGCCAAGCGATGCTGCTTCGAGACTGGAACTCATGCAGGAATCCCTGTCGGGGGGATCAGACTTGGAGCAGCGCCCGCGCTACTACGTCACCTACCCGAAAGTATCTTCGGACATTGCCCGGCGCGGACTTCCCCTCGACGCGCTTCTCAAAGCCGATCCGGCTGGAGCCGCAAACATCAAGTCGGTTCTGCGCGCCCATGACATGACCCAGGAGGATGTACTGTACCTGCCTGCGAAGGCATCCCAACGCTTCATCGTCGCCCTTGTCGAGAAGCACACCGGAGCGTGGGTCGGCTTCGCTGACGCCAACCCATTGGCGGTTGTGGACGCAGACACCGCCAGCCCATAGGCAGCGGAGAATGACGCGGATACCGGGTCCGGATCGCGGAAAGGACGCAAGGCGTCACTTTGTGACCAAAAATTTTCACGATGCTGCGAGTCTTTGAAAAGAAATGTGACGCCGTCCCAAGGCCCTGTGGCAAGGCATCCGGAACACCGGACGGCATCTGCATATTTCATTGATTTTAAAGACAATAGCTTCGAGGCTTTGACACATGGCATGAAGCCTGCTTTAGTCCACCTGCACGCATGCCGGTTGTTCGGCAACCCACGGACCGGGAAACCGGCTACCCAAGTGCGTGACACGTGAAAATCACACCAAATGGGGATCCACCATGAAAAAGATGCAAGGCTTTACCCTTATCGAACTGATGATCGTCATCGCCATCCTCGGCATCCTGATGGCTATCGCCATCCCGGCCTACCAGGACTACCTGGCCCGCGCCAAGGCGTCTGAAGCCATGTACGCCGCAGCACCGGTCAAGCTGGGCATTGCCGAGTTCCGTCTCAGCAACAACCGCTATCCGAGCAACATCGCTTCCGTGTACACCGTGACCCCAAACCAGTCGAAGTACGTTTCGGCGATCGCGCTGGTCGGCAACGGCTTCTCGGTTTCGTCACGCAACACTGGCTGTGCTACCAACCCGACCTACACCTTCACGCCGTCCGCCGCCGCGACCGGCAACGTCGCTGCGGTCGACTGGACCTGCACCTCGGGTAACCTCTGCGCACCGGCTACTTGCCGCTAAGCGCTACACCCGCTTCAAGAACCCGCCGGAGCCAAGCTCCGGCGGGTTTTCTTTTTGGAGGTTTCTGGCTACTTGGGCTAGGCATAGCCTCATTGGCACTCTACTGGCCAGCACTGCATGGCCCGCTGTTTCTGGATGACCTGCCAACGCTGTCGCCCGTCCTCGACTGGCTGGAACAGCGGCGCACCACATACAGCGTAATTCTTGGCAATCACACCGGACCTCTCGGCAGACCGGTCACAATGGCCACCTTCCTCATCAACGCTTCACTTTTCGGTGACAGCGTTTTCTGGTTGAAGTCCATCAACTGGCTGATCCACTTCTTCAACGGCGCGCTGCTCTGGCTTCTGTTTCGAAAACTCTGCAGCCTCCACACGCCAGTTGCTAGCAGGCACATTCCGGCCGCAGCCGCATCCATCTGGCTACTGCTGCCCATTCATGTAAGTACAGTCGCATACGTCGTTCAGCGAATGACGCTACTGAGTGCAACCTTCGCACTGGCCGCGCTCCTCTGCTTCGCAACAGGCCTCTCCGCGCTCAGTCAGGGAAGGGTGAACCGTGGTCGACTTCTGTGCCTCATCCTGACGCCGGCGCTGACTGTCATGGCGGCGCTAGCAAAAGAGAATGGCCTGCTCGTTCCACTCCTCTGCCTCCCGCTAGCTTGGCTTTGGCGACAAAACACCCACCGCACCCGACCGGAGCCCGCAGTATTCTTCATCATCTTCCTCGGATTGCCAGCTCTCGCCGCCATGGCTCTGGCGCTGTTTGAGCCAGCGCGAATCGGCCTCAACGGCTACCTCTTGCGTGACTTCAGCATGACCGAAAGGCTCCTGACGCAGCCACGCGCCCTGCTGGACTACACTGCAAGCGTCTTCCTCCCCACGGATCGCACGGTGAGCCTGTTCACCGATGCCTACGAAACGTCCCGTGGACTCCTCAACCCACCGTCCACGGCTCTTGCCTGCCTTTTCTGGTTGACGCTCACAACAGCAGCGGCACTCGTGTCCCGACGACGACCATTCATCGCCGTCGGCATCGCCATCTTTCTTATAGGTCACAGCCTGGAGTCCAGCTTCCTGTCTCTGGAGCTCTACTTCGCTCACCGCAACTATCTGCCATCAGCCGGACTCGTGCTGGCAGCTACGGATACTGTGGCCTGGATCCTGTCCATACCTGGCGCATCAATGACGCTGAGGCGCTGCAGCTGGGCGTTTTTCGCTGGACTGCTGCTCCTTGAGTCGCTCACGACTGCGCGTTTTTCGCGTACCTTCTCGAGCGTGGAAACCATGGCAGCGGCCGGACGGGCGGCCTATCCCCAGTCAAGCCGGGCAGCACTGGCATACTCGACCGTTGCAATGGAGCGAGGAGAACAGGAAGCCGCGCTGCATGAACTTGACCGATTGGCGGGTGTGGACAACACGGAATCCCGCCAGGTAGGGAGCGTGGCCTACCTGGCCACCGCCTGCTTGACAGGATTGCCCACGACATCAGAGCAATGGGAACGAGCAGGCCAATCGGCGACCGGCACCATCACGCGGCATACGGCATCGGCATTCGAGCTGCTGTTCCGGTCGATACAGCAAGCCGGCTGTGGAGAGGAATTCAGGACCTCGGCGGGCCGGCTTGCCGAGAAGTACATCAACGCTTCTAACCAACCCGAATCTGTCACCACCCGCCAACAGCTGCGGCTGATCGCTGGCAACCTGCTGGTCGATACCAACCATACCGACGAAGGCTTGGCTCACCTTGAAATAGCGTTCGATGCTGGTGGATCCGCCGCAAACGTCGGTGTCAGCCTCGTAGCCAGCCTACTGGCGGCCCAGCGCTTCGACGACGCCAAGTCGAAACTGTCCGAACTGAAGCAACGCACCGACCCGCAGGACAGCAATACCCTCGACTTCATTGAGCGCGCCAGCTCCATGATCTCGGCGCACGAGTCGGAGCAAGGCCGGCAATGAAAGTCCTGCTGGTCAGCACTTCGTTCCCCGTGGTGGAAGCAAGCGTCAGCGGAATCTTTGTCGCTCGACTCGCTGATGCACTTGTCACTCACGAGGGCATCCATGTCGAAGTACTTGCCCCGGGCTCCGACCAACGACCCCAGCGCTACAGGAACGGTATCCGGGTACACACCTTTGGCTACGCGTTCCGCCGCTGGCAACGGCTAGCACACGAACCTGGCGGGCTTCCGGTCTCGCTCCGTCGGTCTCCATGGTTGTGGGCATTGGTACCGCCTTTCCTCGCCAGCTTCCTCATCGCCTGTCTGAGGCATGGCAGACGAGCGCAGGTGCTGCACGCTAACTGGGCTCCGAGCGGGCTGGTTGCCGGGTTGGCAGCTTGGCTGTTGCGAAAACCATTGGTAACCACGGTACGCGGTGAAGATGCCACCCGACTTGCCCAGTCGAGGCTCCAACATTGGATCATGCGTGGTTGTATCGCCCTCAGTGACCAAGTTGTAACCGTGAGTGAGTCGATTGCACTTGAACTTTCTGCCAGGTTTCCCGCCTACAGGGACCGCATCCAGACGATTCCCAACGGCGTAGAGAGTCACCCCCGTGCAAACAACCTGCGGGGCGGCGCGCGCTTTCCATTCCACATTGCGGTGGTCGGAAGCCTGGTTTCCAGAAAGCGGGTTGATTGCGCCATTCGAGCCGTCGCTTTGCTTCCAGCTGCCCTGAAGGAGTCCGTCCGGCTATCAATAATTGGAGCCGGGCCGGAAAGCGATTCGCTGGATAGCCTGACCGTATCCCTGTGCATAGCGCCGCAGGTCGAACTGCTCGGAAGAGTTGATCCGGACGAGGTTCTTCGACAACTATCGACCTGTCATGCAATGGCCATATGCAGCGAGAGTGAAGGCCGTCCAAATGCCGTCCTGGAAGCAATGGCGACCGGTCTTCCAATCCTGGGTACGTCCATTCCAGGAGTCGAGGAGCTTGTGCGACATGGCAGCGAAGGCCTGCTTTTTTCACCCGGAGACGTTCCCAAGCTTGCGGCTCACATGGAAGCTCTCATGGTTGACGAGTCACTCAGGAAATCCTTGGCAGACGGTGCCCGCAAGAGGATCAGCGATCTCGGACTGTCCTGGGGGCGATGTGCAAACCAATACGCTGCCGTCTACTACGACGTTCTGACAGGAAATACCTGACCATGTGCGGCTTGCTGTTTCATGCGGCAAACGACGCATTGAGCGACGAATCCCGCAGGAACTTTGAAAGAGGTCTGAAGCTGCTTCGCCACAGAGGGCCGGACGGAACGGGGATTGCCGCTGCAAATGGCGCACTTCTAGGACACCAACGTCTTTCGATCATCGACATCGGCGGTGGAGTCCAGCCCATGTCGGATCCCTCCCGATCCCGTCACCTCATCTTCAACGGGGAGATATACAACTACCGGGATCTCAGGCGACAACTTGGAAGCACGTGGCAGTTCCGGACGGACAGCGACACGGAAGTCCTATTGGCGGGCCTTTGCACAGAAGGCGTCGACTTCCTATCCCGGGCAGATGGCATGTGGGCCTTCGTCTTCTGGGATGACCGAAGCCGATCACTGCTCGCTGCCCGCGACAGAATGGGCGAGAAGCCACTGTTCTACGTCCAGCCGACAACGGATGAACTGTCCTTTGCATCGGAACTGCCTGCGTTACGGAAGATCACGCCGGGCCGTTCATGGGTTGAGGATCCAGACAGCACCGCTGACTACTTCCGTTACGGCTTTGCCCTGCCTGGGCACACGGCATTCAAGGGGGTGCACGAGGTTCCCGCGGCCCATGCGCTCACGTGGCAGTCGCATAAGCCCGCGCAGATCACGCGTTACTGGAGCCCTAAGGTGGAACGGTTCCACGGAACAAGAGCCGACGCGGAAGAACGCATCAGGGACCTGCTGGAACGCTCGGTGCAGCGCCGCCTGGTTGCGGATGTCGAAGTAGGAGCGCTACTTTCCGGTGGCCTCGACTCCTCGATTGTCTCCACCATCGCCGCGGACAAGCTTGCTCGTCCATTACGGACGTTCTCAGCCTCATTCCAGAACTCGACCTTCGATGAATCGGCCCAGGCAAAGCGGGTGGCCGATCGCATCGGCAGCCACCATGTGGCTCGCCGCGTTACTGAGGACATGCTGCAGGAGTTCGACGAAACGCTCTGTCGCCATGTTGGGCAGCCATTTGCGGATCCGTCGACGCTGCCAACCGCCGCTGTAACGAAGCTCGCATCCGAATCCGTGAAGGTCGCGCTCGGCGGCGATGGGGCCGACGAGCTGTTTTGCGGCTATGAGCGCTACAGGGCAACGCGCCTGCTTGGTTGGTACAGACGTCTTCCCGGCCCCGTTCGACGTGCCATCAGGTGGTCGATCGGCAAAGTCAGAGAACCACTTCACCACCACAGCGGCAGCTTGCTGAAACGCGCCCATCTGTTCGTTCGCGCCGAGCAGTCCGGCCTGTCCGTGGATCAATACGTGGCGCCGACGCTTTTCTCAACCGCACAGATCGAGCGGATTCGGCCCGACCTTTCCGGCAGGGGCCATCAGCATCCAGTAGTGGACTGGGCCGTCGATCAGGATGAAGCCCGGCAGATGATGTGCCAGGATCTGGTCACATACCTTTCGCAGGACATTCTTGCAAAGGTGGATCGGGCCTCGATGGCCAGCTCACTCGAAGTGCGATCACCATTCCTCTGTCACGAACTGGTCGAGTTCGCGCTGCAATTGCCTTCAGACTGGCTTGGCGGCGCGCTGGGGGGGAAAAAGATTCTGCGTCACGCCTATGCGAACCGCCTCTCCAGCGAAACGCTTGGTCGTCGCAAGCAAGGCTTTGCAGTGCCTGTCGGCGAATGGTTCAAGGGCCAACTCGGCGCGGATCTGCGCGCGAGGCTGGCCCGCCAGGACACTGGCCTGAGCACGGCATGCGTACTTCAACTGCTGGACGAACATGTGAATGGCCATCGAGACCATGGCCTGCAGCTTTGGGCCATTCGCTGCTATCTCGCCTCGGCGGGTTCCTCAACGTAGGGGGTCTAGCCGGATTCAGGCGCAGGGTTCACACGGCTTCCGGTCACCCGCTGCTTTTCCGACAGGCATCCTGTGCCGGCACTCACCGCCGCAGGGCGACGCCCAGCATCCAGAGGAGCGTATCGCCAACGATACTTGCCAAACGAAGCCCGACAGCAGCCGCAGGCGCGACCTCGCCTGCTCCGAGCAGGGTGAAAGAAAGCACCAGCACCGACTCGCGGACACCGATACCGCCAGGCAACCCGGGGGTGGCGTAGCCACATAGCCAGGACAGTGCGAAGCAGGACAGGGTTGAGAAAAAACCAACGCCATGGCGCCCTTCAGAGAACAAAGCCCACAGGGAAAGACTGCCAAGGAAGAAAAAAAACGTTGTGCAGAAAAACGCCACGACCACGACCATTGCGGTTCGACGCGATGCCTGCAGTCTGAACCTGCGCCTGAGGATCCACAGGAGCAATGGCGCGGCAATGAGCAGCAACGGGATCATCCAGAGCCCAGCCACGTGCGTCAGCACCGCCCGCCACATCACCACAAGGATCGGCGCGGAAAGGATCAGCGCCGTCAAGGCAAGCACCAACGACTCAAGGAGCGCTGCGTCGACCAGCGCCAAGTCCGATGCTCCGGTCGTTCGGCTTCCCGCATGTCGAAAAGCGTAGTGAAAAACGTTTCCCGGCAGGTACTTCGCGATCTGGGCCGAGTAATGCACGCCTGCGAGCCGCATGGAAGGAAACGGCTCGTCCGGCCTCAGCCGCCATACGAGGAGCGACCAGCAGGGGCCGAGCGCCGCCAGGCCGATCGTGAAGAGCGCGGTGCCAAGCAGCCATGCCGACCACCCGCCAGGTATCGAGCAGGCGTTGAGCCAACACTGGCGGTACAACGCGAGCCCGACATACAACAAACCCAGCCCGGACAGGGCGAGGCCCAGGAACCGGATCATTCTTCCCTGATAATTATGCTTGTCCGACATCGCGCCGTACACGGGCAAGCACCATGGTCCAAGGGAATGGCGAAGCCGTTTCCACGATGTCGAACCTGCTGCTGACGAAACGAAGAAAGCCGGCGCGACTCCAGTGATTCACATGGCCCGGCGTATTGCCCAGCGCGCCGAGGTACTTGCCTCTCGCGACGTTCATCGCCCTCCAGACCGGTTCACGCGGAACACTGGCCAATAGCCACGGGCGGGAAATCGCAGCGAGTCGCTCCAAGCCGACTTCCGGGTCCTCCAGATGCTCCAGCACTTCGCAGCAGATCACCAGATCCGAGGCATCGGACTCACGCATGGCCTCCAGGGAAGCCGCCGTGAACGCCACGTCCACGCCGGCGATTTCCGCACGCTTTCTGGCCTCCTGAAGCACATCGAGGGAGACATCCGTCGCACGAAAACGAATCCCTTCGCGCCAGGCCCTGATACTCAACTCGCCCTCGCCACAACCAACCTCAAGAACCGAGGCCGGATCCACCTTGTCGTACAAACGGTCGAAGGCGTCCAGAAACCCGTTCATGAGGAGTCGCGCCAGCGGATTCCTCGTTCGGTACTTGTCATACGTGTTGCCCGCAGGGCCGCTCATTCCGGACTTCCGTTTGATGCTGGGGGGGTGTCGCCCCGCTGCTCGAAGCGCGCCATGCGGGACTGATAGACAATGCGCTCCAGCAACCGTCGGTTGACCCCAACGAGATCCGCTACGAAACCCAGCATCATTGTGAAGAACGCGATGGTTCCACTTCCCATCGCGAGGATGGCTGACTGGACATGTCCGGTTCCCTCGCCCATGAACTTCCAGTACAGGTACCAGCCCCCACTTGCCAGGCTGATGGCAAGGAAGGCTAGCGCCACAATCACGAAAAGGAGCATCGGACGGTAGGTCGCGAAAATGCGAATGATCGTGATCGCGGATCGCCAGACATACCGGGGAATACTCTTCACCAGGCGGGACGGCCTCAGGTCCGGGTTGGTACGTATCGGAACCGACACGACCCGCAGGTTGCTCCTGCCCGCCTGGATGATCGTCTCCAGCGTATATGTATAGTCATTGAAAACATTCAAGCGGGCTGCCGCATCACGACTGAACGCCCTGAAGCCAGATGGCGCATCCGCGACTGCCGTGCCGCTCGCAAGCCGAACCACCCAGCTCCCGATTCGCTGCAGCGCTTTCTTGAACACGGAAAAGTGATCGGTTGTCGCAATGGGCCTTGCCCCGATCACCATGTCGGCGCGACCGGAAAGTATGGGTTCCACCAGCGCCTGGATGTCCCGGGCATCGTACTGATTGTCGGCATCCGTATTGACGATCACGCTGGCGCCGCGCGCAATTGCCGTATCCAGCCCACTCATGAACGCGGCCGACAACCCGCGATTCACCGGGTGTCGGGTGATGTGATGTGCTCCGCTCTCCCTGGCAACCACTGCCGTCTCATCGCTTGAGCCATCATCAATGACAAGCCACTCAACCACATCGAACCCATCCATCGACGTGGGCAGATCCGACAGTGTCGCCGGCAGCGTTGCCGCTTCATTGAAGCTGGGAACCTGGATCACCAGAAGCCTTGGCTCGGTATCCTTCATCTAGTGCTTCTCCGGGGAATCAATCCCATCTGACGCCAGTTGAGCACGAAGGGAGAGAATTTCCTCTCGTGCGTATGCTGCCCGGGGCAACGCCTCGGCACGATCCAGGGCAGACTCAGCCTCCGCGCGCCGGCCTTCAATCAGGTACAGGGTAGCCAGCCATATCCGGGGACGGGGATCTTCCGGGTTCCGATCGACCGCTTCGACAAGGTACTTCTCCGCCAAGACCGCGTCACCTTTCACGAAGTAGGCGAAGCGGGCGGATGCATTCAGCAGTATCTGGTTGGCGATGGGCTTGTCCCTGGCGATGGCCAGCGCCTCGTCCAGCGCTGCCCGATCCTGCCGGCAGGCCTGGCTGACATGGCACTCCACCAGTCTTGATAGGGAGTTCATATCACTGAATCGCGGAATTCCGCTTCGCAGCTTCTCAAGTAGCCGCCCCCATGTTTCTTTCCCGACCACCGCGCCAATACGCTCGCGTTCCATGATCAGTGCCGCATCGCAGGTAATGGTGGAACCAGGCACTCGCGAACAGCGCTCAAGAGCCTGCATTGCCTGCTGGTGGAATTCCGATGAGGGATCACCGCCGGATATCCGCAACAACTCGTAGGCATAGATATTGATCGCACGCTCCGAACCCGGTTGGCGTTGAACCTCGGTCGCCGCATGAAGCAGGGGATCTCCCCACTCGGAAGCCCTCAGCACGGTCACGCCGGCGTAGTAGATGAAAAATATCGTCGCCAGTACGCCCGAAAGATAGGCGGCGCCGATCCTGCAGAAGACCCTGCGGGAGACCGCCGCGGCGGCCAGCAGGATACCGACGCTGGGAAGGTAGTTCCGGTGCTCGAACACGATTTCCAATGGGACGACCGTCCCCGTCATCACATGCCCCGCGTAGAACAGCAGGGTGCCGACACAAACCAGTGGCCAGCGCCGTGCGCCGAAGATCGCGGCGCATACCATCAGGACATGGCCACCGGCGGCCATCAGCGTCGTTGGTGGCGTCAGCAGCGAGCGGGACAAAGCCACGTCATCATGGAACAGCGCCAGCTTCGATGGCGCGGGCAGCAAGGTCCAGTCCATGTACATGAAGAGGACTCGAAACTCCGTCAAAACCCTCTCCAGGGTCGTGAAGTGGCGCGGATAGGAACTCGCACCACCTGCCCAACCCAGATACCAGACAGCGCCAACCACGAACGGAACTCCCAGCATTCCGGCGTACAAGGCCAGAATCGGCCGGCGAAGCGG
Source organism: Rhodanobacteraceae bacterium (assembly GCA_024233975.1). Classification (GTDB taxonomy): domain Bacteria; phylum Pseudomonadota; class Gammaproteobacteria; order Xanthomonadales; family Xanthomonadaceae; genus JACKOX01. The sequence goes on from JACKOX010000016.1 coordinate 17,943, forward strand.
CTTCTGGCTGGCCTGCTGCAACACCACCACCTCGATAGCGGCCGTGTACAAGGGGAGCAGCAGCGCCGACTCCTTCACCATGGCGCCCAATACGGCGAACAGGCCGACAATCGCCACCGCTCCCCAAAGCCCGCCACGTCCCTCGGCAAAGCGAATCCGCCAGCCCAGGTAGAAAGCGATCCCGAGAAAAATGAACAGGGTCGAAAGCGACTCGAAGCGCTGGACGACGTAGAGAACCGCCGTCAGGTTGATCGGCAACACCAGCCACAACGCGGCTACAGCGACCGGCAACCAGGCTGCTGCGTTGGCAGACGCCCATGCAGGCGTCCCGGATACGTGCCCCAATACCCGGGCAAGTCGACGAACAACCAGCCAGACAAGCACGCCATTGACCAGATGAATCGCCAGATTCACCGCTTTGAAACCGAGCGGCTGAAAGCCGTGCAACCAGGCGTTGATCGCAAACGAGAGCATGCCAAGCCAACGCCCCTGATGCTCAACCGGAAAGGCGAAGATGGCACGAAGCCAGGCTTGACTGGTTCCGTTCAAGCCTTGAATCGCGGGGTTTTCCACGATGAACGGCAGATCATCGAAAATGAATCCGCCCGAGAGTCCGGGCCAATAGACAGCACCGGCTACCAGCAGGGCAGCCGCCATCGCCAGCACCGGGCGCAACGAAGTGGCGGCTGTGTCGCGTGGGTTCGTCAAGGCTGCCCCCTTTCGATGCCGGATTCCGGACGATCACGACCGGCACGCTCGTGGCTCAGGGTAACGTACTCCATAATGTGCCTGCCTTGGAATGCCGTAGCCTATCAAAGCAGCGAGGTGCCGGAAGTGCTGCGCTGATCATATATCCAACGATGAACCGGCCCACGCGGAAGCACACCGTCAACCCGGCGCACAACTACTGGCGCGCGCATGGAGGACACATTTCCTCCGGCAGTTCGCCGTTTACCAAGGCCGTGCCCGACAATTCGCCCATGCCAAATTGCCGCCCTACCGAAAAGCACCACCCCCTCGTTTCGATATGCATCGCCAACTTCAATGGCGAGTCGATCCTGACCGAGTGCATCGAGTCCGTGCGCGCACAACAGGCATACGCTGACTGCGAGATCATTGTCCATGACGATGCCTCAACGGACGCCTCGGTCGACCTGATCCGCACAACGTTTCCCGATGCAAGACTCATCGTGAGCGAACAGAACGTCGGCTTCTGCGTGGCGAACAACCGGATGGTCGAAATGGCCAGCGGGAAGTACATCCTGCTCCTGAACAACGACGCCGCATTGCTTCCCGATGCCATCTCAAGCCTTATAGGAACGGCGGAGTCACAGGAAGTCGGGGGAATCCTCACACTGCCACAGTACGACTGGGTATCCGGAGAACTTGTTGATCGTGGCTGCTTTCTCGACCCGTTCTACAACGCCATCCCCAGCCTTTCGCCTGGGGTAAACGATGTCGGCTACGTGATCGGCGCCTGCCTGTGGATTCCGAGGTCGCTCTGGCAGCGGATCGGTGGCTTTCCGGAGTGGATGGGTTCAATTGGCGAAGACGTCTATGTCGGTTGTGTCACCCGTCTTTTGGATCTGCCGGTCAGATCCCTGGATAGCAGCGGGTATCTTCACCGGCAGGGTGCCAGCTTCGGGGGAAACCGCGTGGTGTCCGGGAAGCTGGAATCGAGCTATCGTCGGCGGTTCCTAGGCGAACGGAATCGCCTGTGCCTGCAGCTTTGCTGCACACCTGGATGGTCAGCCTGGCCGATGACCATCGTCCATGCGACCGCCCTGCTTCTTGAAGGGATGATCCTCGCCGTCTGGCTGCGCGACTCTCGCCCACTGCGGAAGATCTATATCGCCGCCATCCTGGGTTTCCTCGGGTTGAGGGCGCAGGTGTCCGAGCTCCGCCGCCAGATCCAGGCTCTCCGAAAAATCAACGTGACGGGTTATCTCAGGGGTTTCAGATTTCTGCCACAGAAGCTGCGCCTGTTGCGACGGCACGGAAAACCTGACCTCGTGGACTAGTGCTTCAGACGGCGAGCCGAAACAGCATGAATGGTTCGAGACGATTGATACCGGCTTGTCGCGCGTCAATCGTTGGGAGCATGTCGTCGCTATGACGTACATCCGCGATGAGTCCGCAAGCCTCAAAGCGCTCGAATATGTCACGCCCGTATAGCCTGACATGATCTTCCTGGCCGTAGCACTGCAGTCGGGCCTGCTCTGACGATATGCCCGGGTCCGACCAGGTTTGTTTAAGCACGGGACTGAAGGGGGTTTGGAGGATTGCGCAACCAGCAGGCGCGAGCACACGCGCGATTTCGCGAATTGCCTCCTTGTCATCTCTTACGTGTTCAAGGACATGATTCGCTATAACCAGATCAAAACTCTGGCTCCCAAACGGCATCTGCTCGATATTCACCGCAAGGATGTTTGGTGATGATGGCATCAGATCACAACGAACGTATTCGGCTGGCTCGGCTTGTCCGATGATCTCGCCGAGCCGCCGCTCTGGAGCAAAGTGGAGAACTCGCATTTCACTCAGTCGCATCAGGATTCCTAACGACTGCATGAACAGAAAAAGGTGCCTTTCTCGATCATGGCAACCACACCGCGGACACTCGAAATTCTCGACGTCGCTTCCGATGAGTTCCAGTGCCCGCATCATAGGCGGCATCGAAGAAAGGCCGTTCCGGTATGGAAGGAAACGCCCAACATGTCGCGAGCACATGACACAGAAGTGCCGCCCAGCGATAGGCAAGCTGGCAACCAGCCTCCTGGATCTTTGGAGCAGCGCTTTGGGGTTCATACGCGATCAGTCGTCAAGGCGACCCATATGACCGCGCAATCCATCCCAGAGGCCGCTCGAAATGTACCTGAAGTTATGCCAGCGACGGGGGGAAAAAATAAGGTAAGCATAGGCATTCCCAAGCCAGTACCAGGTGGCCCTCAACTTCCAACGCAACGAGGTGTGAGGCTCCTTCAGCAACGCAACGAAGTTCCTGAATCGATAGTACAACCGTTGTGGCGAATAGCCATTGAAGGGTCGCCAACCGAAATACCAGACTTGGAAGCAGCTGTCTCCCAACTGGTGCGTGAGAGCGGTTTGGGACGTTCCGAAGATCTTGAATCCATGGTAGCGAACACGATGAAACCACTCCGTGTCCACATAGTCGATGAAATAGTCTTCTCGCATCAGACCCACGTCCTGGAACACATCCACCGGCACGAGCGTGCCGGAGGAAATCCCTGAGAGCACTTCAATCCACGGCGACCCTTCGGCTTCACCCGCGATTGAATAGAACAGTTTCCCCGGGCGCTGGACCTGGAAGCCGAACGCTTGTCCAGTCACCTGATCTAAGTACAGTGGACTGACTGCGCCCGCTCGAAGCCCCGAGCGTGAGAGTTCACCCAGCACACCAAGCAACGTCGGCACCATGTCGCCAGCAGGCAAGCTATCTTGGTCAGACAACAGCACTGCGTCGAACGAATCGTCAATTGCGTAACGGATACCGACATTCAGTGCCGCGGCAATCCCCACATTTTCATGCATTCGCCTGAACACGAGCCTTGAATGTTCAGCGGCGATGCGCTCAACAACGTGCTCGGCGACGGATGTTCCCGGTGGGGTGTTATCGACAACAAAAACCGTTTCCACTTGACCTAGCAAGGAGCGCAGAAGGGCTTCAAGCGTCGACTCGACCGCGTTGTATGTCACGACAACCGCGAGTACCCGACCAGCGCTTGCGGCATTCATGCTGAGCTCGCCGTACTGCGGTCCAGCGGCAAGCGATAGAAAGATCGTCGGAACATCCAGGAGCGAAAAACTTGAATCCTCGCCAATGCCTTGCAGGCCAGAGGACTCCGCACTAGCAAAGGCAGCAAGCGGCGGCGCATGGGACGAAGGTAGCCGGAATCGTTCGCGAGCAACCAGTCGTGGGCCTCCTTGAACGCTGACGGATCCGAAGCGAGCACACTCAGCGACAACAGGGCACGACGAATAGGAAACAAGGCAGCGTCACGATCGTCGGTCGGAACATCAAACTCTCGACAGACTGCTTCGATCATGCCCACATAGCCCTGCACCGTACGCAGACGAGCAGCATTGCCCGAGTTCATGGCTGATCCTGCTACCTGTCGATAGACCGCGGTTGAATCGGGCATGTATTTGAGTGATCCACGACTGGCAAGGAATAGGCACAGGGCCCAGTCGATCACCGGAAACGATTCAGTTGGCAGCTCAGACCGCAGAAAGTTCTGCACGTCCTTCGTGCGCGCCAGGAGAGTACAGGTTTGAACAAAATTTCCCTTCAGCAGCTCTCGAAAGACACTCCCCGATGGAACATTTCGTCCCATGTTCGTATTAACTCCCGGCGCAACCATCCAGCGGCCCTTCCTGAGGACGATCCGGTCAAAATCACTGTGTATCGCCGCACATTGGGGCTCGGCCATCATATGCTCAACCTGTCGACGCAACTTGCTCCTGCTCCGCCAAAAATCATCGCCTTCACAGTAGGCAACGAGTGGAGCTCGCGCTTTCATGATGAGGTTCCTGTGATTTCGGTGCATACCCACATTGCGCGGCGTCGCAAATACCCGCAGCTGCCCGGGATGTTCACGCTGAAAGGCCAGCGCGATTTCTAGAGACCTGTCTTGGCTAGAGTCGTCACCTATCAGGACCTCAAACGGAAAATTCGTCTCCTGCCCGAGAACACTATTAAGAGCGTCAGATAAGTACGGGGCATGGTCGTATACAGGCATGATTACACTAACGATAGGCTCGCCCACCAACGAGTCAGGATCTGATGTTTCCTGAAACATCAGGACTCACCTTTCTCAGGCAGCAATTGCTGTCGATCAGACTGGTGTGATCGATTCCGCCAATTTGCAAGAAGTTCCAATAGTTCCTGATATGCCTTCAGCCGAAACAAATGCACTAGCACCGCGAAGATGACAACCCCCAGCGGGACCAGCACCAGCAGCTTCATGCTGGGCGGCCAATCCAATGATCTCCCTACGAAAGACACCAGAACCGCCATACTCCCTGACACGACCAACGCAGGAAGGACGTCGCGAAGCTGATTCAGCAATCCATACGCTGCAAATCGCTCGGCGTACCTGGTGTTGATCACGAATGCGATCAGCACAAAGGCCAGCTGACTCCATGCGATGCCCATCAGACCGTAAGACAGTCCCAATAGAATAAGTGCAATACCAAACCCCTTCTTCGCCACCTCCAGACGAAACATCAAGTGCGCATGCCCTTGTGCCATCAATGCGTTCAGGTTTATCACTTGAATCGGGTACAAGGCACCTGCAATGCTCAACACCTGCAATATCGGAACAGCCGAAACCCACTGTTTGCCAAATGCTGCAGGCACAAGCGAGTCTGCGACTGCCGCCAACCCAAACATGACCGGAGCTAACAACAGCGTCGAAGCACGAATGGACAACTGCATTCCTCGGCGGAGCAGCGCCCGATCATCTGACGTTGTGGAAAAGAGCGGAAGCGCCACTCGTGACAAAACGCTGATTGTAAAACCGACCGGCATTTGCCTGATGTTTTCGGCAAATCCGTAGTAGCCCAAGTCCCGAGCTCCAAAAGCACGCCCGATCAGAAGGGTATAGAGCCTTGAGTAGAACGCCTCAAGCAGACTGGACCCCAAATGATAGGCACCAAAACTCGATAGTTTCTTTAGCGAAGCAACGCTTATCACGAACGTTGGCCGCCATGAATGAAGCATCCAAAGCGCCGAACTCATGAGCAGTGCCATCAGCACAGCCTGTACCGCAAGAGACCAGACGCCAAATCCGGCCAACGCCATCACAATCGCGACCAAGCCGGAAAGGAATGCGGAAAAGAAGCCAGCCTTGGCTTGTGTACGGAAGTCCAAACGCTTGCTTAGCAACGCTGCGTGAACGCAACTCGTCGCGCTAAACAGAACGACCAACGTCATCAGGCGTGCAAGCGACGCCAGTTCAGGGCGTTCAAAGAATAAGGAAATAGCGGGCGCGGCCGCGAACAACGCACCGGAAACGAGAACTCCGCTTCCCAAGTTGAACCAAAAGACGCTCGACTCATCGATGTGATCAGCATCTTGGCGCTGGATCAGAGCTGTGGTTAGCCCACCATCAACCACAACCGTCGCGACAGCGATGAAAACGGCGAGCATCGCGACCAATCCAAAGTCGACCGGCGACAACAGGCGCGCAAGCACCAAAGTGGTAACGAGTTGAAGCCCTTGCCGAAAAACCAGCTCACCGCCACTCCACAATATTGCAGAAAAAGCATGCAGCTTCCTCATTTGCAGTCTTCACACGAGTCCACTCCGAAAGACCCCGGATACAGTTGAACCTGCAGATAAACTCTATCTCCACTGAGCTCGTCCACCACATAGGCATTCTTAAAGCCTTCGTGACTCAGCGCTCTCAAACGATCAAAAAAGTCTCTAAACGATCCTGTTTCATTCAAATCGATATGACAAGCCCGGTCAAAATCAGCCTTAGAGAAGACCCGGCCGTCCGCGCTTTGAGGCACGGGTGAAAAGCCACCATTGACCAGCCGAAAAAAGTTATCCTTGATCCAAGATAGCTCAGCCGAAAGCACTCGAGAGTAGAGCGATTCTGACGTATCAAGAAGTGTTTTATTTACTTCCTCTCGATATAAGATAGACCCGTGATCTATAATCCCATCGACCACATGAACTGTAAAGCCGGCTGGCAACCCATAAATAATAGACCAGACGTGCGGAAACCACCCTCTCGTTTCTGGCAGGCAACCCGGGTGAATATTGACGCAAGGCATTGCCGAGTAGAGATTGGATGGAATTATTTGACGGCAGTGTGCAGAAAACAGGAAGTCGTAGCAGCTCAATATTCTTTTGCAATCGCAAACTAGGTCAAGCTCTCCTGAGACGTGCCTCCTTACTTCAGGAGGGGCAAGCGGAGAACATACCACATGGACGTCGCAACTACCTACCCACTGAACCGCCATTTTATTTAGGCTCTCCGCTAGCCGAACATTATCGACTACTATTAGAACCCGCCGAGTTTTCACTGCGGCCTCCTAGCCCTTTCCCAACATATTGAACACATCACCAACTGTGGCGATCACCGCATCAGAAGCAGCATTTCCCGTTGGAAGGACAACAATAGACTCACCAAGTGACTTCGTATTCGGAAGCAATAATCGCGCATGGGGGTACAAATCTCGATAGGGTCTCATTCCATGGCAACCCGGCCAGAAATATTTTCTAGCTAAAATATTCTCGGCGTGAAGCGAGGCAACAACCCTCTCCCGACCAACCGGATAGTCTTTGCTTAGCTCAACGACTACATACTGATAGTTTGGCGAGTCCTGATCATAATATTCGATAATCGCAACACCCTCGATGTCTGCAAGAACATCCCAATAAGCCGCATATCTTCCCCGATTGACGCCAATGAAATCGGGTAGCGCCTCCAAATTGACCAACCCCATCGCGGCATTTATCTCCGGCATCTTGCCATTGGTACCAGGGTGGATCACGTCGTCATAGCCGGCAAAGCCGAAATTGCGCATCAGACGCATGGCCTCGGCCAGATCGTCGTCGTTGGTGACCACGGCTCCGCCCTCGAACGCGTTGAATACCTTGGTGGCGTGGAAGCTGAGTACTTCGCAGCGCCCGAAGCTGCCGATCTTCTGCCCGCCCTTGCTGCAGCCAAAGGCGTGCGCAGCGTCGAACATCAGCTGCAGGCCATGTTCGTCGGCAATCGCCTGCAACGCCTCCACCGGCGCCGGGCGGCCCCACAGGTGCACGCCGATGATGCCGGTGGTACGCGGCGTGATCATGGCGCGAACCGCATCGGGATCGAGGTTGTGCGTTGCCGGATCGATATCCGCGAAAACCGGGGTGATCCCCTGCCAGTACAGGGCATGGGCGGTGGCAATGAACGTCCATGAAGGCACGATCACTTCGCCCTCCAGTCCGAGCGCCCGGATCGCGATTTCCAGCGCAATCGTGCCATTGCACATGGCGACGCAATGCTTCACGCCAAGGTGTGCGGCAATGCGACTCTCGAACTCCTGAACGAGGGGGCCGTTGTTCGTCAGCCAGCGCCGTTCCAGCATCCCCTTTGCCAACGTCAGGAAACGCTCCTGATCACCAATGTTGGGGCGACCGACGTGGAGCGGCTGATCGAACGCCGGCGGAGCGCCATTGATAGCCAGATCGGCAACTGTGCGTATCTGTTTCATCGCCGCAGCGTCACTCCAACCGCCGATAGTTGAGGCTGGTGATCTGTTCGGAGACCAGGCCGATCAGGAAAATGATGACCGAGGCGCTGAACAGCAGCAGGCTCATATTGCTGAAGCGATGCTGGGTAGCATAGGTCCAGCCGTAGTACCCGAGACCCGTAAGGAAGAAAGCAGCCGCTGCGGGGGCAAACAACTTTACCGGCGAGTACAAGGTAGCGATCTTGAAAATGATCAACAGGAAGCGGACACCGTCCCGAAAGGGGCGAATGTGGCTGCGACCGATGCGCTTCTGAACATTGATGGGCACATAAGCGACCGGATAAGCGCTGCGGAAGAACGCCATGGTGCTGGTGGTTGGATAGCTGAAGCCATTGGGATACAAGTGCATGAATTCTCTGAACTTATCCGCACGAGCAACGCGGAAGCCGGAAGTCAGGTCTCGAACCGTCTGGCCCGTCATCCAACTGGCCAGACGGTTGTACAAGGCATTTGCCAGCCCTCGACCAACATTAGCCTGCCCCTCGCGATTCCGCGCCCCAACCACCATATCGAACCCGTCGTCCAACCGCTTCAGCAAGGAGTCAATATCTTCCACCAAGTGCTGCCCATCTCCGTCCATCATGACGAGAACATCGCCCGCAGCAACCCCCACGCCACGTTTGATCGCCGCCCCATTGCCCATACTGTAAGGGCTACTGACCACTTCAACCCCGACTTCGCGGGCAACGCTAGAGGTGTTGTCCGTAGATCCATCGTCGGAAACGATAATCTGCGCCTTCGGATAGGCCGCCCTGAGGCCAGGCAACAGCTTCGACAGCCCACCTGCCTCGTTCTTCGCTGGGATGATGAAGCTCAGTCGCACGTCGCCCCCTGATACGCCAGATTGGTGAGACGCGACGGCATTTTGATGCCCGCCGCGCCAAAGCTGAATTCATGATGCAACACATCAGCAGTTTAAGGTAAAGTTCTGTCAATCATGGGAGATAGAGTGCTTCCGGGATGAACGCCAATCCTGCCGCCAACCTGATCGGCATCACCGGCATCGCGCGCCGGCTGGTGCTTGATGGCATTCTGGCCGAGCCCGATGCCCGACGGGCGCTGGACGAGGCCACCAAGAACAAGAAGCCCGTCACCACCTACCTCCTTGAGGAGAAGCTGGCCACGACAGGCGATATCGCCTACGCCAATTCTGTTGAGTTCGGCGTACCCCTGTTCGACGTCGGTGCGATGGACCTCAACCAGACCCAGGTCAAGCTGGTCAACGAGGAGCTGATCAACACACACCAGGCTCTTCCGTTGTTCCGCCGGGGCAACCGCCTCTATGTGGCGATTGCCGACCCGACCAATACCCGTGCCTTGGACGAGATCAAGTTTCAGGCCAACTTGTCGGTCGAGCCCATCCTGGTCGATTCACAGAAACTCGGGCGTGCCATCGAACAGGCGATGTCGGCGATGGACTCCTTCAACGATGAAGTTGAAGGCGCCGAGGGCTTGGAGAACCTTGAAATTGGTGAAGACGACGACGACCGGAAGGAAAGCGGTGTCGACGCCAAGGGCGATGACACGCCAGTCGTGAAGTTCGTCAACAAGGTGCTTGTTGATGCCATCAAGAAAGGCGCTTCGGATATTCATTTCGAGCCCTACGAGCACGAGTATCGCGTTCGCCTGCGCATGGATGGCGTACTGACTCAGCTGGCCAAAGCCCCCGTCAAACTGCAGCCGCGCATTTCGTCCCGCCTCAAAGTGATGGCGCAGTTGGACATTGCCGAACGCCGCGTCCCTCAGGACGGTCGTATCAAGCTAAATCTGTCCAAGACCCGACAAATGGACTTTCGTGTCAGCACATGTCCGACACTGTTCGGCGAGAAGATCGTTCTGCGACTGCTCGACGGCAGCGCTGCCAAGCTGGGCATCGACAAGCTCGGCTACGAGGACGAGCAGAAGCAACTCTACCTGGACGCGCTCTCCAAACCCTATGGCATGATCCTGGTTACAGGCCCGACCGGCTCCGGCAAGACGGTGTCGCTTTACACCGGCCTCAACATCCTGAACACGGAAGAGCGCAACATCTCGACCTCTGAGGATCCAGTGGAAATCCGTGTGCCAGGCATCAACCAGGTACAGGTCAGCAACAAGAAGGGGATGACATTCGCCGCCGCCTTGCGCAGCTTCCTGCGTCAGGACCCAGACGTGATCATGGTCGGCGAAATCCGCGACCTGGAAACTGCCGAGATTGCAGTCAAGGCGGCGCAGACCGGCCATCTGGTGCTCTCCACCCTTCACACCAACGATGCGCCGCAGACGATCGCGCGCCTGATGAACATGGGGATTGCGCCCTTCAACATTACTTCCTCGGTCACGCTGGTCATCGCACAGCGATTGGCGCGTCGATTGCACGACTGCAAGGAAAAGGTCGACCTGCCGAAGAACGCGCTTCTGGCGGAAGGCTTCACCGAGGAAGAAATCGCCGCGGGCATTACCATCTATGAAGCCCGGGGCTGTAGCGAATGCAACGACGGCTACAAGGGTCGAGTCGGCTTGTATCAGGTTATGCCGATGAGTGAACCCATCCAAAAAATCGTACTGGAAGGTGGCAACGCGATGCAGATCGCTGAAGCTGCTGAAAGAGAAGGTGTTGCGGACCTCCGCAAATCTGCGCTCAAGAAAGTGAAAGATGGCGTGACAAGCCTTACTGAAATCAACCGCGTGACCAAGGACTGACCATGGCCGCTACCAAAACAGCCGTTCGCGGCAAGGCTTCTGCCCGCAACCAGAACCCATTGCAGCCATTCGTCTGGCAGGGAACCGACAAGCGGGGAACGAAGGTCAAGGGTGAGGACCTCGCGAAGAACGCAAACCTGCTGAAAGCAGAGCTGCGGAAGCAGGGTATTACTCCCACAACGGTCAAGCCAAAACCGAAGCCTTTGTTTGGTAGTACCGGGCAACGAATCACGTCTCGCGAAATCGCAATCTTCAGCCGTCAGCTCGCCACAATGATGAAAGCAGGCGTACCGATGGTTCAGGGATTCGAAATCGTCGCAGGTGGCCAGAAAAACCCGCGAATGAAGGAGATGCTGGACACGATTCGTGCTGAGATCGAGGCTGGTGCAAACCTCCATCAAGCGCTCGGAAAATATCCCGTCCAATTCGACGAGCTATTCCGCAATCTGGTGAAAGCCGGCGAGTCAGCAGGTGTGCTCGACACTGTTCTGGACACGATCGCAACCTACAAAGAAAACACAGAGTCACTGAAAGGCAAGATCAAGAAAGCCCTGTTCTATCCGGCTGTTGTTATCGCAGTGGCAATCCTTGTTTCTGCGGTCCTGCTGATATTTGTCGTTCCTCAGTTTCAGCAGGTCTTCGACAATTTCGGCGCAGAGCTTCCCGCCTTTACCCAGATGATCGTGACAGCTTCAAACATAGCCGTTAAGTTCTGGTGGCTTTGGTTGATGGTCAGCCTCGGCATCATTTTCGGGTTTATCGCACTTAAGAAGAGATCCACGGCCTTTGCTCATTTTCTGGACAGGATGGTCCTCAAACTGCCGGTTCTTGGTCAGATAATGCACAACGCAGCAATTGCTCGATTCGCCAGAACCCTAGCTACGACGTTTGCGGCTGGCGTTCCATTGGTCGAGGCATTGGAGACTGTCGCAGGGGCAACGGGCAACACCGTTTACGAACATGCCGTTAACCGTATCCGCGAAGACGTCTCAGTCGGTTACACGGTCAACATGGCCATGCGACAGACTGGCATTTTCCCTCATATGGTGGTGCAGATGACCGCCATTGGCGAAGAAGCAGGCGCGCTCGACACAATGCTCTTCAAGGTCGCCGAGTTCTATGAGGAAGAAGTCAACAATGCCGTCGATGCGCTGGCCAGCTTGATTGAGCCGTTCATCATGGTCTTTATCGGCGTCGTGGTAGGTGGCATGGTCATCGGCATGTACCTGCCGATCTTCAAGATTGCCTCCACGATTTGAGAATGTTTTGCTCGAATTAGCGGGATATCTTGCTTCAAACAAGGCGCTGCTGATCGGCAGCGCCTTTCTTTTCGGGCTGTTGGTCGGCAGCTTTCTCAATGTGGTGATCCTGCGGCTGCCGGCTTGGCTGGAGTGGCGCTGGACGTCGGACTGTCGGGAAATGCTCGAACTGGAGCCACTCGATGCGGCTGAGAAGCCGCCCGGCATCGTCGTGCAGTCGTCGCGTTGTCCGAAGTGCGGACACAAGCTGGCGGCCTGGGAAAATATTCCACTGCTGAGCTTTCTACTGCTTCGTGGTCGCTGTCGCGGCTGCAAGACGCCGATATCCTGGCAGTACCCGCTGGTCGAACTGCTGACCGGCGTAGCATTCGCCGTGGTGGTCTGGCAGTTCGGCGCCACCTGGCAGTCGCTGGCGGTGCTGGTGTTCACCGGCATGGCCATCGGGATGTCGGGGATCGATATGCGAACCACCCTGCTGCCTGATGGCATGACGCTGCCGCTGCTGTGGCTGGGCCTGCTGGTCAGTCTGGTTCCGCTGTTCGTTTCGCCTGCCGATGCGATCATCGGCGCGGCCGTCGGTTATCTCAGCCTGTGGTCGGTGTACTGGGGCTTCAAGCTGCTCACCGGCAAGGAAGGCATGGGTTACGGCGATTTCAAGCTGCTGGCCGCCATCGGCGCCTGGTGCGGGGTCAATGCCATCCTCCCGGTCGTGCTGATTTCATCGCTGATCGGCGCAATCGTCGGTGGCGCGTGGCTGGCAATTCGTGGCCGGGACCGTGCCACGCCAATTCCCTTCGGCCCCTTCCTGGCCGCTGCCGGCTGGGTGCAGCTGGTGTTCGCGCCGGACCTGCTGGGTGCCTACATGGGAGCCGTGGGGCTGCAGTGAAGCAGCGACCCTTCGTTATCGCGCTGAGTGGTGGCATCGCCTCGGGCAAGTCGGCGCTGGGCGAGCGACTGATTGCGCATGGCCTGCCGTTGTTCGATGCCGATATCGCCTCGCGCGAGGCCGTCGAACCGGGCCAGCCGGCCCTCACGGCTATCGTCGAACGGTTCGGCCCGGAAATGCTGCAGGCCGATGGCAGGCTGGATCGACGCGCGCTGCGCCTCCGGGTGTTCGGTGAAGGCGCCGATCCATCGGATCGGCGCGATCTGGAAACCATCGTCCACCCGGCGGTGCGACGGCGCCTCAAGCAACAGGTCAGTGAATGTAAGGGGCCTGCTGCGGTCCTTGCGATTCCACTCCTGGTTGAAGCCTGGGATGACTACAGCTGGGTCGACCGCGTGCTGATGGTGGATGTCCCCGTATCAGTGCAGGTATCGCGCCTGACACGGCGCGACGGTGTCGACGAGTCTGCCGCCCGACGCATGCTGGCCGCACAGTCAAGCCGCGAACAGCGCCTGGCGCTGGCGGATGATGTGGTGACAAACGACGGACCGCTGGAAGCCCTGGATCGCGCGGCTCGACGGTTGGCCGCCTTCTATCGGGAACTGGCCCTCGCAACAGCCTGAACGCCAGTCAGCGCCACAACGACGCATCGACGTCCCGATCAGGTTTCCCAGAAGCTACTGATTCCCGCCACGCCCTGGGCGCCATGCTGCCTTGCAGCGGCGAGTTGGTCCGGGTGCAATCCGCCAATCGCGAACAGTGGCAGCGAACAATTCTCCCGAAGGCGTTCAAATGCTTGCCAGCCGATTCCCGATTGCCCGGGGTGCGATGACGTGTCGTGGATGGCGCCAACGACGGCGGCATCCACAGACAGCGCCGCAGCCTGTGCCAACTCATCCGCGCCATGGCAGGACGCGTAGACGCGTTGAGCGGGCGGAAGCGGCCTGGCGTCAAAGCCGGGCAGCTGTGAACCCCGAAGCTGCACCCCGATGCCGAACGCCGTCGCGAGAGCTACGTCGGCATTGACCAGCAGACGGCTCCTGGCGTTGACGGAAAGCCGGAGGCAAAGCCGTGAAACGACGTCCTGAAGCTGGCTTGATGACAGAGACGGCAGACGCAGCTGCACCAGACAGTCGGAATCCGCCAGATAGCGGCAAACCGTTCGCTCGAATCCCGTGCCGCAGGCGTCGAATGGCAGGTTCGGGGTCACTCGATAGATGCCCGGTTGATCGAGCACGGCCAGCACCGGCAGGTCGGCATCCGGCATCTCGTAGCTTCGCAGTCGATCGGGTGGCAGCCAGGCAAGCGCCTGCTGTTCGCGGCCGCGGGCAGCGCCACGCCAATCGTGAAGCCGGCGCACGTCCAGCACGATGCGCTTGTGTGGATACGCGTAAGGCACGCGGATCAGCGGGCTGCTTTCTCCGGCCTGGATGCCCAGCTCTTCCTCAAGCTCGCGTGCCAGCGCCGCTTCCGGTGTTTCACCCGGATCCACCTTGCCGCCGGGGAATTCCCAGCGCCCGGCGAAGTCACCACCTTCAGCGCGCCGGGTGAGCAGCACGCGGCCATTGGCATCCTCGATCAGCGCCGCAACGACGTGGATAGGCGGCGCCAGCGACGAATCAGGATTGGCGGTTTCATCAACCACGCGGCACCGCACGGCTCACTCGATTGCGGCTATGCACGATATCCACTCTCAAGCCAGGCAGATCCGTCTCCGCAAACTGTCCCCTTTGGCAAGGGGGCGCGCGGACAGGCACGAGGATCAGCGACAAGCCCCGCGGGAGCCGATTTCGCGTAGCGGAATCGGCGGACGTCCCGGCCAGCGGGCCTTACGACGGTCAACTCAGCTAGCTGAGTTGACCATGGCAGTGCTTGAACTTTTTGCCGGAGCCACAGGGACAGGGATCGTTGCGGCCAACCTTGGGGGCCTCGCGAACCGCCGTCTGCGGGCCGCCCTGCTGTAGTACAGCTTCGGCCTCCTCGTCGGCGCCGTAGCCGCCGGCATCCGCATGCTCCATCTGCATGCGCTGCGCGGCGAGTTGCTGGCGACGCTGTTCTTCCGCCTCCATCCGCGCGACTTCTTCCTCGCTGCGGATACGCACGCGGGCGAGCACGGTCATCAGGTCCTTCTTGACCTTGTCCAGCATCTCGCCGAACAGCTCGAAGGCCTCGCGCTTGTACTCCTGCTTGGGCTGCTTCTGCGCATAGCCGCGCAGGTGGATGCCCTGGCGCAGATAGTCCATGCGCGCCAGATGCTCCTTCCAGTTGGAGTCGACCACGCTCAGCATCAGGTGCTTCTCCAGCTGGCGCATCATCTCGCTGCCGAGCATGGCCTCCTTCTCGCGGAAGTAGCGCTCGGCGGCTTCCTGCACGTGGCGCTGGATGCCTTCGGCGTCCAGTTCTTCCTCGCGCTCGGCCAGTGACTGCAAGCGGACCTCGATACCGAAATCGTCGGCCAGGGCACGCTCCAGCGTCGGCAGGTCCCACTGGTCGTCGACCGAGTTCGGCGGCACGCTGGCGTGCACCGCATCGGCGAACACGTCCTCGCGGATGCCGGCAACGGCATCGGCCACGGATTCGGTTTCCAGCAGCTCGTTGCGCTGCTCGTAGATCACCTTGCGCTGGTCGTTGGCGACGTCATCGAACTCCAGCAGGTTCTTGCGGATGTCGAAGTTGTGGGCTTCGACCTTGCGCTGCGCCTTCTCGATCTGCTTGCTGACCAGACGATCCTCGATCGCCTCGTCTTCCTTCATGCCCATGAAGCGCATGGCGCGCGCCACCCAGTCGGCAGCGAAGATGCGCATCAGGTTGTCTTCCAGCGACAGGTAGAAGCGCGAGGAACCCGGATCGCCCTGACGACCGGAACGACCACGCAGCTGGTTGTCGATACGGCGGGATTCGTGGCGCTCGGTGCCGATGATGTGCAGGCCGCCGGCATCCAGAACCTGCTGGTGACGCTGCTTCCAGGCTTCGCGCAGCTTGGCGACCTGCGCCTTGTCGGCGGCCTCGCCCAGCTCCTCGATCTCCGACTCGACGTTACCGCCGAGCACGATGTCGGTACCGCGACCGGCCATGTTGGTGGCGATGGTCACCGCACCCGGCTGACCGGCCTGCGCGACGATGTGCGCCTCGCGCTCATGCTGCTTGGCGTTGAGCACTTCGTGCGAGATACCGGCGCTATTGAGCTCATTGGACAGCAGCTCGGAGGTCTCCACGGACGTGGTACCGACCAGCACCGGCTGGCCGCGCTTCTTGCATTCCAGAATGTCGTCGATGATCGCCTTGTACTTCGCGTCGCGCTTCAGGAACACCAGGTCGGCATTGTCACGACGCACCATCGGCTTGTTGGTCGGGATCACCACCACTTCGAGGCCATAGATGCTCTGGAACTCGAAAGCTTCGGTATCGGCCGTACCGGTCATGCCCGACAGCTTCTTGTACATGCGGAACAGGTTCTGGAAGGTGATGCTGGCCAGCGTCTGGTTCTCGCGCTGGATTGGCACGCCTTCCTTGGCCTCGACCGCCTGGTGCAGACCATCGGACCAGCGGCGACCGGCCAGCGTACGGCCGGTGAACTCGTCGACAATGACCACTTCGCCATCACGGACCAGATAGTCCACGTCGCGCTGGAACAGCGCATGCGCGCGCATCGCGGCATTCAGGTGATGCACCAAGCCGACGTTGTGGCCGGCATACAGCTCGTCCTCGGGCGCCAGCAGGCCGGTGTTGCGCAGCAGGCGCTCGGCATTCTCCATGCCCTGCTCGGACAGATGGACCTGCTTGCCCTTCTCGTCCACCCAATAGTCGCCGTCGCTATCTTCCTTCTCCTGTCGCTTCAGGCGCGGGACGATCTTGTCCATCTTCTGGTACATCTCGGGCGAGTCGTCGGACGGCCCGGAGATGATCAGCGGCGTGCGCGCCTCGTCGATCAGGATGGAGTCGACCTCGTCGACGATGGCGTAGTGCAGACCACGCTGGAAGCGGTTCTGCGCATCCAGCGCCATGTTGTCGCGAAGGTAGTCGAAGCCGATCTCGTTGTTGGTGGCGTAGGTGATGTCGGCGTCGTAGGCGGCCTTCTTGTCGCCATGCGGCATGCCGGGATAGACCACGCCGACAGTCATGCCGAGGAAGCCGTGCACCTTGCCCATCCATGCCGAGTCGCGACGCGCCAGGTAGTCGTTGACGGTGACCACGTGGCAGCCCTTGCCCGGCAGTGCGTTCAGATAGGTTGGCAGGGTGGCGACCAGGGTCTTGCCCTCACCGGTGCGCATTTCGGCGATCTTGCCCATGTGCAGCACCATGCCGCCGATCAGCTGGACGTCGTAATGGCGCATGCCCAGCACGCGCTTGGCGGCTTCACGCACCGTCGCGAAGGCTTCCGGAAGCAGCTGGTCGAGCGTTTCGCCCTTTTCCAGTCGCGCACGGAACTCGGCGGTCTTTCCCTGCAGTTCGGCATCGCTGAGCTTTTCGAACTCAGGCTCCAGCGCATTGATTTTGTTGACGTTCTTGTCGAGTTGCTTGAGCAGGCGTTCGTTGCGGCTGCCAAAGACGGAAGTCAGGACACGGTTGAGCATGGGAGAAATTCTTGATTGGTGGATGCGCCGTCGCGCCACAGTCCAGGCCGACCGCAAAGGAGAAGGCCGCATAGGCGGCCAAGCGCATCATTGTAACGTGGGGAGCGGGTCACAGTCTTTCAAGCGCCCGTCAGGCGCGACTGACCCGGATGGCCTGCCGGACCCGGAAATTCCCGGAATGGCGGGCGGGCGGCGCCCGGTCGGGGCCGCGGGATGTGCTGGCAGCGTTAGCCGCGAGCGGACTTGAGGTACTGGTAGGGATTGACCACGCGGCCGTTGACCCAGACCTCGAAGTGCACATGCGGGCCGGTGGAACGGCCGGTGGAACCCATCTTGGCGATCTGCGTGCCGGCGTGCACACGCTGGCCGGGCTTCACCATGTTTTCCTGGTTGTGCGCGTAGCGGGTCATGTAGCCGCCACCGTGGTCGACCTCGACCACATTGCCGTAACCGCTGCGCTTGCCGACGAAGGAGACCACGCCATCGGCAACCGCCAGTACCGGCGCACCGCGGCCGGAATGGAAGTCCAGACCCTTGTGGAACTCACGCTTGCCGGTGAACGGGTCGGTGCGATAGCCGAAGCTCGACGAGGCATAGCCGCTCTCGATCGGGCGCAGCGACGGCATCAGGCTGCGATCCACATCGCGATCCAGCAACAGGCTTTCCAGCAGGTCCATCTGCTCGGCCTGCCAGGAGAACTGCGCGGACAGGTCATCCATGGACTGCAGCAGGCTGCGTTCGGTGATCGGCATCGCGCCGGCTTCTTCCTCGGGGCCGCCCAGAGCCGGCGCCTCGTTGAAGTCGAACTCGCCCTGATCCAGCTGGCCGACGCGGGTCAGGCGCTCACCCAGGGCATTCAGGCGGACCGCCGTGGCCTGCAGCTCGGCCATGCGCACCGCCAGTGCATCGACGTCGCGCTGTGTTTTCCGCTTGGCATCGTCGAGTTCCTGCTGCTGCTGCGTGACCTCGTCGCGGAGCAGCGACAGCTCGGCCAGTGCGTTGGCGTTGTCACCGCGGAGCAGGTAACCGATGCCGGCGCCGGCGCCGAGCAAAACGGCGATGAAGGCACCCAGCATGGCCGCGACCCGGGGATCGCGCAGCGCCAGCTTCTTCGGCGCGGTCAGGAATTTCGATACGATGATGACGTTCATTCGACCCCGGATTCTCTTTCAAGCCATGCCGCCAGACAAAAAAGCCGGCCCGAGTTCGCTGAACGAGGCGCTCTCGAACGGACTTGGCGGCATCATCGAGCGCGCCGAACTGATCAATGCGCTCGACCGGCAACTTCGCCAGTCCCTGCCGGAAACCCTCGCCAGCCGCTGCAGGCTGGCCAACGTCGATACCGACAGGCTTGTATTTCTGGTCGCCTCGCCGATCTGGAAGACCCGGCTGCGGCTGCATTCCGGCGACCTGCTGGCCGCCGCCACCGCGCTGGGACTCAAGGTCCGCGAGTTGACCATCAAGGTTTCGACGACGCGACTTGCTGACGGTGCCGTGGAACCACGGCCAACCATCCATCCCCCGCGGGTGTCGTCACCCGATACACCACTTTCCTCGGCGGCCCGCCGTCATCTCGGCGATGCCGCTGCCGCCATCGGAGACCCGGAACTCCGGGAAATCCTCCGGCGACTGGCTTCCCTGCCAGACCCCCAGTGAGCGTTGAAAACGCCTACCGGGGTCGGAACCTAACACGATTCTGCCGGCGATTGCGCGTGCTTCGTCACGAAGCCGCGCGCCAGCGTCGACAAATTACAGCGCCTGCGCCGGATGGGCGTAGGAAATCGGCGCACTGACCGGATCGTCGTAGGTCACTTCCTCCCAGGCGCTGCGATCGGCCAGCAAGGCGCGCAGCAACTGGTTGTTGAGACCATGTCCGGACTTGTAGCCGTAGAACGCGCCAACCAAGCTGTGACCCAGCAGGTACAGATCGCCGATCGCGTCGAGGATCTTGTGCTTGACGAACTCGTCCTCGTAGCGGAGGCCATCGTCATTCAGCACACGGTAGTCGTCGAGCACCACCGCGTTCTCCATGCTGCCGCCCAGCACCAGGTTGCGCTCACGCAGCATTTCGATGTCGCGCATGAACCCGAAGGTGCGGGCGCGACTGACTTCCTTCACGAACGAGGTCGTCGAGAAGTCGATCTCGGCATTCGACGTGCCCTTGGTGAAGATCGGGTGATCGAAATCGATGGTGAAACCGACCTTGAAGCCATCGAACGGCTCGAAGCGCGCCCACTTGTCGCCATCCTTCACGGTCAGCGTCTTCTTGATGCGCACGAAGCGCTTGGGCGCGGACTGTTCCTCGATGCCAGCGGACTGGATCAGGAACACGAAGGGACCAGCCGAACCGTCCATGATCGGCACTTCGGCCGAGGACAGGTCGACATAGGCATTGTCGATACCGAGACCGGCCATGGCCGAGAGCAGGTGCTCGACGGTGGCGACACGGACACCATCCTGCACCAGCGTGGTGGACATGCTGGTCTCGCCAACGCGCTCGGCGCAGGCCTTGATCTCGACCGGCTCGGGCAGGTCGACGCGGCGAAAGACGATGCCGGTATCCACGGCAGCGGGTCGAAGGGTCAGGTAGACCTTCTCACCGGAATGGATGCCCACGCCGGTGGCGCGGATCACGTTCTTCAACGTGCGCTGCTTGATCATGTGGCTGGATGTCCCGACGGAATGCGGCAAATTGCGCCAAGGTTAGCACGCGATTCCGGCCGGCTGAAAGGGAATTGCAACAATTTGTTGTGAATTTACAACAACTTTACGCGGTGATTGAGCGTTCGTTCACGTTTGCGCGAAGGCACCTCGATCACGAACACCTTCGCTGATGCGTTGCAGGGAAACCACAGGATTCGCCCGAAGCGAAGGGTCGGGGCGGCACGACACCCACGGAGGGGAGTGCCGTGCCGCCGACCCCAGGTGGCCGGGCGGTGCCACCAGACCGCATCGCGCGACACGGTCAACACTGCTGCATGGATCGACGCGGTGAGTTCAGCGCGACAACGGCGCCACCGCACCGGGAATCCATCCCCGGCCCGATCCATGCGGATGGACTTTCCTCAGTCCGCCTGGCGGCGCAGGAACGCCGGAATATCCAGGTAATCCATGCTGCCAGCGGCGGGCTTGCCAGCTTCCGCCGGCGCCGCCTCGGTACCACGTGCTCCCACCGCACGATGATCGGTCGGCAGCTCGTTGTCGAAATGCTCGACCTGGCCGGTGGTGCCGTTGCGCACCAGTTTGATCGGGCGCCCTGCACCGCTTCGACCGGTTTGGTTGGGCGATCGCGCCACGGTTGAGGCCGGTGGCCACCATAGTGACACGGATTCGTCCAGATCGTTGATGACGTTGCTGATGACCACGGTGGCATCTTCCGAGGCGAATTCCCTCAATGGTGCGGCCGATCCGTCGAACTCTGCGCATCGAGAAATCCTGGCCGGCGGTGATGTTGATCAGATGCCGCAGGCGCCGGACAGGTTGACGTCTTCCAGCAGCGGATTGCTGATCGCCATTTCGGCGGCGGTCGCACGGTCCCCGCTGTAGCGCGGCCGGAACCCATCATCGCCATGCCCATTTCGCTCATCACTGTACGCACGTCGGCAAAGTCGATGCTGATGAGGCCGACGCACGATCAGATCGGCGATGCCCTGCACCGCGCCCTGCAGCACGTCGTTGGCGGCACGGGCCTGCACTACGGTCGCCTTGCGGCCCAGCACGGCCAGCAGCTTCTCGTTGGGAATGGTGATCAGCGAGTCACAGTGGTGGCTCAGCCCTCTATGCCCTTGAGTGCCACCTGCATGCGACGACGGCCTCGAACGGGAAATCTGCTTTGGTGACCACGGCCACGGTGAGGATGCCCATCTCCTGGCCAGTTGCGCTACCACCGGCGCGGCGCCGGTACCGGTACCACCACCCATGCCGGCGGTGATGAACACCACGTCCGCGCCCTTCAGGGCTCTGAACGCGTTCGCGATCTTCCAGCGGGCCTGACGACCCACTTCCGATTGGCGCCCGCGCCCAGACCTCGGTCACGTTGCTGCCCAGCCGCAGAAGAGTCTTGGCGCCGACGCTGGAAATCGCCTGCATCGGTGTTGGCGCAGATGAATCCACGCCGTCGACGTTGTTGCTGACCATGTGCGACGGCATTGCCACCGCCGCCGCCCACGCCCACGACCTTGATCACCGCATTCGGTGCAGTCTTTCGACGAATCTGAACATCACTTGTTTCTCCGTAAAACCGGATTGCTCCGGTGTGTGCCCCTGTAATTGTTGCGACCGGAATGCGGCCGTGGTTGCCCCTGACACGATCCGCTTCCGGCCGGACACGTCATACCACGACGGCATCCATCCGCCGCGACGCATTGGTTGGATGCGGCGATTGCCACATCCGTCTTTGATTGAGGGTAAGCGCGGCCATCGGCTAGAACTCACCCTTCGGAACCAGTTGCCCGGCTGCGACCAGAGACCGCCAACCCGCCCGGCGACCGCTCGCGGACGACGCGGGCTTTCATCCGCGCACCGGCCAGCAGCAGGCCCACGCCGGCATGCACCGGGCTGTTGATCACTTCGCCCAGTCCCTACGTACTGCGGAATGCCCACGCGCACCGGCAGCATGTGCAGCATTTCCTGGCCAGTTCGCAGACGCCTTCCATCTTCGACGCACCACCGCCAACACCCGACCGGCGCGTACCAGGTCCTCGGAAACTGCTGCGACGCAGTTCGGCCTGCACCATCTCGAAGATTTCCCTGTAGCGGTTCTGCACCGCCCGGCCAGGCCTGGCGCGCCAGGCGACGCGGCGGGCGGTCACCGATGCTCGGTACCGGATGGACTTCCGCCGTCGCCACTGCGCCAGCGCACAGGCGTAGCGCACCTGATTTCCTCGGCATGCGGCGTCGGTGTAAAAGGTAGGTGGGCAACGTCATTGGTGACCTGATCGCCGGCAATCGGCAGCGACGCGGTATGACGACGAAGCCCCTGCGCGTAGACAGCGATGTCGGTGGTACCGGCGCTGATGTCCACCAGCGCCACGCCCAGCTCCTTCCTCTCGTCGCTGGTCAACACCGCATGGCCTGATGCCATGAGGACAGGATCAGATCACCGTCCACCTGCAGCCTACAGCGGTTCACGCACTTGCCGATATTCGCTGCCGCCGACTGCGCGCCCCACGACCAGGTGCGCGCACTTCCAGGCGCACGCCGGATATGCCCACCGGATGGCGGATGCCTCCCCAGAGTTGTCGATCATGTATTCCTGCGCGATAGCGTGCAGGATCTTCTGGTCGCTGGGAATCGCCACGGCCTTGGCGGCTTCCAGCACGCGATCCATGTCGCCATAGCTGACCTCGCCATCGCGGATCGGAACGATGCCCGGCGAGTTCTCATTCGCGTGGCTGCCGAGGATCGACGCGTAGACGCTGCGGATCTCGCAGCTGGCCATCATCTCGGCTTCCCTCGATGGCGCGCTGATGGGAGTCTACCGTGACCCGATGTCCACCCACCACGCCACGCTTGAGGCCATGGGTGACGTGGTGAGCCCATGCCGATCACCTCGATCGGCTCGCTGGCGTGTACTCGCCGACCAGCGCCACGACTTCGAGGTGCCGATATCGATCCGGACGATCAGCGATTTGACGCCTTGCGGTTCGCGTCTGCGGGTTTGCCCGGATCTGCTGTCGTTCTCGCCCTCGCCTTCGCTCGCCTGGCGGCCACCGGCCGCCAGCCAAGCGGCGAAACCGGTGCTGTAGCGCGCAGGTCGGCGCGGGCCAGCGCGCGGTCTATTGGCCGTCGCTGGCAGTGCGGCAAAGGGCGGCAGGCGGGCGTCCGCCTGCCACGGCCGATCACCATCAGCCGTCACCACCATCGTATTGACGCAGGCCCAGCTGCGCGTATCCAGGGTGACGCCGATCACCGTGCCGCGACGGCGCTCAGTAGTTGTCCGGCCTGGCGATAGAGCTCGACCACGTCGGCAATGCGAGACTCGGGACCATCCAGCCAGGGCAGCGCATCCGGCAGTCCGGCCTGCGGCGCATCGAACAGCTCGCCACTGGCCGACAGCAGGCGATCCTGCCCCCAACGCCAATTGCCTTGCGTCGCCCGCGGATGATCAGCGTGTCCGGCCACTGCTTGCGTACTTCAGCGCGCGCCACCCAGGGCAGCGCCTCGACCCGGTCGCGCAGGCGATCCAGGTCGACCGCGAAGAAGCCGATGCCGGACTCATCCATCACCGTCTCGCGCAGCAGCTGGTCGCTGACCTGGTTGAATCTGCCGCCTGACGCAGCTTCAGCGGCCAGCGATCGGCCGCGAACCAGCCGTTGAGCAGGCCAACGATGGGGGCCAGCACCAGCAGCACGGCCAGCGTCCACACGGCGAAACGGGTCACGCCATTCATGCGCCGCCTCCGTCGCCATCCAGCGTGGACCCAGGGACCGTGCTTTCGAATCCGCCGCACAGCGCCGGGGTAATCCGCGCCGACTGCAGCCGCGGCCTTGGGCAATTCAGCGAATGCGAGGTCATGCCGGGCGCGGTGTTCACTCTAGCAGCCAGAAACTGCCATCGCGATCGCGCATCACGTCCACGACACCAGCCGTCGACCGATACAATCTGGCCGCCTGCGCCATGAGTCCGCGGAGCGCCTGTTTCCGTCCGCATCGTCCTCGATGCCGGACAGAGGTAGCGCGTGTCGTCGGCAACGTACTGGCGGATAGTCGTAGTACTCGCCAGCCGGCACGATGCGGATGCTGGCACGCCTGGCCGTCGACCACCGCAAACTGTCAGTTCATCGCCGACGATCAGGCGTTCGATCAGCAACTCGCCGTCGTAGCGCGCAGCCAGCTCGATGGCGGCCGGCACGTCCGATGCGTCGAACACGCGGCTGATGCCGACACTGGAACCCTCACGCGACGGCTTCACCACCACCGGCAGACCAACGCTGGCGATGGCAGCTTCCAGATCCTCATCGGCGCGCGCGGATGAAACACGGCGTACGATGCGCGGTCGGCAGCCCGATGGCCTGCCACACCTGCTTGCTGCGCACCTTGTCCATCGACAGCGCCGCACCCAGCACGCCACAGCCGGTGAGCGGCACGCCCAGCGCGCGCATCGCACCCTGCAGCACACCATCCTCGCCACCGCGTCCATGCAGGATGTTGAACACGCGGTCGATGCTGCCGGCGCGGATCGCGTCGACCAGCGCCGGAATGCCGTCCACGCCGACCGCATCCACGCCGCGCGAACGCAGCGCTTCCAGTACGCCGGCGCCGGACTGCAGCGACACTTCGCGCTCACTGCCCGGCCCGCCCATCAACACGGCGACGCGCCCGAACACGGCGGGATCGGTGACGCGGCTCATGCGGCGCCTCCCTGTCCATGCCCGACGAAATCTGGATGGAGCCGCCAGGGCGATCGCGCCGCTGTCTGCTCCTGATGTCGCCGGGCACCCAGCAGCAGCAGCAGGTCGCCGTCCTGGAGCACATCGGGCAATACGTCGATCAGCTCATCGGCGCGACCGACCAGCACCGGGTCCAGTCGGCCGCGCGCACGCACCGCGCGCGCCAGCGACTTGCCGTCGGCACCAGCCATCGGCGACCACCGGCGGCGACCTCGCAAAGCAACAGCGCGCATCGACTCCCTAGCCAGTACCTGCACGAAGTCCTCGAACAGATCATGCGTGCGGCTGTAGCGGTGCGGCTGGAACGCCACCACCAACCGGCGATCCGGCCAGCCGCCACGCGCGGCAGCGAACACGGCCGCCAGCTCGCGCGGGTGATGACCGTAGTCGTCGACCAGCAGCGCCTTGCTGCCCTCGAACTGCAGCTCACCGAGCTGGCTGAAGCGTCGATCGATGCCCTCGAAGCCAGCCAGCGCGCGGCGAATCGCTTCGGCATCCGCGCCCAGCTGCCAGCCAACGGCGGCAGCGGCCAACGCGTTCTGCACGTTATGGCGACCCGGCAGGCTCAGCTCCACCGGCTGCGGCTCGGCATCTGGCAGCAACAAGGTGAAGGCATATGCGTCCTGCATCCACGACGTCGATGGCGCGTACATCCGCGCCTTCGGCAAAGCCGTAGACAGGACGTGGCGCGGCATTTCAGCCGCCAGTTCGGCGCAGCCGGCATCGTCAACGCAGAGCACGGCAACGCCGTAGAACGGCAGGCGATGCAGGAACCGAGAAGGCCTCGCGCACCTGGCTGAAATCACCGCCGTAGTTCTCCAGGTGATCGGCGTCAGCGTTGGTGACCACGGCGATCTGCGGATTGAGGCGCAGGAAGCTGCCGTCGGATTCGTCGGCTTCAGCCACCAGCCAGTCGCCGCGACCCGGGAGGCGCATCTGCGCCGGCCGAGATCAGCTACCGCCGATGACGAAGGTCGGGTCGAGGCCGGCTTCGCTCAGCACGCTATGAGCAGATCAATGTCGTTTGTTCCTGCTATGCGTACTGGCCACGGCGATGCTGCGACGAAGCGCATCAGCTCGGCCAGCATCTCGGCGCGCGCGGCACCACTGGATGCGGCGTTCGCGAGCCGCCACCAGCTCCAGCTGTCACGGCGGATCGCACTGGACACGACAACCACGCCAGTATCGGCGACATTGGCCGCATCGTGGCCGAAGTGGATGGCGATGCCCTGCACAGTCGTCGCGGCGTCGGATTCGGCCTTGTCGGAACCTGACACCTGGTGGGGCCCAGCGTGCCCAGCACCTCGGCAATGCCGCTCATGCCGACCCACTGATGCCGACGGCGTACGCGCTTGAAGGTGCGCGACAGGTCCGGTGCCTGGGGCGATGCGCGAATCATGCGGCCTCCTTCAGCACGGCATCGGCGGGCTCAGCCGCGTCGGTCTGCCATCGCCCGCGCGGCCTGCGCCATCGCCAGCAACTTTCGCGATGATCCGCCAGGACTGGCCACGGCATCACCGAGGCGCTCGCGGAAGGCATCGCCCTGCGCCACCAGCAGCGCGGCGCCGCCGCTCGACCAGGAATCTGCATTACGGGTCTGGTGGTCATCCGCCGCGGTCGGCAGCGGCACCAGGATCGCCGGCGTCCAACTGCCGCCAGTTCAGCCAGTCAGCGCGTCGGCATCGACAGACCACCAGGTCGGCCTGCTGACAGGGCGGCAACCATGTCCTCGATGAAAGGCTCCGGGCTCACTGACATGAGTGGCGTATGGAAGCCGGCTGGCGGTGAGATCGACATTGTCGCGACCGCACTGGTGGCGCAACTCCGATGGCACAGGTCTTCGCAGCCGCGCGATCACGTCCGGCAGCGCCTTGTTCAGCGCGCGCGCGCCCTGGTTGCCACCGATCACCAGCGCAACTGCAACGACCGGCACGTCCGCCAGGCGCGCTTCTGGTGCACGATCGCCGCAATCGCGCGCACCGGATCGCTTCCACCCACTCGCCATTCGGGAACGCATCCGGAAAGCCGCAAAGCACCCGTGTGGCCAGCTTCGCCAGCACGCGCTGGTCAGGCCCGGCGCATTGTCTGCTCTGCGCGCACCAGCAGCGGTCGGCTGCGCAGCCAGGCAGCAAGACCATTGACCTGCGTGGCAGCTGGAAGCTCAACACCGCTCGCGGCTGATGGCGCATGGATAACCGCAGCGCTCTCCCAGACCGCCTTCCGCGCAACGGCAGCAGCAGCTATGGTCAAGCCTTTGCCACGCAGTCCGCTGATGGCCAGCGTTCCATGGAAATGCCGCGCCCGGCACCAGCCGGTTTTCCATGCCCGCCCGCGATTCAGCCAGACCATCATACGCGTCACGGCGCGATGTAGCGCCCTCGGCAACGGCAAGACCAAAGATGTGGGCCACCTGCGCCGGCCATGATCAGCACAGGCTTGCTGGTCGACGGATTCAGCGCGAACGCACGCCTTGGCGCGGCCCTCCGCAGCAGTTTCGCCGGACGGCTTTGGCGCCAGACTTGCCCTTCGCCCCAGCAGCTCGCTGGGATCAGCGGCGTTGACGAAGTCGTCACTGCGCACCTGGCCACCTGACGGCTGGCGCGGTCGAGCTCGAAGCCCACCCGCAGCAGCAGACCCGGTGCCATCAGCGTCATCACGGCTCGGAGCCACCGCGGAAATCAGCGGCAGGGAAGTCAGGCCCTTTGCTGGCAGCAGGCCGAGGTTCACGCCCATCGACACCCAGCGCCTGCAGGCTGATCCACAGACCGACGCCGAAAGCGCAATAGCCGGCAAAGCCGCGACCCATTTCCATCGCGCGCATCCGATCTGGAAGTCTGACCGGCCAGCAAGAACAGGCCGATGACCACCTGGTAGCAACCCGATGAAACCGGAACTCCCCGCCAATCACCGACAGGATGAAGTCGGTATGCGCCCCGCAGAACAATCCGTATCGCCGCCACCGAGGCCCACGCCGAAGGTTTCGCCACGACCGATGCACATCAACGCCCGCGAGCTGGAAACCGTCGTTGAACGGGTCCGCCCACGGATCGGTGAACGAGGTCAGACGGCGAACGCGGTACGGCGCGGCAATGGCCAGCGCACCCATCGCCGGGACAACCAGCATGCCCAGCGAGAACAGGTAGCGGAACTTGGCGCCACCCACAGACCATTGCTGGCGATCGCGCAGAGCAAAGCGTGGCCGAGCCGAAGTCCGGCTGCAGCAGCAGGATCGCGACCAGCACGCCGGCGATGCCCATCGGCTTGATCAGGCCAAGCCATTCCGATTGCACCTGCTCGCGATGACGCACCAGGTAGCTGGCCAGCCAGACGATCAGCAGCAGCTTGACCGCCCACCGCCTGGAAAGTGGCAGCCCAGCGTGATCCAGCGCCGCGCAACTGTTCAACGTGCGGCCGAAGCCGGCAGAAACACCATGGCCAGCAGCACGAAGCAGGCAATCAGCATCCACAGGCTGTAGCGCTCGATGTCGCGCAACTCACGCGTCGCCACGAAAGCCGCCGCCATGCCGCCGATGCCGAGGAACAGCAGGTGCTTCCACAGGAAGTAAAGCGGGCTGAGGCCCTTGCCTTCGGCCACCGCCACCGAACTCGACGCCACCATGACGATGCCGATGCAGATCAGCGCCAGCATGGCGCCCAGCACCACGCGGTCGTAGTGGCCGCCGACGTCGTCGCGGCGTCGCGCCTGGCGATCGCTTTCGCGCTGGAAGAAGGTCGGCAGCATCAGCGCACCTTGAGGGTCGCCAGACCCAGCAGCACAAGCACCACCGAGATGATCCAGAAGCGCACGATCACCCGCGGCTCCGGCCAGCCCTTGAGCTCGAAATGGTGGTGGATCGGCGCCATGCGGAAGATGCGCCGGCCGGTGAGCTTGAAGCTCGCCACCTGCATCATCACCGAGAGGGTTTCGACCACGAAGATGCCGCCCATGATCACCAGCACCAGCTCCTGGCGGACGATCACGGCAATCGCGCCCAGCGCCGCACCCAGCGCCAGCGCGCCGACGTCACCCATGAACACCTGCGCGGGGTAAGTGTTGAACCAGAGGAAGCCGAGGCCGGCACCGGCAATGGCGGCACAGGGCACCACCAGCTCGCCCGCGCCCGGCACGGCGGGGATCTGCAGGTACTGCGCGAACACCGCGTGGCCCGACGCATAGGCGAACACGCCCAGCGCGCCAGCCACCAGCACCGTCGGCATGATGGCGAGGCCGTCGAGACCATCGGTAAGGTTCACCGCATTGGAGAAACCCACGATCCAGAAATAGGCGATCACCACGAAACCGATGCCCAACGGAATCGCCACGCCCTTCAACAGCGGCAGGTACAGCGTGGTCGCCGCCGGTGCGTCGGCGGTCATGTAGAGGATGATCGCGGCGGCGAGGCCGAACAGCGACTGCAGCAGGTATTTCCAGCGCGCCGGCATGCCGTTCGGATCGCGATGCACCAGCTTGCGCCAGTCGTCGATCCAGCCGATCACGCCGAAGGCGACCAGCACGCCCAGCACCACCAGCACGTAGCGGCTGCGCAGGTCGCCCCAGAGCAGCGTGGCAGCGACGACGGCCGCGATGATCAGCGCACCGCCCATGGTCGGCGTGCCGGCCTTGCTCAGGTGGCTTTGCGGGCCATCGCTGCGGATCGGCTGGCCACCGGTCTTCAACGACGCGAGCCGGCGAATGATCGGCGGACCCAGCCACAGCGACACCAGCAGCGCGGTCAACGCACTGAGGATCGCGCGCAACGTCAGATAGCCGAACAACGCGAAGAAGCGGTCCAGTCCCTGCAGCCAGCGCGCCAGCTCAAGCAGCATGCCCGGCCTCCTTGTCAGTCGATGCCGCATGGCTGTCGAGCAGGGCGCGGACCACGCGCTCCATCGCGCTGGAACGCGAGCCCTTCACCAGGCAGCGGACGGTGGGAGAAAGGCCGGCACGCAGCGCTTCGATGAGACCTTCCTGGTCATCGAAGTGCCGCGCACCGGCACCAAATGCGCGACTCGTCGCCGCGCTCTGGGGTCCAACCGTGAACAGGTGAGTGATGCCGGCGCTTTTCGCCAGGGCACCGCAATTGGCATGGAGCTGTTCGCTGTCAGGGCCAAGTTCGGCCATGTCGCCCAGCACCAGCCAGGTTTCGCCACTGCTGGCCGCCAGCGTGCGGATCGCCGCGGCCACCGAAGCGGGATTGGCGTTGTAGCTGTCGTCGATCAGCAATGCGCCATTGTGGAGGCGGTAACGCGTCTGCCGGCCGGCAACGCCGCTGGCGCCAGCCAGGCCCTCGGCAATGGCCGACAATGGCACATCCAGCGCCAGCGCCAGGCTGGCCGCGGCCAGCGCATTGCCGACGTTGTGCCGACCATGCAGCGGCAGGTGCACGTCGATGTCGCCCACCGGTGCATGCAGCCGGAAGGACAGGCCATCGTCATCGTCACGGATGCCGCTGGCATAGACATCCGCACTGGCCTCCAGCGCGAAGCGCAGCACGCGTCGTGGCGCGACGCGCCCGGCGAAGTATTCGGCGAAGGCATCGTCGGCATTGACCA
Source organism: Rhodanobacteraceae bacterium (assembly GCA_024233975.1). Classification (GTDB taxonomy): domain Bacteria; phylum Pseudomonadota; class Gammaproteobacteria; order Xanthomonadales; family Xanthomonadaceae; genus JACKOX01. Next base: position 48,558 of record JACKOX010000016.1, read on the forward strand.
CGGCCACGCCATCCGTCGGCAGCGCCTCGTAGATCGCTCCCTTGGTGTCGGCCACGCCACGCAGGCTGCCCATGCGCTCCAGATGCGCGCTGGCGATGTTGTTGACCAGCGACACCCGTGGCGGCGCGATGGCGGTCAGCACGGCGATGTCACCCGGCTGGCCGGCGCCCATCTCGTAGATGCCGAACTCAGCGTCCTCGGGCTGGTCGATCAGCGCCAGCGGCAGGCCGATTTCGTTGTTGCGGTTGCCGGGATTCGCGTAGCAACGACCAGCGCGCGACAGGATCGCCGCCAGCAGCGTCTTCACCGTGGTCTTGCCGTTGCTGCCGGTGATGCCGATGAGCTTTGTCTCGCGCTGCGCGGCCATGCCAGCGGCGATGCGCCCGAGCGCTTCACGGGTGTCGCCCACCACCAACTGCGGCGCGGGCACGGACAGCGGATGCTCACAGAGCACCGCCACGGCGCCGTTCGCCACCGCCTCGGCCGCGAACTCATGACCATCGAAACGCTCGCCGCGCAGCGCGATGAACAGTGCGCCGGGCTTCAGGCTGCGCGAATCGATGGCCACGGCAGACACTGGAATGTCATCGCCAGTCAGGCGCGCATCGCAGAAGGTCGCCAGCCGGGAGAGTTGCATGGACTTCATGCCCTCGCCTCCAGCGCCCGCCGCGCCACGTCCAGGTCATCGAAGGGACGGCGGACACCCGCGCTTTCCTGGTACGACTCATGTCCCTTGCCGGCGATCAGCACCACGTCATCCTGGCTGGCTTCATCAACGGCCAACCGAATCGCCGCGGCACGATCGCGCTCGACGAGAATCGCATCCGGATTCCCGAAGCCCGTCCGGATTTCCGCGACGATGCCATCGCCATCTTCGTTGCGCGGATTGTCATCGGTGACGATGACCACATCAGCCAGCTGCTCCGCAGCCGCCGCCATCAGCGGGCGCTTGCCGCGATCACGCTCGCCGCCACAGCCAAACACGCAAATCAAGCGCCCTTCGGTATGCGCGCGCAGGCTGCGCAGGCTCTGCTCCAGCGCATCCGGCGTGTGCGCGTAGTCGACGACGACCAGCGGAAGCTCGCCACCACCCAGACGACTCATGCGTCCGTGCACCGGCGTCAGTCGCGACAGTGCGCTGGCAATCGCCGATAGCGTCCAGTCCAGCGCCAGCAGGCAGCCGGCAACGGCCAGCAGGTTGTCGACGTTGAAGCGGCCCAGCAGCGACGAAACCACGCTGACGCGTTGGTCTCCCGCGACCAGTGTGAAGGCGATGCCGTTGCCATCCAGATGCAGGTCTTCCGCGCGCAGCGTCGCGCCTTCGCTGCCGGCAGCAGACACCCCGATGCGGCGCAATGAATCCGACAGCGTGGCAAACAGCTCGCGTCCGAACGGGTCATCCAGATTGACCACCGCCGCGCGCAGCCCGGAGCGCTGGAACAGACGCGCCTTCGCCGCGCCATAGGCCTGCATGTCGCCGTGGTAGTCGAGGTGGTCCTGCGTGAGGTTGCTGAACACCGCCACGTCGAAACGCACGCCGTCCACGCGACCCTGGTCGAGCGCATGCGACGACACTTCCATCGCCACCACGCGTGCGCCTTCGTCGCGCAGACCGGCCAGCAGGCGGTGCACGGCCACCACATCCGGAGTCGTCCGCTCACCCGCGGAAAGCAGCGGATACAGGCCGCTGCCCAGCGTGCCGATGGTACCTGCCGGCGAACCGGCGTCGTGCAGCGCCTGCGCCAGCAGCTGCACCGTCGAGGTCTTGCCGTTGGTGCCGGTAACGCCAACCATGGTCATGGCGGCGGAAGGCTCGGCGTAGAAGCGGTCGGCGATGCTGCCGAGGTACTCGCGAAGGCCCGGCACCGGAAACAGGTCGGCGTTCGCCGCCTCGGCGGAGAATTCATCCGGCAGCGGCGGCTCGAACAGGATGGCGCTGGCGCCAGCCGCGCGCGCCTGCCCGGCGAATCGCAGGCCGTGACTGCTGAGACCCCGCAAGGCGACGAAGGCGTCACCGCGATGGATCTCGCGACTGTTGGCGCTAAGGCCGGACACGACGGCATCGCGTGCCGGCGGCACGTCGGCGAAACCGGTCAACAGGGTCGACAGTGGCATGCCGGCGCTCACTGCATGCCTCCCAGCGTCGCCACCGAGACGGTTTCCGCTTCCTGCGGCAGGCCATCAGGCCCCAGTGCCGGCAACTGCTGCCGCTGCACCAGCCAGCCATCGACGTCATCGGGGTTGATGTCGTAGAGCCGCAGCGCGGCTTCCATCACCGACTCGAAGGCCGGTGCCGATACCAGGCCACCGTAGTAGTCGCCATTCTTGGGATCGTTGACCACCACCACCGCGGCGAAGCGCGGATCGCTGGCCGGCACCAGGCCGGCGAACAGCGACTGGTAGCGCTTCTCGTAGCCACCGGCCGCGGCCTTGCGCGAAGTGCCGCTCTTGCCAGCGGTGCGATAGCCGGGAACGGCCGCACGCCGGGCCGTGCCTTCGGGGCCGGTGACGGTTTCCAGCATGCCGATCACCGCATCGGCGATCTGCGGATCGACCACCGCACGCGACTGCACCGGCGCGCCGTGAACAAAGGTCGGGGTGACGAAGCGGCCATGGTTGGCGATCGCCGCATAGGCCTGCGCCAGCTGCATCGGCGTCACCGCCAGACCGTAACCGTAGGAGATCGTCGCCTTTTCCACCGGCCCCCAGCTGCGTGCTGGTGGCAGCACGCCGGCGGATTCGCCGGGGAAACCACTGCCACTGGCGTTGCCGAAACCAAAGCGCTGCAGCATGTCGAACATCTGGTCGGCGGTCATGTCCATCGACAGTTTGGTCGCACCGACGTTGCTGGACTTGGTGATCAGATGGGTGACATCGATGACGCCGTAGTCGCGGAAGTCATGGATGGTGTAGCCGAACAGCGTCAACTCGCCCGGATGCGTGTTGATCGGTGTGGTCGGCGTCCATCGGCCGGTTTCCATGGCCGCGGCCACGGTGAAGGCCTTGATCACCGAGCCCGGCTCCAGCACATCGGTCACCGCGCGATTGCGGCGTGCCGCCGTGTTGTCGGCTGCGCGAGCGTTCGGGTTGTAGGACGGCAGGTTGACCATGGCGAGGATCTCGCCGGTCTTGACGTCCATCACCACCATCGAGGCGCTGCTGGCATCGTTGTCGCGCAACGCCTCGCCCAGCGCGCGGTAGGCCATGTACTGGACCCGCCGGTCGATCGACAGCGCCAGATCGCGACCCGGCTCGGGCGCGCGCACCAGCTCGACGTTCTCGACCACCGCGCCGCGCATGTCGCGGATCACCCGCTTGGCGCCGGGCTTGCCGGTCAGCCAGTCGTCGAAGGCCAGCTCCAGGCCTTCCTGGCCGCGGTCATCGATGTTGGTGAAACCGATGACGTGCGCAGCCACGTCGCCCTGCGGATAGAAACGACGGAACTCGCGCTGGCTGTAGACGCCAGGAATATCCAGATCCAGGATGGCCGCGGCATCGTCCGGATTCATCTGCCGACGCAGGTACAGGAAGGACTTGTCCTTGCGCTGCGCGATGCGCTCGATCAGCGGTTCCAGCGGCGTGGACAGCGCGGCGGCCAGCTGCGGGAAGCGATCCGGATGCTGCAGCAGCTCGCCGGGATCGGCCCAGATGGATTCCACCGGACTGGAGACGGCCAGCGGCTCGCCATTGCGGTCGGTGATGGTGCCGCGCGATACCGGGATCGGCAGCTCACGCAGGAAACGCGCGTCGCCCTGGCGCTGGTAGAACTCGGTATCCAGCAGCTGCAGACCGGCCGCACGCAGGACCAGCGCGCCACCGGCCAGCGCCAGCACGCCCAGCACCACGTACAGACGCAGGCGGAAGTTGGCGGATCGCATGCGGCTCTTGCGCGCGTTCATCGACCCAGCACCACGATGTCGTCGGGCGTCGGGTCACGCAGACCGAGGCGCTCGCGGGCAATCTGTTCGATACGCGCGCTGTCGGCCCAGGTCGCCTGCTCCAGCTGCAGGCGGCCATAGTCGATGCGCAGCGCATCGCGTTCGTTTTCGAGGTTGGTCAGCTCAACGAAACGCTGGCGATGTTCCTGGCGGACCACCACCACGGCGATCGCGCTGGCCATCACACCGACCAGCGCCGCGATGTTGATCAGGGTGAGCGTCTTCATGCGCAGCGCTCCGCCACGCGCAGCACCGCGCTGCGGGCACGCGGGTTGTCCGCCACTTCGTCGGCCTCGCCACGCTGGGCGCGACCAATTTCGATCAGCGACGGCTTGAAGTCGTCCATCTGCGGCAGGCGACGATTGCCCGCCGGCGGCCGCGAGCGCTCGGTGATGAAGCGCTTGACCATGCGGTCTTCCAGCGAATGGAAGCTGATCACGGCCAGGCGGCCGCCCGGTTTCAGCGCATCGTGCGCGGCCTGCAGGCCGGTCGTGAGGTCATCCAGTTCGCCGTTGATGTGGATGCGGATCGCCTGGAAGCTGCGCGTGGCCGGATGCTTGCCCGGCTCGCGACGCCCGATCACCGAGGCGATCAGGTCGGCAAGTTCGCTGGTGCGCGTCAGCGGCGCGTCGCCACGACGGGCCACCACGGCCCGCGCGATGCGTCGGCTCATGCGTTCCTCACCGTATTGCCACAGCACCGAGGCGATCTCCTGCTCGTCCGCCCGCGCCAGCCAATCGGCCGCGCTCTCCCCCGTTTCCGGGTCCATCCGCATGTCCAGCGGGCCGTCCTGCATGAAGCTGAAGCCACGACCCGCCACGTCCAACTGCGGCGATGAGACGCCGAGGTCGAACAGCACTCCATCGAGGCCATCCGCCACGGCGCCCCAGTCCGCCAGCGTCGCGAAACTGCCGCGCCGCCAGGCCACCCGGACATCCCCCGTGAATTTCTTCGCCGCATCGGCAATCGCTTCCGGATCCTTGTCCATCAGCAGCAGCCGACCTTCCGGCCCCAGCTTCGCCAGCACGCCCGCGGCGTGCCCGCCACGACCGTAGGTACCGTCCAGATAACGGCCATCACCCTTGACCCGCAGACCCTCCAGCACCTGCGCGTACAACACCGGGCGATGACTCGGGGCGGCGACTGCACCGTTCCCGGTCATGGCCACTACAGCGGCAGATCGAGCATGTCCTCACCGATCTCGTCTTCCCCGATGGTTTGACGGATCTGCGCGAGGTGCGCCTGCTCGGTCCACAGCTCGAACTTGTTGCCCATGCCCAGCAGCACGGCCTTCTTGTCCAGGCCCGCCGCCGTTCGCTGGCTGGCCGGCAGCAGGATGCGGCCACTGCCATCCGGCTCCACGGCCGCCGCTGCGCCAACCAGCTTGAGCTGCAACGCGCGATTGACCCGCTTGGCCTTCGGCAGGGCATTGATGCGGTCGCGCAGCGGCTCCCACTCGGACTCCGGGAAGATCCAGAGACAGCCTTCCTCCCAAGGGTTGTAGGTAATCACCAGACGGTTGCCGCAGTCGCGCGCGACCTGCTCGCGATACGCTGTCGGTATCGCCAGGCGGCCCTTGTCGTCGATGGTGATTGCGGTTTCGCCCTGAAACATTGCCTGCAAGTACCTGAGAGAGCTCGAAAATCGACCGTTTTCGCCAATCGATTTCCCCAGAAAACCACTGATTCCCCGGTTTTCCCACTAGAGCCCACCTTATGACCCGCTGAAATGGCGTGTCAAGCAAATCCGCGAGCACGCAAAACGCACGCAAACCCATGTCAGCAAAGGCTTTTCTGTTCGCCCGGATAACGCCGGGATAAATACATGCAGATACAATCCCTTAGCGGATTTACTTCACAAATTTCTGCAAGATTGTTCGGTTTTCGTTCACCCGGATCGCACTGCCCCCGATGGATGGCAGTCACGCAACAAACTGCGCGGAAGTGCGCAGATTGAAGGTGCACGGGCGCACAGTTCGGTACAGGTGATGGCAGGTGGCGGCGAAACGCGGGCGGGATCAGGGCATATCCCTTCGATCTCATGCGCTTTCAAGGACCAAACGAAAGAGCCCTGAGTCAGCGGCGGCGAATGCCGAGCGTGAGCGGGGTGTGGAGCCACTTCGTCAATCAGGTCGCGAAGTGGCCCGGTGCTTCGCGGCAAGCACGAATCGGCGAACGCTTTCCGAGCAAGAGCCCCTGAGTCAGCGGCGGCGAACGCCGAAGGCGTGAGTGGGTGGAAGCGACTTCGCCCTCCGGTCGCGCAGCGGCCCGGTACTTCGCGCCGCGCGCGACGTGGCGAACGCTTTTCCGCGCGCGGCGCGGAAAAGCGGAGCCGGCCTGTAAGCCGGGTTCTGTCGAGGACAGTCATTCCTCTAGGCGACGTGTCACCACGCCGCTCCAGCGGTCTACCCGGACGCACCGCGGGCAACGGCATTGCGTCCCTATTCGACCTTGCTCCGGATGGGGTTTACCGTGCCCCGTGGCGTTAGCCCCACGGGCGGTGCGCTCTTACCGCACCGTTTCACCCTTACCACGCATCCCGCGCCACTTGAAGCGGCAGCAGGACCGTTCGGCGGTCTGCTCTCTGTTGCACTGGCCGTCGGCTCACGCCGCCCAGGTGTTACCTGGCATCCTGCCCTGTGGAGCCCGGACTTTCCTCCCCGGTGCAAGCACCGCAGCGACTGTCCGGCCGACTCCGCGTTCGCATTCTACGGCTTCACCGTCGAATACCCCAAGACTTGCCTCGTGATCCTTGGGCGCGGATTCATTTCCCCACTTCAGTTCTCCACATCCCATGCGCGCCCGAGACGCGAATGGCCCTCGCCCCCGGGGCTGACTACGGCCCCTGAAGTCTGCATCAACCTCCGTAGAGCGCTCTTCTCGGCGCGCCGCTGAATTCGGCGGCCAGCTTCGCCGCCCTGGCTGGCGGCAGTTCGCGCGACAGCAGCTCGTACAGACGCCGACCTTCCCCGAGGGCGGCATCCTCATCCATGGATGCGCCTTCAACCAGCACGACGAACTCACCACGCTGCTGGTCCTTGTCCGCCATCACGCGCTCATGGAGTTCGGCAAGCGAACCGTCAAGCAGCGTCTCGAAACGCTTGGTGATTTCACGGGCAAGTACCGCTGGCCGATCCGCTCCGAAGGCTTCGGCCGCGTCAGCCAGCATCTCGACGATGCGATGCGATGACTCGTAGAACATCAGCGTACGCGACTCGGTTGCCAACGCCTTCAATCGCGTACGCCGCGCGGCCGGCTTGGGCGGGAGGAAGCCTTCGAAAACGAACCGATCACTGGGCAGCCCGGCAGCAGACAACGCCGCGATGGCCGCACAGGCACCGGGAACCGGGCTGACGCGGATGCCCGCCTCGCGCACCGCGCGCACCAGCCGGAAGCCGGGATCACTGACCAGCGGCGTGCCTGCATCCGAAACCAGCGCGACGTTCTCGCCGGCACGCAACCGCTGGACGACCTGCTCGGCGCGCGCCGCCTCGTTGTGGTCGTGCAGCGACAGGCTCGGCGTGTCGATGCCGAAATGCCGCAGCAGTGTCGCCGTGTGGCGCGTGTCCTCGGCGGCGATCAGGTCGACGCGCGACAGCGTGTCACGTGCGCGCGGCGTCAGGTCGTCGAGATTGCCGATGGGCGTGGCGACGACGAACAGCATTCCGGATTGTGAACTTGAGTCTGCGGACATTCAGTTACCAGCGAGCGCGTGACGGGACAAGGCCGGTATGATCATACGCATGACAACCCGCCTCCTGACCCGCCGGACGACGAATCGCATGACGCCACGGCCCGCCTTCAGCCACACCCTCCTTCGCCTCGCAGCCCCCGCGCTGCTCCTGCTGCTGGTCGCCTGCGGCGGCACGCCAACGCGCCAGACGCAGCCCGAAGCCGCCAGCAGCGCCGAAGCCGCCTATCGCGATGGCGACTTCGCCACCGCCGCGCAGGGCTTCCTCAACGCCGCCAGCCTGCGGCGCGGCCAACGCAACTACTACCGCCTGCGCGCCGCCGAAGCCTGGCGCGAGAACGGCGACCTCAACCGCGCCCGCGAGGTGCTTTCCGCCGGTGGACACAAGGGACTGACCGGCGACCAGCCGCTGCGCCTCAACCTGCTGCTGGCCGAGATCGACCTCGCCGATGGCAATCCGCGCGCCGCGCAGGACTGGCTGCGACTGCCGCCCGACAGCGTGGGTGATGCCTACCTGAGCCGCTACCTCGACCTGCGCGCACGTGCCTTTGCCGACACCGATCCGGTAATCGCCGCCGGTGCCCGCGCCCGCCTCGATGCGCGCCTGAGGACGGACGAGCGTGCGGCAAACCTCGCCGAGATCGAGTCATTGCTGGATCGACTGGATGACGCCCGCCTGCAGTCCGCAGCGGCAGCGCTTGCCGGTGGCGATCCGCTGTACCCATTTATGGGCCGCCTGCTGATGCGCCGGGGCCTGCCGCTGCCGCGCGCCTTCGATCGCGGCATCGAGTTCGCCCGCGATCTGCCGCCAGCGGATGCCGATGGCTGGCGCCCGCCTTTCCAGGTCGCGTTGCTGCTACCGCAAAGCGGAAACTTCGCCGCCGCCGCCGCCGCCGTGCGTGATGGTTTCTTCGCCGCCAACTTCAGCGAAACCCGGCGGCACCCGGAGATCCGCGTCTACGACAGCGGCAGCAGCCCGGAATCCAGCCGCGCCGCCTACGACCAGGCGGTCGCCGATGGCGCCGGGCTCGTGGTCGGCCCGCTGTCGCGCGAGAACGTCGCCGCGATCTTCGCCCATGGCGCACTGGCGACACCGCTGCTGGCGCTGAACCGCGCTGGCGAACTGCCGCCACCGCCGGGTAGCCTGAGCTTCTCGCTGGCGCCGGAAGACGATGCCAAGGCTGCCGCCGAACGATTGTGGACGCAGGGCCTGCACCGCGTACTTGCCGTCGGCAGTGACGACGAGAACGGCCGCCGTAGCCTGGCCGCTTTCCGCCGCCAGTTCGAGGCTCGCGGCGGACAGGTGGTTGCCGAAGCGATCCTGCCCAGCGACAGCCCGCGCTATGACGCCGTGCTCAAGCAGGCGGTCACCAACGCCGGCGGCGTGACCGTCGATCCGGAGACCGGCATACCGCATGCGAATGCCACCGACGCCGTGTTCTTCGCCGTGCCCACCGCACAGGCGCGACTACTGGTTCCGCAGCTCAAGGTACAGGGCATCCAGGGCCTGCCGACGGTCGCCACTTCCGCCATCCTCAATGCGCCCAACGCGCGACTGGATCGCGAGTTGGACGACATCCTCGTCACCGACTCGCCGTGGCTGCTGCACGACCACCCGGGCCTGCCCTCGCGCAAGGCCATGGGCCGCGACCTCGACAGCGCCGATGGCGCGGCGGCGCGACTGTTCGCCTTCGGCATCGATGCCTATCGACTCAGCGGCTACCTGCAGCACCTCACCGGCGTGGTCGACGCGCGAATCGACGGCGCCACCGGGCAGCTGTCGCTGGATGGTTTCGGCAACGTCAGCCGGCAGCCGGCCTGGGCCATGCTCAACAACGGTCGACTGCGCCCGCTGGTGGAAACCACCGGACTGCAGTGAAGGCATGGCCTCAGCCCTCTTCAAGCGACCGGCGGCTGCCTCGTCCTCGGGTGCCGGCAACAGCGGCGAACGTGGCGCCGAAGGAGAGCGACGGGCGGAAGCCTTCCTGCAGGCAAAGGGGCTCACCACCGTCACCCGCAACGTGCGCTATCGCTTCGGCGAGATCGACCTGCTGATGCGCGATGGCGATGCGCTGGCCTTCGTCGAAGTGCGTTACCGTGCCGGCCACGGCTTCGGCGATGGCGCGGACTCCGTCGATCGCCGCAAGCAGCAGCGACTGGCGAAGGCCGCCTCGGCCTGGCTGGCCGCCAACCCGCGCTGGCAACGTGCACCCTGCCGTTTCGACGTGGTCGCGCTGGGCGGCAACCCGGACAATCCCGACATCGACTGGATCCGCAACGCGTTCACCCTCGACGAGCTGACATGAGCGACGCCAACCACATCCGCAAGACAAGCATCCGACTGACGCTGGCCGCACTGGCCATCCTGCTGCTGGCCGGCTGCGCCGCGCATGACCGCCGCAGCTTCGGCAACATCGTCGACGACCAGAGCATCGAGATCGCCGCCTTCGACCACTTCGCCAATTCCGCCGAAATGGGCGGCGCACGGGTCAAGAGCGTCGCCTACAACGGCACCCTGCTGCTGATCGGCGAGGTGCAGGACAACGCCCAGCGCGATGCCGCCGGTCGGATCGCCGCCAAGATCGGCGGCGTCAAGCGCGTGGTCAACGAGTTGGCCATCGGTGAGGACGCCGGCTTCTGGCGACGCACCCGCGACAGCACCATCACCGCCAAGGTGAAGACCGGCCTGCTGAACCTCGGCATCGAAGGCTTCGACCCGACGCGCGTAAACGTCACCACGGTTCGCGCCGAGGTCTACCTGATGGGCCTGGTCTCGCACGAGGAAGCCGAGGCCGCCGTGGAACGCATCAGCCGCATGCGCGGCGTGCGTCGTGTGGTCAAGGTATTCGAGTACACCGACTGAGGACGACTCGTGTCGCCGCTCGACCCAAGACTTGCCAGCGCCCTGCGAGAGCTGTTCGGCGATGCGCTGCTCACCGATCCGGGCGAGTGCCTGGCCTACGGTTACGACAACTCCAAGCGACGCGCCACGCCTTCAGCCGTGGTGCTGCCGGAAAACGCCGACCAGGTGCAGCGACTGGTGCGGCTGTGTCGCGAACACCGCACGCCGATCACCGCACGCGGTCGCGGCACCAATACCACCGGCGCCAGCGTACCGATCGAAGGCGGCGTGGTGGTCAGCTTCGAGCGCATGAACCGCATCCTGCGCATCAGCCCGGATGATCGCGTCGCTGTGGTCGAACCGGGCGTGCTCAACGGCGACCTGCAGGCGGCGCTGGCCGAACATGGCCTGTTCTGGCCACCTGACCCGACCAGTGCGCCCTACAGCAGTGTCGGCGGCAACCTCGCCTGCAATGCCGGCGGTCCGCGCGCGGTACGCTGGGGCAGCTCGCGCGACAACGTGTTGGGTCTGGTCGCCATCACCGGCTGCGGCGAACGCATCCGCTGCGGCGCGCCGACCAGCAAGGACAGCACCGGCTACGACCTGTCTCGGCTCGTCGTCGGTTCGGAAGGCACGCTGGCGCTGATCGTCGAAGCCAGCCTGAAGCTCAGCGCCAAACCTGAGTCGCGACGCAGCCTGCGTGCGCTGTATCGCGATACCGGAAGCGCGGCGCGAGCAGTCGGTCGGCTGATGGTGCAGGCCGAACTGCCATCGGCGCTGGAGTTCATGGACGCCGAAGCCGTGCGCCTCGCCCGTGAACGCGGCGGCGCCGACATTCCTGATGCCGGCGCGCTGCTGATGATCGAAGTGGAAAGCGCGGAGGGCGCGGTGGACGCCGCGCGCGATGCGCTGGAAACCGCTGCACGCAACGACGGCCTGATCGCGATCGACCGCGCCGACGACGCGCAGCAGCGCGAATCGCTGTGGGCCGCGCGCCGTGCGCTTTCACCCGCGCTGCGATCCGTCGCGCCGGGCAAGATCAACGAAGACGTCGTCGTACCGGTGTCGCGACTCGCGGAGCTGGTGACGCGACTGCAAACCCTCGCCACACGTCACGATACCCACGTCGTCAGCTTCGGCCACGCCGGCAACGGCAACCTGCACGTCAACCTGCTGCACGATCCCGCCGATGCCGCACAGACAAAGCGCGCCCATGCCTGCCTCGACGAGGTCTTCGCTACCGTCATCGAACTCGGCGGCACGCTGTCCGGCGAGCACGGCATTGGCCTCGCCAAGCGCGACTGGATGGCGCGCGCCTTCGATACGGACACGCTGGCGACGATGCGCCGGGTCAAGGTGGCCTTTGATCCCGACGGCATCCTCAATCCCGGCAAGGTGTTGCCATCAGAAAACGACGCGCGATGAGCGACCTGCCGGCACTGCTGCGCGACATCCGTGCCTGTCGCCTCTGCGAAGCGCAGCTGCCGCTGGGCCCGAATCCGGTACTCCGCGCGTCAGCCAGTGCGCGCATCCTGGTCATCGGCCAGGCGCCGGGTACCAAGGTCCACGAATCCGGCATCCCGTGGAACGACGCCAGCGGCATCCGCCTGCGCAGCTGGCTGGAAATGTCGCGCGACATTTTCTACGACGAAAGCCGCGTCGCCATTGTGCCGATGGGCTTCTGCTATCCGGGCCGCGGCAAATCAGGCGACCTGCCACCGCGTCCCGAATGCGCCACGACCTGGCACCAGCGCATCTGGCCACTGCTGCCCAACATCCGACTGACCCTGCTGATCGGCCACTACGCGCAACTGCACAAGCTCGGTGATCGCCGCCGCAAGACCCTCACCGACACCGTCGCCGACTTCCGCGACTATGCCCCGGAGTACTTCCCGCTGCCGCACCCAAGCCCGCGCAACCAGCTTTGGCTCAAGAAGAACCCCTGGTTCGACAGCGACGTGATCCCTGCGCTTCGCGCCCGCGTCCGCAAAGCGCTCAACGACTAGGTGAACTGCAGCGGCAGACGTCCATTCAGAGCAGCTAAGATGCGCGCGCTGGTCGCATCGACATGGCTTTGCATGGCAAGCCCCTCGCGCAGCCGCCGCTCGGTTTCAGCGTCTCCCGAACTCCCGCCCACTGACGGTCAATCAACCCAAGGCCACCACCCATGCGCCTGCTTGCCCACTCCCGCAATCGACGCACGCGCTGGCTTGCCTACGCCCTGCTCGGCTTCTGCGTGGCCTTCATTCTGTTTGGCCCGCAGCTCGCCGAATCCGGGCTGCGCATGCTGGGTTGTTCGACACGCGGTGGCATGGCAACTGCTGACTGCTCCGGCATCAGCGGCCTCATCGCCCGTCGACTCACGCCCTTCCTGTCGGCGATGCCGCCGGTCGAAACCGGCTTCGCACTGATCCAGGGGTTCTGGGGACTGCTGGCGATCTGGTTGGGCCTGATCGTTCTGGGCATTCGAGCCGGACGCGATGACAGCGTCACGTCACCACCGCCACTGTCAGTCGCAGAACCGGCAACAACCGCTGCACCAGCATCGCTTGCAGAACCGGAACGGCGGACAAGCTGGCAGGCGCAGCAGGCGGAATGGATTCGATCCAGACAGGCCGAACAACAGGCCGAGCAGGCAGCCGAACAGCGTTCACTGACGCAGCGACTGCTGGCGGAGGGTCTGTTCTGGGGCGCTGTGGCTGCGCTGTGGTGGACGCTGCTGGCCGGGCTGATCGCCTTCTGCATCGCCTTCGGCACGCCGCTGCTGGGCGGCGCCAGTGCGGGTGCGCTGTTCAATGCCCTGGGCTGCACCGGTCATTCAAGCATGGTGTCCGATCCCTGTGGCGCGGGTCTGGCCGGCTTCTGGGCCGAACGACTGGCCCCTTATCGCGAGCCATTCATCGGTGCAGTGATGTCGCCGTTCTGGCTGTTCACCCAGTTCGGCGACCTGCTGCTTATCTGGCTGGCCGCCTTGCTGCTGTTGGCGCTGCTGCCGGTCTACCGTTTCGGCTGGCGGATGGTCGTCGTGCAGGCCGAACATCCCGTCGTGATGCGCGTGCTGTTCATCCTGTTTGTCCTCGCCACGCTCGCACTGCTTCTATCGCCGCTGTACGGCTAGATCCTCAGCCAGCACGCGGATCGACTAATGCGGCCAGGAGCAATGAGCATGCTTCGCGATTGTTGCCGCGCTGGATCACATGCTGCGCGCAACCGGGCAGATACAGACGGGGCAAGCGGGCCACAGGCATTCCTTCCGACAACGGAACAAAAGATCAGGCCAGACTCACCTCAAGAACCAACAGCCCTGACCCCGTTGATCGCTCCGAAAACAAAAACGCCACCCAATCGAGTGGCGTCTTCGTGATGCCCAGGGCTTGAATCAGGAAAAGGTACTCTGCCCCCTGTTTTTGGTGGTCAGATCACTCGAAAAGGTACTCTGACCCCTGTTCTCTTGGCCTCATTGATCCCATTGATTGGCTTTGACCCCGTTGACCTTTTCGTCCTTGCGGTCTTCGTTACTGACCTGGAAGATCGCCGAAAAATATTCGCATCCACGAACATCCTTAAACATGACTCTAAGCTGATCGCTTCTATTCTCCGAGCTAGGAAAGAACTCGGCAGTAAGGTCCACGTACATTTTTCTGGAATGTTTCGGCTTGACCTTCACCTTCTCAACTGGAGAGTCGTACGTCACCAAAATCGGCGTCCGCAACTCCCAGCGACCAGCTGTGTTGTCTTGGATCTCAAAGTATGCGCCATGAGGCGAATATCTCTCGGTCTTCCCATTCTCCAACCAAAAAAACAAAGGTGAAGACGACTCATTCTTGAGCTCAAAAACACCGTAAAAGCTATCGCCATAATCGTCTTTGAGCCATTGCTTTCCCGACAACTTTACCTCGATCTCCAACGGGCAGAGTCCTGCTAATGAGTCTGAAGTCAAGAAGGTTTGGGAGATGACGCCAAGAAATCCAAGGAGTGCCGATTTCCTGAAGCCAATCCTTTCCATAATCTTGATCAATAGGGTCAGAGTCATAGATCCTGGTGACGCGTTCGTGCTTGCTGGAGATGCTTGTATAAACAGCAAGATCCGGACATCGGCGGATCAAGCGCTAAAGTACCAGCCCACAGCCTGCAGCACGACGAAAGCGTAGATACCGGCAAACAGATCATCAAGCATGGTGCCGAGGCCGCCCTTCACGCGCTTGTCCGCCCACGACACCGGCCACGGTTTGACGACGTCGAAGACGCGGAACAGCAGGAATCCGGCAAGCACCCAGGCCCAGAACGGCCCCGGACCGGCTGGCAAGAGGAACAGCGCCATCCACTGGCCGATGAATTCGTCCCAGACGATCACGCCCGGGTCCTGCACATGGATGCGGTCGATCACTCGCTGCGCAGCCCAGATGCCGACGCCCAACGCGACCACCAGTACGGTTAGATAGCCCCACGAGGGCAGTTCACGCAGCAGCAGCCAGGGCAACAGCGCGACCGCACTGCCCACCGTGCCAGAGGCGATGGGCGCGAAACCGCTGCCGAAGCCGCTGGCGATCCAGCCATCGACGCCGGACAACACCGAACGCGCGAATTCACGCCACGGCGCTTCCAGCAATTCCTCGACCTCGTCTCTGGACAGCGGCGGATGGTCCTTGGGCGACTGCTCGTTCATTTGCCGATTTCCAGAATGTGATCGTTCAACTGGCGAAGTGCCGATAGCCCTGCTCGGACAGGCTCAGTACCTGTCCGCCCGGACCCAGCACACGGATGCCGGCGCTGTCGACGACGCGACCGATGCGCGTGACGCGGACATCGCAGGCTTCCGCGGCGGACTGCACCTGCGACGCCTTTGCGACCGGCGCGCTGAAACACAGCTCGTAGTCATCGCCGCCGGCCAACTGCAGGCCCTGCCGGGCCAGCGACGGCAAGGCGGCGAGATCGTCCGACATTGGCAGCGCGTCCGCCTGCAGCTCGATGCCCAGCGACGACGCACGCGCGATATGACCGGCATCCGCCAACAGGCCATCGGAAACATCGATGGCGGCGTGGGCGATGCCGCGCAGCGCCAGGCCGAAAGCGACGCGTGGTGTTGGCCGGTTGAGCCTCGCTGCCAGCATGTCGTTTTCAATACGGCCGGTTTCCCGCCAGTGTTGCAGCGCCAGTGCAGCGTCACCCAGCGTGCCGGTCACCCAGAGGTCGTCACCCAGCCGTGCCGCATCGCGACGCAATGCCTGGTCCGCCGGGACGCTGCCAAAAGCGGTGACGGTGATGCCCTCCGGGCCGCGCGTGGTGTCACCGCCCACCAGCGCGACGCCATGCGCCACCGCGAGTGCAAGAAAGCCGTCGAGAAAATCATCCAGCCAGGCGGCATCGGCTTCCGGGCGCGTCAGCGCCAGCGTCACCCATCGTGGACGGGCGGCCATGGCAGCGAGGTCGGACAGGTTTACCGCCAGCGCCTTCCAGCCAACGTCGGCGGCAGCGGTTTCCACCGGGTAGTGCACGCCTTTCACCAGCGTGTCGGTGCCGACCACCAGCTGGCGATCCGGCAGCGGCGTGACGATCGCGGCGTCGTCGCCGATGCCAAGAACCACATCGGCCTGTGCACCGAGACGACGACGGATGCGCTCGATCAGGTCGAATTCGCCGAGCTGCTCCGCCATCGAACCGTCGGTGGCTCAGTCGCGCGAACGTGCCGCGGCGACTTCAGCGGCACGGGACTCCGCAGCCACGCGGTCCAGCACGCCGTTGACGTAGGTATGGCCATGGTCCGCGCCGAAGCGCTTGGTGATCTCGATGGCTTCGTTGATGACCACGCGATACGGCACGTCGATGCGATGCATCAGCTCGTAGGCGGCCAGGCGAAGCACGGCGCGCTCGATCGGATCCACCTGGTCGACATCACGATCGAGATGCGCGGATAGCGCAGCGTCGATGCCCTTCTGGTGCTGACCAACGCCGTTCACGAGGTCTTCGAAATAGGCGAGGTCGGCCACTTCCATGTCCTGCTCGCTGCGGAACTGCGCGAGCACGGCGTCGATCGGCGTGGCCGACAGCTGCCAGGCGTAGATGGCCTGCAGCGCGCGCCGTCGCGCACGCGAGCGCGCGGCCGGATCGATGCCGTCGGAACGGGATTTGTCGGAACGCGGGCTGCCTGTACTCATTGATCCAGCTCCCAATCACCCTGGTACAGCAGTGAAATCATTTCCAGCGCGGCCAGCACGGCCTCTTCGCCCTTGTTGCCATGGATGCCGCCGGCGCGATCCAGCGCATCCTGACGCTGCTCCACGGCAAGCACCGCATTCGCCACCGGCAGGCCATAGTCGAGCTGCACCTGCATCAGGCCACGCGCGCACTCGTCGGCGACGTGCTCGAAATGGCGGGTGTCGCCGCGGATCACGCAGCCCATCGCCACCAGCGCATCATGCTCGTTCTGCTCGGCGAGGTTCATCGCCAGCAGCGGCAGCTCCCAGGCGCCGGGCACGCGGAACACATCGAACACCACATCGAGCCGCTGCAGCGCGGAGCGCGCCGCGTCGAGCATGCGATCGACGATATCGGCGTTGAAGCGCGTGGCGATCAGCGCGATGCGCGCACCTTCCGGCAACTCCATCGCGGGATTGAAGCTGGCGACACCGCTCATCGGGCGTCTCCATGCATTTCAGCAACTTGCGGCATTACTCGGCCTGTCCGGCAGCGGGCACGTAGTCTACAACCTCAAGCCCGAAACCGCTCAGCGCCACCTGCCGTCGCGGCGTACCCAGCACACGCAGGCGGCGCGCGCCGAGGTCGGCCAGGATCTGTGCGCCGGCGCCGTTGAGGCGCCACTCGCGCACCTTGCCGTCCTGCGGATCCGCCTCCGGCGCCTCGCGCAGGCGCGCCAGCAGTGCATCGGCGTCCTCGTGTTCGGCCAGCACCACGGCGGCGCCGCGACCTTCGGCGGCGATCATTCGCAACACGTTGGACAGCGGCAGGCCAAGGTCG
>JACKOX010000017.1 GCA_024233975.1 Rhodanobacteraceae bacterium
AAACAACAAAAATGTATTGCGCAATTCCAATGGCCTTCCATTCATTCGATTCGAAACATTTGTCAGAACACGTTGTCCCGGATGACGTTCATCAACTTTCAGTGCTCACCCGATTCCTCCCCTCACTCTTCGCACGATACAGCGCCCGATCCGCGGCTCGCATGAGGGCGCTGACGCTGTCGCGGGTTGCGTCCCAGCAGGCCAAACCGATGCTGATGGTGAGCTTGAGGGTCTGACCGCCGGCTTCGAAGGATTCGTCGGTGATGGTCTGGCGGATGCGGTCGGCGGACTCGAACAAAGCAAAACACGGGTCAGAGTACGTTTTCGACATCTTCTTCGTCACCCTTTGGTACTCACCCGATTCCTCCCCTCACTCTTCGCCCGATACAGCGCGCGGTCGGCGGCGCGCATCAGGGCGCTGACGCTGTCGCGGCTGGTGTCCCAGCAGGCCAGGCCGATGCTGATGGTGAGCTTGAGGGTCTGGCCGCCGGCGTCGAAGCTTTCCTCAGCGATGATCTGGCGGATGCGGTCGGCGGACTCGAAGGCGGCGTCGAGGTCGCTTTCCGGCATCAGCAGGGCGAATTCCTCGCCGCCGATGCGCGCGGGCAGGTCGTCGGCGCGGACGTGTTCGCGCAGCAGGGCGCCAAAGCGGCGCAGCACCTGGTCACCAGCGAGGTGGCCGAGGTCGTCGTTGATGCGTTTGAAATGATCGAGGTCGATCAACGCCAGCGTCAGTGCACGGCCGTGGCGGCGCGCGCGGGCCAGTTCGCGCTCCATGGTTTCGGCGAAGTGGCGGCGGTTGGGCAGGCCGGTGAGTGAGTCCTGCGTGGCCAGCTGGTAGACGGCGGCATGGTAGCGCGCCTCCTGGCTGCCACCGTCGACGAACTTGCACACGCTTTCACCCACCGTGACGAGGTCACCGTCCTTCAGCTCGCCTTCGTCCAGTTCCTTGAGGTTGAGCAGGGTGCGGTTGGTGGCGCCGAGGTCGCGGATGCGGTAGCCGGCGACGCAGTTCCAGATTTCGCAGTGGCGGCGTGACACGCTGGGGTTGCCGATCTGCAGGTCGGCTTCGGGATCGCGGCCGATCAGCACCGGCTGGTCGCCAACATTGACCCGCTGTCCGATGCCGGGGCCACGGATCACGATCAGGCAGGAGCTGTGCGGCTCCAGCGGCGCCGGGCCCGTGGTGGTGATGGTGCGCTGATTGGCGGCCTTGTCGTTGCGATCCTGCGTCATTGCCTGGCCCCTGTTCTGCTGCGGCGATCGTTCAATCTTCGGTGCGGACGCGGTTGCGGCCCTGGCTCTTGGCACGATACAACCCGCGGTCGGCCGAGCGCATCAGCGTGCCTACGCTGTCGCGGCCTTCGGCGATCAGCGCCAGGCCGATGCTGACGGTGACCTGGAGTTGCTGGCCGGCGGTGTCGAAGCTTGCCGCGGCCACCGTTTCGCGCAGGCGCTCGGCGTAGTCGCGGGCGTGGTCGAGATCGGTTTCCGGCAGCAGCACGGCGAATTCCTCGCCACCGATGCGTGCGGGCAGGTCGTCGGCGCGAACGTGCTGGCGCAGGATGGCGCCGAACTGGCGCAGCACCATGTCGCCGACCGGATGTCCGAGTTGATCGTTGACCCGTTTGAAGTGGTCGAGGTCGATGATCGCCAGCGTCAGTGGCCGCTGATGTCGCTGCGCGCGGGCCAGTTCGCGTTCCAGCATCTCCACGAAATGGCGACGGTTGTGCAGCTCGGTGAGCGCGTCCAACGTAGCCAGCTGGTAGACCTCTTCGTGGTAGCTGGCTTCCAGGCTGGAGTCGCTGATGAACTTGAGCACGCTCTCGCCAACGGTGACGTGGTCGCCGTCGTTGAGCTCGTTTTCGTCGATGACCTGGTCGTTGATCCGCGTGGGGTTGGTCGCGCCGAGGTCGCGGATGCGGTAGCCGCTGCCTTCCTTCCACATCTCGCAGTGGCGGCGCGACACGCTGGGATGGTTGATCTGCAGGTCGGCCTCGTGCGAGCGGCCGATCATGACCGGCGTGTCGGCGACATCGACGCGGCGCCCGAGCCCGGCGCCGTGGATCACCACCACGCAGGCGGCATGCGGATCGGGATCCGCCGGGCCACGGCTGGCAATGGTCCGCCGGGTGGTCTCGTTGTCGTCGTGGTCGCGGGTCATGGGCATGCCCGAGGTGTTTGATGGCAGTGTAGCGGAGGCGGCTGCCTGTTTGGCCTATCGCTGCGCCTGCGACTCGGATTCGATATCGGCGTCGGTGGCGGCGGCGTCCTTGGCACGCTCGGCCCGCCGCAGCTGTGCTTCGCGGTGGGCGATGTAGATATTGGCGGCGAAGATGATGGCCGAGCCGATCAGCGTGTAACGGTCCACCGATTCGGCGAACAGCAGCCAGCCGAGCAGGGCGACGATGGGCAGCTGCACGAAGCTGATCGGCGTCAGCGCGGAGGCCTCGCCGAGCTTGAAGGCGCGTGTCCACAGCATGTGTCCGGCGGTGCCGCAGAAGCCGGTGAGCGCGACCCATGCCCAGGATTCGGCGGTCGGCCATTCCCAGTATGGCAGCGCCGGGAACAGCGACAGCGGCGCCCAGATCAGCGCGGTGATGATGACGATGGCGTCCGGGTGCTCGGTGCGCGACAGGAACTTGATGCTGATCGCCACGCTGGCCGACAGCGCGGCCGCTGCCAGCGGCACCAGCAGCGCCGGAGAGAAGGCGTGGCCCCAAGGCCGCACGATCACCAGCACGCCAAGGAAACCGATGACAACGGCCGTCCAGCGTCGCGCTCGCACGACTTCACCCAGCACCAGCACGGCGGCGATGGTGACGAACAGCGGCGTCGAATACGACAACGACACCGCCTGCGCCAGCGGCAGGTTGGCGATGGCCCAGAAACCGCAGAGCATCGACACCATGCCAATGGCGCAGCGGATGACGTAATAGCGCTTCTTGTCGGTTTTCAGCAGCACCAGGCCGCCGCGGAACAGCAGCGGCAGCGCGAACAGCAGGCCGAACACGTTGCGGAAGAACGCAACCTCGAAGGGATGCAGCTGATGCGAGGCGTAGCGGATGGTGATCGACATGAAGCCGAAGAACACGGCGCTGGCGACCATCAGCAGCACGGCGGTGGACTGCGGGTCGATGCCATCACTGCCGCGCGGTGGCGACACCGCCGCTGGCGTGGGTGCGGAAGAGCAGGCGGCGCGGGCCGGGTCGGTCATGTTGTTGGTCATCATGCGCTCCTGTCAGCCCCGGGCCAGTCGCCGCCGATGATGCGTGGCTCGGGTTCCAGCTCGACGCCGAAGCGCTGTTTCACGTCGCGCGCGACCTGCTGCGCAAGGTCGAGGATCTGCGCACCGCTGGCGCGGCCATGGTTCACCAGCACCAGTGCGTGCTGCTCGGACACGCCGGCATCGCCGATACGACGGCCGCGCCAACCGCCGCGCTCGATCAGCCATGCAGCGGAGAGCTTGCGCGTTGCCTCGTCGCCCGTCGCGTAGTTCGGCAGCTCGGGATGCTCGGCGAGCAGCGCCTCGGCCTGCGCTCGCGACAGCACCGGGTTCTTGAAGAAGCTGCCGGCGTTGCCGAGCACGGTCGGGTTCGGCAGCTTTGCCGTTCGAACGCGCGACACGGCTTCGGCGACTTTGCGATGCGTGGGCTGCTCGATGCCCATGCGCTGCAGTTCGTCGGTGATGCCGGCGTAGTCGAGGCGCAGTTCGCGCTGCTTCGGGAAGCGGAACTCGACGGCGAACACGATCCAGCGGTCGCGCTCGCGTTTGAAGCGGCTGTCGCGGTAGCCAAAGTCGCAGTCAACGGCATCGATTCGGCGCATGGCGCCGGCTTCGCGATCCCAGGCTTCCACGGTTTCCACGAACTCGCGGACTTCCACGCCATAGGCGCCGATGTTCTGGATTGGCGCAGCGCCGACGGTGCCGGGAATCAATGCGAGGTTCTCGAGGCCGGGCAGGTCGCGCGCCAGCGTCCAACCGACAAGGTCGTTCCATTCGACGCCGGCTTCGGCGCGAACCAGCGCGCTGTCGCCGTCGTCCTCGACGATGCGGATGTCGTCGGCGCGGATCGACAGCACCGGACCGGGCCAGTCGCCAGCGAACAGCAGATTGCTGCCGCCACCCAGCACCAGCGGATTGCCGGCTTCGAACACCGGATAGCGGAACAGCTCGGCGAAACCGTCGGCGCGATTGACGTCAGCCAGCAGTGCCGCGCGGGCCGGCACGCGGAAGGTGTTGCGACCTTCCAGCGATGCGTCGTCGAGCAGGGTGAAGGCGTCGGTCATGCGCGCTGTCGCAGCGCATTGACGCATTCGCCGATCAGTGCCGGGCCGCGGTAGACCATGCCGCTGTAGAACTGGACGAGCGAGGCGCCGGCGTCGAACTTGGCGGCGGCGTCCTTCCCGGAAAGAATGCCGCCGACGCCGATCAGTGGGACGCGGTCACCGAGACGCCTGGCCATCTGCCGTAGCACCTCGGTGGATGGCGCCATCAGCGGTGCACCGGACAGGCCGCCAGCTTCGCCAGCGAGATGGTGTCCCTTTATGGCTTCACGGTCGATGGTGGTGTTGGTGCAGATCAGTCCATCGACCTCGGCATCCAGAACCACGCCGGCTATCGCGTCCATCTGCGCGTCGTCGATATCCGGTGCGATCTTCAGCAGCATCGGCTTGCGCGCGCCGTGCTTCGCCGCCAGCGATTCCTGTGCCTCGCGTAGGCGGCCGATCAACTGACGCAGCGCATCGCCCTGCTGCAGTTCCCGCAGGCCCTGCGTGTTCGGCGAGGAGATGTTGACGGTGACGTAGCTGGCTGCCGGATACACGCGCTCCAGACAGTGCAGGTAGTCGTCGGCCGCGTTCTCATTCGGCGTGTCCTTGTTCTTGCCGATGTTGATGCCGAGCACGCCGGAAAAACGCGCGCGTTCGACGTTGCGCAGTAGCGCATCGACGCCACCGTTGTTGAAGCCGAGGCGGTTGATGACGGCCTGGAATTCCGGCAAGCGGAACATGCGCGGCCTAGGGTTGCCCGACTGCGGTTTCGGCGTGGTGGTGCCGACCTCGATGAAGCCGAAACCCAGCGAAGCCAACGCGTCGATATGCGCAGCGTCCTTGTCCAGGCCAGCGGCAAGGCCGACCGGATTCGGGAAGTCGATGCCGAACACCGTGGTCGGTAGTGGTTTTGGCTTCGCCGCCAGCAGTGGGTTCATGCCGGTGCGGTAGGCCGCTTCGATGCTTTTCAGCGCGAGATGGTGGGCTTTTTCCGCATCGAGGCAGAACAGCAGCGGCTTGGCGAGTCCGTACATGCGATCCGGAGGAAGAGCGGGAGGCCGCGTATTCTCTCACGTTGCAGCCGGTAGTCGCAGGGCAATCCGCAGGCATTCCCGATATGCATAGGTTGCGTCGACGGCGATGGAGGTTGATGATCGGGTGACTTGCTGCGGCAGGACCTTGATGTCATGTCCGGGCCATATTCAATCAGCTTCGACTACCGTCACGGCGAACTGCGCGCCCATGTGAAGGGCGAAAGTTCGATGGCGAACACGGTTGCGTACTGGGACGAGATCGCCGATCAGATCGACCGTCTGAAACCGCTTTCACTGTTGCTGGTCGACGAGTTCTCGGGTCCTCCATTGACCGCCGACGACTGGATGAAGCTCGTCGAGTCCATGAATGGCAAGGGGCTGGAAGCGCTGCGCATCGCTCACGTGAAGCCGCATGGGCTGGAAAAGATCGAGTTCTGCGAGATCTTCGCCAAGGAAGCCGGACTCGATGCGCGGGTGTTCACCGATGTGCGCGTCGCCGAGCTCTGGCTGCGCCATGGTGAGCGGCAGCTTCCCGATGCGCCACCGCGTCGCAAGGAGGCCGCCAGTCCCGAGCCGGACAAGGCGCGGGACAAGCGGGGCTGACCTGCCGATGGTGCAAGGCGGTGCCGGCAGCGGCCGGTGCTGTGGTCAGTGCGCGCCCAGCGCGGCGATGAAGGCCAGTCCGCCAAAGAACATGAACATCGCCATGATGGCGAGAACCGTCAGGATCAGCTGCGACCAGCCGAGCAGCAGGCCGGCAATGGCCATGCCGTCACCCTCGTAAGTGTTGGGCGGTGCGCGGCGGATTTCCGCGCGGGCCACGTGACCGCAGATCACCGCGACGATGGAACCGATGAAGGGAATGGCGATCCAGCCAAGGATGCCGAACACCAGGCTGAGCACGGCGGCGGTGCTGGTCCGACGAACGATGGCGTTCATGCTTGAGTCTCCTGCAGCGTTTGGATGGCGGGACGCTGGCAATCAGGACGACGGGATACGACGGATGTGACGCAACGGCAACGGCCCGACCCCGATCCGGGGTCGGGCCGCTTCACATCACAGGTCGAACTTGATGCCCTGGGCCAGCGGCAGCGAGTCCGAGTAGTTGATGGTGTTGGTCTGCCGGCGCATGTAGGCGCGCCAGGCATCCGAGCCCGACTCGCGACCACCGCCGGTTTCCTTTTCGCCACCGAAGGCGCCGCCGATTTCCGCGCCGGAGGTGCCGATGTTGACGTTGGCAATGCCGCAGTCGCTGCCGGCCGCGCACAGGAAGGCTTCGGAGGACTTCAGGTTCTGCGTGAAGATCGCCGACGACAGGCCCTGCGGCACGGCGTTCTGCATGTCGATGGCTTCGTCGACGGTCTTGAACTTCATCACGTAGAGGATCGGTGCGAAGGTCTCGTGCTGGACGATCTCGGCGTCGTTGGTGAGGCCGCTGACAATCGCCGGCAACACGAAATTGCCCGGACGGTCGATGGCTTCGCCGCCGGTTTCGACCGTGCCGCCGGCCTTCTTCGCGGCTTCGATGGCATCGAGGTAGGCGTCCACGCCGTCGCGGCTGTTCAGCGGACCCATCAGGTTCTTCGGGTCGGTGGGATCGCCGATCTTGGTCTCGACCTGCTTGTAGGCGGTGACCAGCTTGGCCAGCACGTCGTCGTACAGGCTTTCGTGGACCAGCAGGCGGCG
Organism: Rhodanobacteraceae bacterium; assembly: GCA_024233975.1. Taxonomy (GTDB): domain Bacteria; phylum Pseudomonadota; class Gammaproteobacteria; order Xanthomonadales; family Xanthomonadaceae; genus JACKOX01. The sequence goes on from JACKOX010000017.1 coordinate 6,993, forward strand.
CGTGGTGGTGCAGCGCTGGCCGGCGGTGCCGACGGCGCCGAAAACGATGGCGGGGATGGCCAGTTTCAGGTCGGCGCTTTCGTCGAGGATGATGGCATTGTTGCCGCCCAGCTCCAGCAGCGAGCGGCCCATGCGGCGCGCCACGCGCTCGCCGACCATGCGGCCCACCTTGGTTGAACCAGTGAAGCTGATCAGCGCGATGTTGCGGTCATCGACGAAGTTCTGTGCCAGCTCGGTGCCGGCATCGTTGAACAGGAAGAACAGGTCCGGGAAGCCGGCCTCGTTCAGCGCTTCGTTGCAGATCTTCATCGAGGCGATGGCCGACAGCGGCACCTTGGGCGACGGCTTCCAGATGCTGATGTTGCCGCAGATGGCGGCGATGAAGCTGTTCCACGCCCACACGGCGACCGGGAAGTTGAACGCCGAGATGATGCCGATCAGGCCCAGCGGATGCCACTGTTCGTACATGCGGTGGCCCGGGCGCTCGGAATGCATGGTCAGGCCGTAAAGCTGGCGCGACAGGCCGACGGCGAAATCGCCGATGTCGATCATTTCCTGCACTTCGCCGTCGCCTTCCGGCTTGGACTTGCCCATCTCCAGCGCGACCAGCGAACCCAGCGCGTCCTTGTGCGTACGCAGGGCGTCTGCACACAGGCGGACCGCTTCGCCACGGCGCGGTGCCGGGGTGGTGCGCCAGATCTTGAAGGCGGCCTGGGCGCGCTCGATGATCGTGTCGTAGTCGGCCTGGGAAGAGGCCATCACGCGGCCCAGCACCTCGCCGGTGGTCGGGTTGACCGGCTCCAGCACGCCGGCGTCGCTGGTCTTCGACCACTCGCCGTTGCCGAGATAGGTACCGGATTCGCTGGCGCCAAGGCCGAGCGACTTCAGGATGTCTTGGGACATGAACAGCTCCAGATTGGGATGGAAACAGGTGGAATCGGCTGACGGAGATATGTGGTCGCCGCCCGTCCGGGACAAGCCGGCGGCAGCCGATTCAGAAAATGGCGCCCCCGGCGCGATTCGAACGCACGGCCTTCCCCTTAGGAGGGGGACGCTCTATCCAGCTGAGCTACGGGGGCATTAGCCGGACATTTTCGCATGAAACCATCGCGGTTCCGACCCTCGTCTCAAGCGAGGGGCGTGGACTGGACTAAAATGGGCCGATGTCCGACGCCATTTCCGCCATTCTGAACATAGCCGCCTACCGATTTGTGGAGATCACGGATCCGCCGGCGCTGGTCGCCGCGATCGGTGCCGCCTGCGAAGCACGGTCGTTGAAGGGCACGGTGCTCGTCGCCGGCGAGGGCATCAATCTGTTCCTGGCTGGCCAACCGGAAGACATTCACGGCTTCCTCGACTGGCTGCGTGCCGACGCCCGTTTCGCCGACATCGAGGCGAAGTTCAGCGAGAGCGAGGGCATTCCGTTCGGTCGGCTGCTGGTCAAGCACAAGCGCGAGATCATCACCTTCCGTCAGGATGGCATCCGCCCGATCCGGGGCCGCGCGCCATCGGTTGAGCCGTCAACGCTGAAGCGCTGGCTCGACCAGGGACACGACGATGTCGGCCGCGAAGTGGTGATGGTCGATACCCGCAACGAACAGGAGATCGCACATGGCAGCTTTGCCGGTGCGCTGACCCTGCCCATCGTCAAGTTCACCGAACTGGGTGACGCGCTGGAAGCGCACCGCGGCGAATTGGCTGGCAAGACGGTGGTCAGCTTCTGCACTGGCGGCATCCGCTGCGAGAAGGCGGCGATCTGGATGAACGAGGCCGGCTACGGCGACGTGCTGCAGCTGGAAGGCGGCATCCTCGGTTATTTCGAGAAAGTCGGCGGCGCGCACTACGATGGTGGCTGCTTCGTCTTTGATCAGCGCGTGGCGCTGACGCCCGAGCTGGCGCCGATTGAGTCCGTTGATCCGGAGCAGGCGCCACGTTCGTAGCGCCCTGATGCAAAGCCGGGCGCAAGTCCCCCGCGATCTGGAGCGCATCCAAGAGATTCGTTGGTGCGTTCGAAAGGTGTCGAGCAAGCGAGAGCCCATCGCAGACGTAGCGGTCTGCAAGTCGCACGATTCTCGTGATTCGGTGGGCGAGGACCGTGCAGTTGGCCCGATCCGGTGCTGGCGTGGCTGCCGGCTTCGCCTTCTGGTGGCGCTGCTAACTTCATGAAAACGTGAAAGTTAAGCCGGAATCCTGATTGCTGGCACGCGCATTGCTGCTCCTTCCGCGGACCCAACGAAGGAGGAAGGCCATGTCCCGCTGGACATCACCGATAGCCGTCCTGCTGCTTTGCCTGCCGCTGGCAGCCATGGCAGGCAAGGACGACGCCGAGAAGGAACTGATTGCCGCACGCGCCAATGTCGCCGCCGCCGAGCGCGCGGATGCCGGTGAGCGTGCTTCGCAGGAACTGAACGCTGCCCGCGACATGCTCGCCCGGGCCGAAGGTTCGTTTTCCGACCACGACTGGGACGACGCCGAGCTGGAAGCGCAGCGTGCCGGCCTCGATGGTCGCCTGGCCGAGGCGCGGGCGCGCCAGCAGGCCAACGAGAGCGTGCTGAAGGAACTGGAAACCACCATCGAAACGCTGCGTGCGGAAATCGCGCGCGAGGGAGCCTGATCATGAACCGCTTTGACGTTCGACGACATCTTCGTGGTGGCATCGCATTGGCGCTGTCCACCGGTCTTCTGGTTGCTTGCGCCGGTTCGCAGCAGCGGCCGCCGGAGCTGGTCCGCCTGGAGAACCAGCTGGCGCGGCTGCAGTCCGATCCGGTGGTCTCCGCCGAGGCGCCGAAGGAATTGCAGCAGGCCGCCAACGCGGTTCGCAACCTGTCCGAGCATGGCGACGGCATGAAGTCGCGCGTGTTCGACCACAACGTCTACATGGCTGACCGGCTGCTGCAGATCGCTGAAGCCGAAGGCCAGAGCCGTTTCGCCCGTGAGCGCATCGATACCCTGAGCGCCGAGCGCGAGCGCCTGGTGGCCGAGGCGAGGGCAAAGGAAGCTGACCGCGCCCGCCACGAGGCCAACATGGCCCGTCGCGATGCCAACGCGGCGCTGGCGCAGGCGGATGCTGATCGGCGTGATGCGGCCATGGCCCGTGAACAGGCGGAAGCCGAGCGTCGCGAAGCGACGCTGGCGCGTCAGCAGGCCGAGGCGGCGCGCGCCGAACTGCGCGCCATGCAGGACATGATCGACGACTTGCAGGCCAAACAGACCGAGCGCGGTCTGGTGGTGACGCTTGGCGACGTGCTGTTTGAAACCGACAAGGCTGTGCTCAAGCCAGGCGCCATGCACAACCTCGACAAGCTGGTGGCTGCGCTGAGCGAACATCCGGATACGACGGTGGCCATCGAGGGCCATACCGATTCCACCGGCAGCGACAGCTACAACATGGACTTGTCGCGACGCCGTGCCGAGTCCGTGGTCAGCTACCTGGTGGGCCAGGGCATCGATCGTTCGCGCTTGAGCGCCAAGGGTCTCGGCGAGGGCTATCCGGTGGCCAGCAACGACACGTCCGCGGGTCGCCAGCAGAATCGTCGCGTGGAGATGATCATCCAGAACGCGGCGGGCTGAATCGCTTCCATGCAATGAAGCCAACAGCGCCCGGCATGCACGCCAGCATGCCGGGCGCTTTGCTGTGTCGGCTCAGGTGCTGGTTTGCGCCGTCGTCGTCGTGCCGTCATCGCCGTCCAGCTTGCCGGCAACCGCAGCCGATGCGCGCTCCGCGGCGGACAACGCGACTTCAAAGGGAATTTCGCTGGGTGACACGGCACCGCCGGAAATGATCAACGCCATGGCCTGGTCGACGGTCCAGTCGGTCGGCGTCAGGCGATCCACCGGCACGACCTCGAGATAGCCGGACGTCGGGTTCGGCGTCGTTGGCACATAGACCATCGCCAGTTCGCGGCCACTCCCTTTCTCGCGCACGGTGCGGGTAACGAAACCGACGGCCTTCATTTCCTTGTGCGGGAAGTCGATCAGCACTACGCGCTGCGAGCCTTCAGGCTTGGTCTGCAGCACCGCCAGCAGCTTCTTGGTGCCGCCATAGATGGACTGCACCAGCGGAATGCGCTCGATCACCGCGTCGACCACGCTGAGCAGGCGCTTGCCGACCACGCGGTGGGCCAGCCAGCCCAGCAGGTACAGGAAGGTCAGCGTCACCAGCACGGCGAGCATGAATCGCAGCCAGTCGGTGGTGAGCAGGAAGCCGAAGAACGGAATCGACCTGGCGGCGCGGGTGAGCAGGGCATCGACCCAGGGCGCGCTGAGCTGGCCGAGCTGCTTCAGCACGAACTCGAAGACGACGAAGGTCAGCCACAGCGGAAAGACCGTGAGGATGCCGGTGAGGATGTATCGCTGGAGATGGGCGGGTCGCATGGCGACAGTCTAGCGGCAGTCGCATTGAAGGAGAGGCACGCCTGTTCAGCGAAGCCTCAGTCCCGACATCGCGCGTGCGTCATTTCGCGACCCAGCGGAAGCTCACGTCGTCGTAGCCGCGATCGATGTCCAGTTGGCGTTCCTGCAGCAGCGGACCGGCGGCAACGCGCCGGGGACAGGGCTGCGCGGCGTCGCCGCTGGCGATGCAGGCGTTGGTCCACTCGGCGAGGCCGGCCTGGTTCTGTGGACGCTCGGTCGGCGCCGGCAGGCGATAGCTGCGCCCGTCACGCTGACCGACCCAGTCGAGGTAGGCCAGTGCATCGGCGGCGCTCACGCAGACCACCGGATCGTTGTCGGCCTGCTCGAATCCCGGTTCGCGCCAGCTGCGACGATCAAAGATGCGCAGCGGTGACAGCTGGTTCCGGCAGCGGCTGTCCTCGCGCTTCGTGGCATCGACGAACGCTGCGTACTGCTTTCGCGTCACCAGGCCACTGAGGCTGACGGATGAACGTTGCGCGTTGGTCGGTGGTTGTTTCGCGGGCGCTTCGGCGATTTGAGGCGGCTCCTCGTCTTCGGGCGCATAGCCCAGCGATTGCAGCAGCTGTTCCGCTCGCTTGGCGTCCTTGTCGTTACCGCTGATCTGCGCCTGCCGCTGTTCGGACACCAGAAGGCCGGTCAGTCGGCGCTGGAAGCGGGTGTAGGGAGCGTTCAGGGCTTCGCCAAAGCGTTCGTGCCAGCCGGTCGCCAGTTCCTTGCGTTCGCGCAGCGCCTTGTCGTCGCCGGCGGCAAAGTCGAGTTCGGCCTGTTCGCCCAGCCAGTCGATCTGCCGCGAGAGTCCAGTGATTGCGACGGTGTCCTGCGGATCGCTTTCCAATTTGGCGAGCCAGGCCTCCAGCTGTTCCGGCTCCGCCGGTTGGGAAACGCTGGTGGGCAGCCCATCACCATTGGCGGTCCCGGATTCCTCCGGCTTGTTGGCGGCATCGTCAACGGCGGCCATCACCGCGCTGGTATCGACCGGCGCGGGCGCGGGTGGTCGCGTGAGATTGACCACCAGCAGCATCAGCGAGGAAACCGCCGCGGCGCCCAGCAACCAGCGCGTGGTTGGCCGACGCCAGAAGGGATGGCTGCGGAAGAGGTGCCAGTACTCGCCGAAGCTGGCGGCGGCGCCGTTCATGCGCTTTTCCACGCGGTCCAGCGCGGCGCGCATCGCGGCGGCATTGCGGAAGCGGCGGCCGCGCGACTTGGCCATGGCGCGGTCGATGAACGGCTGCCAATGGGCCAGATGGCGTGGCAGTCGCGGGATGGGGTCGTGGGCGTGTTTGAGCGCGAGGGCGAGCGGATCGGTGGCGCGGAACGGCAGGTCGCCGACCAGCATTTCGTAGGCCAGCACGCCGACGCTGTAGAGGTCGGCGCGACCGTCCACGCGCTCGCCACGCGACTGCTCGGGCGCCATGTAGCCGCCGCTGCCGAGCGTCATGCCGGCGCTGGTCAGGCGCGCGGCGATCCGCGACGACAGCGCGATGCCGAAATCCGCGAGCATGGGGCGATCATCGCCGTCGAACAGCACGTTTTCGGCCTTCACATCGCGATGCACCACGCCACGCGCGTGCGCGTAGGCGAGGGCGTCGAGCAGCGTGCGCAGCAGCGACAGCACGTTCGCCTGGTTGGTGCTCAGGTCGCGATGGCTGAGGTCGCCGCGCGGCAGGAAGGCCATCACGTAGTAGAGCCGGCCATCGCCGGTGCGCCCCACTTCGAAGATGTGCACGATGTGCGGGTGCTCCAGCCGCGCGATGGTGCGCGCCTCGTGTTCGAAGCGCTGCGCTTGCTGCTCGTCCACGCTGGCCATCGGCAGCATGACCTTGATTGCCACCTGGCGGTCCAGCGATTCCTGGACCGCCAGCCAGACGGTGGCCATGCCGCCCTGTCCGACTTTCCGCACCACGCGGTAGCCAGGAATCACGGGCGCATCCGGTAGTAGTGTCGGCTGCGGCGTTTCGTTCACGGATTGGGTTCCCTCTGCGCCGACAGGTTAACCCAGCCGGCGCCCTTCGGGAGGGCGTCCGTTCACGTGTTCGGTGGCGTCAGGCAGCTTGCACGACTTCCGGCGCTGGCCGGGCAGCCGGCTTGCGCCGCACATAGACCTGCTTGCGCACCCTGGCCACTGTTTCGCCTTCCGCATCCACCACGTCGACCGGCAGCCAGTGCAGGTGTTTCGCACCGCTGGCCGTGGCCGCGATGATGTCGTCCAGCACCGACTGGTGGAGCCGGAAGCGGGCGCTGACGGTGCCCTTTCCGGGCTTCACGAAGTCGATCTCCGAGGTCTTGTCCCAGACCAGATAGTCGCGCCCGAGGACGTGCAGCAGGATCAGCATCCAGAACGGGTCGGTCATCGAGAACAGGCTGCCGCCGTAGTGGGTGCCGACGAAATTCATGTTGAAGCGGCGCTGGCGCAGCTCGACGCGAACTTCGCGCCAGTCGTCCGACCAGTGGGTGACGCGGATGCCCGGCGAGCGGAACGGCGACCAGATATTCATCAGTCGCCGCAGGGTGGAGGGTTTCATGGGCTGAGGGTGCGCGGGGAGGGGATACGCACTCTACCATACGCATACGTACGGTTTGTCGGTGGCGCTAGAAGAGCAGGGTCGACATGCGCCGGCGGTAGCGGCTGACCAGTGCCGGGTCGTCGACGATGCGGAAGGCGCGGATCAGCGTCTTCTGCGCCAGCCCGTCGCCATGCGCGCGGTGTTTGGACAGCATCGTGAGCAACCGCTCCAAGCCGGCTTCGCTGTTGCCTTCGAGCAACTCGCGCAGCGCCAACTGGTGCAGGGCGATGGGATCGTTGTCGAGATCGCCACGGCCACGCAGGCTGGGCAGGTCGGGCGCGTTGCCGATTTCGGAGGCCAGCTCGATGCGCGCCTGCGCGTTCTGGGCGCGCTCGTCGGTGGCGAGATTGGCGGGCAGGGCATCCAGCAAGCGCTTCGCCTGCTCGAAATCACCGGTGCGGGTCAGGGCCAGCGCGAGGTCGAGCTTGAGCGCGGCGTCATCGGGCTTTGCGGCCAGTGCCGCCTGTGCCCTGGCCAGTTCGGCCTGCGGATCGATGTTGTCTGCAGGCGCTTCGTCGCCATCGACGCCGGCAGCGCCATCGACGCCGGCCAGCTGCGGCGCAGCTGGTTCGACACCGTGCTGCGACAGGAACTTGCGCAGTTCGCCTTCCGGCAGCGCGCCGGGAAAGCCATCGACGATCTGACCGTCCTTCAGCAGCATCACCGTTGGTACCGAGCGGATCTGGAAATAGCCGGCGAGCTGCTGCTCCTTGTCGACATCCACCTTGGCCAGCGTGAAGGCGCCGTTGTAGTCGGCGGCCAGCTTTTCGAGGATCGGCCCGAGGCTCTTGCAGGGCCCGCACCAGGTCGCCCAGAAGTCGACCAGCACCGGCGTGTTCATCGACGCCTCAAGGACATCCTGCTGGAAGCGTTCGGTGGTGACGTCGATGACGTTGGGCTTGCTGTCGTTGGTATCGGTGGTCATGGGCGGGCCATTGTTCGGAATGCCGGAAACATGCGGGCGTGATCGCCGCGATGCAAGGGTGGCGTCGATGTCGCGCTCAGCCGAAGCGCAGTTTCATGGTCAGGATGGCGGCGGCAAGGCTCAGCGTGATCAGGTTGGCGATGATCATCGGCCAGCTCTCCAGCAGCACGCCATAGACCAGCCAGCAGGCGATTCCGACGGTGAAGATCGCGTACATGCCCAGCGAGATGCTGCGCGTGTCGCGGCTGCGGAAGGTCTTCACCGCCTGCGGGATGAAGCTGAAGGTAGTCAATGCGGCGGCAACGAAGCCGATGAACTCGATCCAGAACGGCGGCATGGGATTGGCGGGCTTGTGGCGGGACGCCAATTTCAACATGCCGCGTGGGCAAGGTGCGGACGGTGTCGTCAATTACTCCGGATATTCGCGACGGCTCAGGTGCCAGATACCGAATACCGCCACCAGCAATCCGCCGGCCAGCCCCAATGACATCGCCCAGGGTGCATTGCGTCCATCGCCGCCAAAGATCTGCAGCGGCAGCGCCCACGGGTAGTACGGGCCGAAGCGCGCCGACTGGCCGATCAGGAAGCCTGCGACGGTCGCGCCCATGCCGGTGGCGACAGCGGCAGTAAAGCTGCGCCAGTTGAGCGCGACGAAAAGCTGGATGCTCAGCATGAACAGTGCCGCCGCTACGGTTTTCAGGATCGGCCAGTAAAGTTCAGCCATTGGCGGCGATCCGGCCAGGCCGAAGCCGGGCTTCAACAGCATCAGGACGCCACCGCCCAGCGCGATCAGCAGCGGCATCAGCAGGCTGGCGGCAATCAACAGCGCGGTCAGCACCAGCCACTTCGCCGTCAGCTGTCGGTAACGCGGCACGGGCAGGGCGAACAGGTGCTTCCATTGCTGGTTGCCGTGCTCGACGGCGGCCAGCAGGGCGGCTTCGAGGGTCAGGAACAGCGGCAACATCAGGAAGGCCCACAGCGACTCGATGGCGCGCGCCAGCATCATCCAGGCGTCGTGCGGCTCGATATCGACCGGCTTGCTGAAGCGGAAGGCGATTTGCAGCACGGTCATGGCGACAACCAGTCCCGGTGCGATCAGGCACATCCACAGCGCCAGCGTGCCGCGCAGTTTCAATAGTTCGGCGCGGAGAACGGCGAGCAGGTTCATGCCGCTGCCTCCACGTCGTTGGTTGCGTCGTCGTCGCCAGTCAGGGCGAAGAACAGCTGCTCCAGCGAGCTGTTCTCCCTTGCCAGATGCGATACGGCGATGCCGTTTTCGACCAGATGACGATTGATGGCCACCTCGCTGCCGGCGTCAGCATCGAGCAGGATCGCGTCGTCCCTGCGCTGGATGTGTGCTGCGAAGCCTTCCAGCAGCGGCATGGCGCGTGAGGGCTCGTCGCAGCGGATTTCCAGCAGCGCCCGGTAGCGTTCGCGCAGCTCGTGCAGGCTGCCTTCGAAACGCAGACGACCACGCTGCAGCACGCCGACATGGCTGGCGACCTGCTCCACTTCGCTGAGCTGGTGGCTGGACACGAAAACCGTGACGCCTTCGGCGGCCAGCTCCGCCAAGAGGCGGCGCAGGTCGATGATGCCGGCGGGATCAAGGCCGTTGGCCGGCTCGTCGAGGATCAGCAGTCGTGGTTCGCCGAGAAGGGCGAGGGCGATGGCCAGGCGCTGGCGCATGCCCAGCGAGTAGTCGCGGACGCGGCGGTCGGCGTCGTTGCTCAGATCCACGCGCGCCAGCACGGCGTCGATGCGCGTGGCAGGCAAGCCCAGCAGGCGGCGGCTGATATCGAGGTTCTGCCGTCCGCTCAGGTGTGGATACAGCGATGGGCCTTCGACCAGCGCGCCGACCTGATGCAACCACTGGGTGTCGCCATAGCGATGGCGTTCGCCGAACAGTCGGATCTCGCCGCCATCCGGACGCAGCAGGCCGAGCAGTAGGCGGATGGTGGTGGTCTTGCCGGCGCCATTGGGGCCGAGGAAGCCGTAGATGCTGCCGCCGGGCACATGGAGATCCAGCGCGTGGACCCCTTTCCCGCCGGGAAAGCGTCGGCTCAGCTGCTGGCATTCGATGGCTGGATTCACGGTCCCTGTGTTCCTTATTCGGATGGCGGTTCCCCCTCAGCCGCCAAGTCTAGAAGTGGCGTCGGGCGCTTCCATGGGCCGATGGTTGGCGAACTTCGGACAGGATCGGTCGTTTTCGGGGCTTTTGCCGTTTGCTGCGGTGCGGTAGTCTCGTCGGCCAACTGCGGCGACCGCCGCGCTCCCGCTATCTCCGGTAACCATGCAAGACAATTTCGATCCGCAGGCGGCCGAAGCCGCCGCGCAGGCCTTCTGGTCGGCCAACCACGCCTTCGACGTCACCGAAACCTCGGACAAGCCCAAGTACTACTGCCTGTCGATGCTGCCGTACCCGTCGGGCGCGCTGCATGTCGGCCACGTGCGCAACTACACGATTGGCGACGTCATCAGCCGCTACAAGCGCATGACCGGCCACAACGTGCTGCAGCCGATGGGTTGGGACGCTTTCGGTCTGCCGGCGGAGAACGCGGCGATCAAGAACAACACGGCGCCGGCCAAATGGACCTACGCCAACATCGAGCACATGCGCGGCCAGCTGCAGCGCATGGGCTTCGCCTACGACTGGACCCGCGAATTCGCCACCTGCCGCCCGGACTACTACGTCCACGAGCAGCGCATGTTCGTGCGCCTGTTCAAGAAGGGCCTCGTCTACCAGAAGAACGCGGTGGTGAACTGGGATCCGGTCGACCAGACCGTGCTGGCCAACGAGCAGGTGATCGACGGCCGCGGCTGGCGCACCGGCGCGCTGGTGGAGAAGCGCGAGATCCCGCAGTGGTTCTACAAGATCACCGACTACGCGCAGGAGCTGCTGGATGAGCTGGACCGGCTCGACGGCTGGCCGGATGCGGTCAAGACCATGCAGCGCAACTGGATTGGCCGCTCGGAAGGCCTGGAGATTGATTTCAAGGTCGCCGATAGCGACGAATCCCTGCGCGTGTTCACCACGCGCCCGGACACGCTGGCCGGCGTCACCTACATGGCCGTCGCCGCCGAGCATCCGCTGGCGAAACGTGCCGCCGAAAGCAATCCGGATCTGGCGGCCTTTATCGCCGACTGCAGCAAGGGCGGTGTGTCCGAGGCTGAGCTGGAGACGCAGGAAAAGCGCGGCATGGCGACCGGCGTCAGCGCGATCAATCCGCTGACCGGCGACGCCGTGCCGGTGTGGGTCGCCAACTTCGTGCTGATGGGCTACGGCACCGGCGCGGTGATGGCCGTGCCCGGCCACGACGAGCGCGACTTCGAGTTCGCCACCAAATACAGCCTGCCGATCAAGCAAGTGGTGGCGGTGGGCGACAACGCCTACGACGCTACGCAGTGGCACGACTGGTACGCCGACAAGTACGCCGACGGCCTGCGCATCGTCCATTCCGGCGAGCTGGACGGCAAGGACCACCGCCATGCCTTCGAGCATCTGGTGACGAAGTTCAGCCAGAGCGGGCAGGGCGAGCGCCGCATCAACTACCGCCTGCGCGACTGGGGCGTCAGCCGCCAGCGCTACTGGGGCTGCCCGATCCCGATGATCCATTGCGCTTCGTGTGGGGCCGTCCCGGTGCCGGAAGACCAGCTGCCGGTGCTGCTGCCGGAAGACGTCGAGTTCATGGGCACCAAGTCGCCGATCAAGGCCGATCCGGAGTGGCGCAAGACCAGCTGTCCGAGCTGCGGTGGCGCGGCCGAGCGCGAAACCGACACTTTCGACACCTTCATGGAGTCGAGCTGGTACTACGCGCGCTACACCTGTCCGGGTGCGACTGACGTGGTCGACGAGCGCGCCAACTACTGGCTGCCGGTCGACCAGTACATCGGCGGCATCGAACACGCCATCCTTCACCTGATGTATTTCCGCTTCTTCCACAAGCTGCTGCGCGACACCGGCTTCGTCCACAGCGACGAGCCGGCGACGCGCCTGCTCTGCCAGGGCATGGTGATTGCCGAGACCTTCTTCCGCGAAACCGAAAACGGCGGCAAGGACTGGTTCAACCCGGCCGACGTCGATGTGCAGCGCGATGACAAGGGCCGCGTGACCGGCGCGACGCTGCGAACCGATGGCCAGCCGGTATCGATCGGCGGCACCGAGAAGATGTCGAAGTCAAAGAACAACGGCGTTGATCCGCAGACGCTGGTCGACCGCTACGGCGCCGACACGGTGCGCCTGTTCTCGATGTTCGCCGCACCGCCGGACCAGAGCCTGGAATGGAGTGACGCTGGCGTCGAAGGCATGCAGCGCTTCCTGCGGCGCCTGTGGGCGCAGGTGGCGAAGCATGCGGAAGGCGGACAGGGCGGTGCAGTGCCGTCCGAGTTGAGCGCCGATCAGCGCGCGCTGCGCCGCAAGCTGCACGAGACCATCCAGAAGGTCGCCGACGACTATGAGCGTCGCTACGCCTTCAACACCGCCATTGCCGCGATCATGGAACTGCTGAATGCGGTGGCGAAGTTCAGCGACGACAGCGATGCCGGTCGCGCCGTGGTGCAGGAGGCGCTGCAGGCCATCGTGCTGATGCTGAACCCGGTGGCGCCGCATACCGCGCATGCGTTGTGGCAGATGCTCGGCCACGAGGAAGCCTTGCTTGAGGACCGCGCCTTCCCGGCGGCCGATCCGGCTGCGCTGATTCGCGACGCGCTGACGCTGGCGGTGCAGGTCAATGGCAAGCTGCGTGGCACCATCGAGGTGGCGCCGGATACCGCCAAGGACGCCATCGAGGCGATGGCGCAGGCCGAGCCCAACGTTGCCAAGTTCCTGGAAGGCCAGACGATTCGCAAAGTGATCGTGGTTCCGGGCAAGATCGTCAATATCGTTGCCGGATGAGTCGTATCTCCATGACGCCACGTCACCTGTTCCGAATCGCCGCCATCGCGATGCTGCTTCCGCTGCTGTCGGCCTGCGGCTTCCACCTGCGCCAGTCGCAGGCACTGCCGGCCACGCTGTCGCCGCTGCGTATCGAGATTGCCGACCCGTACAGCGGCCTCGGCGCCGATCTGGGCGAGGCGCTGCGGCAGTCCGGCCTGACCCTGAGCGAGGGCGCGGAGTCCGGACCGGTGGCGCGCCTCCGAATCAGCAAGGATTCGGTGGGCCTGACGCCGCTGACCATCGGCACCAGCGGCCGCGTGCAGGAATACGCGCTGCGCTACGTGGTCGAAGTCAGCCTGACCGACAAGGACGGCAAGGTTGTCCTGCCGAAACAGGAAATCGAGCTCAGCCGCGACTACGCCTTCGACACCACGCAGTCGCTGGGTTCGCCGGGCGAAGAAGAAGTGGTGCGCGAGGAACTGTCGCGCGACATGGTCGCAGCGATCATGCGCCGCATCGAGGCCGCCGCCCGGCCATCGCCGTGAGTCGCCAACAACCATGAGCGGCGACGCACTGGCCCGACTGCTGGCGGCTGATCAGCTTCCATCCGTCTGCCTGCTCTGCGGCAGCGAGCCGCTGCTGCTGCTGGAAGCCGCCGATGCCTTCCGTGCCCGCGCGCAGGCATTGGGCTACAACGAACGTCAGGTCATGGACGTCGAGGCACGCTTCGACTGGAACGAATTGCACGCCGCCGCATCGGCGATGTCGCTGTTCGCCAGTCAACGTTTGCTGGAGCTGCGCCTGCCCACCGGCAAGCCGGGTCGCGAAGGCAGCGACGCGATTCGCGAATACTGCGAGAACCCGCCGCCGGACACGCTGCTGCTGATCCTCGCCGCCGACTGGAGTCGCCAGCACGAGGGCGCCTGGAGCAAGGCGGTGGCCAAGGTTGGCATGCAGCATCAGATCCAGGCGCTGAAACCGGGCCAGCTGCCGAGCTGGATTCGTGACCGCCTGCGTTCGCATGGCCTGACCGCCACGCCCGATGCCGTTCAGGCGCTGGCCGAGCGGGTGGAAGGCAATCTGCTGGCCGCAGCGCAGGAAGTCGACAAGCTGGCGCTGCTGTTGCGTCGCCCGGATGGCAGCATGGAGGACGGCGCCATCGACGCGGAGCGCATGCTGGACCTCGTTGCCGACAGCGCGCGCTTCGATGCCTTTGGGCTGATGGACGCCGCGCTGGCTGGCGACACCGCGCGCAGCCTGCGCATGCTGCGTGGCCTGCGTGCCGAGGGCGCCGCGGTTCCGGCTTTGCTTGGCCCCGTCAGCTACGCGCTGTCGTCGCTTGCCGAAATCGCAGCAGTGCAGGAAGCCGGCGGCAACGTCGCCCGCGCCATGCAGCAGGCGCGGATCTGGGAATCCAAGCAGCGCGTCTACCGGGAGGCGCTGGGTCGTGCCTCGCCGCGTCACTGGCAGCGCGCGCTGGCCGATCTCGGTCGCGTTGATCGAATGTCCAAGGGGCGGGAGTTCGGCGACGCCTGGCTGGGTCTGGAACGCCTGCTCACCGCCATCGCCGCGCCACAGGCCGGCATCGGGCCGTGAGCGAGCTGCACATCGTTTTCGGCGGCACCTTCGATCCGCCGCATAACGGACACATCGCGCTGGCTCTGGCCGCGTCGGAACGATTCGGCAGCGATGTCTGGCTGATGCCCAACGGCCGGCCGCGCCATCGTGTTGGTCCTCAGGTCGACGCGGAAACACGCGCGGAACTGGTGGAGTTGGCAATTGCCGATCACCCGAAACTGCATATCGACCGCCGTGAAATCAGCGGCGTGGTTACTGGAGAACTCAGCGGTTACAGCGTCGACACGCTGGAAGCACTACGCCGCGAACTCGGGCCGGAGCAGCCCATCGCCTGGCTGCTTGGCGCCGACAGCTTCCGCAGCCTCCACCAATGGCATCGCTGGGAGCGCCTGGGCGAGCTGACCCACTTCATCGTCGTCGAACGCCCCGGCGAAGCTCTCGATGACCTCGATCCAGAGCTGGGCGCGTGGGCCAACGGTCGCTGGCGTGACCATCCGAGCGCCCTGGCGAAGGCATCAGCCGGCCTGCTGTACCGTCTGCCATTCACCCCGCGCGGCGAATCCTCAACCGCGATCCGGCAGCGCCTCAAAGCCGGCGACGATTGCAGCGACGTGCTGCCAGCCGCAGTCTCCGCCGACATTCGGCATGGCGATCTTTATGGATCTGGTACGGCGGGGTCAGCAAGCTCACTCCAATCCGACCAAGGAAATGAGCTATGAAGAATTGGCTTGCAACAGCTATCTCTGGACTGATCGTCAGCCTGTCGATGGTGGCGAGTGCCGAACCAACCGGTTTGGCCTTGTGTGAGTTGCTCACCAAAACTCCACGTTACGATGAGGAAAATTCGGAGCGTGTTGAAACCAAGGGGCTGTCCTTTCTCGTTCCGCGGGGGATGAAAGAGGAGGAACTGGAGAGTGTTGATTCGGAAAGCCACCGTTGGAAACAAGATGAACTCGAAATCGGCTATGGCGGCAGTAACACGCGGCCAATTGCTGGCGTCGAACTGACTTGTGATCTTGGCGCCGTCGGCGGGGTGACAAAGTTTGTGTTGTCGGAGAACGGTCGTTGGCTCGCAGCAAGCTTTCCCGATGCCCTTGAAGACTCGAGGAGCCACACCGTTGCAGTTGGGACAGCTGACCGCGGTGAAGCTCTTCGGATTCTTCGATGGCTTTTGGAATCCACCAGGTTCGTCAATAAGGCAGAGAATCTGGTGATTGAGACCGTATCGCGTGATCTCAGCTCGTTCCAGTACCGGAACGAAATTGGAGACATTCGGACAGGAAAGCTCGGTGACACGGTTACCCGTGACTTCGGACGGGTGGATCGCATTGGTGAATGTGCGGTCGAAGTGACGGAACTCCTGCCAGACGGTGCCGGAGGCTGGGAAAAGTTTCCGAGAGTCATTCCGGTCATGGCCAAAGGCGAAAATTGCAGTCCCTCGAGTCATTAGAAGCCTTGCACCCGGTGATTCCCAAGGAGAGCGGGTTGACTTCACGGTTGCCTCTGGCCAGACAAAATACAGGCCGAGATAATCGCAAGGTAGCGTCCCCTGATTCCCGGCAATCGGCCCGCTGGAGCGCTATACTGGCGCCGGGTCAGGGCCTTTGGGGCCGGCCCATTTCGCCACTGCGACAGGATGGATCGTTTGACCGCAACGCGCAGCACCACTTCTCCGGCGACCGCCAAGGTCACCGCACTCCGCCAGACCGAAGGTCTGCTCAGCCCTGAACAGCTGCTGGAAATCGTCCGCGACGCGGTCGGCAACCTGAAGGCCAACGACGTCGTTGAAGTCGACGTGCGCGGTCGCACCAGCATTGCCGACTTCATGGTGATCGCTTCCGGTACCTCCAGCCGCCACGTCAAGTCCATCGCCGACGAGGTCATCAAGCAGGCCAAGCAGGCCGGCATGATGCCGCTGGGCGTCGAGGGCGAGCGCGAGGGCGAGTGGATCCTGGTCGACCTCGGTGACGTCCTGCTCCACGTCATGCTGCCGCGCACCCGCGAGTTCTACGGGCTGGAGCGGCTGTGGTCGGTGGATGGTGACGCCGAGGCCGAGCACGCCGACAGCGAGTTCGAGCCCGCCTGACGGCGGCTCGTTCCGCTGACACCTCGGTCGGGCCAGCATGCGCGCCTGGATGCTGGCAGTGGGGACCGGCATGCCCGACTGGGTGGAGGCCGGCTTCGCCGAATACCGCAAGCGGCTGTCGCACTGGCTGCCGCTGGAACTGATCGAGATCTCTCCCGGTGACCGCGGCAAGGGCCGCGACCCGCGTCGTGCCTGCGAGGACGAGGGGCAGCGCCTGCTCGACGCCTGCCCGAAAAGTGCCGACCTCATCCTCCTCGACGGCCCCGGCCGCGCGCACAGCAGTGAATCGCTGGCCAAGCGCATGGAGCACTGGCGCATGCACGGTCGCGACCTGGCCTTCGCCATCGGCGGGCCGGAAGGCTTCACGGACAGCGTGCGAAGGGTGGCTACCGAACGCTGGTCGCTGGGTGCGGCCACGCTGCCGCATCCGCTGGTACGGGTGATCGTCGCCGAGCAGCTATATCGCGCCGCCAGCATCCTCGCCAACCACCCTTATCACCGCGGATGAAGCGGCGAGGAATAGCCACTTTCCCGTCACGTTGTGAACGGGAGCACGGTGGCCCTGCAAATTCCTCCGTCGCGCAACGAAAGTCGAACAATTTCGTGAGCTTGGCTTGCTAAGCTTCGGGATATGTTGCATTTGGCCTCCCAATCACCCCGACGCCGCGAGCTGCTTGACCAGCTCGGCCTGCGTTATGGCGTGCTCGACGTGTCGGTCGAGGAGGTTCGTGCGGCCGACGAGCCGCCGCAGAGCTACGTCAGTCGCGTGGCCCGCGAGAAGGCCGGAGCCGGCTTGCTGTCGCTGGGCGGTGATGCGGCAGCGGTGGTTCTGGGCGCCGATACCGAAGTGGTGCTCGGTGACGAAGTGTTCGGCAAGCCGGCCGATGCCAGCGAGGCTGCCGCCATGCTGCGCCGCCTGTCTGGACGGACCCACCAGGTGATGTCCGCGGTCTGGGCCGTGAGTGCTGGCCGCGAAGCACACCGTTTCCAGATATCCGACGTGCGCTTTGCCGAGCTCGGCGAGCACACGATCAACGCTTACTGCGCCGGCGACGAGTGGCGCGGCAAGGCCGGTGGCTATGCCATCCAGGGCCGCGCCGCTGCCTTCATTGCCGACCTGCGCGGCAGCTACAGCGGCGTTATGGGCCTGCCGCTGTTCGAGACCGCCGCGCTGCTCGAAGAATTTTCCATTGAAATACCTTTCCGGGGTGCTGTTTGAGTGAGGAAATACTGGTCAATGTGACCCCGCGTGAAACCCGCGTCGGCGTTGTCGAGAACGGCATGCTGCAGGAGGTGCACATCGAGCGCACCCAGCGTCGCGGCTATGTCGGCAACATCTACCGTGGTCGCGTGATCCGGGTGATGCCCGGCATGCAGGCGGCCTTCGTGGACATCGGCTTGGAGCGCGCGGCGTTCCTGCATGCCTCCGACATCCTGCGTCCGCCGCCCGCGGTGACCTCGGAACCGGCGGGCACCAATGGCGATGGTGATACATCGGTCAGCGCAACGCCGCCCGCACAGCCGGCGATCAGCGAGCTGCTGCATGAAGGGCAGGCGGTCACCGTGCAGGTAGTCAAGGATCCGATCGGCAGCAAGGGCGCGCGGCTGACCACGCAGCTGAGCATTCCGTCGCGCTACCTCGTGTTGCTACCGCACAGCGCGGTGCTGGGCGTGTCCGTGCGCATCGAGGATGAAGCCGAGCGTGCGCGCCTGAAGGAAGTGCTTTCCGATTCCACCGGCGAGAACGGCCCCGGCTACATCGTTCGCACCAATGCCGAGGGGCAGAGCGAAACCGCGCTGAAGGAAGACCTCGACTACCTCGCCAAGGCCTGGTCGGTGGTGGAAAGCAACGGTCGCAATGCCGAGATCGGGCAGTGCGTCTACGAAGACCTGCTGCTGCCGCTGCGTGCGCTGCGCGACCTGATGCACGATGGCGTGGAGAAGGTACGCGTCGATTCGCGCGAGACCTTCGAGCGCATGCAGACCTTTGCGAAGCAGTTCATGCCGGAGCTGGTCGAGCGCATCGAACACTATCCCGGCGAGCGGCCGATCTTCGACCTGTATGGCGCCGAGGATGAAATCCAGCGCGCGCTGCACAAGCAGGTGCCGCTGAAGTCCGGCGGCTACCTGATCGTCGACCAGACCGAGGCGATGACCACGGTGGACGTGAACACCGGTGCATTCCTCGGTCATCGCAACCTCGAGGAAACCGTATACCGCACCAACCTCGAAGCCGCCCAGGCCGCGGCGCGCCAGCTGCGGCTGCGCAACCTCGGCGGCATCATCATCATCGACTTCATCGACATGGTCGACGAGGAGCATCGCCGACAGGTCATGCGCCAGCTGGAGAAGTCGCTGACGCGCGACCACGCCAAGACCACGGTGTACGAATTCTCGCCGCTGGGCCTGATTGAAATGACCCGCAAGCGCACCACCGAGAGCCTGGAACGCCAGCTCTGCGAGCCCTGCAGCCAGTGCAATGGGCGTGGCGTGCAGAAGACGCCGGAGACGGTCTGCTATGAAGTGTTCCGCGAGATCACCCGCGCCGTGCGACAGTTCGAGGCGGAGACGCTGATGGTGATCGCATCCCCGGTGGTGGTGAACAAGATCCTCGACGAGGAGTCGGCAGCAGTGGCGGAGCTGGAGGAATTCATCGCCAAGACCATCCGCTTCCAGGCGGACGAACAGTACGCGCAGGAGCAGTACGACGTGGTGCTGGTCTGACCAGCACTGCCGGAAGACAGGGGCAGCAGGACCGGATGATGGATCGTGACGCGCAGGCCATGACGAGGCCGCAGCCATGACGCCGTGGCGACGCCGCTGGCGGCGGCTGCGCCGCGTGGTCGTGTACGGCATCGCCGTGCTCGTCATCCTCGTTGGCGTGCTGATCGCCACGGCCAGCCAGCTGCTGCCGCTGGTCCGTGAGCATCCGCAGGAGATCGCCGACTGGCTGAGCAAGCGCAGCGGCAAGGCGGTGGATTTCCAGCTCGGTGATGCGGTTTGGACCCGTCGTGGTCCGCTGATCACGCTGGATGGCCTGCGCATCGGCGAAGGCAAGGGCGCCATCGAGGTTGGCCGCGCGCAGCTGCTGGTCAGCGTGTACTCCGGGCTGCTGCCGGGGCGGGCGCTGACCGAACTGCATCTGCGTGGGCTCGAGCTGAAACTTCGCGAGTCGGAAGACGGGCAGTGGTCGCTTGGCGGCTTCGGCGGCAGCAGTGGCAAGGGTGGCGACGGCCTGCGCAGCCTGCAGGGCCTCGGTGAAATCCGCATCGATTCCGCACGCCTGACCGTGGACAGCGCGGTCAGCGGCCTGCACTACGAACTGGAGCGCATTGACGCACGCCTGCTGGCGCTGGGTGGCCGCGTGCGTTTCGGTCTCAGCGCCTGGCATGACGAACCCGCGCCATTGCGCATCGCCGGTGACTTCGATGCGGAATTGCAGAACGGCGAGGTCTACGTCGGCGGCGATGAGCTGCCGCTTGCGCCCTGGCTGCAGGGACTGACGCCAGCCGGCATCGGGTTGGCCGAAGGTTCCGGACAGATCGGCGTGTGGGCCAGCGTGGAAGCGCGCCGCATCATCGTGGCGCGTGTGTCGGCGGATGTGTCGGGGCTGTCGCTGTATGGCGTCGACAGCCTGCAGCTGGACAGCGGCGAGATCCAGCCGCGCAGTGGTGTCGACCGGCTGCGCATCCAGGCGCGCTGGCGGCGGCAGGCCGATGGCTGGCAGCTCGATGTGCCGATGCTGCGCATCGACGACGGCGATCGCGACTTCGCTGGCGAGTCGATTCACCTGCAGCGTTCGGAGGAAGGTTTCACGGCGCAGGTCGCCAAGCTGGAGCTGCAGCCGCTGCTGTCCACGCTGATGCTGTCCGGCAAGCTGTCGCCGCACCTGCGCGAATGGCTGTATTCGGCACTGCCTTCGGCCGGGATCAGTGGGCTCACCTTGCGCTGCGACGCCGACATGGCCTGCGCCGGCCAGGCGCAGCTCAACGACCTCAAGCTGGCGCGCCTGCGCCGCATTCCGGGAGTCGACGGCGTTTCCGGTCGCCTGGATTTCGATGCCGATGGCGGCCAGTTCCACTTCGATCCGGCGCCTTTCCATTTCGACGCCCGCGGCCTGTTCCGCGGCGCGCAGCGGGTGGTGGCGGACGGCGCCGTCAGCTTCTGGCGCAGCATGGCCGGCTGGCGGGTTGGCACCGACAGTTTGAGCCTTGCCGCGGAAGACGTTGGCGTTCGCGCCAAGGGCTGGATCGAGCTGCAGGATGATGGCTCCAAGCCGCGTGTCGATCTGTATGCCGAAACCGCGCCCGGACCGCTCAGTGCGGCCGGCCAGTTCTGGGTGCCGCGCAAGATGCCGGAGAAGGTGATCCGCTGGCTCGACCAGGCGCTGGTCGATGGTCGGACTGGTCCGGGGCACCTGCTGATCCAGGGCGACTTCGACGACTGGCCGTTCCGCTCGCCGGAGCAGGGCCGCTTCGAGGCGGTGGTCGAGCTGGACGATGTGACGCTGGATTACCAGCCTGGCGACTGGCCGCGCGCCGAGCACCTCAACGGCACCGCGCGCTTCCTCAACGAGGGCATGGAAATCGTCGTCGGCGCGGATATCGCTGGCGTCAGGGTCGCGCGCGCCGTCGGCGGCATCGACAACTTCCGCGAGGCGCGCCTGAAGCTGGACATCCAGGGCGAGGGCAGCGGTGGCCGCCTGCTCAACCTGCTGCATCGCAGTCCGCTGGAACGCCGCTACGGCGATCAGATGCAGGGGCTCAGCATCGGCGGTCGCGGCAAGGTGGCGGTGAACCTGGACATTCCGTTCAAGTCCGAGCTGGGCGAAAAGCGGGTGAACGGCCGCGTCGATCTCAGCGGCGCGGACATGGCGTCGACGCAGTGGGGCATCGAGTTCAGTGCCGCCAGCGGGCGCGTCGAGTTCAGTGACGAAGGCTTCCTCGCCTCCGAGCTGCGCGTGGGCTATCGCGAGCAGCCGGCCAGCCTGAGCATCGCGGTCGGCGGCTTCACGTCATCGCCTGACCTGGCGGTGGAAGCGGCGCTGCGCGGTCGCTTCGATGTCGATGGCCTGCTGGCCGAGGACGACAGCACGCTGTGGCTGCAGCCCTACCTGGATGGTTCGGCCGACGTCGCCATCCTGTTGAGTGTCGCCCAGGACGCGCCAACTGAAGGCGGTGATCCCAAGGCAACGACGCCGGGCGAAACCCGGCTGCGCCTGCGTTCGGACATGGTCGGCGTCGAAACCCACCTGCCGGCGCCGCTGAAAAAGGCAGCCACGGCGCGGATGCCGGTGGACATGAGCATGGACCTGCCGGCGACCTGGCTCGATCTCCGACTCGGCGGGCTGATGCACCTGCGCGGTCGTTTCCCGGCCGCAGGCGGCCTTTATGGCACGGCCGTTTTCGGTGGTGGCGATGCGCCGCCGGCGGATGGTGTCGAGGGACTGCACGTGAACGGCTCGGTGGCCGTGCTCAATGCCGCGGGCTGGGTAACGGTGGCATCGGGCGAAGGTGAGGGCACCGGGCTTCGCAACGTGACGCTCGATGCCGGCCAGCTCGATCTGCTGGGTCGGAGCTTTGCCGACACACGGCTGGACGTCGCGGTGGACGACGCCGGTGACAGCAGCGTGCACTTCAGTGGCGCCGCGCTGGAAGGCAATGTCGAGGTGCCCGGCGCCAGCCTGCCGACGCGCGGAATAACCGGGCGCTTCGAGCGCCTGTACTGGCCGTCCTCGGACGTCACGCAGTCCAATGCCGTGCTGGCCAGCCTGCCGCCCTCGGCGATTCCGCCACTGCATTTCAGCATCGACGACCTGCATTTCGGCGACGCGAAGCTGGGTACGAGCCGACTGGAGTCCTACCCCACGCCGGAAGGCCTGCATGTCGAGCAATTTGAAACCCGTTCCGACGACCTGAACCTCAACGCCAGCGGCGACTGGCGGCTCGTGGACGGCGCGGAGCGATCCAGCTTCACGCTGCGCTTCACCTCGGAAAACGTGGCCCGGATGCTGGAGTCACTGGGCTTCAGCAGCTTGCTGGAGGGTGGACAGACCCTGGTCGAACTCAACGGTGGCTGGGCTGGTTCACCGTCGGCATTCGGGCTGGCGCAGCTGCAGGGCGACCTGAAACTGTCGGTGGGCGAGGGCCGCATCCCGGATGTCGAGCCCGGTGCGGGTCGCCTGCTGGGCCTGGTCAGCCTGACCGAGATTCCGCGGCGCCTGTCGCTGGACTTCAGCGACTTCTTCAAGCAGGGCTTCAGCTTCAACGCGATCAACGGCGACTTCCGACTGGACGACGGCAATGCGGTAACCGATGACCTGCACATCGACAGCCCGGCGGCCGACATCCACATCAGCGGGCGCACCGGGCTGGTGGCACGCGACTACGACCAGCGCATGGAAGTGCTGCCGCGCACCAGCAGCGTGCTGCCGGTGGTCGGCGCGCTGGCCGGTGGTCCCGCCGGTGCGGCGATTGGCGCGGTGGCGCAGGCCATGCTGCAGAAGCCGATGAAGCAGATGAGCCGCACGCTGTATCAGGTCAGCGGCAGCTGGGATGAGCCGAAGATCGATGTGCTTGAGAAAGGCCCTGCGCGTGACAGCAGCCGTCGTCGTGGGCGCGCCTCAGAGTCCGAAAAGGACGCGAGCGACGCAGCCGTGACGGCAGAGCCACCGAAGCCATCGACATATCCTGCCGCGAATACGGCTTCGCCATCCGCAGCCGGAACTCCCGGCACGACGACCCCGCCGATTGAGAGCAGCGAAGAAGCCCCAAGCACCAAGGAATCCGGCGGCGACTGAACCGTTCCGTATCGAGCGTTCCCCGGAGCTTGGCGGAAAGAATGACAAGCGTATAATGCGAATCATTCCTATTTTCGAACGCAAGCCGTGAAACTCGACCAGCTACGAACCGGTGACAATGCCGTGGTGGACGGCGTACAGGCCAGCCATGCCGACGACCTGATCGCGCGACGCCTGCGCGACCTGGGCTTCGTCGCCGGCGAGCCGGTGCGCATCGTCGCGCGTGCGCCACTGGGCGGCGACCCGCTGCTGGTCAGCATCGGCTTCACCCGCTTCGCGTTGCGCCGCAGCGAAGCCGCGCGAATCACGGTCAGCCCGATCAAGTCAGCCGAGGCCGCCGCATGAGCGCCGCGGTGATGCGCATCGCCCTGGTGGGTAGTCCGAACAGCGGCAAGACCGCGCTGTTCAACCTGCTCACCGGCAGCCACCAGAAGGTCGCCAACTACGCCGGCGTCACCGTCGAGCGCAAGGAAGGCCGGCTGCATCTGCCCAACGGCGTGGTGCACCCGCTGCTCGACCTGCCGGGTGCCTACAGCTTTGATGCAGCGAGTCCGGATGAGGTCATCACCCGCGACATCTGCCGCGGTCATCATCCCGACGAGCCGGCGCCGGACCTGATCGTCTGCGTCGCCGACGCCACCAACCTTCGCCTGCACCTGCGCTTCGTACTGGAAGTGGCGCGCCTCGGGCGACCGATGATGCTGGCGCTGAACATGATGGATGCCGCAAGACGCCGCGGCATCCGCATCGACAAGGACGAACTGGAGCGGCGGCTGGGAATCCCGGTAGTCGAGACAGTGGCTGTCGAACGTGACGGTGCGGACCAGCTGCGCCGCTACATCGCCGAGCATCGCCCGATGGCGGCGCCGGCCATGGCTGCCGACGGCGATCTGCACGCCGACGTGCGCGCCATGCTGGATGCGGCGGTCAGCATGCCGTCCGCGACGGCGGCCATCGACGACCATATCGATCGCTGGGCGTTGCATCCACTGATTGGTCCGCTGCTGCTGGCCGCGCTGATGTTCTTCATCTTCCAGGCGGTGTTCTCCTGGGCCGGGCCGTTGATGGATGGCATCGAAGCGGGTGTCGGCTGGCTGGGCGCGCTGGTGGCCGGCTGGTTCCCCGACGGTAGTGCGCTGCAGAGCCTGATTGCCGACGGCATTTTCGGCGGCCTGGGCTCGGTGCTGGTGTTCCTGCCACAGATCGTCATCCTGTTCCTGTTCATCCTGATCCTCGAGGAGTCCGGCTACCTGCCGCGCGCGGCTTTCCTGCTGGATCGCCTGATGTTCAAGGCTGGCCTCACCGGTCGCGCCTTCATTCCGCTGCTGTCGAGCTTCGCCTGTGCCATCCCCGGCATCATGGCCACGCGCAGCATTTCCGATCCGCGCGACCGCCTGACCACCATCCTGGTCGCGCCGCTGATGACCTGCTCGGCGCGCCTGCCGGTGTACACGCTGCTGATCGCCGCCTTCATCCCGCAGCAGAGCGTGCTCGGGCTTTTCAACCTGCAGGGCGTGGTGCTGTTCCTGCTCTATTTCGCCGGCATTTTCAGCGCCATGGCCGTGGCCTGGGTGATGAAGTTCATCCGCCGCGACAAGAGCGAGCACGCGCTGATCATGGAGCTGCCGACCTATCGCTTGCCGGTGCTGCGCGACGTGGCCTTTGGTCTCTGGCAGCGGGTGAAGATCTTCCTGGCCCGTGTCGGCGGCATCATCCTGACCTTGACCGTGCTGCTCTGGTTCCTGTCCAGCTATCCGGCAGCGCCTGCGGACTTTGCCGGACCGGCCATCGACTACAGCTTCGCCGGTCGCATCGGTCACTTCATGGAGCCGCTGTTCGCCCCGATCGGCTTCAACTGGCAGATCTGCATCGCGCTGATCCCGGGTCTGGCCGCGCGTGAAGTCGCCGTCTCGGCGCTGGGCACCGTCTACGCGCTGTCCGGCAGCGACGACAGCATCGCCACCGCGCTCGGCCCGATCATCGCCAACCAGTGGTCGCTGGCCACCGCACTGTCGCTGCTGGCCTGGTATGTCTTCGCCCCGCAATGCCTCTCCACGCTGGCCGTCATCAAGCGCGAAACCAACTCCTGGAAGAACGTCGGCATCGCCACCGCCTATCTGTTCGGCCTCGCGTATCTCGCCTCGTTTATTACCTACCAACTGGCGAGGCTGTGGTCATGAGCGTCTATGCCGTCGTCCAGACTGTGACCCTGCTGCTGGTGCTCGGGGCCTGCCTGCTCCACCTGTATGCCAGGTTCGCCCCTGAAAGCCTGCGGCTTGTGCGCGGCCGGTTAGCGCGTCGCATCGACGGTGATGCCGTATGGCGCAAGACGGTCGCGCAACGCCTGCGTCCGCCCGCGCGCGTGAGCCTCGGCTGTGCATCGACATCTGCCTGCGGAAGCAGTTGCGGCGGCTGCGGACCATCCAGGCCGGCATGAAGTAGGTTCCAAAAAAATAGCTAGACAGACTTCTGGCTGCATCCAGAACGCATCGACCGACTGCCGTCCAATTGACGAATTGAGGCTGGCTGCAAGCGCAGCCCAGGGCATCCTGCCCGCGTACGCTTTTCCGAGTTCCGGCATTTCCTGCAATGACCACCATCATTGAAGGAATCCGCCATCCGTAGACCTGTGCCCGCTGCCGTTTGCGCTGCTGCTTGTGCCGATGAGCGCGGGGTTGCCGTGCGCACCGGTGGGCGCTTGCTTGAACTGCTGGGCGGCCCGCGCGAATATCCTCGCGATGGAAGGCCCGGCGGACGTAGAAACCACGCATCGCCTGATCGAGCGCTCGCGCGGCGGCGACGAAGCCGCACGCGACGCATTGTTCAGTCGTTGCAGCGAGTACCTGCGGCGTTGGGCGCGGGGGCGTCTGCCTGCGCCTGCACGCGACATCGCCGATACCCAGGATCTGGTGCAGGTGACGCTGCTACGCGCGTTTCGTCAGTTCGACGCTTTCCAGTCGCGCGAAAGCGGCTCCTTCATGGCCTACCTGCGCGGCATCCTGCTCAATCGCGTCAAGGAGGAGCTGCGTCGCGCCGGTCGCAAACCGGGTGGCACCGAGCGATTCGATCTTCCTTCTGGCGACCCCGGCCTGAGCGCCCAATTGGGCGAGCTGCAGCTGGTGGAGGCCTATGAACAGGCGCTCCAGTCGCTGCCGCCGCGCGCCCGCGATGCCGTGGTCCTGCGGCTGGAATTCGAGCTGTCGTATGCGGAAATCGCGGAGGAACTCGGCGCGCCATCCGCGGATGCGGCGAGGCTGGTGGTGGCGCGGGCGCTGCGCACGCTGGCTGAAATCATGCCGCATGATGGCGCGACCACGTTTTGAGTCGCGGGTGTTTACGGACATGGCGCGGATGATGGGGCGGGGTGATGGCTACGGATAAGCCCGATCGCGAGGCCGTCAATGAGCCGGAGTCCGTCGAGCGTTGGCTGGAGAGGATCAGCCTCGCTGTTGCCGATGGCCGCGACCCGGATTCCGATCCGCTGCCCGAAGGCGATGATGACCAGGCGCAGGCGACCGCCGACCAGCTGAAACGACTGTCGCGGTTGCGTGAGCTGTTCCGGCTGCGTGCGGCCAGCGTCGCCGACCGCCTTCCCGAGTGTCCGTTTCGTTGGAGCCGACTCGACGTCATCGAGCTGGTGGGACAAGGCAGTTTCGCGCATGTGTTCCGCGCTCGCGATCCGGTGCTGGATCGCGAGGTCGCGCTCAAGCTGTTCCGTGATTCCAGCGCCGATCCTTCCGAGCTGCTCGCCGAAGCGAGGCGCCACGCACGCGTGCGTCATCCGCGTGTGCTGGCCATCCACGGTGCCGATATCGACGCTGGCGTTGCTGGCCTGTGGACCGACCTGTTGCAAGGCGGCACCCTCGAGACCCGGCTGGAAACGGACGGAACCGTTGCGCCGCCGTTGTTGGCGCGGCTCGCCGGCGACCTCGCTGCTGGGCTGGTTGCTGTTCACGAGCAGGGCATGATCCATGGCGACCTGAAGCCAGCCAACGTTTGGATCGACGAAGCCGGTCGCGCTCTGCTGATGGACTTCGGCGCGTCGGTACAGGCCAGCGAAGCGTCCCCGGCGCGCTATGGCAGTCCCGTTTCCATGGCTCCCGAACTGTTCGAAGGTTCGGCACCCAGCGCCGCCAGTGATGCCTGGGCGCTCGGCGCGGTGCTCTACCGCGCCGCCACGGGCTGCTATCCGCTCAAGGGCAACAGCTATACGGAGCTTAGGGATGCGCACCAGGTCGGCGCAGCACCGGCGTTTGTGCCGCTGCGCCGCCGCGCGCGTCCGTTCGCAAGGCTGATCGAGGCATTGCTGCATGCGGAACCGGTGCAGAGACCATCGCCGCAGCAGGTGCTTGCCGAACTGTCGCGAATCGAGCGAGCGCCAGCGCGCCGCCTGCGTCGCGCGGCGCTCGCGGCGATCATCCTCAGCCTCGCCGCGGGACTGACCGTGTCGCTGTGGCTGCTCGACCGCGCCGAAAGCGCGCGGCGGTCCGCGGAGCGAGCGCGCTTCGAGGCACAGACCAGCAAGGATTTCCTCATCGAGAGCGTGCGCCGCATGTCGCCGGAGTCCGAGCAGGGCCTGGGCACGGTACGCGCCGTGCTCGACTTCCTCGCCGAGTTTGGCGAGAAGGAGCTCGTTGAAACGCCGCTGGCCCTGGGCGAGCTTGAGGCCGTGGTCGGCACGCGGTTGACCCATTTCGAAGCGTTGGAAGAAGGCTTGGGTCTGGCGCGTCGCGGCGTCGAGCGTATCGAAACTACGGATGCGGACGCCCACCACGAGCTGGCGCGTGCCTACAACCTGTTGGCCAATGCCGAGCGCCAGGCTGGTCGCTATGAGGCCGCCCGTGAAGATGGCGAGCGTGCGCTCGCGCAGCTTGCGGCGTTGCCACGCACCGAGCAGGTTCGCTACCAGATGGTGCAGATCCGCGGAATGCTGGTCGGGCTGCTTGGCGATACCGGTCGCTGGAACGAAGCCCTGGCCGCGCAGCGGGAGCAACTGGCAGAGCGCGAGGCGCTGGTCGGCGCCGACGATCCACGCATGGCCGTGGAATACAACAACCTGGCCGACCCGCTTTGGCGCGTCGGTCAACTGGACGAGGCGCTTGATGCCTACCGCCGATCACTCACGATGCTGCGGGCTGGACAGCCGCGCCGGCCCTATCCCGAGGCACTGGTCACCGAAGGCATGGCCTGGGTGCAGATGCTGCAGGGTCGTTTCGACGACGCGCGGGCGAGCCTCGCCTCGGCGCGGGCGATCTATGGCGAGATCGGCATGGCCGAGGGCAGTGCGGCCATGCGCAGCCTGGCGGTCAAGGAAGCGGGCATCCTGCGCCGCACGGGCGATCCGAAGGGCGCTGCAAGGCGCCTCAAGGCGCTGTTCGATGGCGATGAGCCTGGCGACCCGCAGCAGCGCGAAAGCCTGCTTGCGCTGGGCGTGGCCTGCCTGGAGGCCGACTGCCCCGCCGACGCGCTACTGGCTTTCCGTCAGGCCCAGGCTATGGGGCTGCCTGAAGGCCACCCGGAGGTCGACTACCTTGCGGCAGCCGTGGCCACGGCCGCGCAGGTCGCCGGTGAAGGTTCGCCGGCGCAGGCGCGCGATGCGCTGGACCGGGCCATCGCCCGATTCCGCGATGCAGGCTACGAACGCAGCGAGCGCGTCGTCGACATGCAGCGCTGGCGCGCGCTTGTGACGGCGGCAGGCCATCCGATTCCGCCTGAGCAAAGCGCAAAGCCAGATTGAAGCACGGTCGAGGCTGCCCGGCTGCGGCTGACTGCAGCGCTTCGTCAGTGGCCAAGGCAGCCGGGTGGACGCCGCTCTGCAGGTTGCCCGGGCAGTATCCGGAGCAGATCGAACGGCTCGCGTACGGTTTTCCGAGTTCCGGCATTTCCCGCAATGACGACCATCATCGAAGGGATTTGCCATGTGCCTGTACCGACCGCTGTTTGTCGTGCTGCTCGGCGCGGCCTGTCTTTTTGTATTTGGCGAGGAAGCCCGGGCGGCAACCATCACGGTCACCAGTACGGAAGACTATCCGTTCGGGCCGGGACCGAAGGACGGCGATGGCAAGGGCTGCACCTTGCGCAAAGCCTTGCGCAATGCCAATGATGGTGGCCAGACGTTCATGGACTGCGCGGCCGGCGAGAGCAGCCTGAACGTCATCCAGTTTTCGGTTTCCAGCATCACGCTGGGTGACTATGGCAGCCCACTTTACGTTTCGCGGAATCTCGAAATCTCCGGCTCGGTCACGATCGACGCCAACGGTGAAGACGGCATCTTCAAGATTTCCTCCAGCGGCAAGACGCTGGCCATCGATGGTTTGACACTGACCGGCGCGGCCAGCAGCGCGATCAAGATCGCCAACAGCGGCAGCCACCTCATCGCGACCAACTGTGCGTTCACCAACAACACGTCCTCGCGTGCCGGCGGCGCCATCGACAGTGTGGGAACGATTGATGTCAGCAACTGCACTTTTGTTGGCAACCGTTCCAACAGCAGCACCCTGGGCGGCGGCGCGATCCGCGTGTCCGCGCCGGGGTTGAGCACGATTTCGCTGTCCACCTTCACCAGCAATTCAACCAGTGGTTCGGGTGGGGCGGTGCATTTCAGCAGCAGCGCCACGCTGTCCAGCCTCAACATCGTGGCGAGCAACTTCCTGCAGAACAGCGCCGACGCCGAGGATGGTTCGGCGCAAGGCGGCGGAGCGGTGTGGCAAAAGAACGGCGTCCTGGCGATCGAGTCCTCGCTGTTCACTTCCAACAGCGTCAGCGGTGATGAAGGACGTGGTGGCGCGATTTACCTGGGCAAGGATGCCAAGCCGGCGCTGCTCAGCCGCAACCTGTTCACCTCCAACAGCGTCGATGGGCAGGACGCGCTGGGCGGCGCCATCTTTTCTGAGAAGCCGACCCTGGCGGAAGGCAACAGTTTTCTCTACAACGCGGCCAACAACGATGGCCGCGGCGGCGCCATCGCCACCAACTCGAATCGTCCGACCATTCTGAGTATGGAAACACCGGGCTTCCTGCTCTCCAACAGCACGCTGCATGGCAACACCGCTGCGCGTGGTGGTGGGATTTACGTCTTTGGCCCGGAGTTTGGCAGCTACGAGCGCGGGATCACCCTGGTCAACGTGACCATCGACCACAACGATGCCTCTGATCCCAACGGCGGTGGCGGCCTTTACGCCGACGAGGCGCAAACCAACCAGCCACCGGTGGCCGACATCCGCAACAGCATCCTGTCGGACAACCGCGCCGACAGCGTCGACAACAACTGCGACAGTGCGATCACCGGTTTCGCCTTCGTCAATGGCGGCGGCAACCTGTTCTGGCCCGCTGCCAGCTGCATGGGCGCGCCTGTCTTTGCGGTGCAGGACGTTGGCGACCCGCTACTGGACGGCCCCACGCCGGCAAGCCCGCCCATTCTGGTGATGCCGCTGCAGGAAGGCAGCGCGGCGGCGCAGCACGGCCTGTCCTCCATCTGCGGCGACTTCCCGGTGTTGAACCTCGATCAACGGCTTGAACCACGACCACAGCCCGGCGGCAGCGCTTGTGACGCCGGGGCGGTGGAGTCGGATGTTGCTCCACCAGGACCGGCGCTGGTGCTGGCGCCGCCGACGGGTCTCGCTTTCGGTAGCGTTCCGGTCGGCACCACCGTCAGCCAGACGGCCATCGTCAGCAATCCGGGGCAGTTGGAACTTACCGGCCTTGCGCTGGCGGTTTCAGGCGCGGGTTACACGCTCGCCAGCCAGACCTGTGGCGCCACGCTTGCGGCTGGCCAGCAATGCAGCGCAGTTGTCCAGGCCAATCCCAGCGCGGGCGGCAGTTTCAACGGCAACCTGGTCGCCACCGGCGATGGCGGACGTTCCGCCTCGATCGCGTTGTCGGGCAGCGGCTTTGTCGCTTCGCCGGGCCTAAATGTGATGCCTGGCAGTATCGACTTCGGTGAAATCCTGGTCGGTCAGCAGAGCAGCAATCTCAATCTGCAGGTCGAGAACACCGGCAATGTTGATCTGAACAATCTGCAGTTCGCCGTGGCTGCACCTTTCGAGCCGTCGCAAAGCGGCAGCTGCGGCGCCTCGCTACCTGCCGGCACAAGCTGCAACATGCGCTTCCGCTTCAGTCCCACGGCTGCCCAGCACTACGCCGCTACCCTCACCGTGACCACGGACCAGGGGGCCAATGCGACAGCCCTGTTCACCGGTGTCGGCTTGGCGCCGGCCGAACTGGTCATCGCCCCGGGTTCGGTGAGTTTCGGTCGCGTTGCCGTTGGAACCAGTTCGTCCACCGTGCAAGTGACGCTGACCAACATCGGCACGAAGACCGCCAGCGGCCTTGGCATGGTCTTCGGTGGGAGCAGTTCACCAACAATCGCGCGGGTGTCCGACGATTGTCCCATCGACTTGCTGGGTGGCCAAAGCTGCCATATCGGTTTCCGGCTGGCGGCAAACGGCAGCGGAGCGGTGACAGCCGATTTCGTGGTGGCGTTCAACAGTTCCACGGAGTCCAGCAACACGCTCGCCCTCAGTGGCGTCGGCTACGATCCCGCCGAGCTGACTCTGGTTCCGCACAGCCCCATTGACTTCGGCCGGGTGCTGGTTGGCAACTCTGCAGCTGTCGTGCAGGGGGTGCGGAATACCGGCGGCGAAAACCTGCAGCTGCAGACGGTCGTCGTCAGCGATCCATTCTCGTTGCGCTTCAACCAGGGATGCTCGCTGCCCAGGAAACTGGTGCCGGGGGAAACCTGCAACTTCCTGGTGACTGTTTCACCCTCGCTACCCGGGGAATCCCGCGGCGTCCTCACGGCGCGCGGTACCCGCGCTGCCGCCGCGGACGGTGAGTTCGAAGACGTCAGCGACAAGCTGCTGCTGCGGGTGGAAGGCTACACGCCGGGCGACCTGGTGTTGACGCCGGGCGATGGACTGGCCTTTGGTCCGGTCCCCTTGGGCGAGCACAGCAATCCACAGGCGGCAACGCTGCTCAATCCCGGCAGCGATCCGGTGGACACCGTGGTGACTTCGCTATCCAGCGCCAGCTTCCAGATCCTGCAGGACGACTGCCCGATTACGCTTGCTGGCGGCGCCAGTTGCCAGGTTCAGGTCGTTGCCGCGCCTGCCCCGGGCAGTGCGGCAGGCTCGTTCGTCGGAAACCTTGATGCGAGCGGCGTGCCGATGGGGCAAGCGATGATTGCCAGATCCATCCCGCTGAGCGCGCGTGCTTTTGATGCCGAACCTGATCTGGGCGCACAGCCGGATGCCATCGACTTCGGGTCGGTCACGGTCGGCGTCCGTTCCGGCAATCTGACCGCGTACCTGCAGAACCTGGGCGCCTCGCCGCTGGAGCTGGGTATCGGGCTGGTCGGCGACGCGAGTTTCCAGGTCGCCAGCGACGGCTGCACCGGAACGCTCGATCCGGGAGCACTCTGCGAGGTGGCGCTGTATTTCCAACCTACCGCCACCGGGCTGCTTTCAACGCGCTTCGTCGCAAGCACCCTTACCGGAGGCCGCCAGGAACTGGATGTGCGAGGCACCGGCATCGATCAGAACCAGCCGGCGCTGCAAACAAGTCCGGCGTCGCCCGGGCCGCTGGGCTTCGCCGGCGAGGTTGGCGAGACGCTCCGCAAGGCGGTGCAGGTCAGCAACGTGGGCAGTGCGTCGCTGACTCTTGGCCAGCCATTGTTCACCGGCCTGGAGGCCGCCGACTTCAGCGTGGATTCGCCGCTACCACTGGAGCTTGCGCCGGGCGCTTCGGCGTCGCTCGAGATCATCTGTGTTCCGGACGGTGCCGGCCTGCGCTCGGCACTGCTGACGCTGACCAGCACCGATCCCGCCAAGGCCAGCATTCCGTTCGCGCTGTCATGCAATGCAGTCGACCCGCTGTACGGCAATGGATTCGAGGACTAGGGCCTGTCTTGATAGTGTTGACAGGCCCTTGCAGAAAGCCGGGCCGCAGACGATTGCAGGAGGTTACATCCTGAACACACCGAAATGCTCGCGTTCGATGGGTGCGTTGAGGCTGGCTGACAGCGCCATGCCGAGGACGCGACGGGTGTCGGCGGGATCGATGATCCCGTCGTCCCAGAGGCGGGCGCTGGCGTAGTAGGGGTGGCCCTGGTGCTCGTACTGGTCACGGATCGGTGACTTGAACTGCTCTTCCTCGTCCGCGCTCCATTCGCCACCGCGGGCCTCGATGCCGTCGCGCTTGACGGTCGCCAGCACGCTGGCAGCCTGTTCGCCGCCCATCACCGAGATTCGAGAATTCGGCCACATCCACAGGAAGCGTGCGCCGTAGGCGCGGCCGCACATGGCGTAGTTGCCGGCGCCGAAGCTGCCGCCGATCACCACGGTGAATTTCGGCACGTGCGAGCAGGCCACGGCGGTGACCATCTTGGCGCCGTCCTTGGCGATGCCGGCGTTCTCGTATTTCTTGCCGACCATGAAGCCGGTGATGTTCTGCAGGAACACCAGCGGAATGTTTCGCTGGTTGCACAGTTCGATGAAGTGCGCGCCTTTCAGCGCGGACTCGGCGAACAGGATGCCGTTGTTGGCGACGATGCCGACCGGATAGCCGTGCAGGTGGGCGAAGCCGCAGACGAGCGTCTTGCCGTAGCGCGCCTTGAACTCCTGGAACTCGCTGCCGTCGACCAGTCGCGCGATGACTTCGCGGATGTCGAAGGGGCGGCGCGTATCCTTCGGGATCACGCCATAGAGTTCCTCGGCCGGATACAGCGGTTCGGAAGGCTGCTTCAGCGCCAGCGGCATCGCCTTCTTGCGGTTGAGGTGCGCGACGATATCGCGGGCAATGGCCAGCGCGTGGCGGTCGTCCTCTGCGAAATGATCGGCGACACCTGAGACGCTGGTGTGCACGTCAGCGCCGCCCAGTGCTTCGGCATCGACCACCTCGCCGGTCGCTGCCTTCACCAGTGGAGGGCCACCGAGGAAGATGGTGCCCTGTTCCTTGACGATGATGCTCTCGTCGCACATGGCCGGAACATAGGCGCCGCCGGCGGTGCAGCTGCCCATCACCACGGCGATCTGCGGGATGTTCAGCGCCGACATGCGCGCCTGGTTGAAGAAGATGCGGCCGAAATGCTCCCGATCCGGGAATACCTCGTCCTGCAGCGGCAGGAAGGCACCACCAGAATCGACGAGGTAGACACAGGGCAGGTGGTTTTCCAGCGCCACCTGCTGCGCGCGCAGGTGCTTCTTCACCGTCATCGGAAAATAGGTGCCGCCCTTGACCGTTGCATCGTTGGCGACGACCACGACTTCCTGACCGTGGACGCGACCGATGCCGGTGATGATGCCAGCGGACGGTGCGGCGTCGTCATAGAGGCCATGCGCCGCCAGCGGGCAGAGTTCGAGGAACGGTGAACCGGGGTCGAGCAGGGCGCTGATGCGGTCACGTGGCAACAGCTTGTCGCGCGCCAGGTGTTTTTCGCGAGCCTTCTCGCCGCCGCCCAGTGCGACGCTTGCCAGCTGCTTGTCAAGGTCGACGACCAGCGACTTCAGCTGCTCGCTGTTGTCGCGGAACTCCTGGGAGCGGGGATCGAGTTTGCTGCGGATGACGGTCATGGCGTTGTTCGGCCGGCATTCGGCCCGTGATGGCAAACAGACCGTGGATTGTACGGGAGCGCGCCATTCGAAGCTGCGGTCGATCTGTCTGCTGGCCACATGCGGCGTTATCGTCCGTGCCAGAAACGCGGAAGGCGCACCTTTCGATGCGCCTTCCGGTAACTGCTTGCGGCATGGTGGGCACGGCGGCCTGGTGTCTTGCCGCGGTGCTTATTCGAAGCCGTCGCTGAACACCAGCGGTCCGAGGTAGGTGTCGCCATCGCCAACCACCGGATCGTCCACTGGCGGCGCGTCGGGTGCGGTCCAGGCGATCCACGCATCGGTGTACCAGACGCGCGCGTACGCGGCGAAGGAAAGCGGGTCTTCAGGCGGCAGCGGTACGGTGGAGAACTGTGCCCAGGCGCTGTACAGCGTATCGCCCGAAGGACTCATGACCAGGCTGGCCTCTTCGGCCGAGACGTTGCTGCCCGTGGTCAGCGTCTCGAACTCGTTGCAGAAGCCCGGCACCACCGTGTTGCAGGTGTTCTCCATGTCCGCCTCGGTTGCGCCGACCTGGTAGTGGTCGCCGAAGCGCACGGCGCGACCGTAGGAAAGATCCAGCGCCTCCGGTTCGCCATCCGCCGTGGTGGTGTTGTCACCGTTTTCGTACACCACGAAGAAGCGCGACGGGTTGAACTGGTCCGAATCCGGGTCGTAGACGCCATCTCCCAACATGCCGATGTCGGACATGGTCGGCGGATCGGGCGCGTAGCGCGGATCGAGGATGGTGAACTTGTAGGTTGCCGTGCCGTCCGTGGTCTGCAACTGCGAGACGTTGCGGGCCTGTTCCGCCGCACCCGCCACATAGGTGGTGCAGACCTGGGTGGCGTCGTTGGCGATTGCGCCATCGCGCATGAACTCGCAGGTGGTGGTGCCGGTTCCGCCCCAGGTCGCGGGCGTCGTGGTCCAGGTCTTGCCACCGTCGAAAGAGCGACGGATGTACAGTTCATAGCGGTCGTTGCCGATGGCATTGCGCTTCCAGTTCGGCGACCAGGCGTACATGGCCACCACCATGTCGCGCCACAGATAGCCGCGATGCCCCTTGGCCACGTCCAGCGGGTTGTACCAGGACTGATCGTCCAGGTTGCTGCCCAGCGCCACGCTCTCCGCAATCGTTCCGCAAGTGGGCGAGCCCGGGCACTGACCCCAGAAGGTGACCTTGTCGAACGTGGTCTGGTCCATCGGGTCGGTGCTGGCGACGCCGTTTGAATCGATGGTCGGACATGCACCGTCGCTGGCGTCGTTGTCGCCGCCACCGGTTTCGCACGAGAACGGCGTGGTGCCGGAGATGTTGACTGCCGGGCTCATGCACAGGCCGTTCGGATAGTACGGGTTGCTGCCATCCGTGAACTGCGTGTGTTCGCAGACCATGTTCGGGAAGGCATAGGGGTTGGGCGACGCACCGGCATTGACGATCCGGCGGGCCATGATGTCGGCCGGTCCGCCCTGTTGCAGCAGGCCCTGCTTGAACATCGGCATCGCCACCAGCTTGCTGCCGGGGCTGACATTGGACATCGGCTGCACCAGCAGGCTGCCGCGACGGGCGATTTCCGTACGGTAGATCTTGAAGTTGTAGTCGGTGCCGCTGTTGTTGCCGATGAAGTTCCACATGTCCGCCGTATCCATCGGCGGGTAGAACTGACCGGTACGCCAGTCGACCTCCGGCTGGTTGAGCAGATTGCCCTAGGCGAGCAGGTTCTTTACCAGCCCGGTGCTGCTGAGGTCGGAGTCGGTGCTGGGGCTGCCCATTTCGAAGGAGTAGTAGAGGACGTTCTTGCCTTCGTCGGCGACTTCACAGTCGGCATCGCCTTCGGTACAGGGCATCGCGGTTTCGACCAGGGTTTCACCGGTCTTGAAGAAGAAGCTGCCGAGTCCCTTGGATTCCTCGGCGACCACTGTCGCCCAGGCGCCACCGCCACTCTTCGGCTGAAGTGACAGGCGCGGTCGGGTGGCCGCCACGTTAGCCACGTTCGGCATGCCGTCCTCGCTGACGCAGATCTGCGTCGTCTCGCTGTTCTGGCCAGTGGGAATGTCGACGGTGTCGGCGCACTGGTTCTTCAGGCCATAGTCCAGCGCGGTCGCTGTGCAGTAGGGGCGCGTGCCACCACCACTGCCGCCGCCGAGACAGCGGGCGTTGTTGGTCAGCCGCATCGGCACGGCAAACGGGACGTAGGGCTTGGGCTTGTTGCTGTCGGAAGCGAGATAGGTATCCAGGTCCTGCGGATCGCCAGCGGAATCGACAACCGACTCGAAGTTGGCATCGGGCAGGAAGCTGTACCAGATGTCGGTCTGGCTGTTGGCGGTGGCGCCACTCCAGCCTTCGCCCGGCCCTTCGCCCTGTCCAGGGAGCAGCCCCTCGGGATCTTCTTGCCAGACCAGCGCGACGCCGGCGCCGCCGACAAAGGCGATTTCGACGCGTGCCACGTCGCGCACGCCCGAGGTCAGCCGCTCCGGCTTGTACCAGACCACGTAGGAGGTTTCGGTGGTGCCGACGGTTCGTGGATCGTCACCCAGCTTGAGTACGCCGCGCGCGCTCCACAAACAGGCGAACGGGACCTCACCAACGGTCGGATAGCCCTGTGCCGAGTAGTCAACCAGCCCCTGCGAGCCCGCCACGCCGAACAGGTCGGTCAGGTAGAGGTCGTGGGCAGGGTCGATGCCCAGGTCGGTGGCGACATCGGCGAGGTCGCGGATGTAGGTGCTGTCCGTGTCGGCGGTGTAGGCCGGGGCGCCGGAGGAGCAGTAGCGGCTCGCCCAGGCTACGGCAATGTGATTACCGGCTACCGCCAGCGCTGTGCTGATGACGTCGCCGGGATAGCTTGGGATCGCGGTGGAGAACTCGACGGCGGAATCGGAAAGGTTGGTGGTTTTCCAGGTGTTGCCGTCGTCGAAGCTGACGGCGGCAAATGCATCGCGCTTGCCATGGCCACCAAAGCCACCCACGTTCTCGTCAGCTGCCGGTGCCGGATAGTCGGCGGGACCTTAGTTGAACACGCTGATCAGCGGCTTGGCCTGCGCGCGGGTCTTCTCCAGATTACCGAGGATGTTGCGGTATTCGACGTCCGGCGCTGCGGTGCCATCGGCCAGTTGCGCGGGTACATAGGTGCGCAGGTACTTCAGGAACACGTGTTCGGCTTCGGGTGGAACGCCGTTCAGGAGGCCGGCGTCCAGCGAAATGTTGTTGGAAATGTCCTTGTTGATCTGCTCTCCCACCTGAGCCTGCGTGGGAGTGACAGCCGATGTGGCCGCCAGGGCGGCGGCAATTGCTGCGAGGTGATGCCTTTTCATGTGTTTCGTTCCCTCCCTCGGGATAGGGTGACGGCCGTAAACGTACCGACCGCGGCCCCGGGTCCTGGGAGGCCGGTCGTTGCATCACCCTAGCCCAAGGGGATGTTGGTTGCCACATACCCTACGGAGTATCCGACTGGTGGTGCCATCAGCCGCATGCAGCGGTTGCCTGCGCCTGCAAACCACAAAAAAAAAGGGCGCGCCTCGCGGCGCGCCCTTTGGGTGTCAGTTCAGACGGATGATCAGTCTCCTGAAGCCGCATCCTTGGCTTCGTCGACCTTTTCCTCGACCTTGTCCTTCGCGTCGTCCATGGCGTCCTTGGCGTCATCCATCATTTCGCCAGCCTTGTCCTTGGCGTCGTCCATCGCGTCGCCGGCCTCGTTCATGGCGTCCTTCGCGGCATCCTTGGCGTCGTCCATCATGTCGCTGGCGGAATCCTTGGCATCTTCCATGGCTTCCTTCGTGGCGTCGGCCGCGTCGTCCATGGCTTCGCCGGTCTTGTCGGCGGCATCCTGCATTGCTTCCTTGGCCTCCTCGGCGGACTCCTTCATTGCGTCCTTGGTGGCTTCGGCGGCGTCCTTGATCTTCTCGGCCGCATCCTGGCGCGCATCGGCCGCTTGCTCGGCCTGGTTCTGGCAGGCTGCGAGACCGAGGGCGAGTGCTGCGACCAGCAGTGTCTTGTTCAATGACATTGGCGACTCCTTAGCAAATGGGTTGTGGAATTCGGTGGCGCCCAGAAAGGGCCGGCAACATCATCCCCCATTGGTCACGGGAGTCAAGCTGCCGTTCAGCTTTCACGCGCGTTCGATGGCGATGGCCGTCGCTTCGCCGCCACCGATGCAAAGGGCCGCGACACCGCGCTTGAGACCGCGATTTTCCAGGGCATGCAGCAGCGTCACCACGATGCGGGCACCGGTGGCGCCGATCGGATGGCCCAGCGCGCAGGCACCGCCGTTGACGTTGAGCTTTTCGTGCGGGATGCCCAGCTCCTTGATCGGCGCCATCGCCACGCAGGCAAACGCTTCGTTGACCTCGAACAGGTCCACGTCATCCACGCTCCAGCCGACCTTCTTCAGCAGGTTGTCGATGGCGGAAACCGGCGCAGTGGTGAACCATTCCGGCGCCTGCGAGTGGGTGGAGTGCCCAACGATGGTGGCGCGGATCTTCGCGCCGCCTGCCTTCGCGGCTTCCTCGCTCATCACCACGGTGGCGGCAGCGCCATCGGAAATGCTGGATGAGGTGGCTGCGGTGATCGTGCCATCCTTCTTGAAGGCTGCGCGCAGGGTGGGGATCTTGTCCAGGCGGCTGCGGCCCGGCTCTTCATCGGTATCGAACACCGCCTCGCCCTTGCGGCTGGCCACGGTTACCGGTGCGATCTCGTTCCTGAAAGCGCCGGACTCGATGGCAGCCTGCGAGCGCTTCACACTCTCCACGGCGAAGGCATCCTGTTCCTCACGGGTAAAGCCGAGCTTCTCCACGCACATCTCGCCGAACACGCCCATGGCCTGGCCGTCGTAGGGGTTGGTCAGGCCGTCCCAGGCCATGTGGTCGACCATTTCGGCGTTGCCGTAGCGGATGCCGTTGCGCGCGGCCAGCATGTGCGGCGCGTTGGTCATCGACTCCATGCCGCCAGCGACGACAACCTCGGCCGAACCCGCCTTGATCAAGTCGTGGGCGAGCATGATCGCCTTCATGCCGCTGCCGCAGACCTTGTTGACCGTGGTGCAGCCAGCGCCGGTCGGAATGCCGGCGCCGAGCGCCGCCTGACGAGCCGGCGCCTGGCCGAGGTTGGCTGGCAGCACGCAGCCCATGATCACTTCCGACACCTGGTCGCCGCCGATGCCGGCATCCGCCAGCGCGGCCTCGATGGCGACGCTGCCCAGCTTGGTGGTCGGTACGCCGTTGAACTGGCCCTGGAAGGAACCGATGGCGGTGCGCTTGGCGCCGGTAATGACGATCTTGGTCATGTCTTGCTCCGCGTCGAATGGGTGAAGCTGGCGCTGAGCAGGCTGTGGGCCCGTCGGCGCCAGCCGAACCGCCCGATTATCACCCCCGATGCTGCGCTGCCGCAAATGGCCGAAAGGGCAATGCCTTGATCATGTAGGAGCGTTCCCAAGCGCAGAATCGACTACGCGCGAGCAACAACGCGCGGCCCCTCAGGCTGCAGTCGGTTTTCGATGCGATGTGCCGGCGCCGGTGCTTTCCTAGCGCGTCGCGATCAGCTGCGCTCGTGGAAAAGCTCGCGACCAATCAGCATGCGGCGGATTTCATTCGTGCCGGCGCCGATAGCGTAGAGCTTGGCATCGCGCAGGATGCGACCGGTGGCGTATTCGTTGATGTAACCGTTGCCGCCGAGGCACTGGATGCCTTCCAGTGCGACGTTCACCGCGGCATCCGTGGCGTGCAGCAGGCAGGCGGCCGGATCGATGCGTGAACGCTCGCCAGCATCGTAGTCGCGAGCCACCTGGTAGGCGAAGGCGCGGGCTGACTGCAGCGCGGTGTACATATCGGCGATCTTGGCCTGCATGATGCCGAAGCTGCCGATGGGCTCGTCGAACTGCTTGCGCTCGCGGACGTAGGGCAGGGCGATGTCCATCGCTGCCTGCATCAGGCCCAGCGGGCCGCCGCTCAGCACAAGGCGCTCGGTATTGAGGCCAGACATCAGCACCTTGACGCCGTTGTTGACCTCGCCGAGCACGTTTTCAGCGGGAATCTCGCAGTTCTCGAACACCAGCTCGCAGGTGTTTGACCCGCGCATGCCGAGCTTGTCCAGCTTCTGCGCGGTGGAAAAGCCCTTCATGCCGCGCTCGACGATGAAGGCGGTCATGCACTTGCTGCCCGCGTCCTTGCCGGCGGTGCGCATGTAGACGATCAGCACGTCGGCCTCGGGGCCATTGGTGATCCACATCTTGTTGCCATTGGCGACCCACACGCCGTCGCGTAGTTCGGCGCGGCAGCTCATCGAGCCGACCACGTCCGAGCCTGCGCCGGGCTCGCTCATCGCCAGCGCACCCTTCCACTCACCGCTGCACAGCTTCGGCAGATACTTCTGTCGCTGTTCTTCGTTGGCGTTGTAGAACAGGTTCTGCACGCACAGGTTGCTGTGCGCGCCGTAGCTGAGGCCGACCGAGCCGGAAGCGCGGGAGATTTCCTCCATCGCCACCAGGTGGGCGAGGTAGCCCATCTCCGACCCGCCGAACTCGCCCGGCAGGGTGATGCCAAGCAGGCCCATCTCGCCCAGCTTGGGCCACAGGTCCTGCGGGAAGGCGTTTTCCTCGTCGATGGCCGCCGCGCGCGGGGCGATCTCGGATTCGGCGAAGCGGCGAACGGCTTCGCGAAGGCTGTCGATCTCTTCACCGAGAGGAAAAGGGCGCATGGGCGGCTCCGTGAGGGTTTCGCGGTAACGACGGATCGCGTCGGCGATTCGTCAGCAACGGGTGCCGGAATGGCAGCGTTCGCGGGCGACCGGACGGTCGCCCGCGAACGTGTTTGGCTTACTGCCCTCGGGTGCGGCCGAGGAAGC
The DNA here is from genome assembly GCA_024233975.1 of Rhodanobacteraceae bacterium. Taxonomy (GTDB): domain Bacteria; phylum Pseudomonadota; class Gammaproteobacteria; order Xanthomonadales; family Xanthomonadaceae; genus JACKOX01. The sequence goes on from JACKOX010000017.1 coordinate 48,648, forward strand.
GCGGGGCGACATTGCCCATGTGCGGCAGCTTGATCTTGCCGATGGCGGCGATGCGCTCTTCGGCCATGCGATCCGCGGCCTTGTAGGTCGGGATGTTGTCGCGGTCGGCGATCTGGAAGATCTTGCCGACGTTGTAGTAGATGCCGCGCATCATGCGCATGGCGCGCTCGCGGTTGTAGCCGTCGAACTCGATGCTGACGTTCATCAGGCCGCCGGCATTCACGGCGTAATCCGGGGCGTAGACCAGGCCACGACGGGTCAGTTCGTCGCCGATCTCATCGGTGGCCAGCTGGTTGTTGGCCGCGCCGCAGATCACCTTGGCCTTGATGCGGTCCAGGGTGTTCTCGTTGACGGTGCCGCCCAGCGCACACGGGCTGTAGACGTCGACGTCGCAGTCGTAGATGTCGTCGAGGCCGACGGCCTCACAACCGTATTCGTCGACGCAGCGCTGCACGGCTTCCTCGTTGATGTCGGTGACGAACACCTTGGCGCCGGCTTCACGCAGCAGTTTCACGTACTCGAAGCCGACGTGGCCCACGCCCTGCACGGCGTAGCTGTACTTGCCGACTTCCTCGTTGCCGTACTGCTTGTTCAGCGAGGCCAGCAGGCCCTGCAGGGTGCCGTAGGCGGTGAACGGCGACGGATCACCCGAACCACCGTGCACCTGGTGAACGCCGGTGACGTACTCGGTTTCCTTGAGCACGAATTCCATGTCGTTGACGTCGATGCCGACGTCCTCGGCGGTGATGTAGCGGCCATTCAACGAGGCAACGTAGCGGCCGAAGGCGCGGAACAGGGCTTCGGACTTGTCCTTGTTCGGATCGCCGATGATCACCGCCTTGCCGCCACCGAGGTTGAGGCCGGCCACGGCGGCCTTGTAGGTCATGCCGCGGCTCAGGCGCAGCACGTCGTTGAGCGCGTCCTGTTCGGTCTTGTAGGCCCACATGCGGGTACCGCCGAGAGCAGGACCGAGCACGGTGTTGTGGATGGCGATGATGGCTTTGAGGCCGGCGTCCTTGTTGTGGCAGAACACCACTTCCTCATGGCCGGTGGTGCTGAGGGTTTCGAAGATCATTCGGTTGGCTCCGAAGGGAAAAGCAAAAGGCCCGGGCGGGCAGGCGCGGGATCGCGCATGACAAAGCACTTGAAGTGAATCACCCAGGTGATTGAATTTCCATGAACAGTGCAGCCGATCCAGTGCGGCAGGCGGGTCATGGCGGGGCGTAGTTTAAAGCAATCGCTCTAGCTGCGGCCAATGCCGGCGGGAATGGCCTTGTCGATGTCGTCTGGCAGCTGTCTGCTCCGTAACCGGGAGTGGAGGTGGCTCTGTTAGTCTGGTCGCCTTGTTGCATCCTGTGCTGGCGACCGCTCAGCCGTTCCCAACCAGAACACCTCAACGACAACATTCGCGAACAAGAACAGGAGTTCGAGCATGAAACATTCCGCCCTGATGATCGCCCTGGCTGCCTGCCTGGTGTCTGGCGCTGCCGCTGCCGACCCGCGCGGCGAGCTGGTGGACGCCTTCCAGAAAGCCATGGCAGACGGCAGCTATCGTATGGACATCCAGACCAGCAGTGGCCCGGACACCATGCTCGAAGTGCAGTTGCCGGATCGTTTCCACATGAAGAATGCGCAGTCGGAAATGGTGATGCTGCCGGGTGGAACCTGGATCAATGCCGGTGGTAACTGGATGAAGGTGCCGATGGACATGTCCAAGATCACCCAGGGCTACACCGAGCAGGCCATGAAGGACGGCATCAACTCGCTGCAGGAAGTGGAGTATCTGGGCGAGGAAAGCGTCAAGGGTTGCGCCTCGCGCCACTACAGCTACGCCGTGCGTGGCAACTTCATGGGCGTCAATGCCAACAGCGAGGCGCAGGCATGGATCTGCGGCGACAGCGGCATGCCGATCAAGGTGGTTTCCACCGACAAGGGCAACACCGTGACCATCACCTACGATTTCGACGCGGCGGTGAACATCCGTCCGCCGAACTGAATCCGGAGCAAGCTCTGGTCGAAAAGCCCGCCATCGTGCGGGCTTTTCGCTTTCTGGCGCGGTGTCAGCTGTCGCGTTCGATCCGGCGGCGGCCGTTGCCGACGTGGAACCGACCGGCGGTGGCGACTTTCGGGTTGTGCGTGGTGACGCTGTCAACGGTGCGTAGTCGCACGTCGGCGTCGCGCCCCAGATCGATCACAGCGTAGCCGCGCTGCTGGTTTTCGCAATAAAGGAACTGCGGATTGGCGTCGGCCTGCGGCTGGAACGTCTCCAGAGGCCAGCCCTGGGCGGTCAGCGAGGTGCCACAGACCTCCGGCGCCACGAGTGCCGAATCATTGTCCAGCGGATGCTCACGCAGGTTGCAGACAACGTTGGCGTGGATGTCACCGCCGAGGATCAGCGGATTGCTGGCGTTGCTGTCATTCAGCGATCGGATCAGCCGGTCGCGAGCCAGCGGATAGCCGTCCCAGCCGTCGGTGGCGATGCCGCGGGCCGGACCGCCGTCGGTGTCCATCGGGCTTATCAGGGTTTGCTGGACGACGACGTTCCAGTGCGCCTGTGACTGCTTCAGCGAATGGTCGAGCCAGTTCTCCTGTTCCCAGCCGAGCAGGGTCTGTCGTGGATTGTCGAGCCCTTCACAGGTCGCCGCATCGACGTAGCCGGAACCGCCACCCTTGGCCGGGTTGGGGCAGGGCTGTGGGGTGCGCCACTGCCGGTCGTCCAGTACGTACAGGCGCGCCAGACTGCCGACATCCACGGCGCCGAACAGGCGCATCTCGCCGGCCTTCGGCCACATCCGGCGCGGTAGCGGCATGTGCTCGAAGTAGGCCTGCATGGCGGCGGCACGGCGGGCAGGGAAGGCCGGATCGAGGTGTTCGGACTGCATGCCGGCCCAGTCGTTGTCGATTTCGTGATCATCCCAAGTCACCAGCCACGGCATGGCGGCATGCGCGCGCTGCAGCCAGGGATCACGCCGATACTGCGCGTGCTGGCGGCGATAATCGTCCAGCGTCACCGGCTCGGCGGCGCTGACGTGGCGGCGCACGCGGTTCTCGCCCCAGTTGCTTTCGTAGATGTAGTCACCAACGAAAAGCATCAGATCGAGGTCTTCGGCGATGACGTGCTGGTAGATGTCGAAGAAGCCCTGTTCGTAGTGCTGGCAGCTGGCGAGGCCCAGTCGCAGTCGATCAACTTCTGCGCCGGCGGCCGGCAGGGTGCGGGTGCGGCCGACCGGGCTCACTTCCGGCCCGGCGGTGAAGCGATAGAAGTATTCACGGGCCGGCCTCAGCCCGGTCACGTCGACATGCACGCTATGCGCCAGCTCCGGAACCGCGCGAGCGCTGCCGCGCTGCACGACCTTGCCGAAGGCTTCGTCCTCGGCCACTTCCCAGTTGACGTAGATGATGTCGGGCTCGACGCCGCCATCCGCGCGCGACGGCTCGGGTGCGAGGCGAGTCCACAGGGTCACGCCCTGCGCGTCGGGGAATCCGGAGGCCACACCAAGGCTGAATGGCCAGGCGCGGAAGCGTGGCGGGGCGAAGCTGGCGGCCATCAGCGATCCGGCGAGCGGTGTGGCAGCGGTCAGCGCGATCGCGCGAAGCAGGCTGCGACGCGACAGCCGTCCCTCGCGAAGCAGCTCATCCAGCGGGCGCGGTGGCAATCCGCTGCTACGGCACTTGGTCATGAAAAAGGGGCCTGCATGAACAGGCCCCCATGATGCGATATCCGTGTTGCGATTGCTGTGACGCCGCCGTGGGTTGGCTCAGCGGCTGTAGTAGCCGTAGCTGGTCTGGTAGTAGCCAGCGCGATAGCTGTAGTCCTCGACCCGCTCGCCGTAGGCGTCCCAACGGTTGCCGTCGATCAGCGTATCGCTGCTGTCGCCGAGCAGGATGACGTCGTTCTGGTTGTCGGCAAAGCCGTTGTCGGTGATGGCGTTGTGCCAGGCTGGCCCCTCGGCGCGTGAACCCACGCCAGCGCGCACGCCGCGCTCCAGTCCAATGAACTCGTTTTCGCTCACGTCGTTGGCGAATACCGTCGGCAGGCCGCCACCGGTCTCGCAGAAGCCACCGGAGCGCGGACTCATGCTGACGCCGAAGCGGCCGTCGGCGATGTGGTTTCCTGTCACCCGGTTTCGGCTGGAGGCCTGCAGTTCGATGGCCGTTTGTGACACGCCCTCGAAGTGGTTGTCTTCGATGCGGTTGCCGGAGCTGCCATCGGCCACATGGATGCCGTAGTCACGCACCTGTTCGAAGCGGTTGCGCTGGATCAGCGCGTGGCCGGTGTCCACGCCGCAGAGCTGGATTCCGCTGCCGACGTTGGCGAACTGGTTGTCCAGCATCAGGTGGCCGCCGGCGTTGTTCAGCGGGCCCAGCTGCGGCTGTATCACGTTGACGGCAATGCCGCCGATGTCGTTGAACCGCGAATCGCGTAGGTCCACGCTGCCGCTGTGGATTAGCAGGGCTCCGGTGTCGAGGTTGTCGAATTCGATGGTGCTGAGCGCCAGGCGCTGCGTGCGCACTGCGTAAACGCCGGCGCGGAAGCCTTCGATGCGGCCCGGGCCGACGATGCTGACGTCACGGGCGTCGATCACGTCGATGCCGTCGGAGCGCGAGGTGCCGCTGATCGTATGGCCGTTGAGGTCGATGCGGACGCCGGAGCGGGTCACGGTCAGGGCCGATTCACCGCTGGCGCAGTGCAGGTCGGCGCTGAGGGTCACGTCCTGGTCGATCACGTCGCCGCAGCGCAGCGGCGAGGCTTCGGCGCGGGCGCCAAAGGACAGGGCAGCGGCAAGGACGGATATGGTGGCAAGGGCGCTACGCATTTCGGTTCTCCAGTGGCCACGGGCTGTGGCGCGTGTTCATGGGGAGAATCGGGCCATGAAGCTGAACGGCGACATGCAGGGCTGAATCCCGTTCAGGAATTGTTGGGTCGATCACAATCGTCCCAGCCGTCGCCCCGCCTGGTCATATGCCGCCATACGCCCCGGTAGCGAAGGGCCAGCCGGCTCAACGGGTTACAATGGCCGACTAGCCCCATCACTGACGCCAAGCCGATGAGCACACCCGCGACCTCGCTCCCACAGTCCGACGCCGCTACCGAGAAGACGCCGCTGCGCTTTGTCACCGCCGCCAGTCTGTTCGATGGCCACGACGCCGCGATCAACATCATGCGCCGGCTGATCCAGGCGCAGGGCGCGGAAGTCGTGCATCTGGGGCATAACCGCTCGGTGGAGGACGTGGTGCGCGCCGCTCTGCAGGAGGATGCCGATGGCATCGCGCTCAGCAGCTACCAGGGTGGCCACGTCGAGTATTTCAAGTACATGGTCGACATGCTCAAGGAGCGTGGCGCCGGCCACATCCGCGTGTTCGGCGGCGGCGGCGGCACCATCACTCCGGAGGAAATCCGCGAGCTGCACGACTACGGCGTCGAGCGCATCTATCACCCCAATGACGGCATGCACATGGGCCTGGTGTCGATGATCGAGGACGTGGTGCGCCGTGCCGACAAGGCTCGTGACGACAGCGCCGGTGAGCTGGGAGACGCCCGTTTCGGCAAGGCCGGCATGCCGGACAAGGACGACGAAATCGCCGTCGGCCGCGTGCTCAGCGCAATCGAAGACGGCGATATCGACGAGGCCAAGCTGGAGGCGCTGCGCCGCCGTTGGCAGGACGCCGGGCAAGACACGCCGGTCATCGGCCTCACCGGCACCGGCGGCGCCGGCAAGTCCAGCGTCACCGACGAGCTGATCAACCGCTTCCTGCAGAGCTACCCGGAGATGCGCATCGCCGTGCTGGCGGTCGATCCGACCCGGCGTCGCAGCGGCGGCGCGCTGCTGGGCGACCGCATCCGCATGAATTCGCTGCGCTCCAAGCGCGTGTTCATGCGCTCCATGGCCACGCGCCGCCAGCATGTCGCCACCAACGCCGTGCTGAAGGACTGCATCGGCCTGCTCAAGGGCCTCGGCTACGACCTGGTGATCGTCGAGACCGCCGGCATCGGCCAGAGCGATTCGGAAATCGTCGACCTCGTCGATTTCCCGGTCTACGTGATGACCAGCGACTACGGCGCGGCCAGTCAGCTGGAGAAGATCGACATGATCGACTTCGCCGAGCTGGTGGTGCTGAACAAATTCGACCGCCGCGGCGCCGAGGACGCGCTGCGCGACGTGCGCAAGCAGTGGAAGCGCAATCGCGTCGCCTTCCAGATGAAGGACGAGGACGTCCCGGTCTATCCGACCATCGCCAGCCAGTTCAACGATCCGGGCGTGACCTGGATGTTCAGCAACCTGTGCCGACTGTTGCGCGAGAAGCTGGAGAAAATCGGTTCCGGGCGCTGCGACTTCAATCCGGAGCTCGACACCACGCTGAAAGAGCCGCGCGCGACCGTGCTGATCCCCGGCGCCCGCGTGCGCTACCTGGCCGAGATCGCCGAACAGGGACGCGGCATCAATGCCGGCATCGACACCGAAGCCGACACCGCCAGCCGTGCGCAGAGCGTGTACGAGGCACTGAAGGAGCTGGAGGACGACAAGCTGCCGGCGCCATTCAATCTCTATGACGCAGACGATCTCACCGCCGACGGCGACCGCAGCCTGCTGACGCTGCGCCAGCGCTACAACGACGCGATCCAGAGTCTCTCGAACGACGCGCTGAAGCAGCTGCGCGAATGGCCGGCGCGCTTCAAGTCGGTGACCGACGAAGTCAACGAATACCAGGTCCGCGACAAGACCATCCGCGTCGAGAACTACCGCGAGTCGCTGAGCCACCAGCAGATTCCGAAGATCAGCCCGCCGAAGTACCGTGACTGGGGCGACCTGCTGAAATTCCTGAAGAAGGAAAACCTGCCGGGCGGCTATCCGTACACCGGCGGCGTGTATCCGTACCGTCGCACCGGCGAGGATCCGATCCGCATGTTCGCGGGCGAAGGCACGCCGGAGCGCACCAATCGTCGCTTCCACTACCTGAGCCAGGGCCTGCCGGCGGCGCGCCTCAGTACCGCTTTCGACTCGGTGACGCTCTACGGCGAAGACCCGGCCGAGCGCCCGGACATCTACGGCAAGATCGGCAACTCCGGTGTCAGCATCGCCACGCTGGACGACATGAAGAAGCTTTATTCCGGCTTCGACCTGTGTGCGCCGACCACGTCGGTGTCGATGACCATCAACGGCCCGGCGCCGATCATCCTGGCGATGTTCATGAACACTGCCATCGATCAGCAGGTGGAGAAGTACCTGCGCGCCGATCAGGCGCGCTGGGACAAAGCACACGAGAAGATCGAAGCGTTCTTCGAAGGCCGTCCGCGTCCACAGTACAGCGGCCAATTGCCGGATGGTAATGATGGCCTTGGCCTCGGCTTGCTCGGCATCACCGGCGATCAGCTGGTCGACGCCGACACCTATGCACGCATCAAGGCCGAGACGCTGGCGACGGTACGCGGCACCGTTCAGGCCGACATCCTCAAGGAAGACCAGGCGCAGAACACCTGCATCTTCAGCACCGAATTCGCGCTGCGCATGATGGGCGACATCCAGCAGTATTTCGTTGACCACAAGGTCCGCAATTTCTACTCGGTGTCGATCTCCGGCTATCACATCGCAGAGGCCGGGGCGAACCCGATTTCGCAGCTGGCCTTCACGCTCTCGAACGGCTTCACCATCGTCGAGTACTACCTCGCACGCGGCATGAACATCGACGACTTCGCGCCCAACCTGAGCTTCTTCTTCAGCAACGGCATGGATCCGGAGTACACGGTGATCGGGCGCGTCGCACGACGCATCTGGGCCCGCGCGATGCGCGAGCGCTACGGCGCCAGTGCACGCAGCCAGATGCTCAAGTACCACATCCAGACTTCGGGCCGTTCGCTGCACGCGCAGGAAATCCAGTTCAACGACATCCGCACCACGCTGCAGGCGCTGTACGCCTTGTTCGACAACTGCAACAGCCTGCACACCAACGCCTACGACGAGGCGATCACCACGCCGACTGAAGAGAGCGTGCGTCGCGCGGTGGCGATCCAGATGATCATCAACAAGGAAATGGGCCTCAACTTCAACGAGAACCCCTGGCAGGGCAGTTTCGTGGTCGAGGAGCTGACCGACCTGGTCGAGGAAGCCGTGTACAAGGAGTTCGAGGCGATCAGCGAGCGCGGCGGCGTGCTCGGCGCCATGGACACCATGTACCAGCGCGGCAAGATCCAGGAAGAGTCGATGTACTACGAGCAGAAGAAGCACGACGGCAGCCTGCCGCTGATCGGCGTCAACACCTTCCTGCCCAAGGAGCACGCCGGCGATATCGTCACCGAGATCGAGTTGATCCGCTCCACGCCAGAAGAAAAGGGGCAGCAGATCACCAACGTGCAGCGCTTCCAGCAGCTGCGCAATGCCACGGCTGAAGGCGGCGAGGGCGCTGGTGGTCTCGTGTTCCTGCAGCAGACCGCGCGCAACCGCGAAAACGTCTTCGCCAGCCTGGTGCAGGCAGTGAAGTCACACAGCCTCGGGCAGATCAGCCACGCGCTGTATGACGTCGGCGGCGAATACCGTCGCAACATGTGACGACGCGATCCATCAGGAGCTTTGAGACCAATGATTGACGAGCAGGGCGTCCGTGCGGCGCTGGCTGGCGTGCAGGATCCGCATGCCGATGTGTCCCTGGCCGACGCGGGTTTCGTGCGCGGTGTCGGCGTTGATGGCGGCAAGGTCGCGGTCGAATTGGCGCTGGGCTATCCCGCTGCTGGCTGGCACGAGGCGCTGAAGGCCAAGGTTCGAGAAGCAGTTGGCGCCCTGCCTGGCGTGGAGCAGGTCGCGGTCAATATCGCCACGCGCATCGTCGCGCATCAGGTGCAGGACAAGCTGTCGCCGCTGCCGGGCGTCAAGAACATCATCGCCGTCGCTTCGGGCAAGGGCGGCGTGGGCAAGTCGACGACGTCGGTGAACCTGGCGTTGGCGCTGCAGGCCGAAGGCGCGCGCGTCGGTGTGCTGGATGCGGACATCTACGGCCCCAGCGTTCCGCGCATGCTCGGCATTTCCGGCAAGCCGGACACCACCGCTGACCAGCGCATCCTGCCGAAGCTGGCGCACGGGCTGCAGGCGATGTCGATTGGCCTGCTGATCGACGAGGACACGCCGATGATCTGGCGAGGCCCGATGGTCACCCAGGCCATGCAGCAGCTGCTTACCGAAACCCTGTGGGATGAACTGGACTACCTGATCATCGACCTGCCGCCGGGCACCGGCGACATCCAGCTGACGTTGTGCCAGAAAGTGCCTGTGTCGGCGGCGGTGATCGTCACGACGCCGCAGGACATCGCGCTGCTGGATGCGAAGAAGGCGCTGAAGATGTTCGAGAAGGTGTCGGTGCCGGTGCTGGGCATCGTCGAGAACATGGCCGTGCATGTTTGTTCGAACTGCGGTCACGCCGAGCATGTCTTCGGCAGCGGTGGTGGCGAACGCATGGCCGCGCAGTATGGCGTGCCGCTGCTGGGCTCGCTGCCGCTGGACATCGGCATCCGTGAGCTGGCGGACAGTGGTCGTCCGAGCGTGGCTGATGACCCGGAGTCGCCGGTATCGCGGAGTTACCGCGATATCGCCAGGCATGCCGCCGGCCGGCTGTCGCAGCGCGCGCGCAACAAGGTGATGGCCTTCCCGAATATCGTGGTGCAGAACAGTTGAGCAGGAGCGGCTGATGCGGTTTCGCGGGCTCGCGCTATTGCTGTTGGCGCTGGCGGCTGCTCCTGGTCACGCGGAGCCGCCGATCCGGACAATGCTGGACGCCGCGAATGCACAGGTCGGCGTCACCATTCACTATGACGGCAGCTATCGGCAGTTGAGTTACCCGGGTGGCGATGTTCCCGAAGATCGTGGTGTGTGCACGGACGTGGTGGTCCGTGCCATGCGTGCGGCTGGGATCGATCTGCAGCAGCGGGTGCATGAGGACATGAAGGCGCATTTCGCCGACTATCCTGCAATCTGGGGTCTGTCGAAACCCGACAGCAACATCGATCATCGCCGGGTGCCCAATTTGGAAACCTGGTTCCGTCGCAGCGGTTTCGCGCTGGCGCCGGGCAGGATGGCCGCAGGCTATGAGGCTGGCGATATCGTCAGCTGGCGCTTGCCGAACGGCCTGCCGCATATCGGCATTGTTTCCGACCGCCGCAGCACGGACGGCGCGCGGCCGCTGGTGATCCACAATATCGGCGCCGGCACACAGGTCGAGGACGTCCTGTTCGCGTGGAACCCGGTCGGGCACTTCCGCCCCTTTGCCGAAGGCGCCGCCAGCAGCGACAATGCCGCCCGCTGACGACACTGAATCGAACCGAGTACACCGAATGAGCATCAAATCCGACAAGTGGATCCGCCGTATGGCTGCCGAGCAGGGCATGATCGAGCCGTTCGAGGCCGGGCAGGTCAAGCACAACGATGGCGGCCAGCGTATCGTCAGTTACGGCACGTCGAGCTACGGCTACGACGTGCGCTGCGCGCGCGAGTTCAAGGTGTTCACCAACATCAACTCGACCATCGTCGATCCGAAGGAATTCGACCCCAACAGCTTTGTTGATGTCGAAAGCGATGTCTGCATCATTCCGCCGAACTCCTTCGCGCTGGCGCGTACCGTCGAGTTCTTCCGAATCCCGCGCGACGTGCTGGTGGTGTGCCTTGGCAAGAGCACCTACGCGCGCTGCGGCATCATCGTCAACGTGACGCCGTTGGAGCCGGAGTGGGAAGGCCACGTCACGCTGGAGTTCAGCAACACCACGCCGTTGCCGGCCCGCATCTACGCCAACGAAGGCGTGGCGCAGATGCTGTTCTTCCAGTCCGATGAGGTGTGCGACACCAGTTACCGCGATCGCGGTGGCAAGTACCAGGGCCAGACCGGCGTCACGCTGCCGAAGACCTGACGCCGGAAAGTGCGCTTAGTCGCGCGCGATTTCGGTATCGATCTCGTTGATCAGCTTCTCGCAACGCTCGCGTAGCTCGCGCATCTGCGAGTTCATCGTGCCGTACTCGAGGATGGTCATCACGAAGCCGTTCTTGATCGTCTGGCTCTTCAGGAACGCATCGAAGGTTTCCGGGGTGATGGCGTCTTTTCGACCGGACTTGCCGCCGGTGATCCGGTATTCGAAATCGGCGGTCATCGATTCGGTGTCGACCAGATCGTAGAGCGGCTTGTATAGCGCGGTTTCCGTGTCGAAGCGGTAGTGGTCTTCCTCGCCCTTCATGCGGCGGTACAACGCTTCGATGTCGAGCAATTGGTCCTTGATATCGTGGTTCGATAGCAGGGCGAAGTTGCCGGAATTCACCAGCTCCTGGTAGGTGTTGTTGCCGAGGTAGAAGCGTTCCCAGCTGTAGATGCTGATGCCGTCGGCATTGAACGCCGAGACGTCGTCGATGGGCTTGCCGTTGAAGTGCGTGAGTATCCGCCGGGCGGCAGCCACGCGCTCGGTGCGCTCGGCCAGGTAGCGGTCCATTTCATCGATGTTGGCGACGAGGTCGCTGCGGATGTTTGCCAAGTAGCCGAGTTCCTTCTCGCGATCCTTGCGCGCCTCGTTCCAGTTGTCGATCTGCAGGGCGATCAGGATGCCAATCACCACCAGCAGGATTTCACCCGCGGCATAGGCGAGATAGCGGCCGAGTCGACCATCGGCCAGCAGCTGGCGACGCAGGCGACGGACGAAGTGGATCACTTGTCGCTGCCCATGCCGGTGACATGTGGTTGCAGGTGTTCCACCCGTCGCTGCAGCTCCTCGCCGGAATAGGGCACGGGCTGGCCAAACCCCCAGACAGGTCCTGGCCAGGCCGGATCATCGGCACGCCGCGAAACGATGTGGATATGGAGCTGCGGAACCACGTTGCCCAGCGCGGCGACATTGATCCGGTCGGTATGGAAGTGCGTTCGCAGGAGGGTGCCGGTTGCGTGCATTTCCGCATCCAGCAGCTGGCGCTGTTCACCATAAAGATCCAGCCATTCCGCGGCATCCGGCACGCGGGGCACCAGGATCAGCCACGGCCAGCGCGCATCGTTGATCAGGCGCAGGTCGGACAGCGGCAGAGAGGCGACGAACGTGCTGTCGTTCGCCAGCCGTGGATGCAGCTTCCAGTCGCTCATTTCAGCACACGCTCGAAAAAGGCCAGCGTACGCTGCATGGCTTCGGCGGCTACGTCGGGGCGGTAGTCATCGCGCTGGTCGCAGTTGAAGCCGTGGCCGGCATCCCAGACGAAGAATTCGGCACCGCTTTGCCTGCGTTGATGCTCTTCCACATCCTCGGCGGAAATGATCGGGTCGTTGCGGCCGAAGTGGAACAGCATCGGCGCTTCGATCTTCTCGCCAAGGAAGGGCACGGTGCGGCCGCCGTAATAGCTCACGGCCGGTCGCGCGAGTCGGGCGTTGGACAGGAAGGCGACCGTGCCTCCCCAGCAGAAGCCGACCACACCCACCTTGGCGTCGGACTCCAGCTGTTTCGCCGCGGCGCGGACGCAGTCCACCGCGCGATCGAAGCCCAGCTTCTCCGCCAGTTCGCGACCTCGCTTGACGCCTGCCTCGTCATAGCCGAGCTCCACGTCCTCGTCCACGATATCGAACATGGCAGGTGCCATCGCGATGAAGCCATGGTCGGCGAAGCGGTCGACGACGCCACGTATGTGGCGGTTGAGGCCGAAGATCTCCTGCACCACGACCAGCGCGCCCTTGGGCGGAATCGCCGGATCGCTGCGGTAGGCACCGATCCAGCCGTGGGCGGTTTCCAGACGCAGGCGACGACTCATGGCGATGCTCCGGTTTGGACTGCATCCATTATGGCGCGAACGGCGGGCCTTGGCGGTCAGTCGTATCGAACGGCCAGGATCACGTAGCTGGCGCGACCTTCCGGCAGCGTGACATCGATCTCGTCATCCACCCGGCGCTTCAGCAGGGCGCGGGCCATCGGTGAGTCGATGCTGATGCCGCCGGGTGTGCTGTCGAATTCATCCGGACCCAGCAGCCGATAGCGATGCTGGCTGCCGTTGTCGACATGCTCCAGCTCCACTTCGGCGCCGAAGAACACGGCGTCCGGATCACTGGGTTTGCCATCCGCCACGCGCAGGCCCGGCAGGCGTTTGCTGAGATAGCGCACGCGCCGGTCAATCTCTCCCAGCTGCTTTTTCCTGTACTGGTATTCGGCGTTCTCCGAGCGGTCACCCTCGGCTGCCGCCTCGGACAGCGCCCGCACCACCTCCGGGCGCTTCACCCGCCACAGTTCATCCAGCTCGGCCTTCAGTCGGTCGAAACCGACGCGGCTGATGATGGCCGTCGAACCGGGCTGCGGTGGTCGCCAGCGCGCCATGGCGAGCGTCAGCTCTTGCTGATGCCGCCAAGCACGCCGCGCAGGATCTGCCGACCCACGCGGCTGCCGACGGTGCGCATCGCTGATTTGGTCATCGCTTCCAGCGCGCCCTGGCGACGTTTGGTGCCGAACAGCCATTCCTTGAGGCGCGCCCAAAAGCCATTGGACTCGTCGACCGGTTTGCTGGCCGTGCCCGGTGCTGGCTCATTCGATGCAGTGGCTTCCGTGGCCGCACTTTCGGCGGCACGCTTGGCGAGAATTTCCGCTGCCGACTCCCGGTTGATCGGTGTGT
>JACKOX010000018.1 GCA_024233975.1 Rhodanobacteraceae bacterium
AGCGCTTTCCAGGGCAGCGCAACTCGCTGGACGCGCTGTGCCGGCGCTTCGAGATCGACAATTCGCACCGTGAACTGCATGGAGCGCTGCTTGACGCCCAGCTGCTTGCCGAAGTCTATCTGGCGCTGACCGCAGGCCAGGGAGCTTTCGAGTTCGATGGCATGACGGCGACGACGACCACTTCGGCGCAGGTGGCCACGCGCGATGTCGACCTGTCGTCCGTGCGTCTGCCGCAGGTCGCCGTCAGCGACGCCGAACGCGCGGCCCATGCGCTTCGCCTGCGGGCGATCCGCGAAGCATCTGGCACCTGCCTGTGGCTGCCGCACGCGGGGGCGGGCGAAGGCTGACCCACCTGCCGCGGAGGGAGTGATTCCTGTCGTGATGACGCATAATCGACTGCAGACTCTCCAGGCGACTGCCGCGTGAATACGACTGTCCTGCTGAAATCCGTCGATATCGACATCCCCGGCTACCGCATTCTGCGACCGCTGGGCGAGGGCGGCATGGCCTCGGTATTCCTTGCCGTACAGGAGTCGCTGGATCGCGAAGTCGCGCTCAAGGTGATGGCGCCGGCGCTGTCGGCCAACGCAGAATTCGCCGAGCGTTTCCTGCAGGAAGGGCAGATCACCGCCAAGCTCAGCCATCCGAACCTGGTGACGATCTACGACATCGGCTCGCACGGCAGCATCTATTACCTCGCCGCCGAGTACATTCCCGGCGGCACGCTGCGCCAGCGCATCGACGCCGGCAAGCTCACCGTGGCACAGGCGCTGGACGTGGCCGTGGACATTGCACGCGGCCTCGATTACGCGCACAGCAAGGGCATCGTCCACCGCGACGTGAAGCCCGGCAACGTGCTGTTCCGCAGCGACGGCACGGCGGTGCTGGCCGACTTCGGCATTGCCAAGGCGATTGGCGCCACCGGCGGCATGACCGTGGCCGGTTCTTCCATCGGTACGCCCGATTACATGAGCCCGGAGCAGGCGCAGGGTGGGCCGCTGCTGGATGGTCGTTCGGATCTGTACAGCCTCGGCGCCGTGCTGTTTGAGATGCTCAGCGGCAAGCAGCCCTACGAATCCTCCGATCCGTTCACCGTGGCGCTGATGCACGTGACGCAGCCAATTCCAGAGCTGCCCGAACGCACGGCGTGGCTGCAGCCGCTGGTGGACAGCCTGATGGCGAAATCGCCGGAGGCGCGCGTCAGCAACGGCGAGCAGTTCATCCGGCAGATGGAACAACTGCTCGCCGCGGCGCCGGAAGCCAGCAACCTGCACGTGGACACCGAGCCGCGTCGGCGGCAGTCGCGCTTCAGCCAGCCGGATCGCCACCAGGCGACGCGTGCTTCGGGAGCGGGTTCCAGCAGCCGGCGTGGCCTGTGGCTTGTCCTTGCGGCCGTGCTGCTGGCGGCTGGAGCCGGCTTCGGCTGGTATTTCCTGCGTGACTCCAGCACCGACGTCCAGCCACCGGTGGAGCCCGCGGTGAACGGGACGTCGCCCTCGACATCACCCGGCCCGATCACGCTGGACCCGAAGCCGATGGGTGAACTCGATGTCGGTATCCTGCTGGAAAAGGCCGATGCCTACTACGCGCATGGCAGCCAGGATCAGTTCGGTGAGCGACTGGTGTTTCCCGAGGACGACAGTGCCGCCGGGCTGTATCGTCAGGTGCTGAAGGCGGATCCCGCCAACGCGCGGGCAAAGGAAGGGCTGGCCAACGTCGCCGGCTTCTTCCTCGCCAATGCGCACAAGCTCTGCGACAAGAAGCTGTGGACGTCGTGCATCCAGATCATTGACCAGGGCCTGCTGGCCGAGCCGGACAACGCCGAGCTGAAGGTGCTGCGGGACGAAGCCGACAAGCGCTCGCGGGGCAACTAGCGCTCAGCTGCTCCGCAGCAGCAGCACGGTGATGTTGTCCGAGCCGCCACCATCGAGTGCGGCCATCACCAGGTGCTCGACGCATTCCTGAGCCGACAGCTCGCGCTGGCCGAGGATGCTTTCAATGTCGGCGTCGCTGACTTCTTCGGTGAGGCCATCACTGCAAAGCAGCAGCTGCATGCCGGGCTTGAGCTCGCCGGTGATCGTCTCGACGTTCAGGCTTTCCGGATCGGTGACGCCCAGCGCCTGGGTCACCACGTTGCGATGCGGGTGGCTGCGCGCCTGTTCGGCGGTGATTGCGCCCTGGTCGATCAGCTCCTGCACGTAGCTGTGATCCTGCGAAATCTGCATGAGGTGTCCGTTCCACAGGTACACCCGGCTGTCGCCCACCCAGGACACTTCGAAGCGGTTGCCGTCGATGCGAGTCGCGGCAATCGTGGTGCCCATCGGCAGCCCTTCGGCACGGCGTCGCGAATGGGCGATGATTTCCTCGTCGGCACGATGGATCGCATCGGCCAGCGCACGCCCACTGCTGACTTCGCGCACCACGGTGTCGCGTGCCAGCGCACTGGCGACTTCGCCAAACTCGTGGCCGCCCATGCCATCGGCAACCAGCCAGAGCCCCAGCTTGCCGTCGGCGTAGTAGGTGTCTTCATTGTGTTCGCGGCGCAGGCCGACGTGGCTTTGGTGACCGAATTCGATCATGCGAGTCCTTGGTTTCTGCGGGCGTCGACCGGCTGGTTCGTCATGTCCGGCCGGCTACGCATTCCGCGGCCCACTCCGGGCCTGGCTTCCTGCAACGCGGGATCATGCCGTGTCCACGGAAGGCATCGCAAGCCGCGCTGCGGCATAGCGTGACTCCGGTCGCTGTCCCCGCTTCCCTGTTCCCTACGTCGTTCTCTACATACGGGAAACGGAGCCGCCGTGGGTCGGCGGACACGGCAGGGCCGGCTGAGGCCCGTCCGCCGCGAGTCTGTCATCACCTGGATTGGCATCACATGGCGTGGCATGAGCATCAGAACTCGATACGGATACCGAGCGACAGGTTGCCCTGGCTGATGCCGGATGCACCCAGCAGCTGCTCGTAGGTGACGAAACCGGATCGTCCGTTGGCCCACAGCGCCGACAGCCCGATGCCGAGCCGGTAGTAGTCGCGATCCAGCGCCGTGCCGCCGATCTCGAATGCGGTCTGAGTCGGATCGGCCAGGAAACTGGCGACCACGTGCTGCGGGTCGTCCTGCAGCTGGTGTTCCCACTCCAGGCTGAAATTCGGCATGAGCACGCCCCAGTCTGTGCTGATGGCACGGCTCGCCTTGCCGCCAAGGGTCATCAGGGTGGCGTTCACGTCGCGCGTTTCCACGTGCAGGCCGAGGCCTGAGCCCGCGCCGCTGCCGAGCAGGCGTTCCTCATAGGCGTCGAAGCCAACGCGCACCCAGCTTGCCCGGCCGTAGGGGCCAATGTTCCAGGCACCCTTCTGGAAGTCGCGACCGAAGGACAGGGCGGCGTAAAGCTGGTCGCCGCCGCTGCTGGCTTCGGCCACCTGGTCGACCGACGTGATCGAGGCGCCAGACTGGATCTGGTAGGCGATCCGCCGCTGCAGGTCATAGTCGTTGCTGCCCCAGTTGAGGACGCCGTCCACATACCAGTTGCTGGCGTTGAACCAGGTCGTATAGCCGGACAGGCTCCAGCCGCGCACGTTCACATGGCCGCCATCATTGGTCAGCTTGTTGTCCTGGCGCGTGAAGCCCACGGCGACACCGGCGAACCAGTGGTCGTTGATCCGGTAGTCGACGCCGGCGGTCAGGCCTGCCGTGTCGTAGTTGTATTCCGGACGCGAGCCGCCGGAGCTGGAATCACCGCGCCCCAGCGTGCCGTTGGCGAAGAAGCCCCAGCGGCTGAAGTCGGTCCCGATCTCGTCGTCGCTGCCGGCTTCCGGCAGCAGCGCGAGCGGCAGCACACCGCTGCTGTTGGCAAGCGCCAGGCCATCCAGGCTCAGCGGCTTGCGCTCACCAGCCCGCAGCGCGGCGAGGCGCTGGCGGATGTTGCCGGACTGCGCGGTGGCGGCAAGCAGGGCCGCCTGCGCCTGCACCAGCGATATGTCCGCCATCATCTCGTTGAGCGCACCGATCACCTGATCCGGATGCCTGCCGGCGTTGTCGACCAGTTCGAGGCAGCGATCCAGCAGGTCCTGCTGCTCGGCCGTATGGCTTTCCATCGCGAGAAGGGCCGGGCACAGCGTGTCGATGGCGACTGCAACCTCGCGCTCGTCGTCATTCAGGTCGAGGATGTTGGCCACGCCGCCATTCAGCGAGAAGCTGAGGGCAAGGTCGGGGTTGCTCTGCACGCTGACATGCACTTCGGCGGCCCCGGGGATGGTGACCTGAGCGATGTTGCTGCTGCGGCCATCGGCACCCGTGCCGGAGGTCGCCATCTGCAGGCTGCCGTTGTCGATGCTCCATTCGAGCGCCACGCCGGGCAAGGGCTCCTCGTTGCCATCCAGCACTTCGACCACCAGCGGTTCCGACGCGGTCTTCGTAGGCAGCTGCTGGCCGTTGCCGGACACGATGCGGAAGCTGGTCGCCGTCGGGTTGACCAGTCCGGTGGCATGGAACACCAGGCTCGGACCACCGGCGATTTCGGCACGCACGACATTGCTGCCCGGGTTGGGGCCAAGGCGCAGGCGCGTGCGGGCGATGCCGTTGCTGTCCGTCGCCGTGCTGGTGGCATCCAGTGAACCGCCACCTTCGATGACCTGCCACTGGATGTCGACACCGGCCAGCGACTTTGCCAGCGGGGTCGACGGTGGCGCGATGGCGATGACGAAGTCTTCGTCCAGCAGCGAGTTCACCGGGCCGCTTTGCCCATCGCCACTCTGCAGCGCGAGCATGGGCAGGTAGGCGGTGACCTGGAAGTCGACGAAAACGGTGCCGCTGCTGGTGCTGGCGCGGATGATCGACGTGCCTGCCGTTGGTCCGAAACTGAAGTCGACGCTTGCCAGTCCAGCGCTGTCGGTATTGCTGGTGCTGGAGCCAAGGACGGCATCGCCACTGACTACGCTCCAGCTGATCGGCGTCCCGACGATGGGAACCCCGCCCCCGGTAACCAGTAGCGCGACCAGTGGGTTGTCAGCCTGCGTGGTGATCGGGCCTGCCTGTCCGTCGCCAGCGTGGATGTACAGATCAATGGTGCCGGTTCCAGACGTCTGGATCTGGTGATGGAAGTAGACCGGTCCCGCAACGGGATCGTCGGACTGTGCGCTGATCACGACCGGCCCGGTTGTCGGGCCGAAACTGATGCCGACGCGCGCTTCTCCGTTGCTGTCGGTTGGACTCGACGCCGCGGCAAGCGTGGCATCACCGGAGACGACCGACCAGACGATCATGCCGGAGATCACCGGGCTTCCGCCCGAGCTCAGGCGAACGACCAGATCCTCGCCAGGCTGGTCAGGAAGGGACGACTGATTGTCGCCGCTGACGATGTCCAGCTGTGTCGTTGGTGCCGCCGTTGTCGCAGAGAGCAGGTAGTCCTGGATGGCTCCGGGGATATCGGCACGTTCCGCGCGGACGGTGACGCTTCCCTCTGCGGTGAAAGTCAAACCCATGTCGGCGACACCGGTGGCTGCCGTCACGCTGCTGCCCTGGTCGAGGTTGGCGCTGCCTGATATGACCGTCCAGTTGATCGTCACCCCGGGTTCGGGAGTGCCGCCACCGTCGAGTGCCTGAGCTCGGAGCGGGTAGTCCAGACGTACGCCGACAATGCCTGACTGGCCGTCACCAGAGTTCACGGCTGGCTTGATGAGCGTTCCCGCCGGCGCCACGGCAAAGTTTAGGCCATAGGTCACCGCCAGCTCATCACCACTGAGAGGGATGCCGTCCGGGTCGTGGCTGACCGTCATCGCGGTGGGGAAGTTGCCGGCCTGGAGTGCAGTGAAGGTCGCGGTGGCGTTGCCGCTGCCGTCGGTAACTGCAGTGGTGTTGTCGAGCGACACCAGGCCGGGAGTAGTTGCAAACTGGACGGACGCGCCCGGAATGCCATTGCTGAGGCCATCGTTCAGTTCCACCGTGACGCTGAAGCTGCTGCCGACCACCGAATTGATCGGGTCGGCAGTGACCCGGTTCAGGGAGGGTGGCAGGGCGACGGCAGCGAAGGTGTAGAAGATTGGACTGATGCAGACGTAACCACCGGTCTGAAGCTGGCCCTCACAGGCTTCGATGCTCACGGAGCCCGGATTCGGGCCCAGCGTCAGCGTGGGTCCGGCTGTCCCCGTTGTCGGGATGCTGATGGCGGCTTCATCGGCAAGCGCGCTGAGGTCGCCGGCGAGGTTCAGCGACGCGCCACCGCTGCCGTCCGTGATGATCCGCCACAGGGCGATACCCGCGCCGCCGCTGTTCGTGGCATTGAGCGGCAGGGCCAGGGTATCGCCCGGGTTGCCCGATTGGTTGTCCGCGCCGGCGTCACCCGTGAAATTGGGTGGTGCGGCGAGGAAGTTGAAGCTGTAGGTGACGGTCTGTTCATCGCCGTTGGCGGGGATGCCGTCCTGATCGAGCGTTGCGGAGAGGGCATTCGCCTGCGTTCCTGCCTGCGTCGCAGTCATGCTGGCGACAGCGAAACCATTTAGGTCAGTGGGCACCGTCACGTCGTCGGGTGTCACGCTGCCGGCCGGCGCAAGAAAACGAATGTCCTGCCCGGATATCGGCAGGCCGAACGCATCCAGGACGCGAACCGTGGTTTGCACGTTGTCGCCGACAGTGGCGTTGATCGGGTCGGCGGAGACTTTGCTCAGGATCCATGTCGGCGCCACGGCGGTGGCCCCGAAGACAATCGGTGTCGTGCTGCAAACCCAGCCGGTACCCGGGTTGGTTGCCTCGCAGGCAGCGAGGGTCACGTCACCGCCGCTGGGGCCAAAGGTCAGGCTCACGCCGCCTGAAGCGCCGGAGATGAGATTGATCACCACATTGGCGCTGCCAGTGTCCTGGTCGGATGGGCTGCTGATGGTGGCCCCGTTGCTGTCGTCCAGGATGATGTACCAGAGCACGTCCACGGGTGCGAACGTCGAAGTGTTGGTCACGGTCAACTGCTGAGGGAGTGTCTGGTTGGGTGCGCCTGATTGCCCGTCACCGGTCGGGTTGCCAAGCTGGGCGAAGGCCGTGCCCGTGCAGGCCAGTGTCAGCAGAAGCAGGCACAGCAGTTGCCGAGCAAGCATCGACACCCGGGTGTGATCCAACAAAGTGCGCAAACCCATGACCCATCCCCTCAGGCTGGCTATACTCGGTCGGGCCAGTATATGACGACCCGATCACATTTCTAGCCGAGCGCTGGCAACGGGTCGCACGCCAAAGAGGACAGCGTCATGCGTCGTATCGTTGATCGTGGTCTGGATAGTCGAGTAAATGCCACGCCGTTTGGGCGGAAGGCATGGCCCGGGCGCTGGCTGGGCGGCATCGCCGCCTGCGCGCTGGTGGTGATCGGAGGCTGGCCTGGCGCGCAGCCCGCGCGGGCCAGCGTGCGCAATCCCGAGGACCTGATGATCGTCGACTGCCTGTTGCCGGGGCAGGTACGTAAACTCGGCCGGCAGGCGCAATTCATGAGTGCGCGACGGCCAATCCGCACCACGCAGGCCGACTGCGAAATCCGCGGCGGCGAATACGTGGCCTTCGACCGCGCCAACTACCAGACCGCGCTCAAGGTGTGGATGGACCAGGCGCTTTCCGGCAATGCCGAGGCGCAGAACAACGTTGGCGAGATCTTCCAGAAAGGCCTCGGTACCGAACCGGACTACGCCATGGCCGCGCAGTGGTATGAGAAGGCTGCGACGCAAGGTTACAAGCGTGCACGCATCAATCTCGGCTACCTCTACGAGCAGGGGCTTGGTGTCACCCGCGACCTGCCAAAGGCGCTGAACCTGTATCGCGAGGCGTCTGGTATCGATGACGAGCTGCTGTTCGCCTCGGCGGTCGAAGTGCAGATGAAGGCCAAGGAAGCCGAAATCAGCAGCCTCAAGGAGTCGGTGGAAAGCGAGCGCGAGACCAGCGCTGCCCTGCGTGCCCGCGTCGATGAACTGCAGAAGGATCTCGACACCCGCCAGCGCGCGCTGCGTAGCTCCGAACGCGAACTCGACTCCACCCGTTCCGAACTCAAGCGCGCGCAGGAAAAGGTGGGCATGGACATGTCCAGCCTTGATGCCAAGCGCAGCGAGCTGTCGCAGATGCAGGCGGATATGGATCGCCGCAATGCCGAGCTGCGCGAGCAGCAGGCGGAAAGCGAGCGTCGCGCGGCCGAGGCGGAAAAGCGCATGGCCGACCTCAAGGCGCGCGAGTCCGAGCTGCGCCAGCAGAGCGGCGGCGGCAACGAGGCTGCGCTGAAGCAGATCGCCCAGCAGACCGCGGAACTCAGCAACGCGCTGGTCGATGCGCAGAATCGGGTTGACGCCATGCGCGGCCAGCTCAGCAATAACCAGTCACTGCTGGCCGAGCAGCGCCAGCAGTTCGAAGCCGAAATCGCGCGTCTTCAGGCGCAGTCCGAAGGTCGCCAGCAGGAAGACTGGGCGCTGCTCAAGCTGCTGGAGAACCAGTTGGCCGACAAGCAGAGCCAGGTGCAGCGCCAGCGCGAGCAGATCGCCAGCCTGCAGCAGCAGATTGGCGTCGGTGATCGCAGCAGCATGATCGCCTCGGTGACGCCGACACTGGAGATCATCGATCCTCCGCTGACCGTCACCCGCGGCGCGCCGGCCGCCATGCTGATGAGCCCGCCGGGCCGACGACCGCTGGTCGGTCGGGTCAAGGCGCCGACGGGTATTGCCAAGCTGACCATCAATGGCCAGCGCGTCGACCTCAATGCCTCGGGTGTGTTCCGCACCGAGATCGACGTCGCCGCGGCCGGCACGCAGGTCGAAATTGCCGCCACCGACCCCGCTGGTGCCATCGCCTCGCTGGACTTCCTGATGATTCCGCAGGCCGACGCCAGCGCCACCGCGGCTACCGTGTCGGTGTCGGACGCACAGCGTTCAATGCCGCGCGGCGCCCGGCTCGGCAAGTTCCACGCGCTGGTGATCGGCAACGACAGCTACCAGGCTGCCGGCTACCAGCAGCTTTCCAGCGCCGGCAACGACGCCAGTGCGGTCGCGCGCGTCCTGCGCGAGGACTACGGCTACGACACCAAGCTGCTGCTCAACGTCGGTCGCCTGGAAATGCTCACCGCACTCAATGAGTTGCGCGAGAAACTCGGTGCCGACGACAACCTGCTGATCTACTACGCCGGTCACGGCGAGATCGATGCCAGCGGGCAGGGCTACTGGGTGCCGGTCGATGCGCAGAAGGGCCGCGACAACACCTGGGTATCCAACCAGGCGATCAGCGCCATCCTCGACACGATGAACGCGCGCCACGTCATGGTGGTGGCCGACAGCTGCTATTCCGGCGCGATGACGCGCTCCTCGGTGCCGACCTTCAACACCGGCGTGATGCCGCAGGACAAATGGGCGAAGTGGGTCAACGATGTCAGCGAAGGGCGTTCACGCACCGCATTGACCTCGGGCGGCGTGCAGCCGGTGCCGGATTCCGGCGGTGGACAGCACAGTTACTTCGCCGGCGCTTTCCTGCGCGTCCTGCAGAGCAACAACGGCCTGCTCGAAGGACAGCGCCTGTTCCGCGAAGTCAGCGCATCACTCGCATTGGCCTCGGTCAACGCACCGATCACCCAGACCCCGGAATACGCCCCCATCCAGTTCGCCGGCCACGAGTCGGGCGACTTCTTCCTGGTGCCGAAGAAGGCAGGTTGATTTCAACGACTCCAGAAATGAAAAACCCCGCGAATCGCGGGGTTTTTCTTTGCGATCAGGGAGGTCAAGCCTTCCGGATCGCGATGTCTGGTGCCCAAGAGAGGACTCGAACCTCCACGGTTTTACCCGCTAGTACCTGAAACTAGTGCGTCTACCAATTCCGCCACCTGGGCATAGGTGTTCGCCCGTAGGCGAGCCGCGTAATTTACTGGCCGCCCGGTGGGCTGTCAACATTGGGCATGTGTGGAATGCGGCTGGCGGTTCAGGTTCAGGCTGTCGTCGGCCGGCAGCATCCACTACGATAATCGGATGACCAAACGAAAAAACAGCAAGTCCGGCGGGAAAGCCGGCAAAGGCGGGCCAAAGGGCGCGCCGAAAGCGAAGACCACACGCCAGAAGCGTTCCCAGCAGCGGGACGCCAAGAAACCACAGCTTCCCGGCTGGTTGCCCCCGACATTTGGCAATACTGATCGCGACAGCGACCGCAGTGCCGATAGAAAAACGGAGCGCAAGCCGGATCGCAGCACGCGTAGTGGCGCCATCCACGATCCGCACGCCGAGCGCGAGGCGCGGCGCTACGACAACCCAATTCCCAGCCGCGAGGCGCTGATCGCCTTTCTCGACCGTGTCGGCCAGCCGCTCAGCGCCGAACACGTCGCCCGCGAACTGGGACTGACCGCCCCCGACCGTTTCGATGCGCTGACGCGCCGCCTTGGCGCCATGCTGCGCGACGGCCAGCTGCTGGCCAACCGTCGCGGCGAATACGCGGTGGCGGAAAAGCTCGATCTGATTCCGGGCACCATCATCGCCAATGCCGATGGCTTTGGATTCCTGAAGCCCGATGCCGGCGGCGACGATCTGTTCCTGCCGCCCAACGAAATGCGCCAGGTATTGAACGGTGATCGCGTGCTGGCCAGCGTCACCGGCGTGGATCGTCGCGGTCGCCGCGAGGGCGCGATCGTCGAGGTGCTGGAGCGCAGGGCATCCCGACTGGTGGGACGCTACACCCAGAGCGACGGCGTCGGGCGCGTGATCCCCGATGACCGTCGCATGCATCAGGATGTCCTGATTCCGCCCGGACAGGCTGACCGCGCTGGCGAAAACCAGATTGTGGTCTGCGAAATCACCTCGCCACCCACGCGGCAGCGACCGCCGCTGGGCCGCGTCATCGAGGTGCTCGGTGATCGCCTGACGCCGTCGCTGGCGGTGCAGGTGGCCATCGCCGGCCACGGCATTCCCGACCAGTGGCCGGAGGATGTGCTGGACCAGGCCAATGCCGTGCCGCTAAAGGTGCAGGAAAGCGATCTTGGCGGTGACCGTCGTGATATCCGCAAGCTGCCACTGGTCACCATCGATGGCGAGGACGCGCGCGACTTCGATGACGCCGTGTTCTGCGAGCAGGATGAGAAAGGTTTCCGCCTGATCGTCGCCATTGCCGACGTGTCGCATTACGTGCGTCCCGGCACGCCGCTGGACGAGCAGGCGCACCTGCGTGCGACGTCCGTGTATTTCCCCGGTTTCGTGGTACCGATGCTGCCGGAGGTGCTGTCCAACGGCATCTGCTCGCTGAATCCCGATGTCGACCGCCTGTGCATGGTCTGCGACATGCGTGTGGATTTCGATGGCGAGGTGACGCGTTCGCGCTTCTATCGGGCGGTGATGCGCTCGCATGCGCGGCTGACCTACAACCTGGTCTGGGCTGCGGTCGGCGAACAGGACGCGGAGGCGCGCGCGCAGATCGGCTCGCTGATGCCGCAGGTCGAGCGCCTGCACCAGCTTTACCAGTTGCTGGCCAAGCAGCGCGAGCGGCGTGGTGCCATCGAGTTCGAAAGCAACGAAGTCAGCTTCCGCCTCGGGCCGGCTGGCGAAGTGGTGCAGGCCGGCATGACCGTGCGCAACGACGCGCACAAGCTGATCGAAGAGTGCATGATCGCCGCCAACGTGCAGGCGGCGCGCTTCCTGTCACGCAAGAAGATGCCGGCGCCTTACCGCGTGCACGAAACGCCGCCCGAGCAGAAGTACACCGAGCTGCTGGAGTTCCTGTCCGAGTTCAAGCTGCGCATGCCGCCGTGGGAAGAGGTGGAGCCTCGCGACTTCACCCAGCTGCTGCGCAAGGTGCGCCAGCGTCCGGATGCGGCGCTGATCGAATCCGTGCTGCTGCGCTCGCAGAGCCTGGCGATCTACAGCCCGAACAACACCGGCCACTTCGGCCTGGCGCTGGATGCCTATGCGCACTTCACCTCGCCGATCCGCCGTTACGCGGACTTGCTGGTGCATCGCGCCATCGGTCACGCCATTGATGGCGGCAGCCCGTCGGACTACATCTATGACGGGCGCGAGATGACGCAGTTTGCGCTGGAGTGCTCGGAGCGTTCACGCCGCGCCGAGGAAGCCGAGCGCGAAGTCGATGACCGCTACCGCTGCGCCTGGATGGAGCAGCACGTCGGCGGCGTATTCGAGGGCGTGATCAGCGGCGTGACCTCGTTCGGTCTGTTCGTCGAACTGATCGAGTCGCGGGTCAATGGCCTCGTGCACGTCACCCAGCTGCCCGGCGATTACTATCACTTCGACCCAGTGCGCAAGCTGCTGCAGGGCGAGCGCACCGGCAAGATCTATCGCCTCGGTGATCGCGTCCGCGTGCTGGTGCTGCGTGCCAGCATCGAGGATCGCAAGATCGACTTCCGCCTGGTCGGCGAGGATGCCAACGATGGTGATCGCCGGTTGACCAAAGCCGCGCAGGGCAACCGCAAGGGCAAGGCGAAGCGATGAGCACGCACTGGATCGGTGGCATCAATGCGGTCAGTGCCGCGCTGGAGCACGAGCCGCAGCAGGTGCGCGAAGTGATGGTGGCCGGTAAGCGCAACGAGCGCGTCGAGCAGATCGTGGCCTTGGCGGAGCAGCATGGCATTGCCGTGCGACATGCGAAGCCCGACGCCCTGCAGCGCATCACCGGCCTTGAACGTCATCAGGGCGTGGCCGCGAACTACACGATGCCGCCGCCGCGCGACGAGCGTGAGTTGCCGGAACTGATCGAAGCTGCTGGAAGCGACGCATTGCTGCTGGTGCTCGACGGCGTGCAGGATCCACACAACCTTGGCGCCTGCCTGCGCAGCGCAGCCGCAGCCGGCGTCACCGCGCTAATCGTGCCGCGTGACCGCGCCGTGGGCATGACGCCGACGGTGCGCAAGGTCGCCGCCGGTGCTGCGGATCGCGTGCCGCTGTTTTCCGTCACCAACCTCGCGCGCACGCTGAAGCAGCTGCAGAAGTCGGGCGTCTGGCTGACCGGCCTTGCCGGCGAAGCCGAGCGCTCTTTCTACGACATCGACCTCAAGGGCCCGGTCGCCTTGGTGATGGGCGGCGAATCCGACGGTCTGCGTCGCCTCACCGCCGAACACTGCGACCATCTCGCGCGCATCCCGATGGCCGGCGACATCGAGAGCCTCAACGTCTCCGTCGCTACCGGCATTGCCCTGTTCGAGGCGCGCCGGCAGCGAGGCTGATCAAGCTCTGCCTGATCGCCGTCAGCTGCTTGCGGTGTAGAGCCCACCGTCCTGCCACTGGTTGTGGATGTGGCAGAACAGCTCGGCGGTGCGTTCAGTGTCGTACACGGCGGAATGCGCTTCGTTGCCATCCCATTCGATGCCCGCGGCCGTCACTGAACGACTCAATACGGTCTGTCCGAATGCCAGTGCCGACAGCGTCACGGTGTCCAGCGTGCTGAACGGATGGAACGGATTGCGCTTGTGCGCGGTGCGGGTGACGGCGGCGTTGAGGAAGCTGAGATCGAAGGCCGCGTTGTGGCCGACCAGAATGGCGCGCTGGCAGCCGCTGGCGCGCAGTGCCTGTCGCACATGTCGGAAGATGAAGTTCAACGCCTCGCGTTCTGGCAGCGCATTGCGGAACGGGTGATCGACCACGATGCCGGTGATTTCCAGTGCCTTCGGGTTGATGTTGGCGCCTTCGAATGGCGCGACATGCGTGCTCGCCAGTTCGCCGGGGCTCAGCCGGCCCCAGCTGTCCATCACGATGGGTTGCGCCGCGATTTCCAGCAGCGCATCGGTATTGTGGTTGAAACCGCCGGTTTCCACGTCGACCACCACCGGCAGGAAGCCGCGGAACCGGCGGCTGATGGCGGTCGGGTCACTGCTGGTGTCGCTGGTCGCGTCACCGCCATCGCTGGCGGTGTTGGCATCGATATCGGGCATGGCGCGAGGATAGCATTGCAGCTGATCGCGCCTGTCGCCATTTCAGCGTCGAAACAGCACCGTATCAGCGCTGCACCAGTCGCGTCGCCAGCAGGATCATGACGCCGATGCCGATCAGCCAGAGGCCGAAGGTTGGGATCAGCAGGGCGAAGGGCAGGCCGAAGATCAGGCCGGCCAGGCCCCAGGCGTAGGGATCGGCCCAGGGCTTCACCTCGTCCGGATCCAGGCGGGAGGTGATAAGTGCGTCGAGGCTCAGCTTGCCGGCGCCGCGGAAGATCAGTGGCAGCAGCATGACCACGAAGATCAGGCCGAGCTTGTAGTTGCCGAAACCGTTGTTGGTGATGGCGTAGCCCTTGGCGAGGTCTGACAGCATGTGCCATTCCATCGGCAGGTGGACGGCGGCAACGGCGACGGCGGTGACGATCATCAGGCTGAACGCAGCAAAGCGCGTGCACAGGCCCAGCAGCAGGGCGAAGGCGAACAGCAGCTCGGCCCAGGTCGCCATGGTCCAGCTGATGCTGGCCGGGATCACATTGAACGGAAACGGGAAGTCGCCCTGGATGTCGGCGAACCAGTTCTCGCCGTTGAGCTTCTCACGCCCGGATTCGAAGAACTCCCAGAACAGCAGCAGTCGCAGGAACAGCGGCGCCAGCCATTGGCCAAGGCCTTCCAGACGCGCCACCAGCGAGCGCCAAAGTTCGATCAGACGATGCATTGGGGTTTTTCCAGTTTCAGGATGGGATGCGCTGTGTCCCGAGGATCACGTCGCGCTCGCGAAGCTGTCGCAGCATGGCGGCACCTTCGTTGATGAAAGCGTCGGGGTCGGCGCCGGAGGGTACGAGGCTCGACAGCAGTTCGCGCCCGCTGGTTTCGTCGTTGTCGGCTAGCGCCTGCAGCAGCTGGTAGACGCCGTCGTTGATTTCCTTGAAGCGCACCTGCTCACCGGCATCGCGCACCACCAGCAGGAAGGTCGGCGCTGGCGGCGCTTCCTGCGGCTGTGCGTCGCGCCCGATTCGATGTACCGCGTAGCGGTAGGCCAGCGGCCAGGCATGTGGCGACATCACCGGAATGCTTTCGAGCAGATCGCCGTCGGCATCAATGGCATTGGCGTCGATCACGCTGTCGTCGAGGCTCAGTGCCAGCTCGACCCATTCGTAGTGGGCCAGCTCCAGCAGGAAGTCCGGATCGTCGCGGCCCTGGTCGCGTCGCCACTCGAGGTAGCGCAGGAATTCCTTGGCGACCTCGGGGAACAGCGGCGTCTGGCAGCGGTGTTCGCGGTAGAAGTCCCGCGCCAGCTCGCGCCACGCCGGGTCGTCGAAAAGGCTGCGGATCACCGGAAAGTTGGCGCTCAGCAGGCCTTCGATGTTGTTGAAGAACAGTTCGCGGTAGACCGCCAGACGGCGATCCTCGATGCCTTCCGGTGCGCGGTTGTTGCGCGGATCACGCAGGTGCCCGGCGAACACGGCCTGCTGTTGGCTCAAGCTCTCCATGTTCAGGCCGTGGCCTGCTGGCGACGCGCAGTCATCGATTCGGCGTCGCTGTCGACATGGCGCGCCTGGACGGCACGGATCTGCGCCAACTCATCGAACAGTTCTGCCATCGGCGGGAAGTTGAAGTCGCGTTCCAGCAGCGTTGGTTTCACGCCGCAGTGCGCGTAGGCCAGGTCGAGCAGGCGCCACACCGGGTCGATCACCGCGGCGCCATGGGTATCAACCTTGAGGTCGTCGGCCTCGTCATAGTGGCCGGCGATGTGGATGTAGCGCACGCGCTGTGCGGGCAGGGCGTGCAGGAATGCATCCGCGTCGTAGCGGTGGTTGATGCTGTTGACGTAGATGTTGTTGACGTCGAGCAGGAGATCGCAGTCGGCGCGTTCCAGCACGGCGTTGATGAAGTCGATTTCTGCCATCGCCTGGTAGGGTGCGGCGTAGTAGCTGACGTTTTCCACGGCAATGCGCCGCTCCAGCACGTCCTGCACGCGGCGGATTCGCGCGCTGACGTGTTCGACGGCTTCGTCGGTGAACGGGATTGGCATCAGGTCGTAAAGATGGCCGCCGTCGCTGCAATAGCTCAGGTGCTCGCTGTAGATCGGCACGCGATGCTGGTCGAGGAAGCGGCGGATGCGTTGCAGGAACGGTTCGTCCAGCGGATCGCTGCTGCCCAGCGACAGCGACAGGCCATGGCAGACCAGTGGATGGCGCTCGCTCAGTTCGGCGAGCTGGCGGCCAAAGCGGCCACCGACGCCGATCCAGTTTTCCGGCGCGCATTCGAGGAAGTCGAATGCGCCGGCATCGGCGTCCTGCAGCGGACCCAGCTGGGCCCGCCGCAGGCCGAGTCCGGCAGTGCGATCAGTGAGTGGAAAGCGCTGCACGGCTCGTGACTCCAATCAGCGCATGCCGCCGCAGCTGCCTTCCTTCTCGGCCTTCTCGCCGCCACAGCTGCCTTCGGCTTCGGCCTTCTTGTCGGCGCCGCACTTGCCTTCGCCACACTTGCCTTCGTGCTCGGCCTTCTTCTCGGCGCCACACTTGCCTTCGCCGCACTTGCCCTCGTGCTCGGCCTTCTTCTCGGCGCCGCACTTGCCTTCACCACACTTGCCTTCGGCCTTCGCCTTGTCCTCGCCGCAGGAACCTTCCTTGGCCTTGTCGGCGCCGCAGGAGGCTTCCTTGGCCTTTTCGTCACCGACCAGCTGATAGCCCTGATCGAGGTCGTTCATCTGGAAGCTGTTCGCCTTTGCCACCGGCGACAGGGCGACGGCGCCGACGAATGCGGCACCCACGGCAACGGAAAGCGATTTGCTGAGGTTGGACTTGTTCGACATCGATGTATCTCCCACGTGGATTGGTTTGCGGACCTGCCGCACTGGCCGCCGGCTGGCGGATTGTTGCGAGCTGCCTGACCTCTGGCCGCGACCCGATACTGGTTCAGCGGATCGCCGTTGGCAAGACGTCATTGCCGCTTGCGTCGGAGCCATTGGAGCGCGAAACGGGGGGAAGATTCAGCTGGTTCGCCGTCAAAACGGGTGGTTTGCGGCAAGGCGCAAGATCGGTACGACGAAGCGAGCCGTGCGGGCTCCGGATCAGGCCGGCGTCTTGTCCTTGAACCGGCACAGGTCGCGGATCACGCAGGCCGGGCAGTCGGGCTTGCGGGCCTTGCAGACATAGCGGCCGTGCAGGATCAGCCAGTGGTGGGCGTCCAGCCGGTATTCGGCCGGCACCTGCTTGAGGAGCGCCTTTTCAACGGCCAGTGGTGTCTTGCCGGGGGCCAGCCCGGTCCGGTTGGCGACGCGGAAGATGTGCGTGTCGACGGCAATGGTCGGCTCGCCGAAGGCGGTGTTGAGGATCACGTTGGCGGTCTTGCGACCCACGCCGGGCAGGGATTCCAGCGCCTCGCGGTCGCGCGGCACCTCGCCGTCGTAGTCATCCAGCAGGATGCGGCAGGTCTGGATGATGTGCCTGGCCTTGCTGTTGAACAGGCCAATCGTGCTGATGTAGCGCTTCAGGCCAACCTCACCGAGATCGAGGATGGCCTTTGGCGTATTCGCCACCGGGAACAGCTTGCGCGTGGCCTTGTTGACGCCGACGTCGGTGGCCTGCGCCGACAGCGCAACGGCCACCAGCAGCTCGAAGGGCGTCTGGTATTCGAGTTCGGTGGTCGGGTGCGGGTTCAGCTCCTGCAGGCGGCGGAACAGCTCCTTGCGGTCGGCGAGCTTCATGCCGTGGTCGCGACGGGACTGGCGGCTGCGATTGACGACTGACGCCGTTCAGCGCGCGCCTGCAGCTTGTTGCGGCCAGCGATCATCAGCGCCAGTACGATGAAGGCGCCGGGCGGCAGGATGGCGAGCAGGAAGCCGCGATAGCCGGGCACGATGGTCAGCTCCAGCCAAGGCAGGTGCAGCAGGTTGCCGGCGCCGGCGAACAGCGTGCCGCTGCCGAACAGCTCGCGCAGCGCGCCCAGCGCCAGCAGCACCCAGAGGAAGCCGAGGCCGGTCGCGAAACCATCCAGCAGTGCGGGCAGTGGTCGGTTGCGCGAGGCGAAGGCTTCGGCACGGCCCATGATCGCGCAGTTGGTGACGATCAGCGGGATGAACAGGCCCAGCACCGCATACAGAGCCGGTAGCCAGGCGCGCATGGCCAGCTCCAGCGCCGTCACCACGGCGGCGATGATCATCACGAAGGCCGGAATCCGCACGTCGCGGCCGGCCAGGTGGCGCACGGTGGACACCACGAAGTTGGTCAGGCTGACGGATAGCAGTGTGGCCAAGCCAAGCCCCAGCGCATTCACCGCCGTGTTCGACACCGCCAGCAGCGGACACAGGCCAAGCAGCTGCACCAGGCCGACGTTGCCATTGTCGAGGCCGTGGCGAAGGATGTCGGCGACGTCGATGCCGTCCTTCGGTGCGGTATCGGTGACGGTGTCGGCGGCGGTGTCGGCGGGCAGGGCTTCGGTGGTCATGGCCTTATTCTGCCTGCTCGCTCGGCTGCATGTCGGGGCCGTCTGGGAAGCGCAGGGTTTCGCCGGCTTTCGCGGCGTACAGCGCTTCGTGATGGATTTCGACGAACTTCAGCGTGCGGCGCATGGCGGCGACCACGGCGCGCGGGGTGATGGTGGCGCCGGCGAACTGGTCGAAGTCACCGCGGTCCTTGCGCACCTTCCAGCGTGATTCGGGTGGATCGCCCAGCGAGTGGCCGGTGAAACCATCGATCCACGAAGTCTTGGCTGAGTCGATTTTGTCGCCCAGCCCCGGTGTTTCGGCATGTTTGGTGACACGCACGCCACTCACGCTGCCGTTCGCATTGATTGCGACCAGCAGGCGGATCGGGCCGGAATAGCCGTCGGGCGCCACGGAATGAACGACCAGTGCAGCAGGCGCGCCGTCGCGTCGCGCGCGCATTACGATCAGCGGCTCCTCGTCGCTCAGCCATAGCGGTGCAACAACGCTGATTTCGTCATCCAGCGGTTCGTTGTCGTAGCGATCGGTCGGCAGCACCACGGCCAGCGCATCGCGTTCGGCCTTCAGTTCGGCCTGGTGGATCGGCTCGCGCGTCATCAGGTGGATGACGGCCAGCAGCACGACGGAAAGCAGACCGACGGCGGCCAGCGTGATCGCCGCGCGGCCGATGTCGCGAGGGCCGCTCACAGCGCGTCACCGTCGGGCCGACGGCCTTCGCCGTAGATGCGCGGTCGGGTATGCAGGTCGATCCACGGCGCTGCAGCATTCATCAGCAGCACGGCAAAGGCGACGCCGTCCGGATAGCTGCCCCAGCGGCGGATCGCCAGTGTGATGATGCCGACGCCGGCGCCGAAGAACAGCCGCCCGCGCGGCGTGGTGCAGCCGCTGACCGGATCGGTGGCGATGAAGAAAGCGGCCAGAACCAGCGCGCCGGAAAACACGTGCTGGAGTGGGAACGGGTTGACGTCCGGTTCGGACAGCCAGAACGGCAGCGTGAGCAGGATGACGGTTCCCAGCGTCGCCACCGGCACCTGCCAGTGGATCACACGCTTCCACAGCAGGAACAGGCCGCCGAGTGCGTAGAAGTTGGCGATCCACTCCCAGCCGCGACCGCCGAAGTCACCGAACAGCGGGTCGCTGCGGATCTCGTCCAGCGTGCGCATTGCCGACGCCTGGTTGCGAACGACGTCCAGCGGCGTGGCCTGGGCGATGGTGTCCCAGGTCTGTGCCGGTGGCAGATGGCCCATGAAGATGGTGTACAGGCTGTCGCCCAGCGAAAGCGCTTCATGCCCCAGTCCACGCGGCGGCAGCCATTGCGACAGCTCGAAGGGAAACGCCACCAGCACCACGGCGAAGCCGACCATGGCCGGGTTGAACAGGTTGTGGCCGAGGCCGCCATATAGATGCTTGGCCAGAGCCACGGCGGCCAGCATCGCGATGAGCGACACCCACCACGGTGCCAGCGGCGGGATGCACAGCGCGAACAGCACGGCGGTGACGACGACGCTGAGGTCGCCGAGGAATGGCTTCACCGGCTTGCCGCGCAGACGCAGCATCGCGGCCTCGATGCCCAGCGCGAAGATCGTCGCCAGGATGATTTGTGCCGCCACACCAATGCCGAAGAACCACAGCTGCGCTGCGATGCCCGGCAGCAACGCCAGCAGCACCAGCAGCATCACCCGTTGTACGTCGCGCGGTGGACTGAGGTAGGGCGCCGTGGCGGTATCGAAACGCTTCATGCGCCGTCTTCCCTGCTGTCAGTGTGCGTGGATTCGGAGTCGCTGGTTTCCGACTCGACGGTCTTGGCGGCCGTCGCCTTGGCCTTGGCGCGGGCCAGGGCAGCCGCAACCGCATCCGGTGCGGCCGCCTTCTGCCGTCGCGCGGCGCGCTCGGCCTGCTCCTGCTCGATCCGCAGCTGGCGGGCGTCATGGCGCTCCTTGGCGCCTTCCGCCTTGCTGGCGTCGCGTTGGCGCTGGCGCAGCATGGCCTTGCCCCAACGGAAGTGCTCGGCCAGCGGAATAGAGCTGGGGCAGACCAGGTCGCAGCAGCCGCATTCGATGCAGTCCGTCACGCCGTGCTGCTGCAGACGCTCCCATTGCTCGCCGCGAGCGAAGGCCAGCAGCTGCTGCGGCAGAAGGCTGGCCGGACAGACCCGCGCGCATTCGCCGCAGCGGATGCAGGGCATTTCCGGTCGGCGCTCGCCAAGCTCCGCTTCCGACGGCACCAGCACGCAGTTGGCGGCCTTGGTGATCGGGAATTCATCGTGCGGCAGTGCCACGCCCATCATCGGTCCGCCGATGATCAGCCGTGCCGCGCGGTCGCTGTATCCGCCAGCCGCGGCCACCACCTCACTGACCGGCGTACCGATGGCGACTTCGAAGGTGCCGGCCGCGCGCACGCCGTCGCCGGCCACGCTGACCAGTCGCGTCGTCAGCGGTCGACCCTCGACCACCGCCGCCCAGGCCGCCGCCGCCGTTCCGACGTTCTGCACGATCACGCCGATGTCGCGCGGCAGGCCGCCACGCGGCACCTGTTTTCCGGTCAGCGTCTGGATCAGCTGGCGCTCGCCGCCTTCGGGATAGATGGTCGGCACGGCGCGCAGCTCGATGCGTTCGTCGCCATGGTTGGCGATGGCGGTTGCCGCGGCCGCCAGCGCGTCCTGCATGCGGTCCTCGATGGCCAACAGGATGTGCTCGGCGCCGGCGATATGCGCCAGCAGCAGCGCGCCGTGGATGACGCGATCCGAGCGCTCGCGCAGCAGGGCGTCGTCACAGGCGATGTAGGGCTCGCATTCGGCGCCGTTGACGATCAGTGTCTGGCGCCGCACCGAAAGCTTGTCGGCGCTGGGGAACACCGCGCCGCCCAGGCCGGCCACGCCGGCTTCGGCCAGCCGCTGCAGCAGTACGGCCGATGGCTGCTCGCACCAGTCGGCAATCGGTGGCATTGACGCCGCGCCAGCATCAGCACCGGCATCGCTGCCAGCCATTCGCCGAAGCACCAGCGTCGGCGCGCGGATCGCCGGGTTGGACGGCAGCTCACGATCCTCGATGGCCACGACTTCGGCATCGCAAGGCGCATGCAGCCAGGCGCCGAGGCGCCCATCGTCATTGTCGGGTGCGGCCACCGCCTGTCCCGCGTTCACGCGCTCGCCGACGGACACCAGCGGTCGATTGGCCGCGCCAGCATGCTGCTGCAGCGGCAGCCACAGCGTGTCGGCCACCGGTCCGGGCCGGATCGCTCCGGCATGGGTCTTGTGGCCGGGCAGGCGCAGGCCGCCATGGAAGGCATGCAGCGCCATTCAGGCGATTTCCCCGCGAGATGGCGGTTGAGAGGTGTGGAGTGGTGCGTTCACGGCGGGCATTGTAGTGGCTGGGGCGCAGCTCGCGCCGCCACTTCGATCAAATCCGTGACCTGGGCGAGGGTGTCAGATTGCACCCGACGCCGGAAGGCTCGACACTGCCCCGCAGAGATCGAAGATGATCGACATCGCTGATGGTCGTCGCTTTCCATGATGCGGCGTCCGCACGACGACAGGGGGCGGGATGAATCTTCAGGAATGGCTGGAACACCAGCAGCGCGTCCATCCGACCGACATGGAGCTGGGCCTGGATCGCGTGCGCGCGGTGGCGGCGAAGCTCGGGCCGATCAAGCCAGCCAAGCGCGTGATCAGCGTCGCCGGTACCAACGGCAAGGGCTCGACGGCGTCCATGATCGACGGCATCGCCCGCGCCGGCGGCTGGCGCGTCGGCCTCTACACCTCGCCGCACTTGAAGCGTTACAACGAGCGCGTCCGAATCGATGGCCGCGAAGTCGAGGACGCCTCGCTGGTCGCCGCCTTTGAACGCATCGAAGCCGCGCGTGGCGGCATCACCTTGACCTATTTTGAATACGGCACGCTGGCCGCGCTGTTGCTGTTCGCCGCCGCCGATCTCGACCTTGCCGTGCTCGAAGTTGGCCTCGGCGGACGGCTGGACGCTGTCAACCTGATCGACGCCGATGTCGCCGTGATCACCACCGTCGCGCTGGATCACATGGAGCACCTCGGCAACGACCGCGAAACCATTGCGCGGGAGAAGGGCGGCATCATGCGCCGTATCCGCCCGTTGGTGCTGGCCGAACTCGATCCGCCCGACAGCCTGCTGAAGATGGCCGACCAGATCGGCGCCAAGGTGCTGCGCGCCGGCAAGGATTTCAGCGCCACCATGGGCTTCGGCGGCAAGTGGCGCTACGCGGCCAACGGTGAAAATCTGGATCTGCCGACGCCGACGCCGGCGACCACCGCGCAGCTCGGCAACGCGGCAGCGGCAATCACCGCGCTGCGCGCGCTCAACGTCGAAGGCTTCCCCAGTGACGAGGCAATCCGCGACGGCGTCAGCACATCCGGTCTGCCGGGACGCCTGCAGCGCATCGTCGACGCCGATGGCGTGGAATGGGTGATCGACGTTGCTCACAACCCGCAGGCCGCGCGCGAACTGTCGCAATGGCTCATCCGCAACCGCGCCGCCGGCAGCACCCAGGCCGTGTTCGCCGCGCTCGGCGACAAGGACATCCCGAATCTCATCGGCCCGCTGCTGACCTGCGTCGACGTCTGGCGCCTGGCCGGCCTTACCGACCAGTCACCACGCGGCATCAGCGTCGAGGACATGTGGGGTCAGGTCGCCGGCCTGCTGTCCCGAACCCTCAGCAGCCGCCACGCTACCGTCGATGATGCCTTGGCGCAGGCGAGGCAGCAGGCGCAGCGCGGCGACCGAATCGTGGTGTTTGGGTCGTTCTTCACCGCTGCCAGCGCGTTGGATGAGGTGAAGTGAGGATGCATTTTTCGAGGCAGCGAAATGCTCGTCGCCGTCTCTCCATCTTTGATTTCAGGCGTCGCAGCGACTTGCGGTGGTCATGGCTGATGACCTTGCTGTTGCCTGTCGCCAGTGTTTTGGCGCAGCCGTATCAGTCCGGTGTTTCTTCGCGGCACACGGGGTTCGTTCCAGAGTCGGCGCCACTTAGCGAGTCGGATATCGCGAACATCAAGGCGCAGTGGAAGCGCACAGGTGGATCGAATGAAGCCTTGACGCATCGTTTACGCATGGAACACGACCGGTTCACCTATCGGGACGAGGATATTCGCGCCGCGGTTGAAGGCCTTGATGCGGATGACATCAGGATAACTTCGTGCAGCTCCATGTTCGGCGACTTGTTTGCATTCACTTATCGCGGCGAGGTTGGGCAAAACCGGCTGACCATCAAGGATGTCTTTTGTCGCCCTGCCGATGGCGGTTTGACCTGTCATTCGGCCCGCGAGTCAAAATACTTTTTCGTTGAATCCCCGCAACAGTATTTTTCGCTGGCCAAGGTGCCGCTGGACGAAGCAAAGGCTGTCATTGCAGCGTACAAGCAAGGCGGCGTTGCCGACCTGCCCGAAGACCTCAAGAAGTTCAGCTACAAGGCCGTAAGATCCATTCGCGCAGTGCCCGATGGTTACGAGCTCTCGCTTGGAGGCATGAGTGCCTGCGGTGGTGGCTGCGTCTTCACCATCATCGTCAGACTGGAACGCACGGATGATGGGATTGGTCAGCTCAAGCTGGTCCGGGTATCAGATGGGATGTGTGTCTGAGCGACAATGTGCTCGACACTGGAAGATTCCCAATAGGCTATCGATGATCGAAGCGAAAGCATCAAGGGTTCTGCAGTCACGATTGCTGACCGTTGTGTCAGTCGGTCTGCTGAGTGTGTTTCCGGGTGGATGGCCGCGCCACGCAATTGCCGCCGACAAACCAGATGTCTCGGCTATCCACGGCCGCATCCAGGTCGTGACCTCGTTTCCCGACTATCGGGTGAAGGTGGTCGACAGCTTTGCGGATCTGCATGTGCAGGTGGTGGAGAGTTTTCCGGACAAGCCGGGGCGCTGGCAGATGGTGGAATCGTTTCCTGACTACAAGATCCAGTTCGTCGATTCGTTCCCGGATTTCACCATCCGCTACGTGGACAATTTTCCCGGGCCGCAGTAGCGGCGCTGTTCACTGTTCGAAGCTGTCGCGCCAGATGGCCGAGGCGGCGAAGCCGGCGGCGGTCGCCAGCGCATCATCACCACCGGGCTCTTCACGGACGTTGCGGGATTGTTCCAGGTGGATGAAGTCGCGCTCGCGGGTGAGGTCGGCTAGGCCGCCGCGTTGGGCGTTCTTGGTGCCGCAGAGGTGTTCGCGGACGCGGTCGCCGCGCGGTCCTGTGTAGTCGACGCAGGTGGTCAGGGTGGCGGGATCGAAGCCGAGCGCTTCCAGTCCGGCGGCGTAGCGGTCGTGCAGGGCGGTGGCCGGCCAGTCGCTGGCGGGCGCGACGTTGCCTTTCTTGCCGGGTGAGGCGCTGATGCCGGCGGCGCTCATGCCGTGGATCTGCAGGGTGATCGCCGTCGGCCAGGCGCTCCAGGCGCCGCGATGCAGGGCGTGAAACAGCGACTGCTGCGTGTGCGCGGCGTCCGATTCGCGGTAGACGCCGTCGCACTGGTCGGTGCTGCCCTGGAACGCTGCTGGCGCGATGTCGGCCAGATGGCAACGATGCTGTGGCGCAATCACCAGCATCGTCACCGCCGGCTGCCCGGTGAACACGGCCACGCCCTGCGCAGCAATGCGGTACTCGGTGGCGGCATGCGGCACGCCCAGGATCACCGGTCGTGTTCCGATGGTGCGACGCAGCGCCAGCAGCGGCAGGCCGCGCGTGGTCATGGCGTCGAAGCCGTCGGGTGGGTACCAGACGTCAATGTCCTCGTTGCCATTCGGGGTCGCCAGCGAAAGCAGGCAGTGGTCGAGGCCCAGCGTCGCGGCCTGCGTTTCCATGGTGCCGATGTCGCCACCAAGGCCGGTCGCGAAGGCAGCGGCCAGCGCATCGACGTCGCCCATCGATGGCATGACGTAGTCGCCGTGGCTGGCGTCGTCATCGGCCAGCGTGACCGGTGCATTCGACACCAGCGCCAACGCCATGGCGTCCAGCGTGTCCGGGCAGGCGGGCGGATCCACCGCCCGGGCCGGCGATAGCGACAGCGCCATCAGGGCGAGAAGGGCGATGGCGTAGTGCCGCACGCCTGCCGATGTGACCTTGAGGTATCGGTGCATGGGGTTTTTCCGGTGGTCCTGATCGGGGAATACGGAAAAAGCGGCGGTGTCGGACAACGGTCAGGCGGGAATTCGGCGGCGATTGGCGCCAAATATCGGTGACGAAGGCCGTCGCGACCTTTCGCCGCGAACTTGATCCGTGTCAGAAGAGCGCCCGGAGGCTTCGGCTAGGCTGGCCCGGAACCTAGGAGAGCCGGATGCCGCATTCCCCTTCCGCCACCGACCTGATTCGCCATCTCGACCTGACTTCGCTCGGTGAGGATGACCGACCCGAGGACATCCTGCGACTGTGCGCGAGGGCCGCGGCAGCGCCATGTCCGCCGGCGGCGCTGTGCGTTTATCCCGAGCACATCGGCACCGCGCGGCGCGAGCTGGACCGGCTGGGGCTGGCGTCGGTTGCAGTGGCGACCGTGGTCAATTTCCCCGAGGGCGGCGCTGATCCGGCGCGCGCGGCGCGCGAAACCCGCCGGGCGCTGGCGGCCGGCGGCAACGAGATCGATGCCGTGCTGCCGTATCGCTCGTTGCTGGCTGGCGATCTGGATACGTTCCGGCGTGTCGCCGATGCCTGTCGCGAGGCCTGCGGGTCGGCGCTGCTGAAGTGCATCCTCGAAACCGGCGAGCTGGCCGATGCCGCGCGCATCGCCGAAGCCAGCCGCATCGCGCTGGCTGCCGGCGCGGACTTCATCAAGACCTCGACCGGGAAAGTGCCGGTCAACGCCACGCAGGAAGCCGCCGCCATCATGCTCGACGCGATTGCGGGCTGCGGTCGACCGGCGGGCTTCAAGGCGGCTGGCGGCATCCGCACGCCGGAGCAGGCGATGGCCTATCGCGAGCAGGTGATCGCCGCACTTGGCGAGGACGCCGCGACGCCGGCGCGTTTCCGAATTGGCGCCAGCGGTTTGCTGGACGCACTGGTTGCCGAGGCGGGTGGTGTAGCAACGGCGGGTGGTAGCTACTGATGCGCCTCGACACGCCCGGATTGCTGGCGCGCAAGCGGCGCGGCGAGGAGCTGGAGGCGGCCGAACTGTCCGCGCTGATGCGTGGCATGGCCTCCGGCGAAGTGCACGATGCGCAGGTTGGCGCTTTCTGCATGGCCGCGGCGGTTTGCGGCATGAGCGATCGCGAAACGCGCGACCTCACGCTGGCCATGCGCGACAGCGGCACGGTGCTCGAATGGTCGTTCCTTCGCGGTCGTGGTCCAGTGGTCGACAAGCACAGCACCGGTGGCGTGGGCGATGCCATCAGCCTGGTACTGGCGCCGATGCTGGCGGCCTGCGGCGCCTTCGTGCCGATGCTGTCCGGGCGCGGTCTGGGCCACACCGGCGGCACGCTGGACAAGCTCGAATGCATCGCCGGCTATCGTGTCGACGTGGATCGCGACACGCTGTATCGCGTGGTCGCCGAAACCGGGTTGGCCATCGTCGGTGCCGGCGCCGATCTGGCGCCAGCGGATCGCCGGCTGTACGCGATCCGCGATGTCACCGCGACGGTGGATTCGCTGCCGCTGATCGTGGCGTCGATCCTGTCGAAAAAGCTCGCCGCCGGTGCGGACCTGCTGGTGATGGACGTCAAGCACGGCTCCGGTGCCACGCTGTCCGACAGCACCGAGGCGCGGCGGCTGGCCGAACGCCTGCAGCGCATCGCCAGCGCCGCCGGACTGCCTTGCCACGCGCTGCTCACCGACATGGACCAGCCACTGGCGCCGATGATCGGCAACGCGCTGGAACTGCTGCTGTGCCTGGACTACCTGCAGGGCGACGCCCGGCCGGCGCGCTTCCATAGCGTCTGCATGGCGCTGGGCGAGACGGCACTGTGCGCGGCGGGTCTCGCGCGGGACAACGAGGAAGCCTCGGCGATGCTGCTGGCGGCTCGATCCAGCGGGCGCGCAGCGGAGCGTTTCGCCGCGATGGTGCGTGCGCTGGGTGGTCCTGGTGATGTCTTCAGCTGGGCCAGTGCGGCGGACCTGTCCGCGCCCTGCCAGCAGCCGCTGCAGGCCGCGCGCGATGGTTGGGTGCGCCGTGTGGATGCGCGCGTGCTGGGGCAGGCTGCAGTGCGCCTTGGCGCGGGACGTCAGCGACCGGACGATTGCATCGATCCGCGCGTGGGTTTTGGTGAGGTCGTCGAAGTGGGAACGCGCGTCCTGCGTGGTGATCCGCTGCTGCAGATCCATGCGGCCCGGCGCGAGGACGTGCTTGCCGTGGAAGCGATGCTGCGCGACGCCATCGAGATCGGCGAACAGGCGCCGGTGGCGCGACCATTGGTGGTGCGTGCCGATACCGCGCCCATCATCTGCGGAAAGGTGGCCTGACCCATGGCCCGCGCGGTGCTGCTGGTGATGGATTCGCTGGGCGTCGGTGCGGCGCCGGATGCCGCTGGTTTCGGCGACGCGGGCGCCGACACGCTGGGTCATATCGCCGATTATTGCGCGCGTCCGCTGGAGCAGGGCGGACGGGGTCGCGCGCTGGAGGTTCCGGTGCTTCGCGATCTGGGTCTGGCCGAAGCCGCGGCACTGGCGCGAGGTGGCGCGCTGGCCGGCATCGCGTCGAACCCGGCGCCGAATGCGGTCTGGGGCTGTGCGCGCGAGCAGTCCACGGGAAAGGACACGGTGTCCGGCCATTGGGAACTCTGCGGATTGCCGGTGGACTTCGACTGGGGCTATTTCAGCGAGCCGTGCGACAGCCTGCCGGCGTCGCTGGTTCGCGATATCGCCGCGGCTGCCGGCTGCGAGGACGTGCTGGGCAATTGCCATGCCTCCGGCACCGAGATCATCCGACGGCTGGGCGCTGCGCATTTCGCCAGCGGCTGGCCGATCGTCTACACCTCCGCCGACTCGGTGGTGCAGATCGCCGCCCACGAAAAATGCTTCGGGCTGGAACGCCTCTACGCGCTGTGCGAGGCGACGCGAGGGCTGGTGGACGAATACCGCATCGGCCGCGTCATCGCGCGTCCGTTCGTTGGCTGCCACGCCGGCGAATTCCAGCGCACCGCCAACCGGCGCGACTGGGCCACGCCGCCGACGGGGCCAACGCTGCTGGACGCCATCCGCGAGCACGGCGGTAGCGTTGTCGGCGTGGGCAAGATTGGCGACATCTTTGCGATGCAAGGCATTGACCGTCGGGTGAAGGCATCCGGGCTGCAGGGCCTGATGGATGCCACCCGCGATGAGCTGGCAAGTCTGCCGGATGGCGGACTGGTGTTCACCAACCTGGTGGATTTCGACCAGGAGTACGGACATCGCCGCGACGTCGCCGGCTACGCCGCCGAGCTGGAGGGATTCGACGCCATCCTCGGCGGTTTCATCGAGTCGCTGGCCG
This sequence comes from Rhodanobacteraceae bacterium, assembly GCA_024233975.1. GTDB lineage: Bacteria > Pseudomonadota > Gammaproteobacteria > Xanthomonadales > Xanthomonadaceae > JACKOX01. Next base: position 28,715 of record JACKOX010000018.1, read on the forward strand.
ATGACGACCTGCTGCTGCTCACCGCCGACCACGGCAACGATCCCACTTTCCGGGGCAGCGACCACACGCGTGAATACGTGCCGGTGCTGGCGTGGTCGCGGAGCCTGCCGGCGCGCGCCATCGGCATCCGCGACGGCATGGCCGATGTCGGCCAGAGCATCGCGCGCTGGTTCGGCATTCCTCCGCTGCAGAAGGGCGAGGCCTTCATCTGACATGGGTACGCCACATATCGAAGCCCGACAGGGCGATTTCGCCGAGCTGGTCCTGCTGCCGGGTGATCCGCTGCGGGCCAAGCACATCGCCAGCACCTTCCTCGACGCGGTCCAGCCGGTCACCGCCGTTCGCAACATGCTGGGCTACACCGGCAGCTGGCGCGGGACGCCGGTGTCGGTGATGGGCACCGGAATGGGTATTCCGTCGGCCTCGATCTACGCCACCGAACTGGTTCGCCATTACGGCGTGCGGCGATTGGTACGTGTCGGCACCTGCGGCGCGGTGCATGACGACATCGCGCTGGGTGACCTGATCCTGGCCATGGGCGCCTGCACGGATTCGGGCGTCAATCGGCAGCGCTTCAACGGCATGGATTTCGCCGCCATCGCCAGTTTCGACCTGCTGCAACCGGTGGCGGCGCAGGCGCGACGCACGTCGACGCCGCTGCGCATCGGCAACGTGTTCTCCACCGATCTTTTCTACGGCCCCGATCCGGCACTGCCGCGTCGCCTGTCGGCCATGTCGATACTCGGCATCGACATGGAAGCGGCCGGGCTATACGGCGTTGCCGCCGAGCACGGCGTGCAGGCATTGACCGTTCTCACCGTCACCGACCACCTGTTGCGCGACGAACACGCCAGCGCCAGCGCGCGCACCACTGGCGTCGATGCGATGACCCGCCTCGTGCTGGATGCGCTGGTCGCTGCGGATTAGCGGCATCCGGGCCGCGCACCCTGAATGCGGGATGTCGCCGCCGGCATGGTGGCGGCGCGGTGGATCGGAGCGGCCCGCTATAATCGGCGCTCACTCGAACCTCCGGCGGTACTGCGAATGGAGTCTGGCCTGAAACAGCGTCTGATCGGCGCCGCCGTTCTGGTGGCGCTGGCGGTGATCTTCCTGCCCATGCTGCTGGACTCGCCCGCGCCGCAGCGCGGTGCTGAGGACGTGCGTCTGGACCTGCCCGCGCCGCCATCCGCCGATTTCGAAACCCGCGAATTGCCGCTGACCGTTCCGCCCGCACCGGCCACCACGGATGCCGGGGAGCCGGTGGTGACGCGGGACGAGATTGCTACCGTCGATACCGCGGATCAAGCCGAGGCCGCGCCCGCTGAAACACCGGCAGCGGCGGATGACGCCGCGACGACGCCGACAGTCGCGGTGACCGAAGCGGACCCGCCGGAAGAGCCCAAGCCCGCCGAGGACAAGCCTGCGGAAACGAGGCCCGCCGCCACCTCTCCGGCGCCGCCGCCACCGCGACCGGCTGACACAAACGGTCGCTACGTGGTGCGCATCGGCAGCTTCGCCAACCTCGACAGCGCACGAGCCCTGGCCGGCAAGCTGGACGCCGCTGGTCTCAAGACACGGCAGGAAAGCATCCAGATCGACGGCAAGCCGGCGTTGCGCCTGGATGTCGGCCCCTATGCCGGCCCTGCCGACGCCAACCTCGCGCGGCTCGCTGCACAGCGCGTCGAGCCGACGCTGAAGCCGCAGGTCATCGAGCTGGAAGCCGCCACGCCGGCGGTCGTGGGTAGCGGCTATGCAGTGCAGGTCGGTGCCTTCAGCAAGCAGGAAGACGCCAACGTGCTGCGCGAGCGCCTGCGCAATGGCGGCTTCAACGCCTTCATCGCCGCGGCCGACACCGATGCCGGCCGCCTTTACCGGGTGCGCGTCGGACCGGAGCTGGAGCGCTCGAGGGCGGAAACGCTGGCGAAGCAGCTCAAGGACAAGTTCCGCCTGAGCGGCATGATCGTCAACCACCCGTGATGCCGGATTTGTTGCCGGGCCGGACCGCATGCTGACCTGGCTCGACATCACCCTGCTGGTCATCCTCGGCCTGTCCACGCTGGTCGGGCTATGGCGCGGCTTCCTGGTCGAAGTGTCCTCGATCGTGGTGTGGGTCGCCGCTTTCTGGCTGGCCTTCACCTATGGCGAGCAGCTGGCGCCGCTGTTCGAAGGCCATGTCGAGGCGCCGTCCGCACGGCTGATGCTGGGTTACGCGCTGCTGTTCGTGCTGGCGCTGATCGTCGGTGGCCTGACCACCTGGCTGCTCGGCAAGCTGGTCAAGTCGACCGGCCTGAGCGGTACGGATCGGCTGCTTGGCATGCTGTTCGGTATCGCCCGCGGCGCGCTGCTGGGCTGTGTGCTGGTGTTGCTGTTCGGCTTCACGCCGATGCCGGGTGACGACTGGTGGCGGCAGTCGCGGCTGCTGCCGTACTACGAAAGCGGTGCGGAATGGATGCGCGGCTGGCTGCCGGAGCAGGTGGCCAAACACGTGGATTTCTCGCCCGCGGACTACCTGCCGTCGGAATTGAGCGACGGACTGCTGGCCCCGATGGGCGACAGGCCCCAAAATACGCCCCTGGAATCCGGCGACGATGCCGGATCGGAAGCCCGCGACGACACCGGAAGCCCGGACGACGCGGACTGAACGGCAGCATCCACGAGGTTCACCCCATGTGCGGCATCATCGGTATCGTCGGTTTCAGCGAAGTGGCCGGCTCCCTCTATGACGGCCTGCAGGTGCTGCAGCACCGTGGCCAGGATGCCGCCGGCATCGCCACCATCGACGGCAGCCGCATCCACCTGCAGCGCGGGCAGGGGCTGGTCAAGGATGTATTCGACGAGGACAACATGCGCCGCCTGCGCGGTCGCGTCGGTATCGGCCATTGCCGCTACCCGACCGCCGGCACCGATGGTGGCGACGAGGCGCAGCCGTTCTACGTCAATTCGCCCTACGGCATCGCTCTGGGCCACAACGGCAACCTGATCAACACCGAGGCGCTGCGCAACGAGGTCTTCGAGCAGGATCGCCGCAACATCAATACCGAGTCGGATTCGGAAGTCCTGCTCAACGTCTTCGCGCATCACCTGGACCAGGAAAACTCGCTGGACCCGGCCGCGGTGTTCCGCGCCGTCGAAGGCGTGTACCGACGCTGTCGCGGTGGTTTCGCGACGGTGGCGACGGTGCTGGGACTGGGTCTGGTGGCGTTCCGCGACCCGCACGGCATCCGTCCGCTGGTGCTGGGCAAGCGTGATCGACCCGAGGGCACGGAATACGCCGTGGCCTCGGAGAGCGCGGCGCTGGACCTGCTCGGCTTCGAGCTGATGCGCGATGTGGCGCCGGGCGAGGCGCTGGTGATCACCAGTCGCGGCGACCTGCACCAGCAGCAGTGCGCCGCGCCGGCGACGCATGCGCCGTGCATCTTCGAATACGTCTACTTCGCGCGACCGGATTCGATGATCGAGGGCGTGTCCGTGCACAAGGCGCGCATGCGCATGGGCGTGAAGCTGGCCGAGAAGATCCGTCGACTGCGTCCCGACCACGACATCGACACGGTGATCCCGATTCCCGACACCTCGCGCACGTCGGCTGCCGAATTGGCGCTGGCGCTGGGCGTGAAGTACCGCGAAGGCTTCATCAAGAACCGCTACATCGGTCGCACCTTCATCATGCCGGGGCAGAGCGAGCGGGTGAAATCGGTGCGCCGCAAGCTCAACGCCATCCCGCTGGAATTCAAGAACCGCGTGGTGCTGCTGGTCGACGACAGCATCGTGCGCGGCACCACCTCGCGACAGATCGTGCAGATGGCCCGCGAGGCCGGCGCGCGCAAGGTCTACTTCGCCTCCGCCGCGCCGCCGGTGCGCTATCCGAACGTCTACGGCATCGACATGCCGGCCGCCGAGGAACTGGTCGCGCACGGTCGCAGCGAGGCCGAAGTGCAGGCCATGCTCGGCTGTGACTGGCTGGTCTATCAGGACCTAGAAGACCTCGAAGCGGCGACGCGCGGTAGGCAGGAACGCCTTCCGGTATTCGATTCGTCGTGCTTCTCCGGCGAGTACGTGACCGGCCTCGACGATGGCTATCTGGAGCGCCTCAGCCACGGCCGCAGCGACGACGCCAAGCAGCAGCGACGCTTGGCGGGTTAAGGTTCGGGTTCATGTCGTTGGGGAGCGACGCCGGCATCGACAGCGTCAAGGACATCCATGCGGCCGCTTTGCGCTGCCTGCGCACGGCTGACATCGAGCTCAAGCTGAAGCTGGCCTCGGCCTTGCCGGCGCAGTTCGATGCCATGCTTGTGACGGGTGATGGCGCGGTCGATGCCATCGCCGACGACAGCGTGTCGGTGACGCCACGGGTGATTGAGGACGCCTGCATCGCCGGACGACCTGAGCGTCCGAATCTGGTGCCACCGTCTACGCTGCCCAAGCGCGGGCTTGGCAGTCGCGATGGTCGCGCCGCTTTCATCCACGCCATCGCGCATATCGAGTTCAACGCCATCAACCTGGCCTGCGATGCGGTCTATCGCTTCCGTGGACTGCCGCTGCGCTTCTATCGCGACTGGCTGTCGGTGGCTGCGGACGAGGCCAAGCATTTTGGATTGTTGCAGGGCCGTCTGGCGGATTTCGACCATGCCTACGGTGACTTCGACGCCCACAACGGCCTGTGGGAAATGGCCGAGAAGACCGCGCACAGCTGCCTGGAACGCATGGCGCTGGTGCCGCGCGTGCTGGAGGCGCGTGGCCTCGACGTGACGCCGGGCATGATCGAACGCCTGCAGCGAGAAGGCGACGGGGAAACCGTCGCCATCCTCGACATCATCCTGCGCGAGGAAGTCGCCCACGTTGCCGCCGGCACGCGCTGGTATCACTGGTGCTGTGACGCGGAAGGCATCAATCCGGTGTCGCATTTCCGCCAGCTGCTGGCCCGCTTCGCGCCGAATGCCCTGCGTGGGCCGCTCAACGAGGAGGCGCGCCAGCGCGCGGGTTTCACCGCCGAAGAGTTGGCGCCGCTGGAGCCTGCGGTGTGAGCCTGGCGAAGAGCGGCATGACACCGGACCGCAGCGGCGCGCTCCGACTGGCTGCGGCGCTCACGCTGTGGGTGCTTGTGACGCTGCTGGCCTGGATGATCTACGCCGCACCGCGCTGGATCAGCGCCGACGGCGACGACCTCGAGCTGGCGCCGACTGCCTTCCGCGTCGATGGCGCCGAGGAGCAGGCAGAAGACGCTGGGCTTGCGGTGAGCATTCCGGCCGCCACGTCGCGCAGCCTGATCTGGACGCTAGGTCCCTGGCAGGCGGCGGACTACCGTTTTCTGCGCCTGGAGCTTGAAGGCCTCGGACGGGAGCGGCAGCTCCGCCTGTTGTGGCGTCGGGACGGCAAGCCGGCATCGGCGACGATTCCGCGATCCGGCAGCGTGGTGACGCTGGATCTGGTTCGCGCCAGCAAGGACTGGGAAGGGCGCATCGATGACCTCGCCATCGAGGTTCGACCGCTAGATCTGCTTGCGGTCGAGGACGCGCCGCCGGCGGTCTTGCGCCTGCGCGCGGCTAGCCTGCTGCGCGATGGTCATCTGCCGGCACTGGCGGCGATGGCCGATGAATGGGCGGCGCAGCGGCGCTGGATTGGACGCTCGATCAACACCAGCGGTCTCGAACTGGGCTTCGATAGTCCACGGCCATGGCTGCCGGCATTCCTTTTGGCAGCATTGCTGCTGTGGCCAGCGCTAGGCTGGGCGCTGCGCTGGCGGCGCGCGGGCTGGTTGCGTGGCGGCGGCGTTGTCGCGCTGGGGCTGTGGTTGCTGCTGGATCTGCAGTCGCTGCGCGTGCAGGTCGCGCGGGCGGAGCGGGTGGCCGCCGTCCACGGACTGGCGGGCGAGCAGGGTCTTGCCGCCAGTCCGGCACTGGCGCGACCATTGACGTCGCTTCGGGATGAGCTGCTGGCCGAGGAGCCGCGCCCAGTGGTGTTCCTCAACAGCGAGGGCGCCTTCCTGCGCGACTACCCGATGTTCCTACTGCGTCCGCTGAATGTCGGACCGCTGCCGAAACACTCGAATGGCGCGCTTCCCCTCGGCAGCGTGATCGTGACGCTGGGCAAGCCGCTGGAGCTGAGGAAGGGCCGGTTGCGACTGGCCGGACAGCGCTATGTGGCCGAGGAGATCCAGCGTGCGCCCGGCGTGCAGGCCCTGCGTCTGACCAAGGCGTTGGGAAGCCAGAATCGGGGGCGCTCGCCATGAGCGCGCTATCGGTGATGCTCGTGCTGCTGCTGCCGGCCTTGCTGGGCGCGCCATTGCTGGCCCTGCTGGACGGCTCACGCCGAGGCCGTGTCGGGTATTGGGCCGAGCGCATCGCCGGCGGTTGGCTGCTGGGTGTGCCGCTTTGCGGCGCAATGCTTCGCCTGTTTGTCAGTTCGCCTCCGATGGCACTATTTGGTGCCTCCATCGTCTGGCTGCTGGTTCTGGCGGGAGCGTTCTGGTTGCTGTGGTGGTGGCGAGTGCGGCGCATTCCGGCGAGTTCGGTTCCTGCTACCGCCACTTTTTCCGGCTGGAATGGGCTCTGCTGGCTGCTGCTCATCCTGCTGGTGACGCATTGGTTGCTGGCGGCGCTGCAGGCCCTTTGGTTGCCGACGCTGACCTGGGATGCCTGGACCACCTGGCTGGGCAAGCCCAAGGCCTGGTCGGGTGCCGATAGCCTTTCCAGCTTCCAGGCGCTGCAGGCCTGGTCAGCGGCCGGAGGCGAGGGCGGGCTGACCGCCTTGGCACCGCATTACCCGGAAAGCGTTCCGCGCTACCTGATGTTGCTTGTCAGTGCGGCTGGCGGCTGGTCCAGCAGCACCAGCCATCTGCCATGGCTGTTCCTGCAGCCGATGATCGGGGTGTCGGTGTTCGCTGGCCTGCGTCGCATCGGCTGCCAGACCTGGCTGGCGTTGCTTGGTGCCTATGCGTTGCTGAGCATGCCGCTGGTCGATGCCCACCTGTCGCTGGCCGGCTATCTCGACCTCTGGATTGCCGCGTTGCTGGCACTGGCCGCACTCGCGCTGTGGCGGTGGCGGCAGACAGGCGAACGGCGACACCTCCTGACCTGCCTGCTGTTTACCGCGGCCCTTCCATTGCTGAAGCAGGAGGGCGCTGTCTGGCTGCTGCTGATGCTGGCCACGCTCGTGCTGCTGGTATTGCCATCACGGCTGCGCTGGCTGCTGCTGGGCCTTGGCCTGCTGGCGCTGGTGGTTGGCCTGCTATTGGGAGGCTTGCCGATCCCGGCACCCGGCCTTGGTACGGTCTGGCTGCGCTGGGGGCAAATCACCGTTCCCGGTATTGGCGACATCGATCTGGCGCTGCATCCGGTGCTGCCGGAGGTGTTCGCAAGCCTGTTCCTGCTGCCGAATTTCCACCTGCTGTGGTGGCTGCTGCCGATTGGCGCGTTGATCGCTTGGCGTCAATGTTGCTTTGACCGCGGTGCTCGTGGCCTTGGCTTGCTGCTGCTGTTCGGTCTGTGTTTCGTCGGCTTCCTGTTCTTCTTCACCGATGCCGCGGCGTGGGCGAAAAACCTCACCAGCCTCAACCGGATCGTGCTGCAGCTGGTGCCGGTGGCGATCCTGTTCCTGGTGGCGCTATTCAGCGCTGCCGGTCAAGAACCCGACGATAGAGCCGCTCCCACTGCTCGCTGACGCGCTCCAGGCAGAAGTCGTCCTCCCAGCGCCGTCGACCGTTGGCACCGAGCTGCCGGCGCAGCGCTTCGTCGCCAGCCAATGTCCCGATCGCCGCAGCCAGTGCCTGCGTGTCTCCCGGTGGAGCGTGCAGTCCGGTCTTTCCATTGACGACGACCTCGCCCATGCCGGAACCCGGAACCGCCGAGACAATCACCGGCTTGCCGGCGCGCATGGCTTCCAGCAAAACCAGGCCAAAGGCCTCAGAGCGGTCGAGCGAAGGCAGGCAGAACGCATCGCAGTCGCGATAGGCGGCGTGCAGCTGTGCGTCGCTGACCTGACCGGCCAGGCGCACGCGGTCGCCGATCCGCAACTGCGCGATCCGCTGCCGCAGCTCGGCTCGCCGCTCGCCATCGCCAATCAGCAGCAGGGATACATTGGGCGTCGCGGCGATGGCATCCAGCAGGCCATGGAAGCCCTTGTAGTAGCTGAGTCGACCTACGGCGAGCAGTTTCAGTCCGTTGCCCGGCCATGAAAGGCGCTCCTCGCCGGCTTCAGTGTGAACCGGTTCGTCGCTGTCGATGGCCAGTGGAATGACTTCGCAACGGGGTAGGTACGGGCGCAGCGCACGGCTCGCGTCGAGATAGCTCCGTGTGCTTGGCACGATGCGCGCAGCGCGGCGCAGCTGCCGGCTTTCCAGCTGTCGGTAGGCGGGGTAGGCGAGGCGGACGCCACGGTGCAGGGCATCGTCCGGCACATCGGCGTGCCACTGCACCACCCAGGGCAGTTTCCGTGCCGAGGCCATGCCCAGCAGCCAGAATGCCGAAGGGTTGGGTGCGTGGATATGCAGCAGGTCCGGCTGGAAATCCTGCAGCAGGCGCCGACAGTCTGCCGGCCAGCGCGGACTGATCGGAACGAACAGTAGCCGACCGCTGCAGGGCGTTTCCCGCAGCCGCACATTACCGTACTCGATCCATTCTCGGGCCGTGCGTGGCTGCCTCGGTGAGGCATGTACCAGCGCCGCCTGCTCGATGCCCTGGCGGGAAAGACCGCCCAGAAGGTCGGCCGTGAAGCGCTCGATGCCGCCGGCAAAGGGCGGATAGAACTTGCCGAGGTGAAGGATTCGCAAGGCGGAGGACAGGCTTTGCGGTGTCAGCCAACGACTTTCCGCGGCGGTTCCACTACCACAGCCGCGACATCGCTTTCGTCACCGGAATGGCTGGCCGCGTTGCGAAGCGCATCTACCTCCGTACGCAGCTCGCGCAACTCGGCTTCGAGGATCGCCGTTTTCTGTAGCAGGCGCCGGATGCGCCGCTCGCGCCGTGTGACGTCCAGGTCGGAAACCAGCAGTTTGACCAGCAGGGCCGCCAGCACCAGCATCACCACCAGTGTGGGCGGGTATTTCACGCCGAACCAGTGACCCAGGCGATCCACCAGGCTCGGCATCAGCCCGAAAACCAGTGCGACGGTAGCCACGGAGAGCCACCAGAATGCATAGCGACCATGCATCTGGTCGCGGCGCACCAAGTACAGGATCACCAGCGCCGTGCCCACGCCGAGCAGGGCAGCCGTCAACAGGGGCGTCATGCGCTCAGGCCCTCGGCGCGACGCATGGCGCGATCACTGACACCCAGCCGGCCCACGCGCGCCAGACAGAGCAGGGTGGTCTGGAGCATGTAGCCGGCGACCTTGAACCAGGACGAGAACACGCGGGAGTGCCCGGCGCTCCGGGGAAGCATGGGCGTCGGCAGCTCGCGAACCCGGAGTCCATACTTGCGCAGGAGCAGCAGCACCCCGACATCCTGATAGTCCAGCAGCGTGGCTTCCGGGGAGGTCAGAACGCGCAGCGCCCGGGGGCCATAGACGCGTAGGCCTGAGGTCAGGTCCTCCACCGCAAGGCCGGTCATACCGCGAAACCAGCCCCAGGCCAGTCTCTTGGCACCGCTCAGTCGTTCGGGAAAGGTGCCGATCACCACGTCGGTGCCGCCGCGCTCATACTCCGCCATGAGAGCAGGCAGGCAGTCGGGGTCGTGCTGGCCATCGGCATCCAAGGTGATCACCACGTCATATCCGTGCCGCTGCGCAAAGCGCATGCCGGCCTGGGTGGCACCCCAGGCGCCGAGCTGGATTGGCAGCTCCAGTACGCGGGCGCCGCCGCCACGGGCCGCGTCGGCCGTGCCATCCCGGCTTTCGTCCGAAACCACCAGCACGTCGCAGTCCAGGCGCTCGCGGGCCCGTCGGACCATGGTTTCCACGGTCGGACGCTCGTCACGGGCCGGCATGACGACCAGGCGACGGTGACGGATGGAAGACGATTTCGACAAAGGATGACCTGTTTGTGTTCCGGGCTGCGTATTGTATCAGTGAGCCACATGCGGGGCGCCGGTTTTGGTGGGCCTCCCGGATGGGTCGACTGGCCAAGCGGTCAGGCCGGTCCCTAGTGTGTATCAAGTACTTAACGGACCCCGAGCCCTGTGCTAGCCTAGCCCGGTTGCTCGGATCCAGATACCGATGCAAATCCTGAACAGAGAGGGGTGAAACCGATGAAATCGTTGTCCCGTAACCTTTTGATGGGCGCCATTCTGGCTGCTCTCCCGATGAGCGGCGCGCTCGCCTGCACCGTGTCGCAGTGGACTGGGGCCAAGACAGCTGTTGATGCTGACGCGAAACTTCCCGCCGAAGTTGGTACTTACAACTCCCGCTACTCCGGCAGCTGTGGACTGGTTCTTGGTTCGTCCGGCGACTATGTCGGTGACAACCACCCGGCCAACGACTCCACTTACAACGCCCGTTTCTATGTGTTCCCCGAGTTGTCGGGTGGAAGCGCTGAGGTATTTGGTGCCTATACCGCTGATGACGGCGGCGGAAGTCAGCCGATTTCGATCAGCTACGGCAGCGGGCAGTTCACGTTCAACGTGGGTGGCGCCAGTGGCAACGTCGCGGCTGCGGCCGGCAAGTGGTACTCGATTGAGTTCGCCTATGACGCTGCCGCTGACACGTTCAGTGCGACGGTTGGTAATTCAACTTTCAGCGGTTCCACTGTGGGTGTGGCTCTCACGAATGTGAGCTTGAGTGGGACGATCGGCGATGTTGCGGCGATCGAGTCTGCTCGCCTGGGTTGGATAGCAAGCGCTGGCACTGGTCGCATTATTGTCGATGAGTTCGAGTCCACCCGCGGTGTTGCGATTGGTCGCCTGCGTCCAGGCGACGCAAACGGCGATGCCGATTGTTCGGTGGCCGATTACAATTTCGTCCGGGACGATATCGCTGCCAAGCTTGAACTGTTCTTCGGTGGTTCCAACACGACCGCCCTGGCGGCCGGTCAGCCGGATTGCAACGAAGGTGGTCAGACTGACGTTGCCGACTACACCTGTCTTGCCAACCGTATTGGCACCGACTTGAACAACCAGTTCGATGGCATTCCCGGCAATGAAACCGAATGTGCGGAGGCTCTCTAATGAATATCGTCAAACATTTGCTGGTGGCGGCTGTGGCCATTTCCCTCAGTTCTGCAGCACTTGCGGCGAGGGACGCCGAGCAGGAGCTCGGTGCGTCGCTCGCGAAGCCGGCTGCGGTGGCTGACGCGAATCAAACCTTGTTGATCACCGTTGGTTCGGCGGGCAAATCCCAGATTGCCGGCATCGATTTCCAGTCTGATGGCACGGCAACCGCACTGCAGTTTGCTGTGTTGCTGCCCAAGGGCGTTAAGGGCGTTAATGCTGATGATTGCGTGTCGGGTCTGCCTTCCAACTTCTCCGGAAAGTGCTTTGTAAGCAATGACAAAAGCAACGTGGCTTTTGTGATCTATTCGGCTGGTGGCGAAGCGTTGCCGGCTGGCATGCAGACCATCGGCAGCATCAGTTTTGATTCTGCGTCCAAGGCCGCTGCCGGGCAGATGAAGGTTGGTGGTCTTGAGGTCGTGGCCGAGAAAGGCAAGAAGCTGGCCAGCGCTGCAAAAGTTGTTGGCGTTGATTGATAGCGGCCTTCTCTGGTTTAATTCTTTTGCTTTAACTTTGGTTACCCGATTTACCGCTCTTGGGGAGTGAATACGAATGAAGCGTTCGAGTAAGTTGTGCTTTGCGTTGCTGGCTGCAGCGCTTAGCGGAAGTGTGTTTGCCAGTGCTGTTTATACGGACCCGAATCCGGCGATCATTTCAGCGCCTGGTACGACGGTTGATGTGTCCATCGTGATCAGGGCTGATGCAGCGGTGAATGGTTTTTCGGGCGCTCTGCAGTACGATAGTTCGTTGTTTACGGTCAGTAATTTTGCACCCTGCCTGAATCCGGCTGCTGGCACGGTCGTTTTTTCGGCGACTAACGGTGGTGTCGCTTATCCGAGCGATACGACCATCTGTACTCCGACCTTCACTTACACCGGTGTGTTGCCAAATCCCGGCGATCCAGACGTTGTGTCCCCGCTCAACTGGGCGGCATTGGATGACGGACAGGGCTCGGCCACCGGTGACGCGGCCGAGATTCGGGTGCAGGGCGTTCCGCCGACCACCCAGACCATCACGGCTTCCGGTAACGCCGGCGGTACGGTTACACCTCCGTCTCAGGACGTTGACAGCGGCACCTCTGGTGTCGTGACGATTACCCCGAGTGGTGGCTTCCAGGTTGCTTCGATTGGCGGTACCTGTGGTGGCTCGCCGGACGTTGCTCCGCCGACCAGCGCTACCGTGACGTACACGACCAACCCGGTTGGTACGGCGGGCGATCCGGATCATTCGGCTGACTGTACGGTTACCGCGACCTTCCAGGCCATTCCGGCTCCGATCTTCTCGTCGGTTCCGGCTCCGGGTTCGGACATTGCCTGTAACGGTCCCGAGCTCTCCGACGTGGTTCGTAACGTGGTGATCACCAACGACGGCGATCTGACCCTGAACATTGCCAGCTGCACGGCTGGTGGTACTCATACGGTCGATTCGTTCCCGGCTACGCTGGCACCGGGTGCCTCCGGCAACCTGAGCGTGACCTGTCACGTTCCGGCCAACGGCGCTCCGGCGGCTGTCGATACGGTCACCTGTACGCATGATGCGGCTGGTTCCCCGGCGCAGTACCGCTTCTCCGCTCTGGCGCAGGTCGTGCCGCCGCCGATCCCGGCGCCGGACTTGGTCCCGGCCAGCTCGCTGTGGTCGAAACTGATGCTGTTTGGCTTCCTGGCGGGTCTGGGCGCTCTGGTGATCTCGCTGCGTCGCAGCTGATACCCATAGCTCCAACAAGCTGTACGGAAAGGGCGCTTCGGCGCCCTTTCTTTTTGCCTCGAAAACGCAAGGTGGTTGTGCAGATGCCTGCGGGGAGAAGACTGACTTGGGAGCGCGCAGTGTCCGGGGCTTGCGCGTCTGTACTTCTGACCAATGAGCGGTTGGTTGCACGCGAGTCAATGGGCTTTGGCCACGCACGCAATCGATGCATCCCAAGTGTCGGTGAGTACTCGGTGTGTGGGAGTACTCCGCACTTTCAGCCAGTTCGGCGCGTTCTGCGGACTACGTGTCGGCACTCGTAGATCGATCGCTTGGACCGCGACCAATCCAGGCTCCGGGTTGCGAACGAAGGGGCCGCTTACGCCGATGAAGGGTATGCCTGTGTGCTTCCGTTCTTCCCAGGGTCGCACGGGCCGAAAAGGCTTGCTGCAACCGGTTGGTTTGAAGTCGACACTGCCAAGCTGTGTGACTCATTCGCCGCTCGGGTAAAGGTGCGCGCATAAGCCGGCCCATTGCGAGCAGCACGCCGCTTCCGTGACCCGAGCGAACGTGCTCGACGGTTACTCCGCAGGCATGGCTTTCATAGTTTCGGACAGCGTCGGCAGTGACGGCGATGCGGGTGCACCTGCACGGCACTCAGACTTGATCGCGGCCTACAGCAAATGTTGGAACGAACGTTCCGGCTTCAGATGATGGGCAGGCTCTTCAGCTCCACATCGCCGTTGTCTTTGACGATCAGTAGGCTGCCCTGTTCGTACCAGTCGCCAAGGACGATGCGCTCACCGGGGCATGTCGCGCTCGGTGGGTGGATTGCGGGGCGATGGGTGTGGCCGTGGATGATGCGGGCAATGCCGTAACGGCGGAAGGTCGCGGCCACCTCGTCGCCATTGACGTCCGTGATGACGTCGCCAACCTGTTGCTGGTGCTGCTGGCTGGCGGCTCTTGCCTGCTGGGCGAATGCGATACGCTCGGCAAGCGTTTTGCCGAGAAACCCCTCGATCCACGCTGGATCGCGTACCTCCTGCCGAAAGGCCTGGTAGGCGTGGTCGTCCGTGCAGAGCGTGTCGCCGTGAAGGAGAAGGGTGGGAATGCCTCCCATGTCCATCACGCAGGCATCCGGCAGCAGCTGCATGCCGGCTTGCCTGCAATAGTTGCGACCCAGCAGGAAGTCCCGATTGCCGCGCATGAAGCGGACGGCAACCCCACGCTCGGAGACACCGCGGATGCCGGTGGCAATCTGGCGCGTCAGCTCGTCATCCAGGTCATCGCCGATCCAGGCTTCGAACAGATCGCCCAGGATGAACAGCGACTCGACCTCATTCGGGATGTCGCGCAGGAACGCCAGGAACAGCGTCGTGATCGCCGGACGCGAGGCATCCAGATGCAGGTCGGAAATGAACCAGTGACTCAAGGCTCGATGCCGCTTGGACCGGTCGCGCAGCGGCTGTGACCGGGTGGCAGCCGCTGCGCGTGAGAACGGATCAGTTCGCGTTTGCGGCGGCGGCCGGCGCCGCTTCGTTCGTTGTAGCGCCGTCCGCGGCTACCCGCTGGATGTGCTCGATGATCACCGCCTGCTTGGGGACGTCTTTCTGGAACGGGCCCTGCGCGCCGGTTTCGGAAGCGCGGATGGCGTCGACCACGTCCATGCCTTCGACGACCTTGCCGAACACCGCGTAGCCCCAGGTGTAGGCATTCTGCTCGCTGACGAAGTCGAGGCGCGGATTGTCCACGGTGTTGATGAAGAACTGCGAGGTGGCGGAATTCGGGTCGCTGGTGCGAGCCATGGCGATGGTGCCGCGCAGGTTGCTCAGGCCGTTGTTCGCTTCATTGGGGATCGGTGCCTTGGTCTGCTTGCGCTGCAGGTCAGCGGTGAATCCGCCGCCCTGGATCATGAAGTTGTTGATGACGCGATGGAACACTGTGCCGTCGTAGAAGCCGCTGTCCACGTATTGCAGGAAGTTGGCCACGCTCTTTGGCGCCTTTGCCGGGTCCAGCTCGACCACGATGCGGCCCATGTTGGTGGTGATGGCAACGCGCGGCGCCGGTGCGGCCGACTCGGTCGTCGCGGCAGTAGCCGCTGTCTCGGCGGCCGGCGCGGCAGCCTCCTGGGCAATGGCGGCGAGCGGGAGCAGCGCGGCAAGGGTGAACAGGCGGGTCAGGCGACGGATGGAGAGAGACATGGCGGGCGTCCGTGGTTACTGGGTGCGCAGAGTGTAGCAGCGCCGCATCCCCGGGTTCAGCTGAACGAAGCGGCGCGCGTCCCTTGTATCTGCGCCCCGAACCGGTTGCAATCGACCATTCCGTGTATTTCGCACGCCCGTCGAGGAGAGTCACGTGTCCATCCACCATCGCATCCGCCCGTTGTGCTACCTGGCTGCCGGGTTGCTGGCGCTGATGACGCTGCCGGCCATCGCCGAGAGCATCGATCGTCGACCTGCGCCGGACGGTGCCGAGGTTTACATCATCAGCCCGAAGGATGGCGAGACGGTCAGCAGTCCGGTGACGGTGCGCTTCGGCCTTCGCGGCATGGGCGTGACGCCTGCTGGCAGCGATTTGCCGGCAACCGGTCATCACCACCTGTTGATCGACACTGATGGCCTGCCGCCGCTGGACCAGCCGGTGCCGGCTGACGAGCACCACGTGCATTTCGGCAAGGGTCAGACCGAAACCACGATCGAGCTTGCACCGGGCGAGCACACGCTCCAACTGCTGCTCGCCGACTTCCGGCACATCCCGCACGACCCGCCGGTCAGCTCGGCCGTGATCCACATCACCGTCAAACCCTGAGACGACGGCGTTCCGGCTGCTAGAATGCGCGGCCATTTTCGCGTCAATACCTTCGAGTCCGTATGACCTGTCGCACCCGATTCGCTCCCAGTCCCACCGGTTACCTGCACATTGGCGGCGCCCGCACGGCGCTGTATTGCCTTCTGGAGGCTCGCCAGCGCGGTGGCCAGTTCATCCTGCGCATCGAGGATACGGACCGCGAGCGCAGCACGGACGAGGCGGTGCAGGCCATCCTCGACGGCATGAACTGGCTGGGCCTGGATCACGACGAAGGCCCGTACTACCAGACGCTGCGCATGGACCGCTATCGCCAGGCTGCCGAAGACCTGATGAAGGCCGGCAAGGCCTATCGCTGCTACTGCTCGCGCGAACGCCTGGACGCTTTGCGCGAGGAGGCGATGGCCAAGGGCGAGAAGCCGCGCTACGACGGCTTCTGCCGCGAGCGTACCGAGCCCGAGCCGGGCGTGACGCCGGTGATCCGCTTCCGCAACCCTGACAGCGGCAGCGTGGTGTTCAACGACAAGGTGCGCGGCCGCATCGAGTGGAGCAACACCGAGCTCGACGACCTGATCATCTGGCGTTCCGACGATCACCCGACCTACAACTTCGCCGTCGTGGTCGACGATATCGACATGAAGATCACCGACGTGATCCGCGGCGATGACCACATCAACAACACGCCGCGCCAGATCAACATCTACGAGGCGCTCGGCGCAAAGTTGCCGAGCTTCGCGCACCTGCCGATGATCCACGGCCAGGACGGCACCAAGCTGAGCAAGCGCCACGGTGCGGTCAGCGTGATGCAGTATCGCGACGACGGTTACCTGCCGCACGCGCTGCTCAATTACCTGGTGCGACTTGGCTGGTCACACGGCGACCAGGAAATCTTCTCGCGCGAGCAGATGATCGAACTGTTCCGCATCGAGGACGTGAACACCTCGGCGGCGCGCTTCGATCCGGAAAAGCTGGCGTGGATGAACCAGCAATATCTGAAGAGTGATGACCCGGCCGCCGTTGCCGTGCATTTCGACTGGCATTTGCGCGCCGTGGGCATTGATCCGGCATCCGGTCCGAATCCGGCGGATGTCGTCGTCGCGCTGCGTGATCGCGTCAAGACCCTCAAGGAAATGGCCGAGCGCGCCAAGGTCTGGTACGGACCGATCACCGAATGGGACGACAAGGCTGTCGCCAAGCAGCTGGTCGAGGCGGCGCGCGCGCCGCTGATGGCGACACGCGCGGCGCTGGAAGCGTTGTCCGAGTGGACGCCGGAGGCCATTGATGGCGCCCTGCGTGCGGTTGGTGAACAGCTGGAGATCGGCATGGGCAAGGTGGCGCAGCCGCTTCGCGTGGCGATGACCGGCACTGCCGTTTCGCCTTCCATCGACCACACTGTCTACCTCTGCGGGCAGGCCGAGGCGCTCAAGCGCATCGACGCAGCGCTGGAGCGTATCGCCGATTGAGTGCGGGATGGCACACAGCAATCCCGGCGGCCGGTGCTAACATCCGGGGCATGTCGCATGCGCCCCAGCAACCCTGCAGCAATCCCAAGCAGCACGTCCACGACCCTCGCGGATTCATCACCGAGGTGGCGACGATCTGTGACGAGCGTGGCCTTCGCCTGACCGCGCTGCGCCAGCGCGTGCTGGAATTGGTCGCGCGTTCCGAACGGCCGGTGAAGGCCTATGACCTGCTTGATCAGGTTCGCGAGGGCGAGGGCAGTGCAGCGCCACCGACGGTCTACCGCGCGCTGGACTTCCTGCTCGCCAACGGCTTCATCCACAAGCTGGAATCGATCAACGCCTTCATTCGCTGCCATCACCCTCGCGTGCAGCATTCGGTGCCCTTCCTGATCTGCGACCGCTGCCAGCGGGCGGTGGAACTCGAGGACGAGGAAGTCACGCGACTGCTGAACGAGCAGGCCGCGGCGCTGGGTTTCCGCCCGCAGGCACAGACGCTGGAGGTACACGGGATCTGCGCCGACTGCGGCGGCGAGGCATGACGCGCTCGTTCGCGGCATTTCGAGGTCGTGTCGTCACCACGCTGGTTCTTCTGGCGCTGGGGGCGGTGTATCCGATGTCGCCGGTGGCGGCTTCTCCGCAGTCGGCTGACACGCCGTTGCTGCTGTCCGACTACAGCGATCCGACCAACCCGGATTTCGTCGGGCCGCCCGGGCAGAAAGCCTGGGCGGATCCCACCTCGGATGAATTCGTCGGGCCGCCGCGAATGATCCCTTTCGAGCTGATGGGGCAGCGCGTCGAGGGCGGCAGCGTCGCGCGGCTCAGCTGGACTGCCAGTGAAGGCTTTGCTGGTGCGAGCGTCGAGAGTCCCGTGGTGGTCGTGCACGGTTCCCGGCCGGGTCCGGTGCTGTGCCTGGTGGCCGCCGTGCATGGTGACGAGCTGAATGGCGTGGAGATCGTCCGCCGAATCAGCAACACCACCGATCCGATGACGCTAGTGGGCACGGTGATCGCGGTGCCGATCGTGAATCCGTTCGGCTTCAGTCGTGATTCGCGCTACCTACCGGACCGGCGCGACCTCAATCGCTATTTCCCGGGAACGGCTTACGGCAGCGTGGCTTCGCGAGTGGCGCACAGCTTTTTCGAGAGCATCGTCGGCCATTGCGATCATCTGGTGGACTTCCACACGGGCAGCTTCGAGCGCAGCAACCTGCCGCAGATCCGCGCCGACCTGCGCCTGCCGGAAGTGGTCGCCTTCACCCGTGGTTTCGGCGCGACGCCGGTGCTGCAGAGCAACGGGCGCCGCGGCATGCTGCGCGTGGCGGCGACGGCGGCGGGGATTCCCGCGGTGACCTTCGAAGTCGGCGCGCCGCGGCGTCTGCAGGGCGATGCCATCAGTTTCGGCGTGCAGGCCATCGAAACGCTGCTGCACAGCCTCGGAATGACCGGCGACAGCCCAGAGTGGGACACGCAGCAGGCGGTGTTCTACGACTCGCAGTGGGTGCGCTCGAACAGTGGCGGCCTGCTGATCAACGAGGTATCGCTGGGCGACTGGGTGCATGCCGGGCAGCAGCTCGGGCGCGTGGTCGATCCGTTGAACAACCGTGAGGAATCCATCACCTCGCCGATTCCCGGCCGCGTACTGGGCATGGCGCTGAATCCCGTGGTACTGCCGGGATTTGCCGCCTACCACGTCGGTGCCGAGACCAGCCCACAGCAGGCGGCGATCCGCGATTCGGGCGACGAGTCGGTGGAGGACACGGAAAGCGACGTGGAGCCGCTGTCCGAACGCGAGCATCCGCGTTCACCCACGCCGGGCGAGGCGGTTCGCGCCGATCTGGTCCCGCCGGAGCTGGATGACGTCAGCGATATCGATGACTGAGGCGTTGGTGCGGGCCCGTCGGTTAAGCCCACGGCCAGCAGATAATGTTATATTGTTACATCGTTATCTGGTAGGTCATGCCATTCGCCCTGATGAGCAGCACCACTTCCACCGTTTCCAATGCCGCGACGCCAGCGTTGCCGCCCGTTGATATGGCACGCCACCATCTTGACCGGGTTGGCGCCGCCGGCTCGCTGATCTGCGCGGCGCACTGCGCGCTGTGGCCGTTCGCATTGGCGCTGATTCCAGGGCTGGGCCTGAGTTTCCTGGCCAGCCCGCTGTTCGAGCGCGGTTTCGTGGTGTTCGCCGGCGTGCTGGCAACCCTGTCACTGCTGCCGGGCTGGCGTCGGCATGGCTCTCCCGTGGCCTTGATGGTGCTGCTGCCGGGCCTGATCGGCGTGGGTGTTGGCGCTTTTTCCTCGTCGGGCCACGGCGGCTGGTTGCATGCCGTGCTGATGAGCTTTGGCGGCATGCTGATCGGCGCCGCCCATCTGATCAATCTCTCGCTGCTGCGTCGGCGCTCCGCCATGGCGGCTACCGACGCCCGTCCATAGGCGATTTTCGGCTCCGGGAATGGCCCGGGGCGTCACGCGGTGGTAATGTACGCGCCCCATTCGCGCGTTGGCGGTCCCGCCGTCGCGTCGTTCAACCACAAACAGACAGATCAGCAGGAGTAACCATGGGCAAGGGCGACAAGAAGACCGCGCGCGGCAAGCGCTTCGCAGGCAGCCACGGCAACGTGCGCCAGGCCGGCAAGGCCAGCACCAGCGCCACTACCACGCAGCCGAAGAAGGCCGTGGCCAAGAAGGCGCCGGCCAAGAAGGCTCCGGCAAAGAAGGCGGCCGCCAAGAGCGCCTGATCGCGTCGTTGCCTGCGGCCATCGGGTCGCGACACGCCGGAAAGCCCCGCAATCGCGGGGCTTTCGCGTTTCCGGGGTCGCGGCTGCAGGGTTGGCCAGATGTGGGCAGCCAGTACGGCATGACTTTCGACAGCGTTGACGGCGCCACCGTCAGCCCTTAGTGTTACGTTATAACCTTTAACATGGGTGATGCCGATGCGACGTTCCTTGGGTGGTGCCCTGCTGGGCATGGCGCTGGTGATACCGGCCTGTCAGGTTCAGGCCAGCAATTCCGACGACGGTGCGACGCGCGAGCAGGTCGCAGCGCTGCAGGCGCGCATCGCCACGCTCGAAGCCGAGCTGTCGGCGATCAAGGCCACGCTGGGCGAGCTCGCACCCGATGTAAAGAGCGCCCCGGCAGACGCGCCGGCAAGCAGCGACGATCCATTCGCCGCGTTTGCTGCCGGTTCCGCGGCATCCTCGACGTCTTCCGAAGCGGCGTCTCCTTCACCGGCTCCAGCCATTGCCGCCGAGGGCAGCAGTCGGGTCGCCAGCACCGGCAACAGCGCCTTCAACCCGGCGATCACCCTGATCCTCAACGGCAGCTATTCGCATCATTCGCTGGACCCGGAAAGCTATGCGCGTGCCGGTTTCCCGCTGGTGGGCGAGGGCGGTCCCAGCGAACAGGGTTTCTCGCTGGGTGAAAGCGAGCTGAGCATGTCGGCGAACATCGACGACAAGTTCTACGGGCAGATCTCGCTGGCGGTGGAATCCGAGGACGGCGAGGATGGCATTGGCGTCGAAGAGGCTTATATCGACACCACTTCGCTGCCGAACGGACTCGCCCTGCGCGCGGGTCGCTTCTACTCCAACATTGGCTATCTCAACAGCCATCACCCGCACACCGACGCCTTCTTCGACCGGCCGCTGCCGTACCAGGCATTCGTCGGCAACCAGTACGGTGACGATGGCGTGCAGCTGCGCTGGGTGGCGCCGACGGCCTTCCTGCTCGAACTCGGCGGCGAACTGCTGCGCGGGCAGAACTTCCCGGCTGGCGGCGCGGCGCGCGGCGGTGTTGGCTCGCGCACGCTGTTCGCCCATGCCGGCGGCGATGCTGGCGTCGAGAGTTCCTGGCTGCTGGGTCTGTCCATGCTGGACAGCAAGGCCGAAGGTGCGGAAGACGGTTTCAGTGGCGACAGTCGCCTGTGGATCGCCGATGCCACCTGGAAGTGGGCGCCGCACGGTGCGTTCAAGGATGGCGGCGTCACGCTGCGCGGCGAGTATTTCCGGGAGAACCGCGACGGCGTCCTTGAGGATCCGGAAGACCCACTGCTGACCAGCATCTGGGATGGTCGCCGCGAAGGCGCCTACGTTGAAGGCGTCTACCGCTTCAACAAGTCCTGGGATGCCGGCTATCGCTACGATCGCCTGTGGACCAGCGTGCCGGGCCTGCTCGACGGTGGCTACGATCCGGATCGACACACCTTGCAGCTGACCTGGCGCAACAGCGAGTTCAGCCTGTTCCGCCTGCAGTTCAGTCGCGACAATCCGGATGCCGGCATCAGCGACAATACGGCCACGGTGCAGTACCAGGCGGCGCTCGGCGCACATGGCGCCCACAAGTTCTAGGAGATCACCACGATGAAAGCTGCCATCACGTTTGCCGCCGTGTTGCTGGGCGCGCTGCTGTCACTGCCGGCACGCGCCGAGCTGCAGGTGTTCGCCTGCGAGCCCGAATGGGGCGCGCTGCTGGATGAGCTGGCCGGCGACAAGGTCCATGTCGATATCGCGACCTCGGCGCTGCAGGACGTCCATCGCGTTGAAGCCAAGCCCAGCCTGATCGCCAAGTTCCGCCGCGCCGACCTGCTGGTCTGTACCGGTGCGGAACTCGAGATCGGCTGGCTGCCGCAACTGCTGAAGCAGTCCGGCAACAGCAAGCTGGCCTCGGAGCCGGGGGCCTTCATGGCCGCAGCCCAGGTGGTCACGCTGGACAAGCCGACGGCCGTCGATCGCGCCAACGGCGACGTGCATCCGGACGGCAATCCGCATATCCAGATGGACCCGCGCCGTATCGGCGTGGTGGCGCAGCGCCTCTCCGCGCGGCTGGCGCAGCTTGATCCCGACAACGCCGCTTACTACCAGCAGCGGCTCGACGACTTCACCACGCGCTGGGTGGCGGCGATCAAGCGCTGGCAGGACAAGGCGGCGCCATTGCGCGGTCGCAAGGTGGTCGTGCACCACATCAGCTGGGTGTATCTGTGGGATTGGCTGGGCATCCAGCAGATCGGCGCGCTGGAGCCCAAGCCCGGCGTGCCGCCGACCAGCGGCCATCTCGCCAGTCTGATCAGCACGACCAAGGACAACGACACGCTGGCGATCGTCCATGCGGCCTACATCGACAGCAAGCCGTCCGAATGGCTGTCCAAGCGCACTGGCGTGCCAGTGGTGACGCTGCCATTCACCGTCGGCGGCGATGCGCAGTCGCATGACCTGTTCTCCTTCTTCGACTCCACCATCGACAAACTGCTAGAGGCCGACAAGTGACGCTCAACTGGGAAGCGCTGGACCTCAGCATCCTCGGGCCGGCCTGCGTGGCCGGCCTTGTCGTGCTGTCGACGCACGTGCCGCTGGGTCGGCAGGTGCTGTCGCGTGGCATCATCTTCATCGACCTCGCCATCGCGCAGATCGCCGGAGTCGGCGTGATCCTGGCGCAGTGGCTGGGCATCGACGAGCACGGTCTGGGTGTGCAGTTCGCCGCTGCCGGCGCCGCGCTGCTCGGTGCCGGCCTGCTGTCGTGGACGGACCGGCGCTGGCCGCAATACCAGGAACCGCTGATCGGCAGCCTGTTCGTGCTGGCGGCAACCGGCGGCCTGCTGCTGCTGGCCAACAATCCGCAGGGCGGCGAGCATCTGAAGGACCTGCTGGTCGGACAGATCCTGTGGGTCAGCTACTCCGACCTGATTCCGGCGGCCGTGCTCTCGGCGTTGCTGCTGGGCGTGCTGTTCTGGCGCCATGGCCAGCTGCGTGGCCTGTGGTTCTACGGGCTGTTCGCGCTGGCGATCACCGCCTCGGTACAGCTGGTCGGCGTCTATCTGGTGTTCGCCAGCCTGATCCTGCCAGCGCTGGCGACGGTGCGCCGGCGCGGACGCAGTCAACTGGTGTTCGCCTATCTGGTCGGCATCTGCGGCTACGTGCTCGGGCTCATGCTGTCCGCGTTGTTCGACCTGCCCAGTGGCGCGATGATCGTCTGGACACTGGCCGCCTGCGCGTTGCTGGTGCAACTGCTGCCGGGGCCGAAGCAGGCTGCCGGCTCGGCGACTGCCTGAGGCCCGGTTCAGCCTGCCTGACAGCGACCTTCAGTCCTCGAAGCCACCCGCGAAGATCGCGTCCAGCGGCCGCTCCATCGCGCCGATGTCCAGCGGATGGCTGGGATCGAGCCGTATCGTCAGCCGCGGGCGCAGCAACAGGTCGCGGTCCTGCGGCAGGATGCCGGCATCCGCGCAGGCGTCGATCAGCGCGGTTCCGGCCAGCGGCATGCCCATGGCATCGAAGTCGCCCGGCTGCACGGCGACGGCATTGAGCGACGGATCCGCCGGCCAGGTCCCCGAGTAGGCGTTGCAGTCACCAGAGGCGGTCGCTGCATCGAGCCGGGTCAGGGTGGCACCATCACCCGCCATGATGATGGCGCTGCTGTCGAGGTCCAGTGAGGCATTGTTCTCGATCTGGATCATGCTGCCATCCGCACCACTGGCGAACAGGCTGCTGTGCGACAGGCTGGCCACGCTGTTGCCGGCAAAGGCCAGCAGGCTCTGGCTTCCACTCAGCGGCAGTTCGCTGGCTGCTCTGCCGATCCGCACCTGTCGCAGGATGATGCTGCTGTCGCCGAAGGCGGCAAGGTGGCGGGTCAGCGCGGAATCGTTGCCGGCCATTTCCAGATTGACCCCGGCGAAACTGGCATCCTCCAGTCGCACGCCGCCTCCGGAACCGGCCTCCGGCGGATTGACTCGGTTGCCTATCAGGGCATTGCAGAAGCTCACGTGCTGGCAGCGACTACGATCGACGTCCGGATACAGGGTGTCCAGCGCGCCGAAGGTCACGTTGCTGTTGCTGGATGCATGGATGCCGCCACCGCGTTTGCCGGCGACGTTGGAAATGACCAGGGCGAAGTCCAGCTGCAGGTCACTGCCATTGACCAGCGCGAAGCCGCCGCCGGCAATGCCGGCCTGGTTGAGGCCTACGTAGGCAAGGTGCGGTCGACAGGTTCCGGGCGCGCTCTGGCTGCAGAGCGGCCCGCCCTGGAAGCGCAGGGTGCTCTCGTCCGCATAGATGCCACCGCCGCTCTGGTTGGCATCGTTATCAGTGATGCCCTGCGGCGCCGGCCCGCCAAAGCCATCAACCTCCCGCGCTTCGGAATACAGGGTGCACTTGTTCAGGAAGAGGCCGCCGCCATTGCCATCCGGCGCGTTTCCGACGGCCGCATTGCGTTGCACCTGGCTGTCCTGGTCCAGGTGGATCGTTCCCTGGTTGCAGTAGATGCCGCCGCCGTTGATGGCCACGTTGTCGGAGATATCGCTGTCGACCAGGCGTAGCGTGGCGCCGCTCACCAGGATGCCGCCGCCGGCGCCGTTGCTGCTGAACCCCGCGATGCCGCCATGCCGGAACGCGGCATTCAGCATGCCGGAGACGAACAGACCGTTGCCGGCCGCCACGGGACCGCTGGCTGGCCGAAGCTGCAGGTACTCCAGACTGACCTGGACATGGGGTGTTGCGCCCTCCGAGATGAACACGGCGATGGCCTGCCCGGCCTTGGGCTCGATCACCGCTGCCGCAGGTGTTGCCGGCAACTGATCGCTGGCGGCATCGGCGCAGCTGGCGTAGCCACCGCGGATGCGGGTGTCGGCGTCCGGGTTCAGGGTGACCGCGCCGACGTAGGTCAATCCGCCCACCAGGCGGATGTCGGTCTCTCCATCGTTGATGGCCGCCTGGATCTGGTCATCCAGCGCCTGGTTGTAGGCACAGTCATTGCCGGAGCCGATGGTGGCGAAGGGGGAAGCCTGCAGCGCGCCGCTGATGGCCAACAGGCTCAGAAAGGCGGTCAGGTGACGCCCGTTCAGTCTTGCTCGGAAACGGCGGGGAGGGTTCATGGCGGGCTCCGTCCAGGTGGTGATTCGAGCCTCGCACAGCAGCGAAGGATTGCCATGCCAGAGTTCTGACAAACTCTGAATAGCGCGGACAAAATCTTATTTGTCAGTGGTTTGTGACGGTTTTCGCGGTCTCGATGCCGCGCCGTCGGGATTTGTTATTCTGCGGGCCTGCCGGGTTTTGGCGTGGTGCCGGGGGACGCGTGGAACAGACGGTAGCAGGGTTTCGCCTCGGGTCCGTGACGGTAGACGTGGCCGGCAAGCGGCTGCTTTGCGATGGACAGCGAATCGAAGCCGATACGCAGCAGGTGGATCTGCTGCTCGCGCTGATTGCCGCCTACCCCGAGCTGGTGACCAAGGAACAGCTGATCGAGTGCGTCTGGGGCGGTCCCTATGTCACCGAGGCGGCGTTGCACAAGACGGTCAGCACCCTGCGCCGCACGCTGCGCCGTCATGGCCTGGAGCAGGCCATCGAAACCCGCCATCGGCGTGGCTATCAGCTGGGCCTGACGCCTGAACCCTTGCAGCAGCTGCCGCAGCTGGTGGCAGTGGGCGTCGAGGTGATCCCGACTCCATCTCGATGGCATGTCGGCACGCTGGCCCTGTTGCTGCTCGCCGCGGTGATCGTGGGCGGACTGCTCTGGTGGGTGCCGCGACTTGATCCGGAAGCTTCTTCATCCTCCACGGAGCATGTGCCCGCCGCTGTTGTCGACAAGGACTCCGGCATTCCGGCGAAGGCGCCGGATGCCGGTCGGCAGCGCGAACGCCTGCAGGGCATGGATGATGACGGCCTGCTCGACACCATCCGTCGCATGCTGTTCGAGGATCCGGCGTACGCGCGTGAAGCCGTCCAGCTGCTGCGACAGCGCGGAATGCAGGACGAGCGTGGGTCGAAAGCTGCCGCGCTGGCCGAGAAGTACGACGGCATCCTGTACTACCGGGCTGGCGAGTTCGAGCTTGCGCGCGAACGCTATCTGGATGCCCTCGCGCGTTTCCGCAGCCTGAATGATCGGCTGGAGGAATCCAACGTCCTCAATAACCTGGCGGTGCTGCTGTCCGAGCAGGGACGCCAGCTCGACCAGGCCGAACGCCTGTACCGCGAATCGCTGGCACTTCGCGAATCGCTGGGTGAGGCGGCGTCGGTGATGGCCTCGCACCGCAACCTCGCCAACCTGCTGTTCCAGATGGGCGCACTGGACCGCGCCGAAGCGGCGGTGCAGGCCTACGCGGTGGCGGCGGAACGCTTGGGGTCGGCCGAGGATCGTGCGCAGGCCACCATCCTGCTTGGCGACGTCCTGCGTGAGCGTGGCGAGGACCCGATGCCGCGCTATCGCGAAGCCGTGGCGCAGGCGATGGCCGACGGGCTGCCCGTGGCGGCCGCTGGTGCCGAGCAGCGTATCGGTGACCAGCTGATGCGGGCAGCCGACTTTGCCGGGGCACGCGACGCCTTCCAGCATGCGGTCACGCTGTACGAGCAGGGCGATGCCAGCTACCAGCTGCCGTGGCTGCTTTATCCGCTTGGTAATGCGCTGGAGCAGCTGGGCGACGACGCCGGCGCCTTGCGCGAGTATCAGCGAGCCGTCTCGCTGAGCGAAGGGCTGTCCGACAATGCACTGCTGGTGGACCTGCGCATCGGCGTGGCGCGGCTGCTGTCCCGACGTGGCGATGACGAGGCGGCGCGCGGGCAGTTGGACGAAGCCTGGCGTATCGCCGCGGCCATCGACAACCCCCTGACCACGGTCAGCGTGCGCACCGAACAGGCCATGCAGTCGTTGCTGTCCGGCCATGCGGTGGCGGCGCGCGGCCTGCTGGCATCGGGCTTCGCTGCATTGGGTGATGCCAGCAGCTGGCCACACGAGGCACGGCTTCGCGATGTGAGCATCATGACCGCCATCGCGGCAGGCGACGCACCGCGTGTGGCGCAGGAGATCAGCGAGCTGCAGCGGTTGGCGCGTCAGCGTGAAGACGCCAGCACCCTGCAGCGAAGCCGCACCTTGCAGGGCTGGGCAGCGTTGGCGCAGGGACGCTTCGCTGCCGCTTACCGGCAGCTGGATCGCGCCTCGGCACCAGCGAGGGACCAGTCCGTCACCGCAAAAGCCACCGAACCGGCCAAGCCACCGATAGCGCCTGCCGGCTGGCTGCGCGGCCTGGGCATGCTGCTGGTGGGCATGCTGGTGGGCATCTTCATCGCCAACGCCATGAGGAGCTGAAGCTCACGCGAGCAGGCGGGATGTCGAGCGTACTGGCGCCCGTGCGCGTTGCTTGCGGTCGACGTCAGCGGATGCCGTGGCCGCCAATCAGGCTGCCGTGCAACAGCTGTCCGCCCAGCCAGTAGCAGAGTTCAGCCGGCTGGGTGGCGTTCCAGATGGCGAGGTCGGCGCGCTGTCCCACTGCAAGTCGGCCGCGGTCGGACCAGCCCAGTGCTCGCGCCGCGTTCACCGTGGCGCCACGCAGGGCTTCCTCTGGGGTCAGTCGGAAATGCGTACAGGCCAGCTGCATGGCCTGTCGCAGCGACAGCAATGGCGCGGTGCCGGGGTTGCAGTCGGTGGCGACGGCCATTGGAACCCCGTGCTTGCGGAAAGCATCCAGCGGCGGCAGCTTTGTTTCACGCAGCACGTGGAAGGCGCCGGGCAGCAGCACGGCGACGCTGCCGGCCTGCGCCATCGCAGCGACGCCCGCCTCGCTGCTGTACTCGACGTGATCTGCCGACAGCCCGTCGAAGTCGCCAACGATGCCGGCACCGCCGAGGTCGCTGAGTTGGTCGGCGTGCAGCTTCACCGGCAGGCCCAGCTCGCGGGCACGCTCGAAAACGCGCCGCGTCTGCGCCGGCGTGAAGCCAATTCCCTCGCAGAAGGCGTCCACCGCATCGATCAGGCCTTCCTCGTGCAGTGGCTCCATCCAGTCGCAGACCGCATCGATATAGTCGTCCGCACGGTCCTTGAACTCAGGCGGCAAGGCGTGGGCGCCGAGGTAGGTGCAACGTACCGGGATGCGAAGCTCAAGCCCCAGTCGCCGCGCAACGCTCAACATCTTCCATTCGTTTTCGAAGTCGAGGCCGTAGCCGGACTTGATCTCCAGCGAGGTGACGCCATCGGCCATCAGCGCCTGGGCGCGCGGCAGCGACTGCGCCAGCAATTCATCCTCGCTGGCCGCACGCACGGCGCGAACCGTCGAGAGAATGCCGCCGCCGGCGCGGGCGATGGCTTCGTAGCTTTCGCCATTGAGACGCATCTCGAACTCACCGGCGCGGTCCCCGGCGAATACGAGATGGGTATGGCAGTCGATCAGTCCCGGCGTGACCAGACGTCCGCCGGCATCGATCACCTGCGTGCCGTGATCCAGCGCCGCCACCGGGAAGTCCGTGACGTTGCCGACATGGGCGATGAGGCCGTGGCGCCAGCCGATCACGCCAGGCTCGATCAGGCCCCAGCCGCTGTCGTCGCTGAGCGTGACCAGTCGCGCGTTCAGCAGTATGCCGTCCAGTCGTTCAAGAGTTTCCGGGCTGGTCATGGCTTGCTGTCGATATTGGGCGTGTTGGCGCTTGTGCCGGCGCTATCGGCATCGTTGTTGTCGGTGTCGCTGTCCTGCATGGTCTTCGCCGGCTGGCCGTTTTCGTCCCGCTTCGCGGTGGTGGAATGTCCATCCTCGCTGGGGTCCACCGGCAGGATCGGTGCCGGTACGGGCGGCGATGCCGGCTCGGCATCGTCGACGGAATCGTCAGCTTCCTCAGCGGCTTTCGACGTTGGCTGCTCAGCCGTTCGCGCGTCGTCGGGTGCGGTGGGATCGAGCAGGCGATTCGCCAGGCTGCGGTACAGCGGCGTCGGACAGAGCAGGGCCGACACGGCGCGGGCGATCAGGCAGACCGCCATGATCGGCAGCACCATGGTCTGGTTGCTGGTCAGCTCCAGCGAGATGACGGCGGATGTCAGTGGCGCCTGGGTGACGCCGGCCAGGTACGCGCACATGCCGAGCAGCACCAGCGTGCTGGGGTCGACGCTGGGCAGGAAGCTGGCCACATTGCTGCCGATGCCGGCGCCCACTGCCAGCGCCGGCGAGAAAATGCCGCCGGGAATGCCGGCCACGTAGGACACGAGATTGGCGAGGAACTTCACCGCGCCGAACTCCGCGCCAACCATGGCCTCGTCCTGAAGCAGGCTGCGCGCTTCCTCGTAGCCGGTGCCGAACACATGGCCGCCGGTGGCGATGCCGAGCCCGGCCAGAACCAGTCCGCAGAGCGCGGCGAAGATCACCGGATGTCGCTGACGCCAGTCGCCGATGCGTCCCGGCCAACGCTGCGTGCCGACCAGCACCAGCCGCGAGAACAGGCCGCCGAACAGGCCGCCAGCCAGGCCGCAGAGCAGCACGCCGAGCCAGGCCTGTCCCAGTGGCAGGCTGGCCTGCAGCCGCCCGAAATAGGCGTAGTCGCCAACGATACCCAGGGACACCACGCCGCCGATCAGCACCGCACCCAGCAGCACGCCGGAGAAGCGATGCTCGTACGAATTCGACAACTCTTCGATGGCGAAGACGACGCCGGCCAGCGGCGTGTTGAAGGCCGCCGCGATGCCGGCCGCACCGCCGGCGAGCGCGAAGCGCGTGGCCTCACGGGCGTCAACGAAACCCAGCCGTCGGCCGAAGGCGTAGAGCAGGCCGGCGCCAACGTGCACGGTGGGCCCTTCGCGTCCCACCGAGGCGCCGCCGCCCAGGGCGAGCACGGTCAATACCAGCTTGGCCGCGGATACTCTTAGCGACAGCAGGCGTTCGACGAAGGCGGTGTCGCCACGCGAGGTGGCGGCAATCACCTGCGGGATGCCGCTGCCGCGCGCATTGCGCAGGAATCCCTCGGTCAACCAGACCAGCAGGGCGAAGCAGGCCGGCGTGAGCAGCAGCGACCACCACGGCGAATTGCCGTACACGCCACGGAACAGTTGGAAGGCCATGTCCGCCAGCGAGGCAAAGGCGATGGCGACCAGGCCGACCGCCACCGCGCCCGCCCAGAGCGCCATGCGCCGACGCCAAAGCGAGGGCGTCAGCCAGTGGTCGGCTTGTGGTTCCGTGGGGGAGGACATCCGTCGTAGTTTGGCGGGTTTGTAGCGTCGATGAAAGCAAAGCCCGGTCCGGATCGTTATGCTTTTCGCTTCTTCCTCTTGATCCTGCCGCCATGAGCAACGCCCGAATCCAGGTTGAAAAGCTGTGGACGCCGGATGGCTGGCAAGGCGACGTGCCGCTGTTTGACGACGGCCTGTCCGCCAGCCCGGAGCTGCTGTCCGGTCACTGGCTGCCGGGTGTGCCGAATACGCATTCGCATGCCTTCCAGCGAGCGATGGCGGGCCTCGCGGAATACCAGACCGATGCCGCCGACAGCTTCTGGACCTGGCGCGAGCAGATGTACGCCTTCGCTGGCCGCATGGATCCCGACAGCCTTTACGCCGTGGCCGCGCAGCTTTACGCCGAGATGCTGGTGGCCGGTTACACGTCGGTCTGCGAGTTCCACTACGTGCATCACCAGCCGGACGGCCGTCCCTACGACGATCCGGCGGCGATGTCGCGCGCCATCATCGCCGCCGCCCGTGATGCCGGCATCGGCCTGACGCTGCTGCCGGTGCTTTACCAGCGCGGTGGATTCGATGGCCGCGCGCTGAACGAGCGCCAGCAGCGTTTCGCGCACGACACCAATGCCTATCTGCGATTGATCGACGCGCTGCGTGCGGAGGAATCGCAGCGGCTGCGCATCGGCGTGTGCTTCCACAGCCTGCGTGCGGTATCGATGGAAAGCATAGATGTCGTGCTTGCCGCGTTGCCGTCGCTGGGCGGCACGCGGCCGATCCATCTGCATATTGCCGAGCAGGTTCCCGAGGTCGAGGATTGTCTTGCCGCGCACGGCGCGCGGCCGGTGCGACATCTGCTGGACTGTCAACCGGTCGACGGCAATTGGACGCTGGTGCATGCAACGCACCTGGATGACGCTGAAGTCCGCGACCTCGCGGTAACCGGCGCCTCAGTATCCATTTGTCCGACCACCGAAGCGAATCTCGGTGACGGCCTGTTCGCGCTGTCGGAATGGCGCGCTGCTGGCGGTCGCTGGAGCATCGGCAGCGACAGCCATATTTCGGTGTCGCCGGTGGAAGAACTGCGCTGGCTGGAATACGGGCAGCGCTTGAAGACCGGTCGGCGCAATGTCTGCGTTGGCGACGCCGGGCATCCGTTCCGTCGCCATGTCGGCAACACGCTGCTCGCCGAAGCCATCCATGGTGCGACGGCCTCCATCGGCAGCACTGGCGACGGCAATGCGACGCAGGGCTACATCCGCCTCGATGCCGCGCACCCCGCACTGCAGGACCACGACAACTCGCTGGTTGATCGCTGGCTGTTCAGCGGCAACACCCCGGCGGTGTCCGATGTGATCGTTGATGGCGAATGGCTGGTTCGCGATGGCCGGCACCGCCACGGCGACGGCATCGCCGACCGCTATCGTGATGCGCTGCGCCAGCTGCTCGATTAGCTCGCCAGCAATTCGCCCTGTGGCAGAGAGCCTTCCAGCTGCAGCAGGAAGCGCTTGATCGGCAGGCCACCACCGAAGCCGGTGAGGCTGCCATCTGCGCCGATTACGCGATGGCAGGGCACCACGATGGGCAACGGATTGCGCCCGTTCGCGGCGCCCACAGCGCGCACGGCGGCGGGCTTGGCTATATGGCGGGCGAGGTCGCCGTAGCTCCAGGTCCGGCCATACGGTATCTCGCGCAGCGCCATCCACACCTGCTGCTGGAACGCAGTGCCTCGTGGCGACA
This sequence comes from Rhodanobacteraceae bacterium, assembly GCA_024233975.1. Lineage (GTDB taxonomy): Bacteria > Pseudomonadota > Gammaproteobacteria > Xanthomonadales > Xanthomonadaceae > JACKOX01. The sequence goes on from JACKOX010000018.1 coordinate 60,447, forward strand.
GCGGCAGGTCAAACGTGCTTCGTCTGCAGGCGAAGTAGTCGTCCAGTTGTCGACGCGTTTCCTGCAGCACGGCATTGTCGCCTTCGACCCAGTCGGGCAGGCGCTTCACCTGATGCCGGTTCTGCGGGAACTCGATGATCCGCAGTGCGTCATCGTCAGCAGCGAGGAACAGCTCGCCGACCGGCGATTCGTGGAAGGCGAAGGTGATGGTCGAGGCGTTCATGTGGCACTCCGTTTTCCGGTGCTCGTTGGGCGTGAAGGGGCTCGTTTCGTAGCGGGTGGCGATGTGTCACGCCAAAGATGGA
>JACKOX010000019.1 GCA_024233975.1 Rhodanobacteraceae bacterium
GGACTGCCGACCAGCGCGGGATTTGACCCGGAGCGCATTCTTGCCGCGCTTCCAACCCCGGAATTCCGCAACGTCGTCGCCGTGAAATGGGACACCGTGACTGACATTCGCGGCCTGCTTCTCACTGCACTGGCGGAAGCCCAGGCCATCGAAGCGCTGCTCGACAGGGAAATTGAAGCGAAACGATGATCAGCAGGAAGCAATCGAGGTAACCAACCATGGACTCTGGAACGGTCAGCTACAACCAAGCGCAGGAACCAGCAGACCGCGCCATCTGCGAATTTCTGGCAACTGAGATCGATGCCGCCCTGCCCGAGGCCGAAAACAAGGTCTGGCACGCGCATCCGGTGTGGTTCCTCGACGGCAATCCCATCGTTGGCTACAGCAAGCTGAAAGGCTGCGTGCGGCTGCTGTTCTGGAGCGGCCAGTCCTTCGAGACGGAAGGCCTGTCGAAAGAAGGCAAGTTCAAGGCCGCCGAAGCGCGCTACCAGTCTGTCGAGGATATCGACACCGAACGGCTCCGCGCCTGGCTGGCCGAGTCGCGCAACATCCAGTGGGACTACAAGAACCTCGTCCGCCGCAAGGGCCGACTTGAGCGGCTGAGCTGACCGACCAGTCGATGGCCATCGGCAGCCGGTCTACAGGCTGAGCGGATCGGGCCTACCGGAAAGGTTGCAGCCCTCGTCCAGGACCCAGGAAAAGACCCGGCCGGCAAAGGCATGCCGGCCGGGCTCCAAGGGTGTTCAACCAATTATTCGTCGCAACCAGGCTTGGCTCGATTGACCTGTTCGAAGTCATCCACGAACACACGGGCGTCACGGCAGGCCGGACCGCCGATGAACAGGATGCGATCGTCCACCGGGCGGTAGCTGCCAAAGCTGTTGGCCTGCAGCTGCACGCGCCAGCGATTGGGGCTGACCTGTTCGGCCAGCTGGCTGACATCATGCCAACCGATGGTGTCCTCGTTACCGGGCGTGCTCGGGCCGTAGTAGCGCAGACTCCAACCGTAGCTGTCGCTGAAGTCGGCGTTGTGGAAGATCAGGTCCACGCTGGCGGCGCTACAGTCGGTGATTTCGAACTGCGCAAGGTCACGCGGGTAGCGATAGTACTCACCCTTGTCGCCTACGAAATCGCGCCCGTACTGCGCTGCCAGGCGAGTCTGGACGTCGACCGCCTGCGCGCAGGTGCCGGTCGTGCTGCCTTCGACGATCTCGGTGGTCAGGAAGCCCACGCCAGCCGCCTTGGTCCGGGCGATGCGCTTGGCAATGCTTTCGCCGGGTCGCGATGCGAGGAGCGCGATGGTGGACCCCACGGCACTCTGCTCGTAGTCGTTGACACCGTCACCGTTGCCGTCGCCGCCGTTCGGCGCGTTGAGCTCCATGCTGTCCGGCGCGCCATCCGCATCCGCATCGGGAAGCTGCTGGATCGACCAGACACCGGTGTTGGTGCCAGCGTGCAGGATGGTGGCATCAAATGGATCCACGGCCAGCGCCAACGCGGAATCCGCCGGCAGGCCGATGCTGAGCGATGTCCACGTCAGGCCACCGTCCTCGCTCTTGTAGACCGCACCGGGGTCGGCGTCGGTCCCGGCACCGGAGGCATAGAGGATGTCACCGTCGCCCGCGTCCACCGTGATGGCGCGAATGTCCACGCCTTGCGGAATGCCCACTGCCGAAGGTACCCAGGTCGCACCGCCATCATTGGTACGGTAGATGGAAGCCGGCCACAGCGCGCGATCCAGCTGGAGGTCGGAAACGCTCACCCACAAGGTGTTGGCATCTGTCGGATGCATGGCGAGCGACAGGGCCGAGGAAACGGTGTTGGCGTAACCGCCGCCCTGGCGGGGCAAGCCGTTGTTGACGGCTGTCCAGGTCGCGCCGCGATCCGTGGACTTGAACACGCCCGAGGGTACGTCCGCCGTCGCCAGCAGGTCCGCGTTGGAACACTCGGCATCCTGGGTAATGTTCTGGCAGTAGGTGCTGGCGTAGGTGGAAACGAAGAGCAGGTCAGGATTGTTCGGGTCGATCACGATTCCGATCGGCGTGACCTGGGTGGAGACATAGAGGTCGTCACCCGAACCGGCACTCGGCGTGTGGAAGATGCGCGACGCGGGGAAGCCGGGATTGCCGTCGAGACGCGACCAGGTGGCGCCGGCGTCATCGCTGCGCAGCAGCCGATGCGTGAAGTTCAACTCACCGGGCACCAGCGTCGTGTCGCGGAAGCCATTGGAAGACACATAGACACGCTTCAGTGGCGACGTGTTTCCTGCCGGCGCCAGTTCCGCACAGACCGGCGTCGGTGCCGCGGGCTCGAGATCACAGGAGCGTGGATCCAGCACCACGCGACGCACGGTGCCGAGGTCGACCACCATGTTCCCACCGCCGTAGTCCCGTTCCGGCAGGCCCGCCGCAATGGTGGTCCAGTTCGACCCGGAGTCGATGCTCTTGTACAGCGGTGGGCTCAGGAAACCAAAAGCCAGAGCGCCGCGACCGGTTGCGTACACGTGCGCCGCGGTGATCGGGTCGCCGGGGCGTGCCGTGGTCGGATCGACAACCACATCGCGAATCTGCGACGCCCGAAGACCGTTGTTGCGCTGCTCCCATTGCCCGGTGAGGCGGTTGGAACGATACATCGCCGGCGAAGAGTAGAACGCGTCGCCGAAGCCGCCATAGACCGTCCGATTGCCAGTGCCGGCACCGGACTGGGTCGAAGCCGGATTGGGGTCAACCGACAGCGCGCGGATCTGCGTCGCCAGCAGACCAAGCTCGGACGCCGCCCAGGTGCTGCCGAGATCGGTACTCCGGTAAAGACCAGCGCCATTGCCGGCCACCCATAGCCGACGCCCGGCAATATTCGGGAAACCCGGCGCGGCATGGAGCTGCATCACGTCAAGGCCGATCTTGCGACCCACCTCGGTGGCGTGCTCGTAGCTGCTGTTTGGCGTGAGCCCATTATCGACCCGGGCGGCCGTCGCGCCGCCGTCAAGGCTGAGCCATACGCTGTCATCAGCGGTGTACCAGAAGCGGCTGCCGTTTGCCGGATCAGCCACCACCTGAACGGGCCAAGGTGACGCTGCTGGCGTGAACTCCGTCCATGTGGCCCCGCGATCAGTGCTCTTCGCCGCCAGGTTTTCGCCGTTACTGGCATAAACCGTGTCGTTGCCGCCGAACGACAGACCTTGGGTCGGCTGGTAGTTGTAGGGGTAATAATAGGTCGTCGTGCCGCTCGGCGTATGCACGGCTGCCCAGTTGGCGCCGCCATCGATGCTGCGATAGATGGTTGGCTGCCATGCCACCGGTGCGCCAAAGCCCTCTTCCGGCGGGCTGTACAGGAGCAGCATGTTGCTGCTGTTCAAGGGGTCGATGGCGAGGTCGACTGCTGCGCCACCGACGGGCAAACCAGCGCCGAACACCGAAAACGTGACGCCGCCGTCGGTACTGCGATAAAGCGGCACCTGCTCGCTACCGTCAGTACGAAGATCGAAGACCAGCAGCAAAAGCTGTCCGGTATTGCCGGGCAGGTCGACGAGATCCATCGGCATGAAGCTGTCCGCGTCCAGCTCGAAGCCTGTGGCAGCCCAGTTGAGCGCGCGATCAGAGCTGCGGTTCAGATGCCATGACGCATCGAACACGTAAACGTCCTGCGGTTGATCGGCATCGACGACGATTGGAACCGCACCATAGGCGGCACGCAGCCCGTTGTCGGCGGGCAACCAGCTATCGCCGTCATCAACCGAGCGCCAGAAGGCGCCGCGCGACTGCGCATACATGTTGAAGTGATTACCAGACTCGCTGGCAATCTGGTAGACGTTCCCGCCGTAAGGGCCGTTGGAAGTCCATACTCCCGGGCCTGCAACTGCTGGCAACGCGACGCCAGCGCCAAAACAAACGGTGAAGAGACCGCGAAGGTAAACATTAGACATGAACGACTTTCCTCCCGAGAAGGTCGTGGATTCCCTGGTTCAGTATAGGGATACGCAGCCGAGCTGGCATGGCAGACATCGGCCCTCGGCGAATAGGTAGATCGTGCAAATCGCAGGCAGGAAGCCCCTACCTGCGGCCTGCACGAAATGCCATGCGCCTGGCTGATCCCAAGCACCAGGCGAGGCTAATTCACGTGAAGCCAATACACTTCGCATCGTCGCACCTCACTATTCGACGTCTACAATTGCCCACCAGACCCCTGATCTACGGTGAAACATGCGGGTTGAATACTCGAACACTTATACCGATCTTCTGTTGTTCAGCGCCGCACACCAGTTCCGATCCATTCCCCTGCAAGCGATTCAGAGTGGCTTTGCCTTACTGACAGGCGTGCTTTTTTGGCTGAATGGCTACGTGGTGGCCGGGCTCTTGGTTGCCACCATCTCCTACGTCGCCATCTGGGCTTTTCAGTTCACCTTCAATGCGTTCTACCTCTACTCCCGAGACAACAATCGGGTTCTGACAAAGCACACCGTGTCAATTACCGACGAAGGTCTCTTTGAGGAAAGCCCATTCAACAAATCTCTTCACTACTGGCCCGGGATCGTACGGGTCGTTGAGAGAGCGGGCCTTCTGGCGATCTACATTACTCCGCATGCAGCCCACATCATTCCTCCTCGGGCCTTCAATTCGCCTTCGCAAAGGCAGGAGTTCAAGCGTGAGTTGATAAGCCGTACCGGCACTCCTGCGTAGATGAGTCGGTGACCAACGAGGCAAAGAAACGACGCGATGGGACGCGCTTCGATGCTTCCTGAAGTCGCGCCTGTCATCGCCCCCTCATTGCAGTGCAAATCGAGCGCGACCCCTACACATTCGGCATGGACATTCTTAATACTCTTGCGTTGCTGATCGTCGCTCTGACTGGCTTCTATTTCATCGCGCTTTCTGTTCTGTCGTTCGCGGCACCAGCGCGGGCTTCAGGCTTCTTGATGGGGTTCGCCTCTTCGGCCACCACGCACTACGCCGAACTGCTCGTCCGCATGATGGTCGGCTCTGCGTTCATCGCCGCGTCACCCGTCGTCCCGTTCCAGGCTGCCTTCGCCGTTTTCGGCTGGGTTCTTGTAGGCACGACAGCCGTTCTGTTTCTTGTACCTTGGCAGCTGCATCACAAGTTCGCCGAGCGCGCGGTTCCTCGGGCGCTGCGGCATCTCCGGCTCATCGCTGTAGCGTCGCTGTTCCTTGGCGCCTTCGTGCTCTGGTCAGTAGCGCGCTCCGCCACCTGACGGCTCGGTCTGGCGAACATGCGACCATCGGTCGATTATTTCCGGCACGAGACGACATGAGACTTCGTTGGCGACAACTCATCGGCATCCTTATCGGAGCAGTCATCACACCGTTCGCTGTCGGAACCGCCATTGCCTCGGCGGGTGCCGGCCACGGGACCTATCTGCTGGCCAAGCTCCTGTTCCCATACAGCATGCTGTTGACGCGATTCACCGGTGACTCCATCACCAACCCGCTGATTGGTATCGCGTTCGTCCAATTCCCGATCTACGGACTGGTCCTGACATCACCAGCTTCGCGTCGCGCCCTGAAACAGGTAGTAGCTGTTCTGGTGCTGCTTCATTCTTTCTGCGTCTTGTTGTGCCTTGCAGGACTACTGCCCAATTTTTCGTAGTTCCGTCAAAAATACCTAGCCTGACAAGGTTTTCAGATGACAATACGTTTCCAAGCCACACTGCTCACTCCTGCCGATACTCCCAAGCGCGAGCGCTGGTGTTTCCTGCTTCTTCCCAAGTCCGCCAGCGACAAGCTGTCATCACGCGGGATGGTTGGCATCGATGGGACACTCAACGGGACGGCATTCACGGCGGTGCTGGAGCCTGACGGTCAGAAAGGCCATTGGCTGAAGGTCAGCGAGGCGCTACGAAAAAAGGCCGGTGTGACCGTCGGCGACGTGGTCACGCTGGAGATCGGCCCGGCAAAGACGGAACCGGAACCCACGGTGCCTGCGGACCTGAAGAAGGTCTTGGCGGCTGCACCGGAGGTAGCTGTGGTATGGGATGACCTCACCACGCTGGCGCGACGCGACTGGGTGCAGTGGGTCGAAGGCGCAAAGAAGGTGGAAACCCGCCAGCGCCGGATCAGCAATGCCTGCGACATGCTGGCTTCCGGCAAGCGTCGTGTCTGCTGTTTTGATCGTAGCGGCTTCTACAGCAAGGAGTTCAGCGCGCCCAAGGCCTCGGAATAGCGCCCAACGCTCCGAATTCGATGCCTTCCCGCAAGCCTGAAGCCTGCTCCATGCGCTACAGTATGGTCTTTCTCGTAGCGATCAATTTGCCGTGACCCACCCTGCCCGCCGATTGCTGCCGTTCATCGCGGTTTCCGCCATTCTGGCAATTGCCGGCGCGATCCTGGGCGATGGATGGCTGTTGCTGCATCAAATCGCCAAGCCGCTGACCACGATCCTGATCCTGCTGGCCGTCTGGCAGACGGCGCCCGCATTGTCGCCACGCTACCGTGTGCTGGTGCTGATCGGCATGATTCTGTCGCTGGCTGGTGACGTGCTGCTGATGCCACCGTGGCATCTGTTCGTGCCGGGGCTAATCGCCTTTCTGGTGGCCCATCTGTTCTTCATATCCGCATTCGCAGCGGGCGCCAGCAACGCGTCGCGGATCACGGCGCTGGCGATCTACTCCGCCATCGCGGCGATCAATCTGAGTTTCCTTCTGCCCAAGGTGCCGGCCGATCTGAAACCACCGGTAACCGCCTATGTCGTGGTGCTGGTGCTGATGGCCAGCGTTGCGGGCGCTCGCGCTTGGTCGAACCGTCATGACCTGCGCCTGGGCGAGTCGACGCGCTGGGCGGGCGTTGGCGGCGCACTGTTCGTGTTGAGCGACTCGCTGTTGGCCTGGAACCTGTTCGGCGGCGGATTGCCGATGTCGTCGCTGCTGGTGCTGTCGAGCTACTTCGCGGCGGTGTGGTGCATCGCCCGCTCGGTGGCACGGAGCCGATGATGAAGAGCCTCGCCGACAGCATCATGATGATCGCCATCCCGGGATTCTTCGTCCTGATGGCCATCGAGCTTCTGGCATCGCGCGTCATGCGCCGGCCGGTATACCGGCTCAACGACAGCATCAACAGCATCAGCCTCGGCGTGCTGTCACAGGTCGTCGGCGTTTTCGCGAAAATCCTGAGCATCGGCATCTACGCCATCGCGCTGAAGCACGTCGCGCTGTTTGACCTGCCCATCGACAACCCGCTGACATGGATCAGCGCGCTGCTGCTCTACGACTTCTGCTACTACTGGCTGCACCGCTGCGGCCACGAAGTGGGCATCCTCTGGGCCGCGCACGTGGTGCATCACCAGAGCGAGCGCTACAACCTGAGCACGGCGCTGCGCCAGACCAGCAGCGGCGTGCTGTTTGGCTGGCTGTTCTACCTGCCATTGGCCGTGCTTGGCTATCCGATCGAAGTGTTCGCCACCGTCGCGGTGATCGACCTGATCTACCAGTACTGGATTCACACCGAACTGGTTGGAAAGCTGGGCTGGTTCGACCGCGTGTTTGCCTCGCCCTCCAACCATCGCGTGCATCACGCGGTGAACGACCGCTATCTCGACCGCAACTACGGCGGCATCCTGATCCTCTGGGATCGACTGTTCGGCACCTTCGCCGAGGAAGACCCGAAGGAGCCGGTGGTGTTCGGCACGCGCGCGCCGTTACGCAGCTGGAATCCTCTATGGGCGAATGCCGAGGTCTACTGGGCGCTGTGGCAGGACAGTCGTCGTGCGAAACGCTGGCCGGACAAGCTGAAGGTCTGGTTCAAGCCGCCCGGCTGGCGCCCTGCGGATGTGGCCGATCGCTTCCCCAAGCCGGACTTCGACATCCGCCGGAAGGAATTCAATCCTTCCCTGAACGGCCTGCTCTGGCTTCACGCACTGCTCGTCTTCGCCGCCCTGGTCCTGCTCGGCGTCCACTTCCTGATGGTCGCCGGCACACTGCCAACCCTGGAAGCCATCGGCTACGCCGTGCTGCTGCTATGTGCCTTGATGACGCTGGGCGCAGTGATGGAGGGACGCCGCACCGCCTTGTGGATACACACCGGAATGCTATCGATCATCGCGGTCTTTATCGCGCTCGACGGGCACTGGTTCGCCAATATCGCGCTTTCAATGCAGGCTCGTATTGCGCTGGTCTTCTCGGTTGTGCTGCTACTTGGCCTGCTATGGGTGGGTTGGCGGCAAACTCCGGCTGCCGCGCCCAGCAATGCTGGAGCCGCAATGGGTAGCTGATCAGGCAGCGAATCGTTGCGATTCTGCAACCGCTGCCCGCCTGGACAAGCCCCGCAGGCGCTGACGCGCCATTTCGATGGTGCCTTCCATCAAATAGGCCACATAACGGCCTTTCTGGGTATTTCTTTGTCGGGCCGCATCGCGCAAAGCAATCATCATGTCGATTTCTGCCAGCAAGCGAAGTTTTTCGCGCGGTGTCATGGCTGTGCTCCCCGGTTGGTAGTGCACAGACTGTTCCACTGCTACCGACCTGAAAATCCGCTTGTGTCCGATTTTCAGGTAGGAATTTTCCTACCCCAGTCGAGTGCAACTCCTCGCAGAGCCAGTGGATCGATCCGGCTTAATTCCGCGCCAGCCACTTGCCCGCCATTCGCCGGATGGATGGCTCGGTGTCGGCGGCAGCGGCCAACGTGGCAATGTCGCGCCAGGCGAGGTTGTGCGATTCGTCGCTGACGACGAAGTCTTCATCGCCGCTGGCACGGATGACGAAACGCAGGTCGTAGTGCCAGTGCTCCGGCTCGCTGCCCCGCGCGGGGATGCGGTGGCGATCGATGTCGAACAAGGCCGTATCGATCTGCATATCCGCCAATCCAGACTCTTCCTCTGCTTCCCGCAGGGCGGCTCGATGGACGTCGCGGTCGCCATCGCAATGTCCGCCCAACTGCAACCAGCGGCCCAGCTTGCGATGGTGGGTCATCAACAGTTGCCGGCCATCGGCGGACACCAGCCAGCAGGATGCGGTGATGTGCCCGGGTGGGTGGCTGCGCTCGAAAATTGCGTCATCCGAGGCGAGGAAATCCCGGAACAGCGCGATCTCCGTCGACTCCTCCGGATGGCGGCGCGCGTAGTCGTCAAACAAGGCGTCAAGATCCGGCATGTTGCGCTCCGGATCGGTGGAAATGGAGGAATTCAAGAAGGGCTCTCCCGGGCGGAAAAGCCGCCGGATCATCGCTGGATAGCACATCATCGCATTGTGACCCAGCTCGCATAGCGGACGGCACGCAGGTACACTCGGGCGCTTGTCCGGGGGAAGGCGGGCGACACCGGCGGGGACTTCGGAAAGGAGCTCCGGCGTTGCTGCTATTCGCCAGCCTCGGGCCGCCACACCGAGACCAACAGCGGGGGAACCATGCAGGACAGCACGACCGGCGCACGCCAGCCCAGCCTTCTCCAGGCTTTGACGCCGCTGCTTTTCCTGATTGTTGCGCTTGCCCTCTCTGTGCACCTTTACGGTGACAACTCGTCCTACGGCGCCAACCAGATCGTCCTGCTGCTTGCCGCCGGCGTGGCTGGACTGATCGGCATCCGCAACGGCCTGCGCTGGCAGGATATCGAGGACGCCATCGTTCACGGTGTTTCCGTGGCCACCGGCGCCATGTTCATCCTGTTCGCCGTGGGCGCGCTGATCGGCACCTGGATCCTCGCCGGCATCGTGCCAACGCTGATCTACTACGGCGTGGAGCTGCTGTCGCCGTCGTTCTTCTATCCGGCCACCTGCCTGATCTGCGCCATCGTCGGCCTGACCATCGGCAGCTCCTGGACGGTGGCGGGAACGCTCGGCGTCGCCTTGATGGGCGTGTCGCAGGGGCTGGGCCTGTCACCGGCCATCACCGCCGGCGCGATCATTTCCGGCGCCTATTTCGGCGACAAGATGTCGCCACTGTCCGACACCACCAATTTGGCACCGGCAACGGCCGGCAGCGACCTGTTCGCGCATATCCGCCACATGACCTGGACGACGCTGCCCAGTATCGCCGTGGCACTGGTCCTGTTCGCCGTGTTCAGCTTCACAGCGGAAACCAACGGCGACGGCGGCAGCTTCGCCGAGCTCGACAAGGTTTTGTCGACGCAGTTCAACATCGGCCTGCACCTGCTGATTCCGCTGCTGGTCGTCTTCGTGATGGCGCTGCGCAAGTTCCCGGCATTGCCGACCATTGCCGTCGGCGCGCTGCTGGGCGCGATCTTCGCGGTGGTCTTCCAGCCGGAACAGACCATGCGCCTGGCCGGCAATGCCGAGCTCTCGAAAGGCATGGCCCTGCTTGGCGGCGCCTGGCATTCGCTGTTCGACGGTTTCAGCGTGGAAACCGGCAACGAGGCCGTGGACAGCCTGCTGTCGCGCGGCGGCTTCAACTCCATGATCAACACCGTGGCGCTGATCATGTGCGCCATGGCCTTCGGCGCGGTGATGGAACGCACCAGCCTGCTGGAGCGCCTGGCCCGCGCCGTGCTGTCAGCCGTGCACAGCACCGGTTCGCTGATCACCGCGACGCTGGCGACCTCGGTGGGCTGCAACATCGTCGCCGCTGACCAGTACATGGCCATCGTGCTGCCGGGCCGCCTGTACCGCGCCGAATTCCGCAAGCGTGGCCTGGCCCCGGTCAATCTGTCGCGGGCACTGGAAGATGCCGGCACTCTCACGTCGCCGCTGGTGCCGTGGAATACCTGTGGCGCCTACATGGCCGCCACGCTGGGTATTGCCACCACCGCCTACCTGCCCTACGCATTCTTCAACCTGCTCAATCCGCTGATTGCAGCGGCCATGGCCTATGCCGGTTTCAAGATCATCCGCCACGAGCCGCCCCAGAAAGAGCACAAGGAGTCGGTGCGGCAGTAACCGCAATTCCTGCACGCAACGAATCGACTACCCTGAAACAAACCGTTCGATATCAACACCCGCAGGCCATGGCCTGTTCGAAGGAGGAAGAAGCATCATGAAATCCAAGCTCACGTCGCTGCTGACGGCAATGCTCGCCGTCGTGTCAGCGCCAGCCGCGCTTGCCGCACCCGAAGGCGGCATTGACGCGGCGATCAACGGCTTCTTCGCACCCATCGCGGGCGCCATTTTCGGCATCGTCTTCTACCCGATCCCCATCGGTGGTGGCGCGGCCGTTCCGGCCATGGTGCTGTGGCTGATCATCGCCGCGACCTTCTTCACCGTGTATTTCGGCTTCATCAACATCCGCGGCATGAAGCAGGGCGTGAAGCTGATTCGCGGCGACTACTCCAATCCGAATGACACCGGCGAAGTCAGTCACTTCCAGGCGCTGGCAACGGCGCTGTCCGGCACCGTAGGCCTTGGCAACATCGCGGGTGTCGCCATTGCCATCTCGGTTGGCGGCCCGGGCGCCACCTTCTGGATGATCGTTGCCGGCCTCCTCGGCATGAGCTCCAAGTTCACCGAATGCACGCTGGGCGTGAAGTACCGCCGCGAGAACCCGGACGGCAGCGTTTCCGGTGGCCCGATGTACTACCTGCGCCACGGCATCGCCGAGCACTATCCGAAACTGGCCGGCATGGGCAAGGTGCTGGCCATCTTGTTCGCGATCAGCTGCATCCTGGGTTCGATGGGTGGCGGCAACATGTTCCAGGCCAACCAGAGCTTCCAGCAGGTGGTGAACATCAGCGGTGGCGAGGCCAGCTGGCTGGCCGACAAGGGCTGGATCTTCGGCATCGTGCTTGCCGTGATGGTCGCCTCCGTCATCATCGGCGGCATCCAGTCCATCGCCCGCGTCACCAGCAAACTGGTGCCGTTCATGGCGATCCTCTACCTGGCGTGTGGCATCTACATCATCCTTGCCGACATCGGCAATGTCGGTGCCGCGTTCGGAGAAATCATCAGCGGCGCCTTCACGCCGGAGGCAGGCTACGGCGGCCTCATCGGCGTGCTGATCCAGGGCTTCCGCCGCGCCGCCTTCTCCAACGAAGCCGGTATCGGCTCGGCATCCATCGCGCACTCGGCGGTGAAGACCAAGGAGCCGATCACCGAGGGACTGGTCGCCCTTTGGGAACCGTTCATCGACACCGTGGTGATCTGCACCATGACCGCGCTCGTCATCATCATCACCGGCATGTACCAGCAGCAGGGCGTCGGTGACGGCGTTCAGCTGACCTCGATGGCCTACTCCTCGGTGCTGAGCTGGTTCCCGTACCTGCTGACCATCGCGGTGTTCCTGTTCGCCTTCTCGACCATGCTGTCGTGGTCGTACTATGGCGAGAAGTCGGCCTGCTACCTGTTCGGCGAATCCAACGGCGTGAAGCTCGGCTACAAGCTGGTGTTCTGTCTGTTCATCATCGTTGGTTCGTCAGCCAACCTCGGCGCTGTCACCGACTTCTCCGATGCGATGATCTTCGTCATGGCGCTGCCGAACATCATCGGCCTGTACCTGCTCGCGCCGGTGGTGAAGCGCGAGCTCGGCAGCTACTTCGCCCGCGTGAAGAGCGGCGAGATCAAGTCCTACCGGAACTGATCGGCATACTCGCCAACGTCAAACGAAAAAGCCCGGCCATTGCGCCGGGCTTTTTCGTATCGAAACGACGCTGTCAGGGAGACTCGAAACCATCCCTGAATGAGGACAGGTCCGCCCAGGCGGCGATGGCGAAGTCGGTATCGCTGCCACCGAACTGTCGGCTGCCGGCCAGAAGGATGCGATCACCATCCTGCAGCAGCGAACGCGCGATGTTTTGTGGCGAATCACCGGAAGCGCCCGAGAATACGGTGCCGGTGAAGCCACTGTCGGACCCGAAACCATTGTCGAGATCACCGTTGGGCAGCAGTCTGGCCAGCGCGAACTGGCTCAGAGTGGCGTCGGCGCTGCGCGTGCTGCCGCCGACCAGAACGCCGTTGGTGCTGTCGAAAAGCACATCATCGAAGCGCAAACCGCTCTGTGGAAATGGCGCATCAACCTGCAGGACCCCGTCCCCATCGAAGCTGTTGTCCGGCAACCCATCCGGCTGGAAACGCAGCAACAGCCCGCGGCGATGACCTTCCGCGCCGGGGAACAAGGGGTTGTCGATGCTGCCTGCCATCACCAGACTGTTGTCGCTGGCTTCGGCAACACCAGACAGCGTGATGTCGGAACAGTCGCCGCTCAGCGAGTTGCTGGCAAGGCCGCTGGCATTGACGCTGACCAGCCCGCCTGGAAGCGATAGCGTGGTCAACTCAATCAAGGGCATGCAGAACGTCGAACTGCCGGGCAAGACGCGTGGATAGGCCAGCAACGCCGCACCGCGCAGCATCGAGTAGCGCGCCGCACCACCCTCGCCGCCCACCGTGATGCCGAGATTCTGGAAATCATCGTCCTGCCCGTCGCTGCGGATGCCAATGGCAAGGCCGGTGCCGGCAGCGGCGGGATCGTGGAATCGCGCTGCCAGAAGAATGTGATCGCCAGGAGTGATCGTGACCGCATACGCCTGATTGAAATCCTTCGGCGAGGCGAACTGATAGAGACCAAAACTGCCGAATGCGGCATCCAGGCTGCCATCGGCATTGATCCGCATCACGCCAATGTCGCTGCCAGCCACTGTCATGATGGTGCCGACAAACACCAGCCGGTCCGCACTGTCGATGGCGACATCGACCAGTTCGAAAAAGGGGCTCTGCACGGTGACGCGACCGTCGCCGTCGTAGTTGCTGTCAGACGTGCCGCTACTGTCGAATTTGGCCACGGCCAGATCCAGCATGCCGTTGTCGGTGGCGCTACCGGCCACCCAGTAGCCGCCATCGGCGGCCTTGAAAATGCGCCGGGCAGCATCGGTCTTGATGGAATCCAGATCGAAGGCGCGGGTCTGCCGGCCATCACCGGAAAAGCCGGGGTCGAGGCTGACACCCGCACGCGCAACCGAGAAAACGCCCTGGGAACAAAGCACTGCGACAAACAGCGCTAAACGCATACCGCCTCCGAGAAAATACACCGCCGGCGACCTTGCGCGGCTGAGCATTCTCGCTGGGACGCATTCTGGCCCGCAAGATGGCGCTGGGCCGGCGTGGAGTTCGGCAAACCCGCTAGCCGCTGCTGATACCGTTCACCGGGTCGTCTGCGGCTTCGTCATCCTCGTCACCCGTGCCCCCCGGCAGTCGCTTGCGCGGTTCGACGCCGAGCTTGCGCAGCATTTCCACCTGCCGCAGCAGGTTGCCGTGACCGGTGCTGAGCTTGGCGTAGGCGGCATCGTAGGCACCCTGTGCCTGGCGCAGGTTCTTGTCGATGCCGTGCAGGTCGTCGACGAAACCGACGAACTTGTCGTAGAGCAGGCCGGCACGACTGGCGATGTCCTGTGCATTGCGGTTCTGCTTCTCCAGTCGCCACAGGTTGGCGACGGTGCGCAGCGCCAAAAGCAGGTTGCTGGGACCGACCAGGCTGACGTTGCCGCGCAACGCGGCATCCTGCAGATCATCGGCTTCGCGCAGGGCGTCCAGCAGAGCCGGCTCCACCGGCACGAACATAAGAACGAAGTCCGGGCTGCGAACACCGGGAAGCCGGCTGTAGTCACGCGCGGCCAGCCCGCGGATATGCGCGCGCAGGGAATCGACATGCTCGCGCATGGCAGCCATTCGCTCGGCATCGTCGGTGGCGTTCGCCGCGCGGATGTAGGCGGTCAGCGAAACCTTGGCGTCGATGACCAGGTCGCGACCTTCCGGCAGATGCACCACCACGTCGGGTCGCCACAGCGCGCCATCCTCATCGCGGAGGCTCTGCTGGGTTTCGAAGTCGCGCCCCGGCGTCAGGCCGGAGGCTTCGAGCACGCGCTCCAGCACCATCTCGCCCCAGTCGCCCTGGATCTTCTGCTGGCCACGCAGCGCCTTGGCCAGGCTGTCAGCCTCGTCGCTGAGACGGATATTGAGTTCGCGCAGCTGTTTGATTTCTTCCTTCAGCGAATGCTGCTGCAGGCGCTCGTTGCCATAGCTTTCTGCGACCTGCTTCTGGAAACCCTCGATGCGTTCGCGCAATGGATTGAGCAGGCCACCGAGCTGTTCGAAGCTCTGCTGCTTGAGGTTCTTCGCCTTCTCTTCCAGCAGACGGTTGGCGAGGTTCTCGAATTCCGGTTTGAGTTGTTCCTGCAAGCGCTGCAGCGCCGCCAGCTTCTCGTCGGCGGCGCGAAGACGCTCCTCGCTACGCACGGTGGCGTCGGTCAGCTGACGCTGCAGGCCATCGGCATCACTGCGGGTACGCGACAAATCCGCCCGCAGCTGTCCGTTCTGCTCATCCAGCGTGGCGACGCGGCTGTGCAGCACGGCCTGTTCACGGACGGCGTCTTCGGCACGCTCACGCTGCGCTTCGGCTGCCTTCTCCGTTGCCGCCAAGGCTGCCTGTAGCTCGCGACGCTGCGGCTCGATCGCCTCGACGGCACGACGACGCGCACGCGGCAGCAGCCACAGCAGCAGGATCAGGGCTATCAGCGCGGCGGCGGCGAAGCCAATCAGCAGCGAGTTGGGATCCAGTGATACAGACAAAAGCGGCTCCGCAGTCAGGCGACTCTGGTCGCCATTCTACGGAGCCGCGTCTCGTTAGCCGAGATTCGTCCACCGGGAAGCGCCCGGCGGTGAGTGGTTCAAAGACCGATCAACCGGCCTTGGCCGCCCAGGAGGCGCACCAGCCCTTGCCAGCAACGGTGTGGCCCGGGAACAGCTGGCAGGTGCCACGGCCGCCATCGGTGGCGGTGAAGAACTGGCAGTTGGCGCAGTCCTGCTCGGCCTTGTGCTGCGGATACTTGGCCGCATCCACCTTGGTGGTGTCCTCAACATAACCCAGCGCCGAAGCGGTCGGGTTGCTGAGATCCAGCGGGGTCAGGTCCTGCGCACGCGCGCTGCGTACGGCAACGCCGGCCAGCGGCACGCTGACGGCGGCGGCACCAAGGATCTTCAGGAAGCGGCGACGGGACGAATTCGACTGGCTCATGGCGTACTCCGTGATGGAATGGGGTAGTTCTTATATTAGAACGTGCTTAACTATAGCGCTTTCATGAGCGTCAGGCTTGATCGCGATTCATTCGCATTTGGAGCAAAAATGGCCCCATGCAGGCCGACCCCAGGCTTGAACCCGGCTCAGCCGCCGTCGCCGGGACATGATCGGCTACACTCCGGGCATGAACGCCGCCAACGCCACCGCCATCACGGGCCACCAGCACATCGCCACCCGGCTGATCGAGGCAATCAGCCAGCTCGCCGCACGAGGCTGGACGCCTGCCACCAGCAGCAATTTCTCCTGCCGCATCGACGCCGGCCACGCCCTGATCACCGCCTCCGGCGGCGACAAGGGCCGCCTGACGCCGGACGACTTCCTCGTGGTCGACATGGATGGCCAGGTGATTGGCAGCCAGCGGCGTTCCTCGGCGGAAACCCTGCTGCACACCCAGCTGTATCGTCGCTTTCCCGAAATCGGCTGCGTGCTGCACACGCATTCGCATAACCAGACGGTAGCTTCACGCCTGTACGCCAAGAACGGCGCACTGACACTGGCCGGCTACGAGCTGCTGAAGGCCTTCAGCGGCCATGCCACCCACGAAGGCTCGGTGGACCTGCCCGTCCTGCCGAACACCCAGGACATGCCGCTGCTGGCGGCCCGCGTCGAAGCGCTGATGGTGTCGGCCGAAGACGACCACCTGCCCGTCCCCGGCTACCTGATCGAAGGCCACGGCCTCTACGCCTGGGGCCGCGACATCAGCGAAGCCATGCGCCACCTCGAAGCCATCGAATTCATGATCGGCTGCGAATTGGATATGCGGCGGTTGGGTGGGTGAAATCTCATGGGGCACTAGGGAGCACGCGTGTCCAAGCGTGACTACAGCAGTTTCTCATCGACCGCAAAGTCACGCTTTAGACATGTGGCGAAGGCCGTGGGGTTCGAACAGATCACAGGTATTCTCTACGCGAAGAAGAAAGATGGCTGGCACGAAATCTTTTGAACTCTCTGCCGCCCAGTATTGGCCTGAAACCTTCACGTGAAAAAACTGGAATCTCATCGCGTCTGGGGCATCGTACTGAGAGACCGGCGTGCGGTCTGCCTACTACACACTCGTCGTTCTGGCAAACGGCACCACCAGCCTCTATTTCAGCAATGGCGGCGGGATCATCGGAGCCGGGGAGCACAGCAACGTCCGCGAAACCAGTACTAACTTTCTCGCGTGGGCCAATAAATCAATTGAGAGCACTAGCCCAACATCGACATTTCAACCACCCGATAACGGCAATACCGTCTTCTACTTCCTCACATTCGACGGCATCCAAAGCTACGCATCCCGGGAAATTGAACTTGGCGAGGGACGTGATCCTCTGTCCAGCCTTTTTCATGCCGGGCATGCGGTCATCGCTGCCATGCGGGAAACACAATCTCAGTAGGTCTGCAGAAACCATTCATTGGCCTGACGACTCTGTTAGGCACACTCAGCGCACGAAGCAAGTGTCGGCAATCAGACCTTGATGGCTAGACCACCAAACACCACGTCAAACACGAAGAAGTTTTTGACCGCGAGACCATCACCATGAGCCGACTCCGCATCTTTTCCGACGACCAGCCCGATGCCCCGCTGCAGGTGCTGGAAGACCATGCCGCCATTGCCGAGGCGCTGAGCGACATCGGCGTGCATCTGGAGCAGTGGGAAACGAAGGACAGCATCGGCGAAGGCGCCAGTCCCGACGACGTGCTTGCCGCCTACCAGCCGGAAATCGACCGACTGAACGCCAAGCATGGATTCCAGAGCATCGACGTGGTCAGCATCACGCCGGACCATCCGCAGCGCGAAGCCATGCGCGCGAAGTTCCTCGACGAGCATTTCCATATCGAGGACGAGATCCGCTTTTTCGTTGGCGGCAGCGGCCTGTTCAGCCTGCACACGGGCGGCAAGGTTTATGAGGTGCTGTGCGAGCGTGGCGACCTGATCAGCGTGCCGGACCGCATGACCCACTGGTTCGACATGGGCCCGGAACCCAGCTTCATCGCGATCCGTTTCTTCACCGTGCCCGATGGCTGGGTTGGCGAATTCACCGGCACCGACATTGCCGCTCGCTTCCCGCGCTATGAAGCCGGCCAGGCGATCTGACCCCATGAGCGATACCGGCAAGACCGTGATCCTCACCGACATCGAGGGCACCACCAGCTCGATTTCCTTCGTCAAGGACGTGCTGTTCCCCTATGCCCGTCGCGCTCTGCCCGACTTCGTCGCCCGTCGCGGTGACGAGCCCGAGGTACGCCGCTGGCTGGACGAGGCCGCACTGGATATCGGTGGCGTGGTCAGCGACGACTGCATCGTCGAGTTGCTGCAGGGCTGGATCGACGAGGATCGCAAGCACACCGCGCTGAAGGCGCTGCAGGGCATGATCTGGCGCGACGGCTATGAGCGCGGCGACTATCGCGCGCATTTCTACGCCGATGCGGCCGAATCGCTGCGCCACTGGCATGCCGACGGCCATCCGCTCTACGTCTATTCCTCCGGCTCGGTGCCGGCGCAGAAACTGTTCTTCGGCTACAGCGAATGCGGCGACCTGACGCCGCTGGTTTCCGGCTGGTTTGATACCGAGGTCGGCCACAAGCGCGATGCGGATGCCTACCGCCGCATCACTGACGCCATCGGTCGCGCGCCGGGCGACATCCTGTTCCTGTCCGACGTGGTGGAAGAACTCGACGCCGCCCGCGAAGCCGGCCTGCGCACTGCCCTGCTCGACCGTCGCGGCGACTATCCGCAGCCCCGCGAAGGCGACGACTGCCACGGCCACGCGCGATTCGAATCATTTGCCGATATTCGCACCTAAACCGAATGCCTGGATTGGCCAGGCGCTACCCTCAGGCGGGTTCGTCCGGGGCTTCGCGGAGATCTTCAAGCAGCGCCCCCACTCCCGGCACTTCAGCCTCGTGTGCATCATCGCGCCAGGTTTCCTTCAGTGCTGCGTCATACCAGTCAACCATCGCAGGCACGGCCAGCAGGCGCTGGAAATAATCGGCGACGGGTGCTGACAAATCGAAGGCATAGGTCTGCCAGCGGAACGCCACCGGTGCGTAGAAGGCATCTACCGCACTGAAAGCGTGACCAGCCAGCCACGGACCGCCATATCGATTCAGCCCTTCAGCCAGTAGTTCATCGAGGCGTTGCAGGTCGCGATCCAGCGCCGCCGAAGCGGGCTTCAGTTTCACGCGGATGCCGCAGTTCATTGTGCAGACCTGCCGCAGCGCCTGGAAACCCGCATGCATTTCCGCGGATGCGCAGCGCGCCCAGGCGCGTGCAGAGCCCTCCGCCGGCCAGATGCCCGCATGGCGTTCGGCCAAGTATTCAATGATTGCCAGCGAATCCCATATCGCAGCATCACCATCCACCAGGCATGGCACCTTGCCGTTCGGCGAGAAGCTGCGGAATCGCGCCCAGTTGTCGGCTTCCAGGAACGGCGTCAGCTGTTCCTCGAACGGAATGTCCAGCGCTTTGAGCAGCAACCACGGGCGCAGCGACCAGGACGAGTAGTTCTTGTTGCCGATGTGCAGGACATACATGGGATCGGTTTTCCGTCAGGCATGGCGACTGGCCAGCGTTCGGCGCAGATCATCCAGCGACAGCCCGCGTGCGCGCAATAGCACCAGCAGGTGATAGATCAGATCCGCCGACTCGCCGAGCAGTGCGTCATCGTCCTGACTCACCGCCGCGAGAGAGGTCTCCACGCCCTCCTCGCCAACCTTCTGCGCGACGCGACGGATGCCCTCGTCGAACAGACGCGTCGTGTAGCTGCCCTCAGGCCGCTCGCGCTCGCGTTTGGCGACCAGCGAGTCGAGCTTGCCGAGGAAATCACCCGGCGCCGAGGGGAAACAGCTGTCGCGGCCGAGGTGACAAGTCGGGCCGGCTGGCTGCGCCTGGATCAGCAAGGTGTCGGCGTCGCAGTCGGCCTCGACGGAAACCACCCGCAGCACGTTGCCGCTGGTTTCGCCCTTGCGCCACAGCGCCTTCCGCGTACGACTGAAGAACACGACGTCACCGCCCGACAGCGTTGCATCCAGAGCCTCGCGATTCATGTAGCCCAGCATCAACACTTGCAGCGTGGCAGCGTCCTGGATGACGGCCGGGATCAGTCCACCTTGCTTGTTCCAGTCCAGCAAATCCGGGTCGAAGTCGATGTTGTTCGTCATGCCGAGGCCATTCCTGCAATGTCCGGGATGGCTGCTTGCCGAACCGGCACACCAGCCGAGGCGAGCGTTGCCTTCAATTCACCGATATCGATACTGCCATCGTGGAAGACACTGGCGGCCAGCGCCGCATCGACATCAGCTCGTTGAAATACGTCGATGAAATGTTGCTTGGCGCCAGCGCCACCGGAGGCCACCAGCGGCACCGGACAGACGGCGCGTGCAGCACGCAACTGCTCGATATCGTAGCCACCACGCACGCCATCGCTGCCGATGCAGTTCAGTACCACTTCACCAGCACCCAGCTTGACGCCTTCAGCAATCCACTCCAGCGTTGGCTTGGCGTGTGCCTTCATGCGTGATGGATCTCCACTGAGGCTGCGGACGCGCCAATCGCCGTCGTCATCACGCAGGCTGTCGACGCCGAGTACCACGCACTGCACACCAAAGGCGTCGGCCAGTTCGGCAATCAGCGCCGGTCGCTGCAAGGCCGGGCTGTTGATCGACACCTTGTCGGCGCCGGCATGCAGCACGCGGCGCGCCTGTTCCACACTGCGGATGCCACCAGCGACGCAGAATGGGATGTCCAGCTCGCGCGCCACGCGCTCGACCCAGCCCACGTCGACATCGCGCCCTTCCGGGCTGGCGGTGATGTCGTAGAAAACCAGCTCGTCCGCGCCTTCATTCCGGTAGCGACGTGCAAGCTCGACGATATCGCCGCAATCGATGTGATCGCGGAAACGGACACCCTTGACGACGCGACCGTCGCGCACGTCGAGGCACGGCACGATCCGGCGGCTCAGCATGGCGGCGCTCCTCCGGCCGCTACAGCGGAAAGCAATCGCGACAGGTCAATCGCGCCTTCCAGCAACGCGCGGCCAAGCACGACGCCGCGGCAACCGGCAGCGAGCGCGGCATGGGCATCTGCCTCACTGCGCATGCCACCGGATGCCTGGATTTCAAGCTGCGGAAAGGCTGAACTCAGCTCACGGTAGAGCTCGATGTTCGGGCCGCTCAACATGCCGTCACGGGCGATGTCAGTGCACAGCAGGTGACGCAGCCCGGCTTTGGCGAAGCGCTCGGCCAGCGGGAACAGCTCCTGTCCGGCTTCAGCCGTCCAGCCGCGGATTGGCAGTCGCCAGCAGCCGGCGGCATCACGTCGCGTGTCGAGGGCGATGGTGATGGCCTCGGTTCCGAATTCATCGAGCCAGGCGATCACCATCTTTGGCTGCTGCACGGCAAGCGAGCCGATCACCACACGAGCCGCACCGGCGCGAAGCAGTGTCGCCACGTCATCGCGCGAGCGCACACCGCCGCCGGTCTGGATGCGCAGCTCCGTCCCGACATCGATCTGCCGCAGCAGCGGCTCCAGCGTGTAGCCACCCTCGCGCGCAGCATCGAGATCGACGAGGTGCAGCCACCGTGCACCGTTGTCTGCGAAACACCTCGCCATCGCCTGCGGGTCGTCGCCGTAGACGGTTTCCTGTGCATAGTCGCCCTGTTTCAGGCGAACCACGCGGCCGTCGCGAACATCAATCGCCGGCAGGATGATTGGCGCGTTCAGGCCGGACATGCGGCTTCCCCGGCTGCCTGCATTGATCGGTCACGTGCTCCGAGGCCTATGAAGTTTCGCAGCAGCTGCGAACCCGGCGCGGCGGAACGCTCCGGATGGAATTGCGCTCCAGCTATCAGTCCACGTTGCACCACAGCAGCAAAGCGGATGCCGTGTTCGCACTCAGCCACGCAGTCGCTGGTTACCGGTGCGGCATAACTGTGCACGAAGTAGGCCTGCTCGCCCGCCTGGATGCCGTCCAGCAGCGGTGTCGCCCGCAACGCCGAAAGCGCATTCCAGCCCATGTGCGGCACGCGGATACCGGGTGATTCCGGTAGCCGCGATACCAGGCCCGGCAACAGGCCAAGACATTCGACATCGCTTTCCTCGGAGCCGTCGAACAGCAGCTGCATGCCGAGACAGATACCAAGCAGCGGTGCCGGCGGATCCCGCAACACATCGAGCAATCCGCGTTCGCGCAGCAGCCGCATGCCGGGCCCGGCCGCGCCGACGCCAGGCAGGATGATGCGATCCGCCCGGGCAATCTCGTCTTCGCGCGAGGTCACCATGGCATCGACGCCCAGTCGCGCCAGCGCGTAGCGGACCGATCCGAGATTTGCGCCCCCCGCGTCGATCAACGCCACGCGCGGAATGTTGGCAGGCGGTTCCATCACAACGCTCCCTTGCTGCTGGGCAGCTGGCTGGCGCTGCCTTCGTCGCGGGCTATCGCTTGGCGCAACGCCCGCGCCACCGCCTTGAAGCAGCCCTCGACCTGATGGTGCGCGTTCTCGCCGCTCACCTTGAGGTGCAGGGCCATGCCAATCGCGACACTCAGCGAACGGAAGAAGTGCTCGACCATTTCGGTGGACAGCTCGCCGACGCGCTCACGCGCAAAGTCGCCATCGAAGACGAACACGCCGCGACCGGAAAGGTCGATGGCGGCAACGGCGAGGCTTTCGTCCATGGGAATGGCGACCTGCCCCAGCAAACGCGATGGCGTCTGTGGGTCATCCAAGCCGTAACGCGCAATGCCGCGCTTGTCGCCCAGCGCCTCGCGCAGCGTCTCGCCGAGCACGATGGCGCAGTCTTCAACGGTGTGGTGCTCGTCGACGTCCAGATCGCCTTCGCAGCGCAGTTCCAGCGCAAATCCGCCATGGGTGCCGATCTGTTCCAGCATGTGGTCGAAGAAGCCGATGCCTGTGCTGACCTGCGGGCGCGCCGCGCGGTCCAGGTCGACGCTGGCGGTGATCCGGGTTTCCCGTGTTTCACGCTGCCGTTCGGCACGGCGCGGGCGACCCAGGATGCGATCGACGATGCCATTCCAGTCCAGACCGTCGGCGCCAATGCGCAGGCCACTGCAGCCGAGGTTGGCCGCCATCTGCAAATCCGTGGTGCGATCACCGATCACCCAGCTGCCGGCCAGATCGACATCGCGATCACGCAGGTAAGGCAGCAGCATGCCAATACCCGGCTTGCGGGTCGGCGTGCCGTCGATCATGCGGCTCTCGCCCTCGAAGCTCTCGTCGATGTGCTCGGCTTCGAAGGTGATGCCCTGCGACTGCAGGATCTGCCGCAGCAATCGATGAGGTCCCTCGAACTGATCGCGCGGAAAGGACTCGGTGCCGAGACCATCCTGATTGCTGACCATCACCAGCCGGTAGCCGGCGTCCTGCAGTTTCCGCAACGCCGGGATCACGCCATCAACAAGGGCCAGCTTGTCGTAGGCGTCGATCTGGAAGTCGGCCGGCTCGTGGATCAGCGTGCCGTCGCGGTCGATGAACAGGTAGCGCTTCATGCGGCGGCAGCCTCGGCCAGCGCAGCCTCGAGCCGCAGGTTCTGCTTCGCGCTGCCGATACTGATGCGCAGCGCGTCACCGAGCTGCGGCATGGCGCGCATGTCACGGACGACAATGCCGGCCGCCAGCAGCTGCCGATAGCAGGTCTCCGCATCGTCGAAACGAACGAGCAGGAAGTTGCCATCGCTGGGATAGACGCGGCGCACGCCAGGCATGCGGGCGATTACCTGAAGCAGGCGCTCACGCTCCGCCCGCAGTGTGACCACGCGATGCCGTGCGCTGGATCGTGCCTCGTCGGTCAGCGTGGCCAAGGCCGCAGTCACCGAGGCAACCGGCAGCGGATACGGCGCCTGGCAGTTCCGCAGAACGGTAATCAATTCAGGCGCAGCGAGTACGGCGCCAACGCGGGCGCCAGCCAGCGCATAGGCCTTCGACAGCGTCCGCAGCACGACGAGATTGTCGTGCGACGCCAGCAGGCCGGTACAGCTCGGCTGTTCGCTGAACTCGATGTAGGCCTCATCCACCACCAGCACCGCCCGGTCGGCGAGTCGCGATGCGAGCGAGTCAATCTCGTCCAGCGTCAGCGATTGACCGGTCGGGTTGGCCGGTGAGCACAGGAAAACCACTTTCGCGCCATTGCCCACGGCTGCCGCTGCGACGGCGTCCAGATCACATTGGAATCCATCACGACCGTCGATCAATGGCACTTCGACCAGCGGTGCATTCTGCAGCCGCGCGCTCACCGCATACATGCCGAAAACCGGCGGACAGATCACCACCGCATCACGTCCGGCACGGCACAGCGCACGGACCAGCAGGTCGATACCCTCGTCGCTGCCACGCCCGATCAGCAGCTGCTCCGGAGCGACGCCATACACCGCAGCCAGCTTCTTCCGCAGGTTCAGCGGTTGCGGCTCCGGATAGCGCCGCTGCTCACCGGACGGATCGCCCGGGCTGATGTGGGGCGACTCGTTCGCGTTGAGCCAGAGGTCGGCGGCAGCCATGGCCGGATCCACCGCGCGACGGGCCGACCCGTAGCCGGCGAAGTCGCGCAGTTCCGGTCGCAGAAGATCAAGGACGCTCATGCCACCACCTCCTCGCGCTGTTGTTCAAGCCGGAACGCCACCGCACGCGCGTGCGCTTCCAGACCTTCCGCCCGCGCCAGCGTCACCGCGCACGGACCAATTTCCCGGATGCCTCCGCCAGTGACCGACTGCACGCTGATCTGCCGCTGGAAGCTGGCCACCGACACGCCGCTCCACGCACGCGCCGCGCCAGCCGTCGGCAGCACATGGTTGGTGCCGCTGCAGTAGTCGCCCAGCGCCTCGGCCGCCCAGTCGCCGAGGAACACCGAGCCCGCCGCAGTCACCTGCGGCAACCAGCGTCGTGCATCGCGAACGGCGAGGATCAGGTGCTCCGGCGCATAGCGGTTGCTGATCGCCACGGCGCTGTCGATATCCGACACGCGGATGAGCCGACTCGAGGACAGCGACTGCCGTGCAATGTCGGCACGCGGCAGATCGGCCAGCTGCGAATGCAGGCAGTCAACGACAGCATCGAGAAGGTCGGCACTGTCACTGAGCAGCAGCACCTGCGAATCGGGGCCGTGCTCGGCCTGCGAGAGCAGGTCGGCTGCGACGAAGGCGGGGTTCGCAGCCTTGTCGGCGATCACCAGCACTTCCGACGGTCCAGCCGGCATGTCGATGGCCGGGCCGCCCGGCTGCGCGCTGACCTGCTGCTTGGCCGTCGTCACCCAGGCATTGCCGGGACCGAACAGCTTGTCGCAGCGCGGCACGCTGGCGGTGCCGTAGGCCATCGCCGCAATCGCCTGGGCGCCACCGATGCGATAGATGCGACCAAGGCCGCAGACTTCCGCGGCGAACAGGATGGCAGGATCAACGCGGCCACTACTGTCCGCCGGCGTGCACACGACGCGCTGGCGACAGCCGGCCAGCGACGCGGGAATGCCCAGCATCAGCACGGTCGATATCAGTGGCGCGCTGCCGCCGGGGACGTAGAGTCCAACCGTCTCGATAGCCCGCGTCATCCGCTCGCAGCGAACGCCCGGCGCCGTGTCCACTACCGCCGAGGGCGACGCCATGCTTTCCCGGTGAAACGCGGTGATGCGCGCGGCGGCATCACGGATTGCCTGTTTCAGCTCCGCGCCCACTTCGGCACTGGCAGCCTGAATGGCCTCCGGCGGAACCAGAAAGTCATCGGCCGCAAAGCCGTCGAAACGGCGCGAGAAATCGCGAACTGCCGCGTCACCTTCGCTTCTGACTGTCTGGAGGATCTCCGCGACGCCGGACTGCAGGCGTACATCCTGTTGCGATGCCGGACGCTCCAGCAAGGCCGCCTGCTCGACTGCGGACAGGGCGGCCCAGTCCGTGATCGCCAATTCCACGATGTCCTGCGGGCGGGTCATGGCAACATCTGCTCCAGCGGCAGCACCAGCAGCTGGCTCGCGCCCGCCGCCTTCATCCGCTCCATCTGCTGCCAGGACACCGTGCCACGGCACAGCGCCTTGATCGCCACGCCATCAGCATCGCCATCCAGCGCCATCACGCTGGGCGGTTCGCCTTCGGGAAGCAGCGGCAGCAGTTCGGAAAGCTGGCTGCGACGGGCGTTGAGCATCAACAATCGACTGTTGCGCTGACCGATCGCAGCGGCAAGACGGCCGCGCAGCTGTCCGGCCAGCTCGCCGCGAAGGCCCGGCAACGGCGTGCCGGGTGCCGCCAGTACGGCCTCACTGCGCAGGATGACCTCCACTTCGCGCAGCTGATTGGCAACCAGCGTGCCGCCGGTGGAAACCAGATCGCAGATCAGATCGGCCTGCCCCAGCCTCGGCGCGATCTCGACCGAGCCCGACAGCGTCACCACATCCGCCGCCACCGCCTGCGAGCGCAGCCATTCGGCGAGCAGCGCCGGATAGCTGGTGGCGATGCGGCGGCCGGCGAGATCCAGTGGTGTCGCATAGTTTAAGCCCTCCGGAACCGCCAGCGACAGGCGGCAGCCGCCAAAACCCAGCGGCTGCCACTCGGCCGGTGCGGTAGCCGGGTCGCGCCCGTTCTCGGCGCGAAACTCCGACAGCACATTGCGACCAACGATGCCGAGATCGCAGACGCCTTCGGCAATCAGGCCAGGAATGTCGTCATCACGGACCAGCAGCAGGTCGATGGGCTCGACTTCACCGTGGCAGAACAGGCGATCGCGGCTCTCCTGGAAACGCAGCCCAAGCCGCTCCAGCAGCTCGCGGGCCGGCGTACCGAGGCGGCCTGACTTCTGGATCGCGATGCGCAGGCGATCACGCGACGGCGCGAGACGATTCATGGGAACTCCGTGGTCGGTGCAGCGAGGCCTTCGCCCGGTCAGGGCGACGGTGAGTCACTGCGGAAAGTCACAGACCGGCGCGGCTGCAACAGGAAAAACAAGGGAAAGACGGAAATGACAGGCGGGAATCCGCCTCAATGTCGCTCGTCGTTGGCCAAGCGGCCGTCCTTCAACACCTGGGAAAACGCGGGGTCGCCGGCCTCGGCGAGGCGCTGGGCGGCCAGACGGTAGCCGCCCTCGCCTTCGTTCAGGCAGCGGGCGACCCGACCGATGGTGGTGGCGCTGACGCCACTCTGGTCGTGGATGCTGCGGTAGGCGATGCCTGCGGTCAGCGGTGCGACCACACGCCAGCGGTCAGACATGGCCTCCAGCTCGGCCGGCGTGCACAGGTCACGCAGGAAAGCCGCCACCTCGCCACGCCCTTGGAGTGCGCACAGCGCATCACAGAGGCCGCCAAAGGCAACGGCGGCATCTGCTTCAGGCTGAACGTAGCGACGCTTCATGCTGTGGGCATTCCGAATGGATCAATGTATTAGCATGTTAGTACATTGAGCCAAGCGACCGCAAGCGGGCTGAGCCGACAGGCCGGAATATCCCTGTTCACGGCCTGGTCATTCACTCCCCGCGGCGTCCGCGCTATCGTTCGCCTACAGGGGAATTCATGATCGAACGACAGCAGCCAGCGAACGACGCGCGCCACGGACTCCACTGGTGGCGTTGGCTCCGGGACGCCCGTTACGTTCCGGCGGTCTGCGCGATGCTGCTGGTGCTCGCCGCGCTGCCCATGGCGGCCGCCTATTCCCGGCACAACGACGAACCCCGTGGACCGACCAATACCGCCATCGTCGAGCCGCTGCGCATCTTCCATGAGTCCGGCCAACGCCTGAGCCTTGATCAGGCACGCGCGCTCTACGCGGAAGGCGGCTTCCAGGAAAACGACCGCCTTGCCGGCAACTACGGCTTCCGTCCCGAAGGCATGTGGTTCCATCTACGGCTGCGCAACCCCGGCGTGGATGATCCGAAATGGCTGCTGGTGGTCGAATATCCGCTGATCGATTTTCTCGACGCCTTCATCATCGCTGCCGACGGCCACGTCAATGAATTCCGCAGCGGCGACCGCGTGCCCTTCGAGCAGCGCGCAGTGGATATGCGCGAGCCCAACTTCGCGCTTGACCTGCCACCCGGCGAGACCCTGGAAGTGTTCCTGCGCGCCGAATCGCAGAGCTCGATGCAGGTGCCGCTGGTGGTGGAACCGGCGGCCGAATATCTGGCCAATCGCATCCCCGGCAACCAGGCTCTGGGCATGTATTACGGCGTACTGGCGGCACTGGGCCTGTACAACCTGATCCTCTATCTCTCCGTTCGCGACCGGCTGTTCCTGTGGTACGTGGTGTACATCGTCGGCTTCGGCGTGCTGGTCGCGGTGCTGAATGGCCTGGCCTTCCAGTACCTGTGGCCGAACGCCCCCGACTTCGGCAACCGCTTCCTGATTGTCGGCATCCCGCTGGCGCTGATGGCCATGCTGCAGTTCTCGCGGCGTTTCCTGGAGACACACCGGCACGCGCTGCGCCTGCACCGCCTGATCAACTGGATGATGCTGGCGCTGCTCGCGGAGTCGGTCGCCGCGCTGTTCCTGAGCTATCGAACCTGTGTACTGGTGGAGACCGCATCGGTCTTCGTGGTGACGCCAACGGTGCTGTTCACGGCCATCCGGGTACTGCCGCGTTACCGGCCCGCGCGCTACTTTCTGCTTGCATGGAGCGCCCTGCTGATCAGCCTGATCATCTATTCGGCGGTGTCCTTCGGCTACCTGCCCAAGCATCCCCTGACCGAATACAGCGTGCAGCTGGGCTCGGCGCTGGAAATGGTGCTGCTGTCCTTCGCCCTCGCCTATCGCTTCAACCTGCTGAAGGCCGAGAACGAGCGCATCCAGAGCGAGGCCCGCGAGCAGCTGGAATCCCGCGTGCGTGCGCGCACGCATGAGTTGGACGCCACGTTGAAACGGCTGGAGGACGTCAACCAGCGGCTGGAGGATTTCAGCCGCCGCGATGGCCTGACCAACGTCTACAACCGGCGTCATCTCGATCAGCTGATGCGCGATGCCGTCGACCATGCGCGGAACGGGAACCATCCACTGGCCCTGCTGCTGCTGGACGTGGACCACTTCAAGCAGATCAACGACCGCCACGGCCACCTGGCCGGCGACGACTGCCTGCGCGCTGTTGCCCGCAGCTGCCGCGAGCTGGTCAGCGGCAGTGATGGATCGGTGGCGCGCTACGGCGGCGAGGAGTTCGTGATCCTGCTGCCCTCGGCGGGACGGGATGTGGCCGCACGACTGGCCGAGGATGTCCGCACGCGCATCGAACGACTGGCGGTGACCATCGATGGCAACACGATTCCGCTCACCATCAGCATCGGCCTGCATTGCGCCACGCCGGACAACCTGCCCGAGCATGCCGAGCAGCTGATCGCCGCCGCCGACGAGGCGCTCTACAAGGCCAAACAGGCAGGCCGCAACCGGGTGCAGCTCTGCGCCGCATCCGCCACGGGGAGCTGAGCGGAAGTCGGCGCGTGCCCGGAATCAGGCAGGTTGCGACGTTGCAGCCAACAGATCGCCCGAATCCACCAGCGCCAGCATGGCGCGGATGTCACCGTCCATGGCGCGATCGCGGCGCATGAAGTCGACATCATCACGAATGCGCGCCAGCACCTTCGCCACCACCGGCGATGGTGCGATCTCGCCACCAGCTGCGAGCTGATCGCCGAGCTGGTGAA
Organism: Rhodanobacteraceae bacterium; assembly: GCA_024233975.1. Taxonomy (GTDB): domain Bacteria; phylum Pseudomonadota; class Gammaproteobacteria; order Xanthomonadales; family Xanthomonadaceae; genus JACKOX01. The sequence continues at coordinate 29,546 of JACKOX010000019.1, forward strand.
CTTCGTCCATGAAAGCGTCACGCCCCGGCCGCTCCTCGCCCGGCCCGTTGCCGACCTTGGATGCCAGCAGGGACCAGTCGCCGCGGCGCGCAAGCCGGCGCGCGGCCTCGATCATGTCGCGACGGAAGTCCAGCGCCTGTGCCGCGGTGTACAGCTCCAGCGCCAGCACATGGCCGAGATCACCGCACATGTCGAGCACATGACGCGCCTCGTTGGCGCCCATCGACACATGGTCTTCGGCATTCGCGCTGGTCGGAATCGAGTACACCGAGGCCGGATGCGCGCGCGAGGCCAGGTCATTGACCAGCGCCGCTGCCGTGTACTGCACGATCATGAAGCCGGAATCGGTGGCGTCCTCGTTGCCGATCAGAAACGGCGGTAGGCCGTCATTGGTGGCGCCGTCGACCAGCTTGTTGAGGCGGCGCTCGGAAATGCTCGCCAAGGTCGGCAGCGCCGCCTTCACATAGCTCATCGCCAGCGCGAGCGGCATGCCGTGGAAATGCCCGGCGGAAACGACGCGATCTTCGATACGGCCGCTGTCATCGTGCTCCGGGAACACCAGCGGGTTGTCGGTGACCGCGTTCAGTTCGACATCGAACACGCGACAGGCCTGGTCGAAGGCGTCACGCACCGCGCCATGCACCTGCGGAATGCAGCGCAGGCTGTAGCTGTCCTGCGGCTGGTGCTTCTTGCCGCCGCGGAACGGCATGTAGCGTTCATAGAAACGCTCGCGACCATGACGCTGCGATGGCGGCACCCAGTCCCAGCTGATGTCGAAGCGCAGCGCCTGGTCTTCCGCTTCCACCCACGAATCCGGCTGCCAGGCCTTGAAGCGCGGCACCAGGTGGTAGTCGATATCGGTGAGCGTCGAACCGGCCAGCAGCTCGCGAAGGCGCTTTGCCACTTCGACTTGCCCGGGATGCGGACGCAGCGCGTGGACGTGCTCGTCGAAGGCGCGCAAGCGACCGGCGAAGGCTTCCAGCGTCATCGCCGCCGCCAGATCGGCCGTCGCCAGCAGCTTCTCCAGCTGGTCCAGCGCCAGCGTGCCGCAGGCCAGCATCTGCGCCGTGCCGTTGTTCAGCGCCAGCCCTTCCTTGAAGCTCAGCTTCACCGGATTGAGACCAGCCCGCGCCAGCGCATCGGCGCCGGACATGCGCTCACCCTCGAAGAAGGCTTCACCGCCACCGAGCAGCACGATCGCCAGATGCGACAGCGGCGCGAGATCACCCGAGGCGCCCACTGAACCCTTCATTGGGACCACCGGCACCACGCCGGCATTGAACAACGCCGTCATCGATTCCAGCGTCGACACCCGGATACCGGAATGCCCGCGCAGCAGCGTGTTGATGCGGATCGCCATCATCGCCCGCACCACGTCGGCACCAAATGGCTCGCCCACGCAGACGGCGTGCGTGATGATCAGGTTCTCCTGCAGCTCCTCCATCAGCGTGTCGTCACGCTCCGGCTCCACCTGCGGCAACTCGTCGCGCAGACGATGCGCGCCAAGCAGACGGTCGGCATTACTGCCAAAGCCGGTGGACACGCCGTAGATCGGCTCCTTGCGCTGCACCTGCTCGGCCAGAAAATCGGCCGCCTTCTGCACGCGAGCCAATGCCTTGTCGCATAGAGAAATGCTGCTGTTTCCGCTCGCAAGCGAAACCAGTTGCGCGCGCGTCAACGACAGGCCATCAAGCGTGATGGAGGGAAGACTCATGACTGGTAACTCCGGGGGTTCACGGCCACTCAGGCCGACGGCATCGCCTGCGACTGCTCAATCTCGACGCGCAGCGTCTTGAGCAATTCAGCGCGTGACACCTCGAACTGCGACTCGCGACGCAGATCCTTCACCGCGACCACGCCGCGATTGGCTTCGTCCTCGCCAACCACCAGCACGAAACGGATACCGGCGCGGTCGGCGTATTTGAACGCTTGCCGAGCTTGGTCGCTTCCATCTGCACTTCGGTGTTGATGCCGCCCGCGCGCAGTTCGGCGGCGATGGCGAGGTAGTCCGGCAGCCGTTCGGCGTCCATCTGGCTGACCAGCACGTCGACCGTGCTTTCGGCCGCGGCAATCAAGCCCGCCTCGCGCAGCTGCCAGAAAAGCCGCGTCAAACCAATGGAAATGCCCACGCCCGGCAGTTTCGATTTGCTGTAGTGGCTGGCCAGGTTCTCGTAACGACCACAGAGCAGATCGAGCCGATCTCCGGATGCGACGTCAGCACTGTCTCGTAAACGGTGCCGGTGTAGTAGTCGAGGCCACGGGCGATGGAGAAGTTCAGCGCGTAGCCACTTTCCGGAACGCCCATCTGGCGAATGCGTGTCAGGACTTCGTTCACCCGGCGATGCCGACATCCAGCTTCGCCTCGTTGCTGCCGCCGCCCCAGCGCTTCCAGCTGGCAGCGCATCGTCGGTGACCTTCCGAACGCGTGGCGACGAACTCAAGCACAGAGTTCACCGCGTCTTCCGACATATTGAATGGTTCGGCACTCAACGTATCGCGCACGTAGTCGGCGCCGCGCTTGTCCAGCTTGTCGACCTCGCGCAGCACCAGCATCTGCTGCTCGGCATCGGTGACGCCCAGGCGCTGGAAAAAGCCGCGCAGCAGGCGACGGTTGTTCAGCTGGATGCAGAACTCGCCAATGCCCAGCGCGCTGAACACGGCGTGGATCACAGCCGGCATTTCGGCGTCAAAGGCCAGCGCCAGCGAATCCTTGCCGATCACGTCGATGTCGCACTGGTAGAACTCGCGGAAGCGACCGCGCTGCTGGCGCTCGCCGCGATACACGCGCTGCATCTGGTAGCGACGGAACGGAAACGCGAGATCGTGCTCGTGCTGGCCACGTGGCGTGCCAGCGGCACGGTCAGGTCGAAGCGCAGCGCCATTTCCGGCGTCTTGCCCTGCTCCATGGCACCGGTCGATTGCAGGAAATATACCTGTCGCTCGGTCTCTCCACCGCTCTTGGTCAGCAGCACGTCGGTCAGCTCCATCACCGGCGTTTCCACCGGCAGGAAGCCGAAGCGCTCGAACTGGCTGCGGATGACGTCCAGCAGGCGCTGGAAAGCGATCTGCTCGCGCGGGAGCAGTTCCAGCACGCCCGGCGGCGTGCGCGGTTTGATCAATGCCATGGCGATTCAGGCCCGCGACCGGGCCGACAGCGGATTTCGGGGCCGCAAGACCAGCAGAATTGCCGCCCCAGCCAGTCATTTACGAGCCGGATTCTTCCAGCCTGGCGGGAAACCGGATGCCCGGCAGGCCTTGCGTGACCCGGCATGCCCGGATTAGAATGCGCGGCTCGCGGCGACCGGGTGTAGCTCAGCTTGGTAGAGCGCTACGTTCGGGACGTAGAGGTCGCATGTTCGAATCATGTCTCCCCGACCAACCAGATCTGCGACAAAAAGCCCGGCCCCGCCGGGCTTTTTTGTGCCCGTCTGGCCTGGGGCTGATTTGCTGTGCTCAAGGCCGAGCCGGCAGGCAGTCCGGCAATGATGGAATAATGCCGCAGCATGCGCTGCGACCACATCACGGTACCCAGGATGAAACAGACGCTGGCTGGCTGGATCCTGCTTCTCGGCTTCTTCCTCGCCGCCACCGCCGGCGCGCAGGATGCTTCCGTCACCACGCCCGCCGGGGCCAGTGCGCCCTCGGCCATCCAGGCTTCCATCATTCCCTTCCGTGGCGATGACGACGAACGTTTCGCCCAGGACGTGGTGGAACGTGCCTCCAGTGGCGAAAAGGTCACCGGACTCATTCCCCGACTCGACGCGCTTGAGGATGCCGTCCACCGGCAGAGCCGCAACCTGACGACCGAAACAGCGCAGAAGCTGCCCATCGTCCGCCTGGAAAGCCTCGCTCGCCAGTGGCGGTTCTTTGATCGCCAGTACGTTGCATGGCGCGGAGAACTCAATCGCGTCACGCAGACGATCTCCGGCGATGCCGAACAGCTGGGCAAGCGTCGGGCCGATTGGCTGTTGACGAAGGAAAGCGCGGAGACGAATGACCTTGCGCCAGCGCTTCGCAACCAGATCGATGAGGTCCTGTCGCGGATCGCCTCGGCCGAAAAGGCCATCTCACAGCCACTCGACGATCAGATCGCGCTCAATCGCCGCGCCAACGCGCTGGAAGCGCTGATCAAGAAAAGCCAGGGCATCGTCGAGTCCGCCATTGCCCAGACCGACAGCCGCCTCATGCGGCGGGACTCGCCACCGCTGTGGCAGCTCAATGACAGCATCGACAACGCAGGCGCCGTCGACTCGCTGAAGGCCGGAATGGACGTCGAATCCGAATTCCTGACCGAATACTCCAATGCCAACGTTGGCATCGAGCGGCTTATCCAGGGCGTCTCGGTGATCCTGCTGGTCGCGCTGATCCTGCTCTCGCTGCGCAGCCGACGGATACCGGCGGACTCACCGGATGCCGAAGCCGCGCGCCGCGTATTGCGACGACCGTTCTCGTCTTGGCTGCTGCTGACGATGATGAGCATTCTGGTGCTGGAGCCGGATGCACCGATCCTGCGTCACCAACTGGCGCTGTTCATCGCGCTGGTACCCGTGCTGCGCCTGCTTCCACCGGCCACGTTCCGCGTTCTCGGCCCCTGGCCGTATATCGTCGCGGCGCTCTACCTGTTCAACCTGTTCAGCGTCCTGCTGCTGGCCAATGCGCTGTACTACCGGGTCTACGTGCTGCTGGTGGACCTTTTCGGCATTAGCCTGATTACCTGGCGACTGCTGCGATCACACAAGGAAGACGCCGCGGCAGGCGATCTGATCCGGCGCATCATTCGCGACGCCGGCTGGGTTTCCTGCGTCATCCTTGTCGTTTCCGCCATCGCCAACGTCATCGGCAACGTTTCCCTGGCGGTCATGTTGACTGACGCGTTGCTGTTCAGCACCTACGTGGGACTTGCGATCTTCGCCGCCGCAAACGTGGTGGAATCGCTGCTCCGGCTGTGGATGGGCAGAAGCAGTACGTCCCGGTTCCGGCTGGTTTCCGACAACGCGCGCCCCCTGTTCGTTTTCGTCAGTCGATTGATTCGCCTCGCCGCACTACTGGGCTGGCTGACCATCCTGCTGAACGAGTTCCGCATCCTGCGGCCCGCCTACCAGATCATTTCGACAATTCTCGGCCACAGCATCAGCATCGGCGAAATCAGCATCACGCCAGGCAACATCGTCACCTTCATCGTGTCGGTGCTGGTGGCGGTCTGGCTGGCCAAGACCATCCGGCACGTCCTGCGCGACGAGATATTCCGCTCACTACCGGTATCGCGCGGTGCGGCCAGCAGTATCTCCTCCCTTACCTACTACGCCATTCTGCTGCTCGGACTGCTGGTGGCGCTGGCCGCGGCGGGCTTCAAGGTCGGCCAGCTGACCATCGTGCTCGGCGCACTGGGCGTCGGCGTCGGCCTTGGACTGCAGAACGTGGTGAACAACTTCGTGTCCGGACTGATCCTGATGTTCGAACGTCCGCTGCAGCCGGGCGACGTGGTCGAAGTGGCCGGCACCACCGGCCGCGTCCGCGAAATCGGAATGCGCTCGACCTCGCTGAAGACCTTCGACGGCGCCGATGTCGTGGTTCCCAACGGAACGTTGCTGTCCGAGAAGCTGGTCAACTGGACCCTGATGGACCTCAACCGCCGCATCGAGATCGAGCTGGGCGTCGCCTACGGCAGCGATCCCCAACAGGTGCTGGACCTGATGATGGAAGTGATCAGGAACACACCGGGCATCACCGACAATCCCGAGCCCGCGGTGCTGTTCAGCGGCTTTGGCGCAAGCTCGCTGGACTTCTCGATCCGCGCCTGGACCCGCAACTACAACGAGTGGATCAACATCCGCAGTGACATGAACCTGCGACTGCACCGGGCGCTGGCGGAAGCCGGCATCGAGATCCCGTTCCCACAGCAGGACCTGCACCTGCGCAGCGTTTCACCCGAAGCCAGCGCCGCGATGCGCGCTTCGGGTGAAACCGAAAACAGGGACCTGTCGAGCGACACGGCCGACGGTAACGGCGGGGACAGCACGACCTGATGACGCGGTCGACCACGCGACCCGGGGCAATGACAACACAACCGGTCTAACAGCTGCTATCGCGCCCGTAGACATCCTCGAAGCGCACGATGTCGTCTTCGCCAAGATAGCTGCCGGACTGGACTTCGATGATCTCCAGCGGCTCGCTGCCGGGGTTTTCGAGACGGTGCTTCGCACCCAGCGGGATGAAAGTCGACTCGTTCTCGTTGAGGTCGAACACGTCGTCGTTGCGGGTCACGCGGGCAATGCCGCGAACCACCACCCAGTGCTCGGCGCGATGATGATGCATCTGCAGTGACAGGCGCGCGCCCGGCTTGACGGTGATGCGCTTGACCTGGAACCGCTCGGCGGCATCCACCGAATCGTAATGGCCCCACGGACGATAGACCTTGCGGTGCAGCGCCGTCTCGCCGCGATCCGCGGCTTTCAGCTCACCGACGATGTCCTTCACCTGCTGCACGGCATCCCGATGCGCAACCAGCAGCGCGTCATCGGTATCGACCACGATCACGTCATTGAGGCCCAGAAGCGTCATCAGGCGATTGCCGTGGGCGTAGGTGTTGCGGCAGTCCAATGCGATCACGTCACCGCGATGCGCATTGCCCTGCTCGTCCTGCTCTGCCAGTTCCCACAATGCAGTGAAGGAGCCGACGTCGTTCCAGCCCACGTCGATGGGCAGCACGCGCGCATGCTCGGTCTTCTCCATCACGGCGTAGTCGATCGAATCCGACGGCGATGCAGCGAAGGCTTCGGCATCGAGCCGCCAGAAGTCTGGTCGCGGTGGGCTGACGCACCGCCGCCCGACAGGCTTCCAGCATCGCCGGATTGCGTCGCGCCAGTTCGGCGATGAAGGCCGAGCGCGGAACAGGAACATGCCGCTGTTCCAGAAATACTCGCCGCTGCGGATAGGAAGCAGCGGTTTCGGCATCAGGCTTCGACGAAGCGCTCGACGGCACGCACACCCTCTCCCGGCGCCGCCTTGATGTAGCCAGACCGGTTTCCGGCGCGGTCGGCACGATACCGAAGGTCAGCAAGGCGCCACTCGCCGCCGCGGCACAGGTCGGTGACTGCCGCGCGAAAGCCGGCGACATCGGCAACTCTGATGATCCGATGGCAGCACCAGCAGCAGCAGGTCATCGCCGTCTTCCATCGCCACCAGGGCGGCAGCGGCAATCGCAGGCGCGGTATTGCGCGCCACCGGCTCCAGCACGATATGCCGGCCTCGAAACCGGCTTCTGCATCTGCTCAGCCACCATGAACGATGTGCCTCGTTACAGACCGACCGGTTCACCAGGCCCGGCAGGCCTTCCAGTCGCTGCACCTGTCTGCTGCAGCAGGCTCAGGTCACCCAGCAGCGGCAGGAACTGCTTTGGATGCGCCTCCCGCGACGGCCACAAGCGCGTTCCACTACCGCCGGAAAGCAGCACGGGAACCAGAAGGTCGTTGCGGGCATCGGTCTCGGTCATCCAGCGAACATCAGTCGATACGGGGCCGCACAGTTTACCAGCCGTTCCGGTCGTGCCGCCCATGCCCTGTCAACGATCACCACGGGCCTGTCGGGACTCCGGATGTCGCACCTGCCCTTCGCCGCGGACCACAGAAACGCTCGATGGTCAGTGATTCAGCGCCCATCGGGCCGTAGGCGTGCAGGCGGGTGGTGGAAATGCCGATCTCGGCGCCGAGGCCGAGCTGGCCGCCGTCGTTGAAACGCGAGGAGGCGTTGACCATCACCGCCGAGCTGCGCACGCCGCGCACAAAGTTATCAGCAGCACCCGCATCCTCGGTGACGATGACCTCGGTATGATCGGAACCATGCTTCACGATATGCGCCAGCGCCTCTTCCAGGCTGTCGACCAGCTTTAGCGACACTTCGAGGTCGAGGTATTCGCGGTCAAAACCAACCTCCTCGATCGCCTCAATGTCTGGCAGCCGCGTACGGCTCCGCTCACAGCCGTGGATCGTCACGCCGTGCGCGGCGAGCATTTCCACCAGCTGCGGCAGCAGGTCATCCACGCGGTCGATATGCACCAGTAGCGTCTCCAGTGCATTGCAGACCCCGGGGCGGCTGGTCTTGCCGTCGACCAGCAGGTCCAGCGCCTTGTCGGCGTCAGCGGTACGATCAACGTAGAGGTGACAGACGCCCTTGTAATGTTTGATCACTGGCACCCGGGCATTTTCGGCAACGAAGCGGATCAGGCTCTCGCCGCCTCGCGGAATGGCGAGGTCGATGAGGTCCGACAGCTGCAACAGCTCCAGCACATGCTCGCGCGCCGGGTCGGTGATGACGCTGACGGCGGCTTCCGGCAGATCATTGGCGCACAGGGCAGCATGCAGGCGGCAATGGCCGCGTTACTGCTGCGCGCCTCCGAGCCACCGCGCAGCAGCACGGCGTTGCCGGCCTTGATGCACAACGCGGCAGCATCGGCGGTGACGTTGGGGCGCGCCTCGTAGATCATCGCGATCAATCCCAGCGGCAGGCGCTGGCGCTCGACGAGCAGACCGTTGGGCAATGTCTGCTGTCGCGCCACCGCACCAACCGGATCGTCCTGCGCGGCGATTTCGCGCAGCGCGGAGACGATGCCGTCGATGCGGCCGTCATCAAGGCGCAGCCGATCCAGCATCGCACCCCGCGTGCCCGCCGCCTCGGCACGCGCCATGTCCTCGACGTTGGCGGCCAGGACGGCGCCGCGTCCGACGGAAAGTTCATCAGCCATCGCCCATATCAGGCGCCGGCGGTATCGGCATCAGCGCCGCGACCGCGCGCTGCGCGACTCGCGCCTGTTCGGCGAGCTCCCGGACCGACAGATTCATTCACCGCGCCCCTTCATTCATTGCTCGGTGATCCAGCAATACCAGATCGTCACGGTGGATCACCGCCTCACCGTAGCTGAATCCCAGCACGCCGGTGATCTCGTCGCTGCGTCGCCCGGCGATGCGCTGAAGATCACGGCGCGGCGCGTACGCACCGGCACGCGCTATCGCCATGCTGCCATGTGAATCGTCTGACATCCACCACGTCACCGCGCTGGAAGCCGCCTTCCTGCGAGGACACGCCACCAGGAGCAGCGACGGACCGCGTCGTCCCAACGCGTTCACCGCGCCGGCATCCACCGGATGCGTCCAGCCGATGGTGCATGGCGCAGCCACTGTTTGCGCGCGGTCAGCCGGTCGGAAAGCGCCTCGACAAAGGTACCGTGCAGGACGCCTTCCGCCAGCGCCGCCAGCACCGTCGCGTCACGACTGTTGAACAGCGCCGTTGGGATGCCGCGGTTCGCCGCCGCTGAGGCGGCTTCCAGCTTTGTGCCATGCCGCCCGTGCCAATCGCGCCGGCCGCACCGGCGGCAGCGCGCCGAAGCGTCGTCAACGCGCGTAACACGAGGAACAGGCTGCCGCCGGATCGGATTGCGGATTGGCCGAATAGAGACCTTCGACATCGGACGCGATCAACAGCAGGTCGGCGTCGACCAGCGAGGCCACCGCTGCCGCCAGATTGTCGTTGTCGCCGAGCCGCAGCTCATCCACGGCGACGGTGTCGTTCTCGTTGATCACCGGCAGCGCGTCACGTCGAGCAGCTTCGCGCAGCGCTGGCGCGGGCATTGAGATAACGGCGGCGATTGCGTGCATGTCGTCATGGCAGAGCAGCACCTGCGCCGTGAGCAGGCCGGTCAGCGCTGCCAGAACGCCACGAGATGTCCTGCCCCAGCGCAGAGCGCCTGCCGCCGCGCCAGGCCCTGATTGCCAGCCTGCAGGCGTCCGGCCTGCCGCCACGGCGCCCGAAGACACCAGCAGGATCTCGCGTCCTTTCCGGCCGCGCCCCGACGATGAACTGCGCCAGCGCCGCGGCATGGCGTTCGCTCAAACTCGGCTCTTCGCCAGCCAGCAGGCTGCTGCCCACCTTGAGCACGGCCCGTCGCCACGGTGGCAACGGCTGCGCGGGAAAGGCGTCGATCGCAGAACTCATCGCAAGGTGTCGAGCCGGGATTGCAGGAGTTCGAGGCGAAGGTCGCCCGCCGCACCCGGCGAGACCCGCGCGGCGAGACTGGCCTGCGGATCGCGTTCGGCCCAACGCGCCGGATCCGCAGCCTCGCGATAGGCATCGCGGAACGGCATGCCTTCGCGCGCCAGCTCGACGGCAAGATCGGTGGCGTACATCGACGGTTCCAGCGCAGCGGAAATGCGCTCGGCATTCCAGTCGAGGTTGCGCAGCAGATCGGGCAGCAGTTCCAGCGCGCTGAGGCCGCGCCCGAAAGCATGGAAGATCGCGCCCTTGGAGAACTGAAGGTCACGATGGTAACCGGATGGCAGCGACAGCAGCTGCTCGATCTCGCTGCGCGCGGCGGCAGCGCTCGCATAGACGCCGCGCATCAACTCGATCACGTCCGGGTTGCGCTTGTTCGGCATGATCGAACTGCCGGTGGTGTATTCGGCCGGCAGTTTCACAAAGCCAAATTCGGCGCTGGTGAACAGGCTCAGGTCCCAGGCCAGGCGGCGAAGATCCAGCAAAGCCGAGCCCAGCGCTTCGATGGCCGCCATCTCGAACTTGCCGCGCGAAAGCTGCGCGTAGGTCGCCGCAACCTGCAGCCGCGAAAAGCCCAGCGCCTGCGTGCAGTGGTCGCGATCCAGCGGCAGGTTCACGCCATAGCCGGCGGCGCTGCCCAGCGGATTGGCATCCACCCAGGCCAGCGTATCGGTTGCACGCTGCGCGTCGTCGATGAAACCTTCGGCCCAGGCGGCCCACCACATGCCCGCCGACGACACCACGGCGCGCTGCAGGTGCGTGTAGCCCGGCAGCGGTAGTGATGCTTCTGCGCCGGCACGGGCCAGGGCGACGTCGGCGCACTCGATGCACAGCCTTGAGCGCGCCAGACGATCCTTCAGCCACAGCCGCGTGGCGACGAGCACCTGGTCGTTGCGCGAGCGGCGGTGGTATTGCTCTTCTGCCAGTCTCGCCCAGGCGTTCGGTCAATCGCGCCTCGATGGCGGAATGGCCATCCTCGAACGCTCGTCCAGAACGAACTCACCACGTTCGAAGTCGCCAGCGAGCACGTCCAACTCGCGTTCCAGTCCGACAATTCATCCGCCGTGGGGATGCCGATGTGCTAAGGCCTTGAGCGGTGCGCGGCTGGCTTCGATGTCGAACAGGGAAGAATTCGCGATCAGGATCACATCCTCTCCCGCCAGGAAACGCTGGATGCGTTCGTCCACCTTCACGCCGGTTTCTGCCAGAGCAGTCCGCTCATACCATCATCTCCTCGTCTATGGAAATGCCGCAGAGTTCATCGAACCCAAAGGCGGCATTGAGGTTCTGCAGCGCCTGCGTCGCCGCACCCTTCAGCAGGTTGTCCAGCGTCGATACCGCCACCAGTCGCCGACCGTCGCCCGACAGCGTGAAGCCGCCGATGTCGACGTGATGCCGAGCTGGCGATCCGGCTGACCCACGGCGCCTCATCCTGCACGTGCACCAGCGGCTCATCGGCATAATGCTCGCGATAAACCCGCCTCACGCCGTCGAGATCGAACGCCTCGCTCAAGACCATGTTCGCGGTGATGGTCAGCCCACGAAATACGGCGCCACATGCGGCATGAACTGCCGGATGATCCAGCTGGCGACTGACTTCGCGCTCGTGCACATGTCCAGTGAGGCTGTAGGGCATCAGGTTGTCGCGCAGCAGCTCGACGTTGTTCTTGCCAGACGGCGTGGTGCCGGCGCCGAAACCGGACACGCCAAAGCACTGCGCCGGGCCATCCAGCCATTCGCGCATCGGCACAGCAACAGCTGCATGGCAGTGGCGTAGCAGCCGGGATTGCTGGTCCGACGCTGGCCGTCGTGGCAGCGGCGGCGCGTCAGTTCCGGCAGGCCGTAGTACCAGCCATCGTCGAAGCGAAAATCGGCGGACAGATCGACGATCACGGATCAGCGCCCGCCGCATCGAACGTCGACGCAAATACCGGCCTTGCCATTCGGCAGCGCCAGCACGACGGCTTCCGCTCCCAGCGACGGCAGCTCGGCATGGTCCGCGCTGTAGCGCAGCTCGCCAACTGGCGCATCGATATGATCGGGCCGCGCTGCCCTTCCAGCTCGCGAGAGGACACGTAGGCCAGCTCGAAATCCGGATGCGCTGCCAGCAGCCGGATCAGCTCGCCGCCCGCGTAGTGCGCGCGCCGACGATCCCCACGCACCCTTCCTCGCTGCTCATCGGTCGCCCCAGGCGCATGTCCAGTCCGACGCACCGCCGGCCATTTGCTGTCGAGTATCAGAAAACACTACGGTATCGCGCACGATGCCGTCGGCGAGATCATGTGATTGCGCAGGACGCCGTCTGCTTGGCGCCCAGTCGCGCAATAGCCGCACGCGAACGATGGTTATGCCAGTGCGTGCCGGGAACCCACCGCGATGCAGCCCATCTGCTCGAAGGCATGCGCCAGCAGCAGTCGCTTCTGCCGCCGGATTCAGTGCGTTCCCCAGACCCGTTTCGCATACCAGTGTGTAGCCAATCTCGAGACGACGATGGGCTGGCTCCATCCGGCAATAGCGCGTGCTGCCGCGATCACACCGTCGGCATCGCGCACCACGAAAGGCATGGCCGCGCCGGCATCGCGCATGGCCAGCGCCTCGTCGATGTAGTCACCGACACTGTCCACGGTCGGGACATGGGTGTACCAGAGTCGCCACAGGTCGCCATCCGCCACGGCCGCTGCGAGACCGCTGGCATGATCCTGCGCCAGTGGCTTCGCGTGACATGCGCATCCGCGAGCGCAGCACCTTGCGCCAAGTGCTAAGCGGCAGTGGCGATCGTCATTTGTCGCTTCCATCGGTCGGCGCAGTCATTTCATCGATCAAGGTCGCCGGTCTTTCACGGCAATGCGCCACTGCGGCTTCGATGGCGGCGAAATCCTCGAGGCCGTACCAGTAGACGTTCAGGATGACCCTTGATCACGCCATCTGCTTTCCTCGGCGTAGAAACCATTGACCGCATTGCGTCGGCGCGAGCGCCAGAACAGTGAGCCGACTTCCTGCTGCATCACCTGCCAGATGGCGCGCCCGAGACCTTCGCCCTGTGCGTCATCGCATACCGCGAACTTGTCCATGTGCGGCACGCCGTCCTCGCGCGTCAGCACGATGGCGGCACGATAGTGCTCGGACACATACAGCCGCCACAGCGGCGTGCGCTCGAAGTAATCCGGCACCAGTTTGCGCCCGAAGCTGGACTCGATCAGCGCCGTCAGGCGTTCGCGGTCAACTGCATCCCAGCTGTCGAAACGATGGATGCGTTCGCCCCGGCGTATCAACGTGCCGGAACCGCGATGGGTGAACAACTCCTTCGCCAGTTCGTCGGGACGCGTCATCGACACCGATGACGACGGCGGCAGGGCCGACAGCAACTCGGCGATCTGCTCGACCTTCACGCATACCGGAATGCAGCCACGGCTGCTTCATCAGCGCGTCGTACTCGGTGCGCAGGTTGATCGACTCGATCAGGCGGCCATTGCCGTCGAGCAGCCCGCCGGTGCCGGTGAGAGATGATCTTGGCACGGCTGCAGCGCTCTGACCAGCTCATTGGCGGCCCAGTCGGCGTTGACGTTGAGGATCTGGCCACCAACGGTCTCGCCCAAGCTGGCGATCACCGGAATCGAGCCGACCTTGAGTGCCGCGTCCACCGGCGCCTGGTTGATCGCCACCACGCGACCGACCAGACCCAGTTTCTGCGTCGATCTGTTCGTCTCGAATACGCCGGAACTGATCGAGGTGGCGCGGACGTCGGCTGCCTGCAACGCTTCCACCAGCGACAGGTTCGCCTGCTGGAACACCGACGGACGACCGCAGCGCTTCCGCGCTGGTGACGCGCAGGCCGTCCACCGTCTGCTTCGATACCGGGCCTTCAATTTCGTCCAGCTGCGGACGGCGCCGTGTGGACGATCGGCGTCAACCCACCTGCTGCAGGAAAGACAACGGATACCAACGTCAATGTCGTCGCGGATCACCGCGCCGACCTTGACCACGGCGAAACGCGCCGCGTCGAGCCTCGAAAAGCGCTTCAGATAGAGTTGGATTTCCTTAGCACTGCCATGTTGGACAGCAACCGGACAATGGTTCCGCGCAGTTCATGCATGGTTTTCAAGCTCCGGAAACGAGCGGGGAACATCATCGGCATCGGACTGTTCCTCTGACGGTAAGCGGCCGACGGACATCAGCGAATTGATCGGCAACGAGCTATTCGCAGCCTCCATGATGCGCCGATGCACCTCGCCAACCTGCTGCAACTGGTCGAGTGCCACCCTCATCCGCGTATGCGCCTGCGTGATATGACCTGGGCCGTAGACCAGCGCGGTCATGCCGGCCGCGGAGAACAGCGAAAACCTCGGTCAGAAATCCACGGCATTGCCGATCGGCAGACCCAACTCATCCGCGAGGTCACGCGCGGCGAGGCGCCTTCTCCTCGGCATCCGCGATGCTGCCACCTGGCGGCGACGGACCGCGGAAGGTTTGCTCATAGTCGGCCGACGGGTTCAATTCGCGGAAACGTGCGTGCAGCGTATCCATGTCCTGCGATGGCAGCGGACGGAAACCAAAGCGCAGTTCGGCTGAGGTGCGATCACGTTGGCCTTGATGCCGCCCTCGATACGGCCGATGCTGAAACGCAGCCCCGTCAGCCCGCCGAAACGCTGGGCGTCCTCGGCGGCAACCAGCGCCAGCGCCGTGGCCCCATTCGACGGCCTGATGCAGCGCACTCTGCTGGCGTGCATCAGCCGACGAGGCATGCCCCGCCCTGCCGCGAAACCCATGCGACCGAACTGATGCCACGATGCGCCAGCACCGCTTCCGCGCCGGTCGGCTCGGCGACGATGACCTCATTGAAACCATGATTCGTCGCCAGAAATCCGGCGATGCAGCGCGTCATTGGCTTCTTCGTCGGTGCTGAACAGAAGGCGACATCGCCTTCCGTCACCGCCGCCACGCTAAACCAGACAGGCTGCCGCTCCCTTGATGTCGCAGGCGCCAAGGCCAATCGCGCGATCACCTGTCACACGCAACTTCAGCGGGTCTGCGCTCCAGGCCGATGAAAACGCATCCAGATGCACGTTGAACAGTCGCTTCGGATTGCCGCGCACATGTAGCATCGACACCGCACCGGCACCAGCCGTGACCTCGATGCGGAATCCGGGCAGCTTCTCGCGCAGGTAGTCGAAAATGCCGCCGGTACCGATATCGCGCGTGGATTGCGGGTGTCGAAGACACCAGCGCTTCAGATGCGTCAGCGTGGCCGACAGCAGGTCGCTCACGTGCGGTTGACCTCCGCCCAAACTGCTGCTCATGCCGTAGAGCTTGATGAAACCTTCTGCTCAGCCACGCCCAGTCGCGCTCTGCGCCGGTCGCCGCTGGCCTGCAGGATATGCGGCGAGCGCACGGCCACGGCATCGTATTCACGCCGCGTGTCTCCAGCACCACCTCGCCATTGACCTTGCGCTGGCTGCTGGCGAGGAAGGCTTCAAGGTCGGCCTTCAACGGATCGTGGAAGAACCCTTCGTAGACCAGTTCCACCCACTGCCGCGCCACCGAAGGCTTGAAGCGGTTCTGCTGCTTGCTGAGCACGGCTTCCTCCAGCGCACGATGCGCGGTCAGCAGCGCGGTCAAACCCGGTGCCTCATAGACGATGCGCCCCTTGAGGCCAATCGTTGTGTCGCCGGTGTACATGCCACGACCCACGCCGTAGGCCGCGAACAGGTGGTTGAGCTTCGCCAGCATCGCGTGGCCCGGCATGGCTTCGCCATCCAGCGCCACGGCCTCGCCGTTCTCGAAACGCAGCGTCACCGACAGCGCATCGGCGGGCCACTCGGCTCGCGGCTTGCACCAGCCACGCGCGCCCTCGCCCGGTGCTTCCCAGCGATCGATCTCGCCACCGGAAAGGGTCACGCCCAGCAGGTTCTCGTTGATGGTGTAGGCCTGCTGCTTGGCGCGCACGCCGAAGCCGCGCTCCTCGAGGTACTTCTGCTCGTAGGCGCGGGTCTGCGTGTGCTCCTTCTGGATCTCGCGAATCGGCGCGACGATCTCGTAGTCGCCCAATGCCTTTACCGTGAGGTCGAAGCGCACCTGGTCGTTGCCCATACCGGTGCAGCCATGGGCAATGCTGCGCGTGTCGAGCTCCGCGGCACGCTTCAATGCGGCCTCGACGATCAGGTAGCGATCCGAAACCAGCAGCGGATACTGGCCCTGATAGCCCTGCCCGGCCCAGACGAATGGTTTGACGAAACCGCTCCAGATCGCCGGGCCGCCGTCGATGGTCTGGTGGCTGGCGACGCCCAGTTCAGAGGCGCGCTGTTCGATGAACTCGCGCTCCTCGGCATCGACGCCGCCGGTGTCGGCGAACACGGTATGCACGGCCCAGCCGCGCTCCTGCAGGTAAGGCACGCAGAAGCTGGTGTCGAGGCCGCCGGAAAAGGCGAGGACGATGTTCTTGTCGGTGGTCATGGGAATGTCCGGGCTTCTATCACTGGATTATTGTTTGATCAGGCTGGCCATGATCGCCTTTTGCACGTGCAGGCGGTTCTCGGCCTCGTCGATGGCGATGCAGTTTGGCGAATCCATCACCGCATCGGTCGCCTTGATGTTCCGGCGCAGCGGAAGGCAATGCGAGAACGCACCGTTGTTGGTCTGCGCCATCTTGGCTTCATCGACCATGAAGTGCTTGTAGCGGTCGCGAATGGGCTTTTCCGGCCCCCAGTTGCCGAAGTACGGCAGGGCGCCCCAGCTCTTGGCGTAGACGACATCCGCGCCGCTGTAGGCCGATTCGATGTCGTGGCTGACGGTGAACGAGCCGCCGCTCTCGGCCACGTTCTGTTCGGCCCAGCCCATGTAGCGTTCATCCAACAGGTACTCCGGCGTCGGACATAGCAGGGTGACGTCCATGCCGAGACGCGTGGCGATGGTCAGCGCCGAATTGGCCACCGCGGTGTTCAGTGGCTTCGGATGGTAGGTCCAGGTCAGCACGTACTTCTTTCCACGAAGATCCGTGGTGCCGAAACGCTCCTGCAGCGCCAGCGCATGCGCCAGCTCCTGGCAGGGATGGGTGATCGTCTCCATGTTGATCACCGGCACCGGCGAATACTTGGCGAAGCCCTTCAGCACGCGATCCTCGCGATCCACCGCCCAGTCCACGAACTTCGGGAAGGCGCGCACACCGATCAGGTCAACATAGCGGCCCAGCACCTGCGCCACTTCCGCGATGTGCTCCTCCGCCTCGCCGTCCATCACGGTGCCGTAGTCGAATTCGATCGGCCAGGCATCCTTGCCGGGCTGCAGCACGATGGCATGCCCACCCAGGTGGAAGGCACCCAGCTCGAAGCTGCTGCGTGTGCGCAGTGACGGATTGAAGAACAGCAACGCGATGCTGCGACCCTTGAGGTCATCGCCCATCGGCGTGCGTTTGAAGGCCGCGGCCTGCGCCAGAAGCGCGTCCAGCTCGTCGCGGCTCAGGTCCTGGGTATTGAGGAAGTGCTTCATGTCGTCGTTGTCGTTCTGGCAGTGGTATCGGGAGATTTTCGGAAATCAGAAACAGGAAAGCCCAGCGCGGGGCTGGGCTTTCGGAAGGCGCTCGATTGGTCGAGCGTGAACGTCCGGACTACCCAGCTGGCTTGGCGCTTTCCGGTCGGCGGGCACGCGAGGTCATACCGGCGGCCATGCGGGCGGCATCAATGCGTGCGGGGCTGGTGAAGGGAACGTTCATTGGGACCGGATGATGACAGCGATGCTGCCGCACCGCAACATGCCTTTCGACCTGTCGCTCAGCAGCGCGATGGAGCTCACGGAATGAAGAAGGCCAGCCGCAATGGGCTGGCCTTCGAAGCGGAACTGGCAGCCGGTATCAGTCGGCCGGCGATACCGACACGCGGACGCGCAGCTTGCTGCCCGGGTCGTAGTCGAGACGCGACTGGAAAACGTCGCCACGGTACTGGTACTCGACGTCATAGCCGGCGATGCGCTGCTCGTCACGATAGCGATCCACGGTGCGGCACTCGCGCTGCACGTCGCGGTATTCGCGGCCACGCTGCGAGCCGTCGTTGCGGTCCGCACTGCGACCGATGGCGCCACCGATCACCGCACCGGCCACCGTGGCGGCCTTGCGGCCGTCGCCCTTGCCGATCTGGTTGCCCAGCGCGCCGCCGATGATGGCGCCCAGCACAGTGCCGCCGGTCGGGTCGCCGCCGTCGCGCTCGTAGCGCGACACCGGCTGGTCGTAGCATTCCTGCACCGGCTCGGAGTAGCGCACCGTCTCGTAGTACGGATCGACGCGCAGCACGTCCGCATAGGCGTAGGTCACGTTGCCAGCGGGAACCTGCGCCAGGGCGCTGCCGGAAACGGCGGCCAGCAGCAGGATCATCGAGGAAATCAGCATTTTCATACGTTGTTCGGTCCCCTGAAGGATTGAACGGTTCACTTTCTGATTCGTACCGGGAGCGCCAGCGGCGACACCCAAAGGTTGCCAAGCGTCACACCCGGTTCACCTTGGGCATCATTGAAGCACCGGACGGCTGAACCCGCGCTTTAAGATTTCGTTATATCCGGACTGAACGGAGCTTGCCCGATTGGTACACTTGAGGCCAGCACGTCAGGTCACTTTCCCCATGCAACTCCGACTCCACAACAGCCTCAGCCGCCAGGTTGAGGACTTCGCGCCGCTCGATCCCGACAACGTCACCATGTACCTGTGCGGACCGACGGTCTACAGCTACGTGCATATCGGCAACGCCCGCGGCCCGGTCGTGTTCGACGTGCTGGCCGGCCTGCTGCGTCGCGACTTCGGTGGTCTGACCTATGCGCGCAACATCACCGACGTGGACGACAAGATCAATGCCGCGGCGAAGGAAGCCGGCGCGCCGATCAGCACGATCACCGACAAGTACACCGCGATCTACCGCGAGGACATGCGCCGCCTCGGCGTCACCCCGCAGGACGTGGAGCCACACGCCACCGAGCACATGCCGCAGATCATCACGATGATCGAACAGCTCATCGAATCCGGCCACGCCTATGCCGCCGAGGGCCATGTGCTGTTCTCGGTGTCCAGCTACGGCGACTACGGCCGGCTGTCGCGACGTCCGGTGGAGGACATGATCGCCGGCGCCCGCGTCGAGGTGGCTCCGTACAAGCGCGATCCGGGCGACTTCGTGCTGTGGAAGCCGTCCACCGACGACCTGCCCGGCTGGGAATCGCCGTGGGGCCGCGGTCGTCCCGGCTGGCATATCGAGTGCTCGGCGATGGCCGCCGCGCATTTGGGCGAAACCATCGACATCCACGCCGGCGGCAACGACCTGATCTTCCCGCACCACGAAAACGAAGTCGCGCAGAGCGTCTGCGCGCATGGCGGCAAACCGTTCGCGCGCTTCTGGCTGCACAACGGCATGCTCAACATGGGCGGCGCCAAGATGTCCAAGTCGGTGGGCAACGTCAGCCAGTTGCACGAGCTGCTGGACATGCATCCGCCGGAGGCCTTGCGTCTGGCGCTGCTGTCGGCGCACTACCGGCAGCCGCTGGACTGGTCGGACGCGCTGATCGAGCAGTCGGTCCGCACCATTGACCGCCTCTACGGCACCCTGCGCGACCTGGCCGACGTCGACATCGGCCCGGATCCGCTACCGATTCCGGAGGCGATCGACGCCGCGCTACACGACGACCTCAACACGCCGACTGCGCTCGCCGAGTTGGCCGCGCTGGCGACCGCCGCACGAAAGGCCGAGTCGGAAGACGACAAGCGTGAGGCGAAGCGTGCCCTGCTCGGCGGCGGCGCCCTGCTCGGCCTGCTGCAGCAGGCGCCAGCCGACTGGTTCCAGCGCGGCAGCGACGACATGGATGCCGCGCGCATCGACGCCCTGCTCGAAGAACGCACCGCAGCCCGCGCCGCGAAGGACTTCGCCCGCGCCGACGCCATCCGCGACGAACTCACTGCCATGGGCATCGTCATCGAAGACTCCGCCGACGGCGCCCGCTGGAAGCGCGCGGGTTGATGGGCAACAGAATGACCGACATCTACCAACCCACCGAAGCCACGCCTCAGGCCGCGCAGGACGCCATCGCTGATGAGTTCGGCCTGTTCGGCGACTGGTCGGAGCGTTACCAGTACCTTATCGACCTCGGCCGCAAGCTGCCCGACCTTCCGGACGCACTGAAGACCGAGGACAACCGCCTGACCGGCTGCCAGTCGATGGTGTGGATCGTCGCCAGCGGCGATGCCAGCCGACTCGACTTCCAGGCCATCAGCGACTCGGCCATCGTATCCGGGCTGATCGCATTGGCCCTGCGCGTGTATTCCGGCCGCAGCGCCGCCGACATCGTCGCCACCACGCCGGACTACATCGAACGCATCGGCCTCAGCAAGCACCTGTCGCCGACGCGCAGCAACGGCCTCGCCAGCCTGCTCGCCTTCATCCAGCAACGCGCCAGGGCCGAACTCGCCAACTGACCTCGGCGCCTCCGCGCCGTCTACGGCATCATGGGTCATCTTTCTGGCCCGGAGTCCGCCATGTTGTTGCGTCCTGTTGCCCGACCTTTCCGCCGCCTTGCGCTCGCGGGCGCGATTGCCCTGCTGCTGACCACCTCTGTGTCGGCCACAACGACCTTCGGCCCTGCTCCGACGCCGTTGCGTCCCCCGATGCCCAACATCGTTCCCGATGTCGCCAGCATTCCGGCGGATTCGCAGCGCATCCGCCCGCTGCTGGAGCGCTACCAGGCCGATCTCGGCAGTCTCGACCACTTCTACGACGTGCCCTACGGCCAGACGCGCGAATCCGCTTATCAAAGTTTCCACGAAGGCTGGCAGCGGCAGCTGTCGACCATCGACGCCAGTACCCTCGGCCTCGAAGATCGCATCGACCTGCTGCTGTTCCGCCGCGAGCTGGCGCATCAATTGGATCAGATGGCCTTCGAGCATGGCCGCTATGTCGAAGCCGCCGCGCTGATTCCCGACGTCGACAAGCTGGTCGCGCTCGCCGAAGACCGCCGTCTGATGCAGCCGCAGGATCCGCAGCAAAGCGCCGCCCTGCTCGCCGAAGCCACCCGCCGAATCGAAGCGCTGGACACTGACGTCAAACAACGAGGCTTCGACGCCGTCAGCAACCGCAATCCGGTGGTCGCCTATCGCGCGGCGCAGGTAATCGATGCCGTGCGCGGCGCGCTGGGCGGCTGGAAGGATTTCTACGCTGGCTACGACCCGGACATGGACTACTGGGCCAGCAGCAAGGACGGCCCCGCCGACAAGCTCGACGCGGCGCTGGCGGCCTACGCCAACACCCTGCGCGACAAGCTGGCCGGCGCCAGCGACCCTGAAACCATCATCGGCGATCCCATCGGCCGCGACGCGCTGGTCAAGCAGCTGGCCTACGAAGGCATTGCCTACACGCCCGAGGAAATCCTCGACATCGCCAAGCGCGAATTGGCCTGGTGCCATGCCGAGATGACCAAGGCCGCGAAAGAGATGGGCTACGACGACTGGCATGCCGCACTGGAGCACATCAAGCAGGATTCACCAGCGCCCGGACAACAGCCGCAGCTGGTCCGCAAGCTGGCCTGGGAAGCCATCGACTACGTCGAGGACAACGACCTCGTTACCGTTCCCGAGCTGGCCAAGCGCGACTGGCGGATGAACATGCTCTCCGCCGAGCGTCAGCTGCAGGCGCCGTTCTTCCTCGGCGGCACAGACGTCTGGGTCGCCTATCCCACCGCCGGCATGCCCGAGGACAAGAAGCGCATGAGCCTGCGCGGCAACAACCGCCACTTCTCGCGCGCCGTCGTGCATCACGAGCTGATCCCCGGCCATCATCTGCAGAGTTACATGCTGGAGCGCTACCAGCCACAGCGGCAGATGTTCTGGACACCGTTCTGGGGCGAAGGCTGGGCGCTGTACTGGGAGTTCCGCCTTTACGAAATGGGCTTCGCAGAAACGCCAGAAGACAAACTCGGCATGCTGTTCTGGCGCAGCCACCGCGCCGCGCGCATCCAGTTCTCGCTGGGTTTCCACCTGGGCAAGATGACGCCGCAGCAGGCCATCGACCTGCTGGTCAACGAAGTCGGCCACGAACGCGAAAACGCCGCCGCCGAAGTCCGCCGCAGCTTCGCCGGCGACTATCCGCCGCTCTACCAGGCCGCCTACATGCTTGGCGGCCTGCAGTTCTACGCGCTACACAAAGAGATGGTGACCAACGGCGACATGACCGAACGCCAGTTCCACGACGCCATCCTGCAAGGTGGACCAATCCCGGTGGAGCTGGTGCGCGCACGACTCAAAGGCGAAGCGCCGGCAGCGGACTGGAAGGCAAGCTGGCGGTTCTATCCCGGGCTCGGCAACCGCAAATGAATCCGGAATAGCGGCGGAGCCGCGCGGCACAGCTCTACCCCTCGTCGGCAAATGGGCCAAGTGCCGGGGAGCCCGTCTCCCCCGTTGTCTGCGCCACACCGCCGGGCTAGGATCGTGGCGCTCGCGCGGACTGGGGGCGCGGGGAGCACAGGAGTCACGACCATGCGTCACGCTCTGTCGCTGCATCTGTTGTCCCTGCTTTGCCTCTGCTGTCTTGCCCTGCCGGCCCAGGCAACTCTCTATCGCGTCGGTGCCGTTTCCGACGGCAACTGCACCCATCAGAGCATCCAGGATGCACTGGATGCGGCTGCTGTGGATCCCGTCAGCTACGACATCATCTATGTCGCCAGCAACCAGTCCTACACCGGCCAGGCACTGAGCATCGATCACCAGTCCGTCGCGATCTACGGCGGCTTTGCGCAATGTGGCGACAATACCGCCAGCGGTCCGGCGACGCTGCTGGATGGCAGCGGAAACGGCGGGCTTCCGGTGATAGACGTCAATCTTATCGGGGGCAGCGGATTCCTAGTCACACTGGTGGATCTGGACCTGGGAAATGGCAACGTCGGTGCCGGCGACGGCGGCAACCTGCGCATTCGCGGGCAGGGCCAGGTCGGCGTGTCCGGGGTGATCATGCACGATGGGACCGCGGCTCGCGGCGGCGGCATGTACGCCCTCGGCGACGATGCCAGCCATCAGATCAACCTCCAGATCGGCAACACCGCGTTCGCGCCCACCACGGCCGAAGGCAACCTGGCAACGGCAGATGGCGGCGGCGTGTACTGCGACCAGTTCTGCTTCCTCGGGATCAGCAGCATCCGCGTGGCCGACAACGACGCGCAGCGGGGTGGCGGCGTGTTCATGGCCGGGCAATCCAGCATGTCGCTCTCCGCTGGCGGAATGGTCGACGGCGTCGAAACCGGCATCCTGTTGAACCGGGCAAGTCTCGACGGCGGCGGCCTTTACGCGGACACCGGAAGCAGCCCCAGCACCGCGCGCTACGTCGAACCAAACGATCCGCCGCGCATCGCTGGAAACCAGGCCGGCCGCGATGGTGGAGGCGTCTACCTCACTGGAAACGGCACTTTTCTGCTGGGCGGCGACCTGCAGCTGGTCGACAACAAGGCCGGTGCGGCGGAGAGTGGTCGCGGCGGCGGTCTCTACGTCGGAAATGGTGCCAGCACGCTGCTGTACGACCAGAACGACAACATCCGGTGCGGCGTGACAGCGCCGTGCGTGGCGATCAACGGCAATTCCGCTGGCATCCTTGGCCACATCGGATTCGGCGGCGGCGTTTTCGTGAATGGAAACTCCACCGCGAGCATCGCCTATGCGCAGGTCACGGGAAACAGCGCAACCGATGGTGCTGCGATGGCTGCCAGCGGAAGTTCCGCGACACTCAGCGTCGGGAGCAGCATCCTCACCGCCAACGCGGGCCCGCATAGCGTGCTGCTCGAAGCCAGCAGCCAGGGCCAGCTGAGCGGCATCACCATCGCCGAGGAATCCAGCACCGACGCGCTGATCAAAGTGTCGTTCGCAACCATCACGCTACATACCTCGATCCTTTACGACCCCGGCACCGCAGTGCTGGCGCTGGACGGCCCGACCACAGTCTCCAGCACCTGCGTGCTGTCGCACGATGATTTCGACATGGTCGGCGACGTGCGCACCGGCAACCCCGAATTCCTCGACGCAGCCGGCGGCGACTTCCGGCTGGGCGATGGCAGCCTCGCGCTTGACGCCTGTGCTGCCGGTCCATTCGCCGTTGGCGATCGAGACTATAGCGAGGCACCGCGTGGACTGGACCTGCCGGACGTTCCCGACATCGGAGGCCCCTTCGACCTTGGCGCGTACGAAAAGCAGCTGCCACCGGAGGTGTTTGCGGATGGCTTCGAGTCACCGTGAGGTAGCGAAACGATTCACATTGAAACCATAGTGGAGTTCCCAGGATTTTGTGAGCGCTACAATGCTCCATGAGTTTGGAAGTGGTTGTAAGGAATAATTCCACAGCATGAAAGCCTGGACCTTATCCCGATACGGGAACCCTTCCACGCTCGAATTGCGCGACTGGTCCGACCCCATTCCGGCCGCGGGCGAGGTGCGAATCCGAGTTCGCGCGGCCAGCATCAATCCCATCGACTACAAGCTGATGCGTGGGGATCTGAAGCGCATCCAGCCGGTGCGCTTTCCGTGGATTCCGGGTTTTGACCTGGCCGGTGACATGGAAGCCGTTGGTGACGGTGCCAGTCGCTTCCGGGTCGGCGATGCGGTGTTTGCACGCAGCGCGAAGGGCGTGCATGGCGCCTTTGCCGAGAGCGTCTGCCTGCCGGAAAGTTGGGTCGCCGCCAAACCGGCATCGTTGGATTTCGGCGAGGCGGCATCACTGCCGCTGGTGGGTCTGACCACCATCCAGGGACTCACCCAGCGCGCGGCACTCAAAGCCGGCGACACGATCCTGATCCATGCCGGCAGCGGCGGCGTCGGTAGCTTCGCCATCCAGTATGCGCGGGCGCTGGGCCTGAACGTCACCGCCACCTGCAGCAGCCGCAACGAGGCGCTGGTGCGCGAACTCGGCGCGCAGCAGGTGATCTGTTACGACCGCGAGGACTATCGCCAGCTCGACCAGCGCTTCGACGCCGTGTTCGACCTGCTCGGCGGCGAGCACACGCTGGCCGCCTTCGACCTGCTGAAGCCCGGCGGCGTGGTGGTGAGCATCGCCGGCCCGCCGGACCGCGCCTTCGCCGACAGCATCGGCGCCGGCTGGCTACTTC
Source organism: Rhodanobacteraceae bacterium (assembly GCA_024233975.1). GTDB lineage: Bacteria > Pseudomonadota > Gammaproteobacteria > Xanthomonadales > Xanthomonadaceae > JACKOX01. The sequence goes on from JACKOX010000019.1 coordinate 54,689, forward strand.
GCCTTGGCATCTTCTTCAACGCACGCCGCGTCTGGCAGCGTGCCGAGCGCGGCGGCTTCCGCTACTTCCGCTTCCTGACCTCGCCCAGCGGCGAACAGCTGACCACGATTGCCGGCATGGTCGAACGCGGCGAGCTCCGCCCGTTGATCGACAGTCGCTTCCCCTTCGAGCAACTGCGCGAGGCCATCGCCCACAGCATGCAAGGCCGTGCCCGCGGCAAGATCGTGGTTGAAGGACTGGTATGACAACCGCCGAGAACTTGAACACGGATGACACCACACCACTTTGGCCAGACCTGCTCGCCTTTGGAATCGCCCTGGCCTGCGCCTGGTTCCTGCAGTGGCGAACCACGGAGCTGGTGTGGAGCCTGTGGCTGGGCAGCCTGGTGATCGGCTACCTCACCATCCTCGGCATCATCGCCAGCGGCGTGTACCTCGGTCTGCGAGTGCTGCGGCACCCACAGTTTCCGCAGGACAAGAGCAAGCCCGCCGTCGTCATCGGCAGCGTCATCGCGTTGTTCCTGCTGGGCTTTTTTACCTTCCACTTCTGCGCGTTCCACGCCGGCCACGCGGCTTTCCTCAGCAGCTTCTTCCCGCTTGAAGGCCTGGAAAGCCGTGACTTCAGTGATGCATTCACGAACCCGTTCCAGCTGTGGCATGTGGCGTTCACCCGCATCGTTCCGTTGTTCGGACTGGCGCTGGTCCCCGTGGTGATCGCCGAGCGTCGCGCCCTGCTGTCACCGTGGAAAGGCGCGCACCGCATTGCGGAAAGCATTCGTGACACGGAGGCGCTGGATGCCCAGTCGCTGATCCAGTCGAAAGTCATCGGAAAATCCGCGGGCGGCAAGCACAAGAGCCCGATGGGCAATCCGTTCATGGGCCCATACGTCAATGTCATCCGCATGCACCTGCTGATCTTCGCCTTCGCCGCCCTCAGCGTGGTGGGGCTGGAAAACTTCGGTGTGTTCGCGCTGGTCTACGCGGTCTACTTCTTCCCGTGGCGCGCGGTGTTCCCCTCGCGGAAACCGGCACAGCCAGGGACTTCACCCTGACTGCCCTGTCAACATCCGCGCGGGATCATGCGCTGACCGTCCAGGTAGTCGATCAAGACCCGACCGCAGCCGCAGTTTCGAGCACAACGGCATCACCAACGGAAACGCGGCCCGGTTCCACGGTGCTGCCGTAGATTCCAAGGCAGCCCTCACGCTCATCCAATACGCGACGAAGCACTGCGGCATCCCGTTCGAGACTGTCCGGATCAACCGTGATCACGGCACAGCGTCCATCGCGCTTGTCCATGCGAACGCGAAGTCCACCGACGCGCAGCACGCCGCCAACCCACGCATCTTCCGGGAACGGCACGTCATCGTGCGCCTCGACCAGCAGGTTCGGACGGAAGCGGCGTGGATCGAGCACCTGCCCCACGCGTTCACCCAGTGCATGAATGCTCCGGGTACTGATCAGGGACAGCGGAAACGTGTCGAACACACCACGATCCTGCCGGATCACGCGTGACCCCGGCGCCAGCGCCTCGGCGAGCGCGGCATCGGTGACGTCGAGCTCCTGGCCATCCGGCGTCGCCACCAGTGTCCGCGAGCGATCCGGCCGTGACGGCTCGACGAAGCGGGGACGGTAGTGCCACATCTCGCGACGCTGGCGGATCGTCAGCCAGGGAAAGCCACTGTCGACAACGCCGTCGCGGACAAACGCCCAGCGACGATCTCCGGCGACGCCATGCCAGGATACGTCGGCATCTTCCAGCGGTTCGCCGGCCATGGACTTCACCGGATAACGCCAGATGGCCACCACCCGGCCAACCACAATTGAATCAGGACGTGCTGCATGCATGAGGAAGCCTCCTTGTAGAGGCGCCCTTGAACGATGACCGGCATTGAGCGTGACGGCGAAAAGCCGCTGCAGCGCCCCTCAATGTCGGGCCGCGCGCCGTGACGCGCAGCCATGGAAACGCAACCACACTACGCCCGAACCTTGCGCTCAAGCAACCACTTTGCCCAGAGCGCGGTCAAGTCAGCCAGTCGCCAAGCCACCACGGAACATGAAGTACACCGCACCGAGGATGCACAGTGCCGCCCAGAGGTAATCGAGCTTCAAAGGCTCCTTGAGGTAGAGCAAGGCAAAAGGCACGAAAACGCTGAGACTGATCACTTCCTGCAGCATCTTCAGCTGACCAATGCTCATCACTTCGTGGCCAATGCGATTGGCCGGCACCTGGAACAGGTATTCAAAAAAGGCCACGCCCCAGCTCACCAGCGCCGCCAGTAGCCACGGCTTGTGATTCATTTCCTTGAGGTGGGCGTACCACGCGAAAGTCATGAACACGTTGCTGCAGCAGAGCAGAAGGATGGTCTTGTAGATGGCTGGCATGGCGGCTGTCGCTGCGGGGTGTCGGAGTGGAGCAATGCCGATGGCATGCCGACCGAAAAACGGGCATGCAACCGGCGCCACGAAAAACGGAAGGCCGGGTTGCCGGCCTTCCGTGGATGACAGTATCAACCAACGCCTGACTGCTGCGAAGCGGCGAAAGCGCTACTCGCGGTGATAGACGACCTCGTTGCGTTCGTTGCCCACCTGCGAGGTCACAAAGCCGTCGCGGATCCGCTCGATGCGGAACTCGGCGCCCTGCACCTTCATCCGATCACCGTCGACCCAGCCGGTCATGGTGCTTCCCTGGGTATGCGCGGTGACGCGCCCGTCGCGGCTGATGGTCATGTCAATCTCGGCGTCGAAACGCGGGTTGTAGCCAGCGAAGCGGCCGACCATCCAGTCCGGAGCGGCATAGCGCCCGTTGTCGTGGCTGCTTTCCTTGTCCTTCTGGTTGGCGATGATGGCGCCAAGCAGCAGCGCCCCGACCACCGCGCCCGCCACCTTGGCGTCCTTGTTGTCGTGGCGGTCGTTGTTGTTGTAACCGTGACCGCCCGGTCGGTAGCCGTAGGTATCAACGCGAAACTCGGCCCGGCAGCCATCGCTGACCCAGACATCGTGTCGGGTGTATCCCCAGGTACGTCCCAGGCGGCAGGAAGATTTCGACAACTGCCTCGCCAGCTCGACCCGCCCGGGCTCCGACAGGCGGCAGCGCTCATAGCGGTCATCGATGCTTGCGCAGGTCAAACGGTAATCGGCACGCGCGACGCCTGCCCATCCCAGCGCGATCAATGCGATCACGCTCAAAACCAGTCGCTCCCAGGTCATGCTCAATCTCCACAGTTCGGTCCAACGGACATGAAGCGGCGGCTGCCGGATTGCAGCGCCGAGCCAGCATGCCGGGACTCGAGACCGGGATTGCGCCGTCAGACGTCGCCGGGCACGCCCGCAGTCTGCATCGACGGAAGGAGCATCGCAACCCACCAACCTCGTGCAATCCGCATGAAAATCAGTTGGATAGCCGAGCGACGAAAAAGAACGGCCGGATAATTGTCTTCCCATTTTCGATCCATTAACAAGCACAACATTTTGTAAATTCATGTAGTTACGCGAGTGTAATTGTGATGGACCCGCCCTGCGGGTTCCATCACTAAGAGGGCTCGCTGCAATGGCGGGCCCTCAGTTTTCTTGCGGGCATCAGCGCTATGGAGTTTGATTCTGCCAAGGATGTTCCGGATGGGCTCGAATTGGTCGCGATCTTGCTGTATGGCGCCGTGGCAGGATTGAACTAGATCGCGCGACCTAGCTGGTCATACTCGCTGCGCGCACCGGAGGGGACGGATCAATCGACCGATTGAACATGATCAAGTCGCCGCCAAAATCGAACATGGATGTGTCGCCTAGTATTCCGAAGCCGACCCAAAACGGTCGTTCGCAGCGATCACCCATCCGCACGGCAGCCTTCTTCCAGCCCGGGGCGATTCACTATGTGTGCCTAGCTGTTGATTGCCGGATCTTCAAAATGCCTCCTCCGATAAGGCAGGCGAGCAAGGCGAGCCACCCAATCGCATTGCCCGAAGGAACTGTATGAACGCCTGGTCTGTTGGCTGCTGCCACGTTGAATGTGGATTGGTCAATTAAGTACTGGCCTGACGTGTTGCTGCCATAGAAATCGAGCTGGTAGCTACCTTCGGGCAGGCCATTTACGGGAACTCTCAGATCCGGGAAAGGCCCCCCAGGCTGGCAAAATATGACATCCGGGGTATCCAGCGTCACCCGAACAGTGCTACCTAAGTAGTCGACTTGATACCCCCCCGTGAACTCGAGGCAGTCGTTTGGAAGGACTACTTCGAACGGCTGCGCTGCCAACGGCTGAACAGGATCAAGTTGATATGTAACCGTCCCTGCGTAGGCAACTGGTGAGAGTGCCAGAGAAACGATCACAACACCCCGCGATACCCGGTGTTTGATGCGGGTGAAAAGCAGGCCTACTTTGGTCACGTTCATCAAGAACCTCCTTCAAAGCCATCATCGAAAATGTATGTGCTGGGTCGGGTGCACCGATCCAAGGGTCCGTCACAAGGGTCGCTAACTGGAATGTCGGCGAACGGATATTCTTGGGCATCCGTCAATCCGTCCCCATCTGTATCTTGCAAATCGTGCCGGGTGCTTAGGACGCGCTCCGCCGCATCTGGGAGTCCGTCCCCATCGAAATCGCCACGAGAGTACGCATAACCCAACCGTGAATTGCTCATGCCTGGAAACAGGTTGACGTAGCCCTGTCCATTGAAGTTGGCGCCAGTAAGTCGGTCTGATTCTGGGAATACCGCGCAGTCCCACCCACTCTTGCACTTTAGATGCAGGATCTCTGCGCCCGGCGGCACCGTGCACCCTGGCGATCCTTGGCATTCTTGGTAGACATAGCCTTGTAGTCCCAAATAACGGTATCTGGGTGAACTGTTTGCTGCGCTTTGGACTACTGACGGATCGCTGAGC
>JACKOX010000020.1 GCA_024233975.1 Rhodanobacteraceae bacterium
AGGCACACTCACGGTGCTTGACCCCCCAGGGCCTAGCAATCAGGTGCAGGTGACCCTGCCTGACATCGTGGTGGAGGAAGTCACCATCGACAGCCAGAGCGGCGTGGCGACGCCACTTCCCGGCGGCAGCTGCCATCGACCCAATGACAACATTCTCGCCGACGGCTTTGAGGGCTTCTTCTGATGGCTTTCACTGGCGCCGGATAATGCGGCACGCATGACGGGTGAACGGCGCGTCCGTGCTAGAGTTTCGCCCGCATGATCCGCGCCGTTACCCTCGATCTTGATGACACGCTGTGGGCGATCGCACCGGCGATTGTCCGCGCCGAGCAGCGCATGGACGACTGGCTGCGCCGGCATTTTCCCGCCGTGGCCACGCGCTGGAGCATCCCCCGCCTGCGCGAGCTGCGCGACCGCGTGGCCGCTGAGCATCCGGAGCTGGCGCATGACTTCAGCGCTCAGCGCCGACTGAGCCTGCGCCATGCTTTCGGCGACAGCCTGGGCTCCGATCATCACGCCATCGATGACGGCGTCGAGGCAGCTTTCGTCGAGTTCCAGCATGGTCGCCACGAAATCGAGCCCTACCCCGAGGTGCTGGACGCGCTGGCGCGGATCGCCGCGCGCGTGCCGCTGGCGGCGCTGACCAACGGCAATGCCGATCTTGAACGCCTGCGCATGGCCCAGCACTTCCAGTTTTCGCTGAATGCCCGCGAGTTCGGCCGCGCCAAGCCCGATGCGGCGATCTTCCACGCCGCCTGCGAGCGGCTGGGTCTCGCGCCCTCCAGCGTGCTGCATGCTGGTGACGATCTCGATGCCGACGTGCGCGGCGCGCATGCCGCCGGACTCACCAGTGCCTGGATCGATCGCCACGGCAAGATCGAGCCGCCAGCGGAAGCGCACCTGCACTTCGGCTGCCTCGGCGCGCTGGCCGACTGGATCGAAGCGAACACGCCCGAACAAACTTCCTCACCGGCAGACAAGGCGCGGGGGCGCCGGGACGACGCCGACCACCTGCGCCACCGACAAGGAGTCCGTTGACGTGACCCAAGCCCTCCCCGCCGACACCGCGCTCGCCTCGCTGATTGAGAGCAGCGCTGCCGCCACAGCCATCGTCACGCTGACAGCCAGCCAGTTGCCTGCGTGGCTGGAAACGCAGCGGGAAGCCACGCGCCACTGGGTGGCCGCGCAGCAGTTCAGCGCCGCGCCCTGCAGCCAACTCTGCATTCCCGATGCGGATGGCAAGACGGCGCTGGTGCTCTGTGGCGTCGGCGAGCCGCAGCAGGCCGAGAGCATCGCGCAGCTGCCGATGATGCTGCCGGCTGGCGACTATCAATTGGCCGCCGACAGTCCGACTGCCATCGATCCGATGACCGCCGCACTGGGCTGGGGACTCGGCGCCTACCAGTTCGACCGCTATCGCAAGGCGCCGCGCGAAGTGGCACGCCTTTGCGTCACTGGCGACGGCATGCCTCGCGTGCGCCACCTGCTGGCGGCCTGCGGGCGCGTGCGTGATCTGGTGAACACGCCGACCGAGGACATGGGGCCGGAGCAATTGGAGTCAGTCGTGCGCGACATCGCCAAGGCGAACGGCGCGCGCTTCAACAGCATCGTCGGCGACGAACTGCTGGCGCGGAACTTCCCCACCATCCACGCCGTCGGTCGCGCCAGCCACCGTGCGCCGCGGCTGATCGAACTCAACTGGGGCGATGACAGCCACCCGCGCCTGACGCTGGTCGGCAAGGGTGTCTGCTTCGATACCGGCGGCCTGAACATCAAGGGCGGCTCGGGCATGCGCAAGATGAAGAAGGACATGGGCGGCAGCGCCCACGCCATCGCGCTGGCGGAGCTGATCATGGCGGAAGGCCTGCCGATCCGCCTGCGCCTGCTGGTGCCGGCGGTGGAGAACTCGATTGCCGGCAACGCCTTCCGTCCCGGCGACGTGATCACCACCCGCGCCGGCATCAGCGTCGAAATCGACAACACCGACGCCGAAGGCCGACTGGTGCTCTGCGACGCGCTGGCCTATGCCGGCGAGCAGCCCACCGACCTGATCCTCGACTTCGCCACGCTGACCGGCGCCGCCCGCGTCGCGCTCGGCCCGGAACTGCCGGCGTTGTACAGCAATCGCGACTCGCTGCTGCAGGGCTTCGCCGACGCCGCGAAGGCGACTGCCGACCCGCTGTGGCCGATGCCACTGTGGACGCCGTACCTGCGCTATCTCGACAGCGGCATCGCCGACCTCGCCAATTCCAGCGCCACCCACATGGGCGGCTCGATCACCGCCGCGCTATACCTGCAGCGCTTCGTGCCGACCGACCGCGACTGGTGCCACTTCGACGTCTACGCCTGGAACGACAGCGACCGCCCGGGCCATCCTGCCGGTGGTGAAGCACAGGCACTGCGCGCCAGCTTTGCGTGGATTGAGACGCATCTGACCGCAGGCTAACGACCTCGACCGCCTGATGCGGATAGCACACTCGAGCCAACGTCAGGCGAGACTTGCCCAAATCATGAACGCGCCAAAAAGCATGAGGGCTACTCCCAGAGTCCTCCGCAGCCGCTGATCGCGTAGAGCACCAGCCAACGGCGACCACCGGGCTGCTTTCGAGAACTGATCTTGCTCCCGTTCGCCGACTCGCATAAACAGCATTGCCGCCCCCGTAATCGCAAACAAGGTTGCGATTACGGCGTAGAGAAGAGTCTGAAGGCCGACATCCATATGGCTCGCACTTCCGCGATCAGGTCGCCGAAAATCTACAACCAACCTTTCTGCCGCGCCAGTCGAAAGGCTTCGATGCGGTTGCCGACGCCGAGCTTTCCGATGGCTTCGGACAGGTAGTTGCGCACGGTGCCGTGTGACAGGTTGAGCTCGGTGGCGATCTCTCCCGCCGAGCGGCCTTCGCCGGCGAGGCGCAGCACCTGGCGCTCGCGATCACTGAGTGGATCGGCTTCCGACCAGGCTTCCAGCGCCAGTTCCGGATCGATGGCGCGTCCCCCGCGATGCACGCGGCGCAGTGCGTCGGCGAGGTTCTCGGCCGGCGCATCCTTCAGCAGGTAACCCAGAACGCCGGCATCCAGCGCGCGGCGCAGGAAACCCGGCCGCGCGAAGGTCGTCACGATGATGACCTTGGTCGCCAGCTCATGGCGCTGGATGCGCTGCGCCAGTTCAAGGCCGGTGAGGTTGGGCATCTCGATGTCGGTCACCAGCACGTCGGGCTTCAGCTTCTGCACGGCATGCCAAGCTTCGACGCCATCCGCTGCCGCGCCCAGTACCTCGATGTCCGGTTCCAGCGCCAGCAGCGCGGACAGCGCGCCGCGCACCATGGCCTGGTCCTCGGCAAGCACGATGCGGATCATGCGGCCTGCTCCGGTCGAGTGCGGTCATCCGCATCATCGGATTCCGAGCCAATTTCCAGCGCCGGCGCCCGCGACGGAATGCGGACCCGCACGCGCGTGCCGCCGCCCTTGGGCGAATCGATCTGCAGCGTGCCGCCCAGATCCGCGACCCGCTCGCGCATGCCGGCCAGGCCATTGCCATCCGCCGTGATGCCGCCGCGGCCATCGTCCTCGATGCGCAGCATGACGCCGTCCGCGTCATGTTCGAACGCGACCTTGACCCGGTCAGCGTGGGCGTGTCGCGCCACGTTGGTCACCGCCTCGCGTAGCACCAGTGCCAGCGTGCGCTCACTGTCGCGGTCGAGATCGTCGGGCACGGCCTCGTAATCGAGATGGACACAGGAGGACTCCAGCATCAGCCGCGCGGCGGCCAGCTCAGCGGCGAGGTCGGTGGCGCGGATGCCGGTCACCGCGCTGCGCACCTCGGCCAGCGCATGGCGGGCCACGCGCTCGGCTTCCAGCAGCTCGCGCCGCGAGGCTTCGGCGTCACGGTCGAACAACTTGCGTGACAGCTCCAGCTTCAGCGTGATCAGCGACAGCGTGTGGCCAAGCAGGTCATGCAGGTCACGACCGATGCGTTCGCGCTCGGCGGTGGCCGCCAGGCGACGCACCTCGGCGTGCGACAGGAGGAGTTCGGCATCCTTCTGCTGGCCGCGCCGCTCAACGCGCACGATCACGCCAATCACGGTTGTCACCGCCGGCATCCAGATGATCGACTGCCACGGATAACCCACCCACAGGGCGGCTGCCACGAATACGGCGTTGATCGACCACAGCAGGGCCAGATAGCGCGCCAGCGACGCGCTTTCGCGGGTGCGCAGCATCACGCAGCCGAACACGAAGTAGTTGAAGCCCGACGGATACCAGCGCAGCAGCAGCGCCGACATCACGATCATGCCGATGGCGTAGCGCCAGGCCTGCCGGCGCGGCGCCACCACCGCCAGCGCATAGAGCAGGATGAAGATCGGGTAGGTCAGCAGCGTCAGCCACAGCCAGCGCAGCGTGTAGCCGCCGGAAAACACCGGCGTGATGAACAGCCACATCGACCACAGCAGGTGGATGCCCTCGCTCCATGGCGACTTGCCGCGGCGGATGGCGAGCCCGGCGATGGAATCGGGTGCCGGCTTCAGCCAATCGAGCGGCAACCAGCGTGGGAGGCGAATGCGCTTCATCGGGCGATGATGCCACCGGCGCGACGTCAGTTCAGCCGACACGACGCAGGCGGCGCGCGGCCAGCGCGAACAGCAGCACGCTCACACCCAGCAGCACCAGCACATTGCCCCATACCGGCGCCTGGCTGATGCCAACGGCATCGAGGGCAATCCGGTTGAGGTGATAGCTGGGCCACAGTGGTGCGATTCGCTGCAGCAACTCCGGCAGCATCTTCAGCGGAAACCACAACCCGGAAAGGAAGGCCATCGGCAGATAGACCAGGTTGAGCAATCCCGGGGCGCCCTGGCCTTTCACCAGCGTACCGACCAGCATGCCCAGTGCGCAGAAGGGCAGCACGCCGAGCATGCCGGTCAGCATCAGGTGCAGGCATTGACCGGCCGTCAGCGGCACATGCGCCAGACCGATCGCCAATGACAACAACAGCACCACCACGCCACCGGCCGCCAGCATCGCCATCAGCGCCTTGCCCAGCAGGTAGGCCGACGGCGGCATCGGCAGCGCGCGCTTGAGCGTGAGCAGGCCGCCGTCACGCTCCATCGCCAACGACACGCCAAAACCGAACAGGCCCGGCGACATCACGCCGAAGGTGGCATACGAGGCCAGCAGGTAGCGCGATGCCTCCGGCCCGCTGCGCGCGCCCATCAGCACGCCGAACATCAGGTAGAAGGCGGCGGGAAACAGCATCACCGGCAGCAGGAAGCTGGGCAGCCGCAGGTAGCGCAGGATTTCGCTGCGCGCTTCGGCCAGATAGGCGCCGACCAGGCGCGTGGTCGGCATGTCCAGCGGTTCAACCGGTGCCACTTCGGAATTGGTATTCATCAGGCGGCCTCCTTGTGGTCGCTGGGTTGCCCGGCTTTCGCCCCGGCGGTGAGTTCGGTGAAGGCATCGGCGAGACCGGCCTGCTGTACTTCCAGCGAGGACAGCGTGGCATCGGCATCGAGCAGGCGCCTCACCAGCGCCTCCGCTGCATCGGTGCTGATCCACAGGCGCTCGCCATCCATGCGCGCTTCGGTGGTTTCCGGCCACGCGCTGACAACATCGGGGGTCAGCTGGCTGATGCAGCGCACGCGCTTCAGGCGCACGCGGTCGCGCAGTGCGTCGACGCTGCCTTCGCTGATCACCCGGCCATGGCCGATCACGCAGACACGGTCGGCCAGCGCTTCTGCTTCCTCGAGGTAGTGCGTGGTCAGCACCACGCTGTTGCCCTCGGCGATCAGCTGGCGCATCGCCGCCCACAGCTGGCGGCGCGAATCGATGTCCATGCCGACGGTGGGCTCATCCAGGAACAGCAGCCGCGGCCGTCCGCAGATGGCCAGCGCGAACTGCACCCGGCGCTGCTGGCCGCCGGACAACTGCGCGTAGGGCCGCTTGAGCAGATCGCCGACACCGGCCAGCTCGGCGCTTTCCACCAGCGGACGTGGCGCCGGGTAGTAGCTGGAGGTCAGGCGGATCAGCTCGCCAACGCGCAGACTGGGTGGGAGTGCCGCACTCTGCAGCATCACGCCAACCTGACGCCGCGCCGCCAGCTGCTGCGGATCGCGACCGAATAGCTCGACGCGTCCCGCGTCAGCACGCAGCAGGCCCAGCAGCAGGCCGATCGCAGTGGTCTTGCCGGCGCCATTCGGACCCAGCAGCGCCAGCAGTTCACCGGCGCGCAGCTCGAGATCAATGCCGTCCAGCGCCAGCGTGCGTCCATAGCGCTTGTGCACGCCGCCGAGCCGCGCCAGCACGTCCGGGTTCGGATTCGAATCAATACGGGTGACGCTGCTCATCGCGGGCTCCGGTAGGGGTCGAGCCCCAAGCTACGCGCGTCATCGCCCGGCCGGCAGTCGCGCCCATCAGCAGAATCGGGTGACAGTCGTCAGGTGACGCCGCCCGCCTGCCCCGCTAGGCTGCACCGCGAGTCATCGATGAGCCACCAACACGCCATGCCGCATTCCTCCGACCTGCTGCACGAACTGAAGATCGACCGCCGCCCGGAACCACCCGCTTCCCGCACCGGCCTGTGGATTACGCTGGGCATCGTCGCCGTGCTGCTGGCACTCGCGGCCGCCTGGTGGTTCCTGTTGCGCGACAACCGGATGGAAGTCACCACCGCGCCAGTCGTCGCCATCGGCCAGAGCGGCGGCGGCAACACGTCGGTACTCGACGCCACCGGCTACGTGGTGGCGCGGCGCATGGCCACGGTGTCCTCGAAGATCACCGGCCGCGTGCAGGAAGTGCTGATCGAGGAAGGCCAGCACGTCGCCGAGGGCGAGGTGATGGCGCGACTCGATCCGGTCGACGCGCAGGCCCAGCATGATCTTGCCGAGGCGCAGCTGGCCGCGGCGCGCAGCCAGATCGACAGCCTCGGCGCGCAACTGCGCGAGGCCGAAGCCAATGTCACGCGCCTGAAAGCGCTGATCGACAGAAAGCTCGTCCCACAGTCGCAATACGATCAGGCAGTGGCACAGCGCGATTCGCTGAAGGCGCAGAAGACCACTGCCCAACGCAACGCCAAGGTCGCGGCGGAAAGCCTGGCCATCGCCGGCAACGGCCTCGACAACACCATCGTGCGCGCGCCGTTCGCCGGCGTGGTGATCGCCAAGGCCGCGCAGCCGGGCGAGATCGTATCGCCGCTGTCGGCCGGCGGCGGCTACACGCGCACCGGCATCGGCACCATCGTCGACATGGATTCGCTGGAGGTCGAGGTCGACGTCAATGAGGCCTTCATCGGCCGCGTGCAGCCGGGCATGCCGATCCAGGCCACGCTGAACGCCTACCCGGACTGGAAGATCCCCGGCGACGTCATCGCCATCATTCCCACCGCCGACCGTGGCAAGGCAACGGTGAAAGTGCGCGTGGGTCTCGACACCAAGGACAGCCGCATCGTCCCCGACATGGGCGTGCGCGTGAGCTTCCTGGAAGAGAGCCAGCCGGTGGTGGCCGACCAGCCCAAGCCGGGCGTGCTGGTGCCGGCCTCGGCGGTGGTGCGCCGCGACGGCCAGCCGGTGGCTTTCACCATCAGCAACGATGCCGCGCAGCTGCACGCCCTCACGCTGGGCCGCAGCCTGGGCAACGACCGTGAAGTGATGAATGGCCTGAGCGCCGGCCAGCGCGTGATCACCAATCCGCCCGAAGACATTGCCGACGGCAGCGCCGTGCGCGACGCCGCCGGCTCGAAGTAATCCAACGACTGCAACGAGGACATGACCATGTCACTGGTTTCCCTGCGTCACCTGACCAAGACCTACCAGCGCGGACCGGAAAAGGTCGACGTGCTGAAAGGCATCGACCTCGACATCCCGGAAGGCGACTTCGTGGCGCTGATGGGGCCGTCGGGCTCCGGCAAGACCACCCTGCTTAACCTGATCGGCGGGTTGGATTCACCCAGCGCCGGTGAGATCAACATCAAGGGCCAGCGCATCGACCGCATGAGTGGCGGACAGTTGGCGCAATGGCGTGCCGACAACGTCGGCTTCGTGTTCCAGTTCTACAACCTGATGCCGACGCTGTCGGCGCAGAAGAATGTCGAACTGCCGCTGCTGCTGACCAGGTTGAGCGGTGCCGAGCGCCGCCGTCGCGCCGAGATCGCCCTGAAGCTGGTCGGCCTCGCCGATCGCGGCAAGCACCGCCCGGCCGAACTGTCCGGCGGCCAACAGCAGCGCGTGTCGATTGCCCGCGCCATCGTCTCCGACCCCACGCTGCTGATCTGCGACGAACCCACCGGCGACCTCGATCGCCAGTCCGCCGAGGACATCCTCGGGCTGCTGCAGTCGCTGAACCGCGATCACGGCAAGACGCTGATCATGGTCACCCACGACCCCAAGGCCGCCGAATACGCGCAGCACACCCTGCACCTCGACAAGGGCACGCTGGTCGAGAACGCCGAAGCCAGCGCCTGACGGGAGCGTCGCGATGAAATATTTCCATCTGATCTGGGCGGCGCTGTTCCGCAGCAAGACGCGGACACTGCTGACCCTTTTCTCGGTGATCGCCGCCTTCCTGCTGTTCGGGATGCTGGATTCGGTGCGCGTGGCCTTCACCTCCGGTGGCAACAGCGTGGCCGGTGCCGATCGCCTGATCGTGTCGTCCAAGCTGTCGCTGACGCAGATGCTGCCGGTCAGCCTGGCGCGACAGGTAGAGACCTCGCCCGGCGTGAAGCAGTCCACCTTTGCCGCCTGGTTCGGCGGCATCTACCAGGACCCGAACCAGTTCTTTCCGAACTTCTCGGTCGGCAAGAACTTCTTCGACCTGTATCCGGAATACGTGATCCCCGAAGATCAGCTGGCGGCATGGCAGGCGGATCGCACCGGCGCTGTGGTCGGTGCCTCGCTGGCCAAGCGGCATGGCTGGAAGATCGGCGACACGATTCCTATGCAGGCGACGATCTTCCCGCGCCAGGGCAGCAACGACTGGCCGATGACGCTGCGCGCGATCTTCCACGTCGAGGACCAGACACAGCAGGGCCAGGAAAACCAGCTGATGTTCCACTGGGAATACTTCGACGAGGCCAATGACTACGTGAAGAGCCGCATTGGCTGGCTGACGGTGCAAGTCGACGACATCAACCATTCCGTCGATACGGCGAAGGCCATCGATGCGCTATCCGCCAACTCCGACCACGAAACCAAGACGCAGTCGGAATCGGCCTTCCAGCAGAGCTTCGCCAAGCAGTTCGGCGACATCGGCCTGATCGTCACGCTGATCATGAGCGCAGTGTTCTTCACCCTGCTGCTGCTCACCGGCAACACCATGGCGCAGGCGGTGCGCGAGCGAATTCCCGAACTGGCGGTGCTGAAGACCATTGGCTTCTCCAACCACAGCGTGCTGTTCCTGGTACTCGCCGAAGCGATCCTGCTGATCGGCATTGGCGGACTGATCGGCCTTGGCCTCGCTGCCGCGCTGATGCCCGGCGTCAGCGCCGCCAGCGGTGGCGTGATCCAGCTGCCGGGTGTGCCGTCGCAGACCTGGATCTTCGGCCTGGCACTGATGGCGCTGATCGGCGTACTGGTCGGCCTTTTGCCGGCCCTGCGCGCCATGCGCCTGAACATCGTCGATGCACTGGCTGGCCGTTGAGGAGAACGACATGAAATTCCTGATCAACCTTCTCGTCGTGGTTGCCCTCATCGCCGGCCTCGTTGCCTGGATCGCGCTGCCGCTGATTGGCGTGCTGATCGCCGCCGCGCTGCTGGCTGCCTGGCTGCTCCTGACCCGTCGCGGCCGCCAGGCCATCGCCGTCACCAAGGTCGGCGTCGCCTCACTGCCGCAGCGCTGGGGCGCCAGTTCGGTGATCGTGATCGGCATCGCCGGGGTGGTCGGGGTGCTGGTGGCGATGCTGGCCATGGGCGAGGGCTTCAAGTCCACGCTCAACCGTACCGGCAGCGAGGACAGCGCCATCATCCTGCGCGGTGGCTCGCAGGCCGAAACCAATTCGGTGATCACCCGCGATCAGGTGCCGCTGATCCGCTCGCTGGCCGGCATTGCCCGTGATGGCGATGGCAATCCGCTGGTGTCGCCGGAGCTGTCGCAGGTGGTCGACCTGAAGTCCGTCTCCGACAACACCGATGCCAACGTGCAACTGCGCGGCATCGGGCCGGAAGCCTGGGCACTGCGTCCCAACGTACGGATCGTCGAAGGCCGCCGCTTCGAGACCGGTCTGCGTGAAATGGTCGTCGGTCGTGGTGCGCAGGGGCAGTTCCGCGGCATCGCCGTGGGCGACAGCGTGCGCCTCGGCAACCAGGACTGGACGGTGGTGGGCGCCTTCGAGAGCGGCGACTCGCACGAGTCCGAGCTCTGGGCCGACGCCGAAGTGGTGGCCAACGCATACAACCGTGGCGCCTTCCAGTCGGTGACGGTGAAGCTGCAGGACGGCGACGGCCTGGATCAGCTGAAGGCCGCGATGGCCGGCGATCCGCGCCTCAAGCTCGACGTGCAGACCACGCGCAGCTACTACGCCAGCCAATCGCGTCAGCTGACAGCCATCATCAACATCCTCGGCAAGGTGATTGGCGTGATCATGGCCATCGGCGCGGTGTTCGGTGCGCTCAACACCATGTACGCGGCAGTCGCCACCCGCGCCCGCGAGATCGCCACGCTGCGCGCACTTGGCTTTCGCGGCCTGCCAGTGGTGCTGGCGGTGATGCTGGAAACCCTGCTGCTGGCACTGATCGGCGGCGTGCTGGGTGCGGCCATCGCCTGGCTGCTGTTCAACGGCTACAGCGTGAGTACCCTGGGGCAGAACTTCAGCCAGGTGGTGTTCCAGTTCCGCGTATCGCCGGAACTGCTGTGGACGGGCCTCAAGTGGGCGCTGGGCATCGGCCTGGTCGGCGGGCTGTTCCCGGCGCTGCGCGCGGCAAGGCTGCCGGTGGCGACGGCACTGCGCGCCGCCTGACCAGACCGACTGCACAAACAAAAAGCCGCCGGTATCGCTACCGGCGGCTTTGTCGTTTCAGGCAGTCCGACGAAACTCAGTCGGCCTTGGCTGGCGTGGTGGACAGGTCGGCCACGCTCTCCGGATGCCGGACTTCGGCAGCCAGTCGCTTGTCGGCGCTCAGCAGGTCGATGGCGTCGGCAAGGATCGCGGCGGTCTCGCGCAGCAGCACGTCCGGCGCATCCTCGGCGGCTTCCTCGCGGGCAACTTCGTCTGTCACCGCGCGCTCACCGGCCTGCAGGCCATCGTCCGCTCGCGCCTGCAGAGCTTCCGGCAGAGCCTTGCCCAGCTTCTTGCGCTCTTCGGCGCGCGCCTGACGCTTGGCTTCGGCATCATCACGCTCGGCACGACGGGTCGCCTCGTTCAACGACACCACCGTCTCCTTGCGCTGCTTGCGGTAGTTGGCAACGTCCTGCGCCCACCACTGGAACTCGGGATCCTTGGCCACGCGCGCCTCATGACGCGCTTCCAGCAGCGGCGTCAGCGGCGTGAAGTTGCCGACGGCGTGAAAATCCGCCACGGCCACCTTGGCCCACGGCAGCGCGTTGTCGTAGCTGCTCTCGCCGTAGTCCTCGGCGTCCAGCGTGACCGGGAAGGCGATGTCCGGCACCACGCCCTTGTTCTGCGTGGAGCCACCGGCGACCCGGAAGAACTGCGCCACGGTGAGCTTAAGCTGGCCATAACGCGGCTTTTCGCCACGCGAGAACATGTCGAGGTCGACCAGGTTCTGCACGGTGCCCTTGCCGTAGGTCGGCTCGCCGATGATCAGGCCACGGCCATAGTCCTGGATGGCGCCGGAGAAAATCTCCGAGGCCGACGCCGAAGCGCGGTTGACCAGCACCGCAAGCGGACCATCCCAGGCAACGCCGGCATCGGTGTCGCCCTCGACTTCGGGATCGGAGCCGGCATTCTTGACCTGCACCACCGGGCCCTGGTCGATGAACAGGCCGGTCAGTTCGATGGCCTCGGTCAGCGAGCCGCCACCGTTGTTGCGCAAATCGATGACCACGCCGTCGACCTTCTCGGCCTTCAGTTCCTGCAGCAGCTTGGCCACGTCGCGCGTCGCCGAACGGTAGTCCGGGTCATGACGGCGACGGGCGTCGAAGTCCTGGTAGAAGCCCGGCAGCTTGATCACGCCGATGCGGTGGGCAGCATCACCCTCGCCGACTTCGATCACCGACTTCTTGGCTGCCTGCTCTTCCAGCTTGACCTTCTGCCGAACCAGCGCGATCTGCTCGTGCTCGCCGTCGATCCCGGCCTCGGTAGGCAGGACCTCCAGGCGCACGGTGCTGTCCTTGGGGCCGCGAATCAGGTCAACCACGTCATCGATGCGCCAGCCGACCACGTCGGTCATCGGCCCGGACTTGCCCTGGCCAACCGCGACGATGCGGTCACCCACCTTGAGCTG
This sequence comes from Rhodanobacteraceae bacterium, assembly GCA_024233975.1. Taxonomy (GTDB): domain Bacteria; phylum Pseudomonadota; class Gammaproteobacteria; order Xanthomonadales; family Xanthomonadaceae; genus JACKOX01. The sequence continues at coordinate 12,390 of JACKOX010000020.1, forward strand.
GCCCGACAGCGCCGCCGGTCCGCCCGGCACGATGCTGCGGATCACCGTGTATTCGTCGTTCCGCTGCAGGACCGCACCGATGCCCTCCAGCGACAGGCGCATGCTGATGCTGAAGTTCTCCGATGTACGCGGCGTCATGTAGGAAGTGTGCGGATCCAGCGACAGCGCGTAGGCATTCAGGAAGGTCTGGAACACGTCGTCGCTCTTCAGCTCCTGCACGCGCTCCTCGAAGGTGACGTACCGGCGATCCAGCGTCTTGCGGATCTCCTTGTCTTCCTTGCCAGCCAGTTTCAGGCGCAGCCAGTCGTTCTTGACCCGCTGCCGCCACAGCTCGTCCAGCTCCGCGCTGTCCTTGGCCCAGGTCGCCTTCTCGCGGTCGTAGTCGTAGCTTTCATCGCGGCTGAAGTCCCAGTCGCGCTTCAACAGCTTGCGCGCCTCGGCGGTACGCTGCTCCACCCGCTGCAGGTAGACGTTGAAGATGTCGAAAGCACCCTGCAGCTCGCCGCTGCGGATGGCGTCGTCAAAGGCGTCGCGGTTGGCATCGAAATGCGCGATGTCGGAGGCCAGGAAGAACAGCTTGTCGCTGTCCAGCGAATCCAGGTAGCGCTTGTAGATCTGCTCGGACATGGCGTCGTCGAGCGGCTCGGCGCGGTAGTGGTAGCGACTGTTGCTGAGCAGGTGCGCTACGTAGCGCGCGGCCTGGTCCTGGTCCGGTTCCGGCGCCAGGGTCGCCACGGAAGTCTTGGCGGCATCGGCCATGGCCTGGCCGGACGCCATCGCGCCGACGGCGGCAACGCCGAACATCAGGGAAAACAGGCTTCGCTTCAACATGTGCATTCCTTCGGCCATGGGCCGCGTCGAGCTCGAAAATCACACCGACACCGGATTCCGGTATCCGCAGGTTAGCACCCAGACTGCGCCGGTTCCGCAGCGCTGGCCTGTGCCATTGGTTGCTGCGGTGGCTTCGTGAGGGTGGTCACGTTCCCGGTTTTGACCAGCGGATCGCGTCGGGGTTCACCGCCGGATTCAGCCAACAGCCACCAGGCCGGAATCTTTCGCCATGCGGTCGGCATGGTAGGACGAACGGACCAGCGGCCCAGAGGCCACGTGGGTGAAACCGAGATCCATGCCGAAAAGCTCAAGTTCGGCAAACTCGTCCGGCGTCCAGTAGCGGATCACCGGATGGTGGTGCGCGCTCGGCTGCAGGTACTGGCCGATGGTGATCATGTCGACATCGTGCGCGCGCAGGTCGCGCAGGGTTTCCTGCACCTGCTCCATGGTCTCGCCCAGACCCAGCATGATGCCGGATTTGGTCGGGACGCCCGGATGCTGCGCCTTGAAGCGCTTCAGCAGGTCCAGCGACCACTGGTAGTCGGCGCCAGGGCGCACGTCGCGATACAGATGCGGCACGGTTTCCAGGTTGTGGTTGAACACGTCCGGCGGCGACTCGGCGAGGATCTCCAGCGCGCGCTCCATGCGGCCCTTGCCGCGGAAGTCCGGCGTCAGGATCTCGATACGCGTGCCGGGGCTGTGGCGGCGGATTTCCTGGATGCAGGCGACGAAATGCCCGGCGCCGCCGTCGCGCAGGTCGTCGCGATCCACCGAGGTGACTACCACGTACTTCAACTGCATGTCGGCGATGGTGGTGGCGAGGCTGATCGGCTCGGCCGGATCGGGTGGCTTCGGGCGTCCATGCGCGACGTCGCAGAAAGAGCAGCGGCGCGTGCAGACCTCGCCCAGGATCATGAACGTGGCCGTGCCGTGGCTGAAACATTCGTGGATGTTCGGGCAGCTGGCTTCCTCGCAGACCGTCACCAGGCGGTTCTCGCGCAGTCGCGACTTGAGCTTGGCGACGGCATTGCCGGGTGGAATACGCACGCGGATCCAGTCCGGCTTGCGCAGCGCCGGCTTGTCGGCGTCGAACTTCACCGGGCTGCTGGCGATCTTGTCCTCGCCCTTCTGCGCCTGGCCGACGACCAGCAGCGGGATGCCTTTTTCGGCGACGTTGGGTTTGGCGGGCGAGTCGGACATGGCGAAATACGGCAGGAAGAAGTGACGTGACGGTCAGGCAGCCGTCTGGAGTTGCAAGGAGGGAGGTGGCTCGGTCGCTGTTTCCAGCGCCAGATCGAACTGGCGGGCCAGCTCGGCCAGCAGTGCCGGCTTCACCGTTTCCATCGATGCGGGGCCGCCCAAGTCTACCACCGAGGTTACCGCCAGGCCGGCATAACCACAGGGATTGATGCGGGCAAAGGGCTCCAGATCCATGGCGATGTTGAAGGCCAGGCCGTGGAAGGTGCAGCCGCGGCGCACGCGGATGCCCAACGCGGCCACCTTGGCATCATCGACATAGACACCGGGGGCGCCGTCGCGACGCACGGCGGCGATGCCGTATCGCACCAGCGTGTCGATGATGGCCTGCTCAATGCGGTGCACGTAGTCGCGCACGCCGATCTTGAGCCGGCGCAGGTCGAGCAGCGGATAGGCGACGATCTGCCCGGGGCCGTGATAGGTCACCTGCCCACCACGATCCACCTTGAGCACCGGGATGTCTCCGGGCGCCAGCACATGCTCGGGCTTGCCGGCCTGGCCGAGGGTGAACACCGGTGCGTGCTCGACCAGCCAGATCTCGTCCGGCGTCCTTTCATCGCGGGCATCGGTGAACGCCTGCATGGCCCGCCAGACCGGTTCGTAGTCGACGCGCCCCAGATCGCGAACGATGGCCACGCTGCCGTCTCCCGACCTCCCCCGATGCGCCGGGATAGGCGGGCTGGTGGTTACAGCGTCCACTTCACCTCGGGGTGATCACGCAACGCCTCATGGGCGCGGTCATAGTCCTCGCGCGAGGTGGCGTGGAAACCGATGCGCACGGACACGTAGCGCCCGGCGCTGGAGGCGCGCGAGCTCACCGTCTCGTGGCGCACGCGGATGCCGGCGGCTTCCAGCAGCTTCGGCAGCTCGGTCTCAAGCTGCGCGTCGGCGCTGCCCATGGCGCTCAGCTCGAAATCGCCGGGGAACTGGAACCCGTGGTCGGGGTTGTCGGAATGAATGGTCATCGGCCATTTATGGGTGCTGCCGCCTGCAAAAACAAGACGGTCAGTCGCCTTCCCACCACATCCAGAAGCTGTCGTTGAGGCGGCCGAAGAAGCCGGCCTCTTCCACCGCCTGCTGCGCCAGCAGAGGGCGTTCGAGCAGCGTCTCGCCGTCCAGGCTGACCTTCAGGGTACCGACCTGCTGGCCCTGGGCGACTGGCGCCACGATCTGTCGCGGCAGGTCCATGCTGGCCTTGAGGTCTTCGTAGCGGCCACGAGGCACGGTGACCACCACTGGCTCGGCGACGCCCAGCGGCAACGTCTCCACCGAACCCTTCCACACCATCGGCGTGGCCAGCGCAGTGCCCGGCTGGTAGACGGTATGCGATTCGAAGAAGCGGAAGCCGTAGTTGAGCAGCGCCTGCGCGGCGTCGGCGCGCGCCTTTTCGCTGTCGGTGCCCATGACCACGGCGATCAGACGCATGCCGTCGCGTTCGGCGGAAGCGGTGAGGCAGTAGCCGGCGGATTCGGTGTGGCCGGTCTTGATGCCATCCACCGCGTCATCGCGCCACAGCAGCGAATTGCGGTTGTGCTGGGTGATGCCATTCCACTCGAAGCTTTTCTCGGCGTAGATCGCGTAGTCCTCGGGGTGGTCGGCTATCATCGCCCGCGCCAGGCGTGCCATGTCGTGTGCGCTGCTGTAGTGGTTTTCGTTGGGCAGGCCGTCGGCGTTGGCGAAGTGGGTGTTCTCCATGCCGAGGCGCTTGGCCTCGCCGTTCATCATCTGCGCGAACACGTCCTCGCTGCCGGCCACCTGTTCGGCCAGCGCCACGGTGGCATCGTTGCCGGACTGGATGATCATGCCGCGCAGCAGGTCGATCACCGGCACCTGCTTGCCGACTTCGACGAACATTTTCGAGCCACCAGTCTTCCAGGCTTTCTCGCTGATGGTGACCAGGTCGTCGCGCTTGAGGCGCCCCGCGGCCAGCTCCTCGAACACCACGTACGAGCTCATCATCTTGGTCAGGCTGGCCGGCTCCAGGCGCTCGTCACCCTCCTTGTCGGCGAGGACGCGGCCACTGGCGAAGTCCATCAGCACGTAGCTCCGGGCCGGAATCGTCGGCGGCGACGGGGTCGGCACGCTTTGCGGCTGCGGCGTCGGCAGCTTCGGCACCGGCGTGGGCGCCTGCGCCAGGGCCGCGGATGCGCTCAGGCAGGCGGCCACGGCAATGCCGGCGAAAGCGGTGATGCTGTTGCGGAAAAACATGATGGATCTGGACTCCTTGCTTGTTGCCTGCCCGTCGATGCACGCCATGCCGGCGTTGTCGCCCGGGCCGAATCAGTCGGTAATGATGCGGGGATCGGCAAAACCGCCGTCGCGAACCTGCTGCTCCATCGCCACCGCTTCCGAGGCGTGTTCCCACGGCCCCATCCGCACGCGGAACAGGTGCCGCCCATTCAGCTTTGCATCCTGGATCAGCACCGGCGCGGAAAAGCGGTGCTGCAACTGGCGCTGCAGCCGCTCTGCGTTGCGGCGGTCGGAAAAACTCCCCAGCTGCAGCCAGACGCGTGGCGGCATTGGCGCCGTCGGCGCTGTGACAACGCTTTCCGGTCCGGGTTCCGGAATGCCGGGATGGTCGGGATCACCGGGTTCCAGCGCCCTGACTTCCACCGTCGCCGTGCCGCGATCGATCACGCCCAGGCGCATGGCGGCGGCATAGCTCAGGTCGATCAACCGGTCAGAGACGAATGGCCCGCGGTCGTTCACCCGCAGCACCACGCTGCGCTGGTTCTCTAGGTTGGTGACGCGCACGTAAGTCGGCAATGGCAGCGTCTTGTGCGCTGCGGTGAAGGCATACATGTCGTAAGGCTCGAAACTGGATGTCGGCCGGCCATGGAATTTCTTGCCATACCAGGAGGCCACGCCGCGCTCGACGTAGCCCTTGGCCGAATCCATCACCCGGTAGGTCTTGCCCAGCACCTTGTATGGCGTGTGGTTGCCATAGCGCGAACGCGGCTCTGCCCTGGGCGTCGGCTCGACCAGGTCGGACAGGTCCGGCGCGTGTTCGGGGGCGCTGTCGGCGATCTCCGGCGCGTACAGGCCGCTGTCAGGCGGCTCGGCGGTCTGTGCCGGCACCGATCCCTCGGCCACCGGCTTCGGCGGCTTCTTCTGCCGGTGGCAGGCGGACAGCGGCAACACCACCGCAAGCAGCAGCCAGAGGCCGTATCGACAGGGCGACGCCATTACTCGGCGGCAACCGGCCCGTTATTGGCGGCATCGCCCTCGGCAATGGCCCGCGCCAGCTGGTACACCGCCAACGAATACAGCGGCGAGCGGTTGTAGCGCGAAATCACGTAGAAATTGTGGAAGGTGATCCAGTACTCGGGACCGGCGTCGCCATCCAGCGTGATCAGGTTGGCTGGCCAGTCCTTGCCCATGGCCTCCTTCGGCCGGTAGCCCCGCTCGCCGAGCTTTGCCAGATCCAGCTCCGGCTTGAGGTTCTTGTTGCCGGAGTTGATCGCGGCCGCGCCCGGCCCGCGTACCGCCGGTTCCGCCACCGGTTCACCCGCGCGCCAGTGATGGGCGACGAAGTAGTTGGCGATCGAGCGGAAGACGTCGTCCTTGGACGTCCACAGGTCACGATGCCCGTCGCCGTCACCGTCCTTCGCGTAGGCACGGTAGCTGGACGGCATGAACTGGCCCCAGCCCATGGCACCGGCATAGCTGCCCATCACGCTGTTCGGATCGACATGCTCCTCGTTTGCCAGCGCGAACAGGTGACCAAGTTCCGAACGGAAGAAGTCGGCGCGCTTGGGATAGTGGAACCCCAGCGTGTACAGGGCATCGAGCACGCGGTACTTGCCGGTGATCGCGCCGTAGTTGGTCTCCACGCCGATGATCGCGACGATGATGCTGGCCGGCACGCCGGTATCGCGCTCCACCGACAGCAGCAGCTCGCGGTTTTCGCGGAGGAAATCACGCCCGCCCTGGATGCGCTTGTCGTTCATGAAGATCGGCCGGTACTTCGACCAGGGCATGGCCTCGGCCGGCCGGGTAATGGCGTCGATGATGCTCTGCTGGTAACGCGCGTCGGCCAGCCCCTTGCGCAGCACGTCCTTGGGCACGCCGTACTCGCGGTTCACCTTGTCGACGAAGGCCGCCTCGGCCTCGGCGGAGCGCTTGGGCGGCGCCGCATCGGCAACGCAGACAGTCAGCAGCAAGGGAAGGCTCAGGAGAAGGGTGAGCAGCTTGGCGGGCATCGGATCGGCTCGTGGGATGGGTCAAACGTCGGAAATGGTACACGCTTCGCGGCACGCACCCGGCGCGGCGCGAAACGAAGCTGAACGCGGCTTCAGCTGCCCATCATCTTGCGATGGGCATGCAGCGACATGACGATGCCGAAACCGGCCAGCAGCGTCACTGCCGAAGTGCCGCCGTAGCTCATCAGGGGCATCGGCACGCCGATCACCGGCAGCAGGCCGCAGATCATGCCGCCGTTGACCACCACGTAGACGAGGAAAGTCAGCGCCAGCGCGCCGCCAAGCAGGCGTGCCCAGGTGTCGCGCGCGTTGGCGGCGATCCACAGGCTGCGCCCGACGATGAACAAGTACAGCGACAGCATCAGCAGCACGCCGAGCAGGCCGAATTCCTCGGAGAACACGGCGAACACGAAGTCGGTGGTGTGCTCGGGGAGGAACTCCAGCCGCGACTGGCTGCCCTGCCCCCAGCCCTTGCCGAACAGGCCACCCGAACCCACCGCGATCTTGGACTGGATGATGTTCCAACCAGCGCCCAGCGGATCCGCTTCGGGATTGAGGAACATGCGCAGGCGGTCGCGATGGTATTCACGCAGGAACTGCCAGCCGATCGGCGCCACGGCGGCAGCCATGCCGAGGATGGCGACAATCCGCCACCAGCCGATCCCACCGAGGAACACGACGAAGGCGCCCGATGCCGCCACCAACATGGCGGTGCCAAGGTCGGGCTGGATCGCGATCAGACCAGTCGGCACGGCAATGACGGTGCCGGCCAGGAACAGCGTCCGCCAGCGCGGCGGCAGCAGTTCGCGGTGCAGCACCCAGGCCACCATCATCGGCAGGGTGAGCTTCAGCAACTCGCCAGGCTGCAGGTAGAAAAAGCCGAGGTTCAACCAGGAGCGCGCGCTGCGACCGGTGCCGATCACGGGCACCAGCATCAGCACGACGAGGCTGGCAACGAACAGCCAGGGCGTCCACAGCCGCAGCTGCCCCGGCGGAATGCGCGACAGCACCAGCATGGCGGCCAGGCCCATGCCCATGCGCAGGGCCTGCGACACCACCAGCCGCTCATTGCCGCCACTGGCACTGGCCAGGGTCAGCAGGCCCACCGTGATCACCAGCAGGATGGCCAGCAGCAACGGCACGTCCATGCGCGGCCGAAGCAGGCGCAATGCGAAACGCTGCAGGCCGGGCAGCGGATTCATGGCGTCGCTCCCAACGGTTCGTCAGCGCCGTCGTCGCCACGATCCCGCAGCACCCAGGCATCGAGGATACGTCGCGCCACCGGCGCTGCGGCCAGCGAGCCGCTGCCACCGTGCTCGACCACCACGACCACGGCGATCTCGGGCTTTTCCGCCGGCGCATACGCAACGAACAGCGCCCGGTGGCGGAGTTCGAATGGCAGGTCATTGACGCGGATCGACTCCTCGCCACGTCGGCTCACGCGCTGCGCCGTACCCGACTTGCCGGCAATCGTGTACGGGGCGTCCAGGCCAATGACCCGATGCGCGGAGCCGGTGGCGCCATGCACGACCGCGATCATGCCCTCACGCACCGCGGCGAGGTTGGATGGATCACGAACCACGCTGGGCGGCGGCGGCGGCATGGCCAGCACGCTCACCGGCGCGTCGTAGCCATCACGGATGGCATGCAGGAGGTGCAGCGGATAACGCACGCCACCATTGGCCAGCATGGACAGGCCTTCCGCCAGCTGCAGCGGCGTCACCACCCAGAAGCCCTGGCCGATGCCGGCGATGACGGTCTCACCCGGGAACCAGGGCTGGTTGCGATTGGCGCTTTTCCACTCGCGCGACGGTAGGATGCCGGTGGCCTCGCCGTCGAGATCGATCCCACTGGGCGCGCCAAAGCCAAACTGCGCCATGTATTCGCTGAGCCGATCGATGCCGAGATCCACGGCCAGACCGTAGAAGTAGGTGTTGACCGACTGCGCCAGCGCCTCCTTGAGGTCAACCCTGCCATGGCCGCCTGGTCGCCAGTCGCGGTATTCACGATCCTGGTTGGGCAACTTGAAGGCGCCCGTCGACAGCACCGTCTGCTCGGGCCGGCGCAGGCCCAGTTCGAGTCCGGCAAGTCCGATGAACGGTTTCAGCGTCGAGCCCGGCTCATAGCCACCGGACAGCGCGCGATTGAACAGCGGCCGCCCCGGATTGGCCAGCAGCCGGCTGTAGTCACGCTGGCTGATGCCATAGACGAAATCGTTGGGGTCGTAGCTGGGCAGGCTGACCAGCGCCAGCACCTCGCCATCACGCGGATCCACCGCGACCGCCGCACCCGGCTGACCCTCGAAGGCCGCTTCCACCGCCGCCTGCAGGTCGGCGTCGATGCTCAGGAACAGGTCGCGCCCGGGAATCGCCGGCTGGCGCTCGATCACCCGCAGCACGCGGCCTTCGGCGTTGATCTCCACGCGCTCGAAGCCCACCTGTCCATGCAGCTCCTTCTCGTAGTGCTTCTCGATGCCGGACTTGCCGATATGCGTGGTGCCGTCGTACTCGGCGATGTCCTGCTCGCTCATCGCGGCGAGGTCGCTCTCGTCCAGCCGTCCGACGTAGCCGATCACGTGCGCGAACAGCTCACCGTAGGGATAGCGCCGGGTCAGGTAGGGCACCACTTCCACGCCCGGGAAGCGATAGCGGTTGACCGCGAAGCTGGCCATCTCCGATTCGTTGAGTCGCAACTTGATCGGCACCGACTGGAAACGCCGCTTGCTCTTCAGGGTGGCGCGGAAGCGGCGCAGGTCTTCCTCGTCCAGCGAAACGACATCCGACAGGCCGGCGATGGTGGCGTCGATATCGTCCACCTGCTCGGGAATCAGTTCCAGGCGATAGGCCGGCACGTTGTCGGCAAGCAGGCGGCCATTGCGGTCATAGACCAGGCCGCGCGATGGCGGAATGCTGCGCAGGCGGATGCGATTGCTTTCCGAGCGTGTCTGGTAGACCTCGTACTGCGACACCTGCAGCCATGCGAAACGCAGGCCCAGCGTGCCAAGCAGGAGCATCGCGATCAGGAACCCCCACACCGCGCGCCTGCGGAAGATCTCGGCCTCGGCCGGGGCATCGCGCAGGCGGGCGCCACGCCGCTGGAACAGGCGCGGGCTCATCCCGGCGAGCCGCGCAGCTTCAGGCGCAGGTCGTCCAGCAGGAGGAACAGCCACGGCCACAGGAAAGCGCCAACCACGGGCGCTATCCAGAAGCTCGCCGGCGGCCAGGCCTCGCCGATCACGCCGCGAATCATCAGGCTGACCACCCGGTCGTTGAACAGCAGCACCAGCACCGCCAGCGCCTGCTGGGTCAGCGGGAAGAAGCGCAGGCGCGCCCGGAAGCGCAGGATGATGAAGGCGAAGATGGTCAGCCGCATCGCGTGTTCGCCGATCAGGCTGCCGAAGATCAGATCGGCGACGACGCCGGTGATGAAGGCGATCCCCAGCCCGACCATTTCCGGCGCTTCCAGCAGCCAGTAGCAGAGCACCAGCGCCAACCAGAAGGGCCGCAGCGGCTGCAGCGACGCCGGCACCGGCGCCAGCGAGAACAGCAGGGCGGCAAGCAGGCTGAGCAGCAGCAGACGACCGGAAGCGCGCTGGCGACTCATGGCCGCTCCTCCGCGTTCTTCCCTACCGGCTCGGCTTCCGGCGTTGCTGGCGGCGCTTCCGGCGGGCCGCTCTCGTCGGCCGGCGTATTCCACACCAGCAGCAGCTCGCCGCTGCGATCAAGGCGCGCCGCCGGCTCGACCTCCGCTTCCACGAACAGGTTGGTGTCGTCGGGACCGATGGACACCACCTTCCCCAGCGCGAGACCGGCCGGGAAGATGCCGCCAAAGCCCGAGGTGACCAGTTCGTCACCCACCTGCACGTCGGCGCTGGGTGGCAGGTTGGGCAGGCGAAGCTGGTCCACGCGCCCTGTACCGAAGGCAATGCTGCGTACGCCACTGCGCACCACGCGCACTGGCACCGCATGACTGGGATCGGAAATCAGCATCGCCGTCGCGTTGAGCGGCGTGACATCGATGACCTGGCCGACCGCGCCGTTGGCGTCGATCAGGGCCTGTCCGCTGCGGATGCCGCGCAGGCTGCCCTGGTCGAGCAGCACGCGATGACGGAACGGATCGAGATCAACATCAGCGATGCCGACCAGCTGCACGTCCAGCCGTTGCGCCTCCGCACCATCCAGCAGCTGTCGCAGGCGCTGGTTCTCGCGCTGCACCGCCTGCAATCGACCCAGCTGCGCGGTGGTAACCATCAAGCGCTCGCGCAGCTCGGCGTTCTGCGCGGTCAATTCGCTGCGATCGGCCACGCTTTTGCGCGCCGCACCGATCAGTCGTCCGGGCGTCGCCGCCACCCAGTACAGCGGTTCCGCGGCGAACCCCGCCAGGCGCCGCACCTCCGACAGATAGCCACCACGATGGTCCAGCACCATCAAGACAAGGGCCAGCGCCAGATACACCAGCAGACGCAGCGTTCCGGCGCCGCCTTCGGCGAACAGGGCGGTCGTGGAAGTGCTGCCGGGAAGGGTCACGTCAATCGGTCATGGCGCGGGCGATCCGCCCGTGGGGTTGCTGCAGGGTTCCGCGGCCCGCCTCGGCGGGCCACGATTCAATCATTCCGGGGCGAAGAAATCGTTGCCGTGCATGTCGATCAGTTCCAAGGCACGACCACCGCCACGAGCGACGCAGGTCAACGGATCGTCTGCGACATGCACGTGCAGGCCGGTCTCCTCGGAAATCAGGCGATCAAGATCGCGCAGCAGCGCGCCGCCGCCAGTGAGCACGATGCCGCGCTCGGCGACGTCCGCGCAAAGCTCCGGTGGCGTCTGTTCGAGCGCCGCGCGCATGGCGCTGGTGATGCCGGCCAGCGGCTCGTGCAGCGCTTCCAGCACTTCGTTGGAGTTGATCGTGAAATTGCGCGGCACGCCCTCGGCGAGATTTCGGCCGGACACCTCGATCTCCTCCACCTTGTCCTGCTGGAAGGCACAGCCCACGTCGATCTTGATGCGCTCGGCGGTGGTTTCACCAATCAGCGTGCCGTGGTTGCGACGCACGTAGTTGATGATCGCCTCGTCAAAGCGGTCGCCGCCGATGCGCACCGACTGCGAATACACGATGCCGTTCAACGACATCACCGCCACTTCCGAAGTGCCGCCACCAATGTCCAGCACCATCGAACCGCGCGCCTCGTGGATCGGAATGCCGGCGCCGATCGCGGCGGCCATCGGCTCCTCGATCAGGAACACCTCGCGCGAACCCGCTTCCTCGGCCGATTCCTTGATCGCGCGGCGCTCGACCTGGGTCGAACCACAGGGCACGCAGATCAGCACGCGCGGACTGGGGCGCAGCAGCCGCGATTTGTGCACCTTGCGGATGAAGTACTTCAGCATCTCCTCGGTGGTGGTGAAGTCGGCGATGACGCCATCCTTCATCGGCCGGATCGTGGTGATGTTGCCGGGCGTACGGCCGAGCATGCGCTTGGCCTCGGTGCCCACCGCCGCCACCGACTTCGCCGATCCCGACCCGCGATCCTGACGGATCGCCACCACGGAAGGCTCGTTCAGCACGATGCCCTGCCCACGCACGTAGATCAGCGTGTTGGCGGTGCCGAGATCGATGGAAAGGTCGTTGGAAAACAGGCCGCGCAGGCTCTTGAACATTCGATGCGCTCGCAGAAGTCAGCGGAAAAGCACGCTAGCGTACAGGCGGGACGATAGCGCGGCAAGCAAGCAATGGCGCGGGTTAGCGAGTCGTTAAGCGGGCCTTGGCGCGTTCTGTGACCGGGTCGAGCTTCCCGGCCGATACCGCCCGATCACGCCGCCGCCCGTCATGCGCGGATGTGCCTCGGCGTGGAACAACCGTTACCATTCACGGCCGGGCCGCCGTGGGCGGCCGTTGTCTGATCGCCTCCGGGCCGGTCGTTACCAGGGGATTCCACATGTCGGCGCTTATCTGCGGCTCGCTCGCCTTCGACACCATCATGGTGTTCCAGGACCAGTTCAAGAACCACATCCTGCCCGACAAGGTGCACATCCTGAACGTCGCCTTCCTGGTGCCGCGCATGCGCCGCGAGTTCGGTGGCTGCGCCGGCAACATCGCCTACAACCTGAAGCTGTTGGGCGGAGATCCCGTCCCGATGGCGACCGTTGGCCAGGATTTCGAGACTTATCGCGAACATTTCGAGGCCTGCGAGATCCGTCTCGACCAGGTGAAGGTCATCCCCGACCTGTACACCGCACAGGCCTTCATCACCACCGACCTGGACGACAACCAGATCACCGCCTTCCACCCCGGCGCGATGATGCGTTCCTACGAGAACCACGTGCGCGATGTCGAAGGCGTGAAGTTCGGCATCGTCAGTCCGGACGGTCGCGAGGCCATGCTGCAGAATGCCGTCGAGTTTGCCGAATGCGGCATTCCCTTCATCTTCGACCCCGGCCAGGCCATGCCGCTGTTCAATGGCGAGGAGTTCCGCGCCTTCATCGAGCAGGCGGATTACGTGACGGTGAACGACTACGAGTCCAACCTGCTGCAGGAGCGTACCGGCTGGAGCGCCAAGGACATCGCCGAGCGGGTGAAGGCCTACATCATCACGCGCGGCCCCAAGGGCTCGCTGATCCACACCAGCAAGGGCTCGATCGAAGTGCCGGCCGCGAACGCCGTGCGCGTGGTCGATCCCACCGGCTGTGGCGACGCCTACCGGGCCGGCCTGATCTACGGCCTGATGAACGACATGGACCTGGCCACGACGGGTCGCATCGCCTCACTGATGGGCGCGCTGAAGATCGAGCACCACGGCACGCAGAACCAGCGTTTCGACCACGACGAGTTCGTCGAACAGTTCCGCCAGCAGTTCAGCTACGCGCTGCGCTGAGGAGGAGCAGCGGCAGCGCGCCCACGTCGGCGCGGGCCTCAGCGCCCATCATGATGCGCACGGTGACCGGCGGCGCTCCCGTGTCCATCCGAGTAGCCACGCAGTGACTGATAGCGACTGCGCTGCTCCGGCGTGAGCAGTGCCCGCGTTTCGAGGTGCGCCAGCAGATGCACGGCGCGGAGCTCGCCATTGAGTTTGCCTATCCTCGCCGTGGCGGCGTTCAGCGAATCGTTCGTGACGCTGCCATCGGCGAACAGTCGATCAAGATTGTCCTCTGCCTCAACGACCTGCTTGCCCAGCTCGATGGCGCGGGATTGCATGCCGTCGAAACTGGCTCGGATCGCCGCGGCCTGCTCCGCGATCAGCGCCAGCTCGCCGGCCAGATCGAGCACGTGCTTCGGACCCGGATAGCCATTCAGTTCGCCCGGCAACGCCTGACCCATGCCGCGCCCAGCCAGCAGATCCGCGATCTGTTGCGATGACAGCGCCTTGATCCCGCGCGCCTCCATGCCGCGATACGGACTTTCCTCCGCACGCAATGAATCCGTCGCACCGAAAGCCAATAGCGCCATCGCGCGAACCAGTCGTTGCATCTTCCATCTCCCAACCATAAATCGAGCCAGATTCGATTCTGACGCAAGCAACGCGCCTGCCCTCAGACAAACGCCGCGGCGATCGCCTGCGACAAGGGCAGATTGCGAAGCTTGGCAGTCAACGGCGTGAACGCGCCGCAAGTCGGCGGCCAATGAACAACGCGATGCCGCCGAGCACGGCAATCGTTGCCAGCCCCGGGCGCAGCGAGATGGTTTCGCCCAGCAGCAACACGCCGCCCAGCGCCGCAATAACAGGCACGCTCAACTGGACGGTGGCCGCCGTGGTCGCCGGCAGCGCCGGCAACACCGCATACCACAGCGCGTAACCAAGACCGGACGCCAGCGCGCCCGATGCCACGGCATACAGCAAACCATGCAGGCTGGACGCTTCCGACCGACCGATCAGCAGGAACAGAACGAGCGCGAAGGGCACGGCGCGCAGGAAATTGCCAGCGGTTGCCACCATCGGCGCCTTGGCGCCACGTCCCAGCAGCGAATACACGCCCCAGCAGACACCCGCGCCCAGCATGAGCAGCGCGCCACCTAGCGGTGGCGACGACACGCCCGGCAACATCAGCCAGACCAGCCCACCCGCCGCAACCAGCACTCCGAGCGACTGACGGGCATTGAGCCGTTCGCCAGCCCAAAGGCCATAGACGATCATCGTTGCCTGGACAGCCGCGAACAACAGCAGCGCACCGGTCGCAGCACTCAGGCTCACATAGGCCAGCGAAAACGCGGCGGCGTAGCCGAACAGCGCTGCGGCGGACAACCAGCTGCCACCCGGGCGCGACCATCCCCGTCGCGCCAGCACCAGCGTGGCCAGCACCAGCGCACCAGAAACCACCCGCGCCAGCGTGAAGCTGGCCGCCCCAATCTGCCCCGAAGCCAGCGCCTCACGACACAGCAGCGAGTTGGCGGCAAAGGCCATCATGGCCAACGTCGTCAGCAGCAGCAGACGCAGCGGCGACATCATTGCCAGCCTCGACTCCCTTGGTTTCTGTCAGGCCATCAGGCCCCGGAATCCGACCAGGCGGCAAACTCATTGCCGCTGGGTTCGGTGAAGTGGAATCGCCGACCACCCGGAAAACTGAAGATCGGTTTCACGACTTTGCCACCCGCCGCCAAAACCTTCGCCAGCGTTTCCTCCAGCCGCTCGCTGTAGAACACGATCAGCGCGCTGCCCACGTCCGTTCGCGCCGCAAGCCCTGATCGAAAGAACCCGCCATCGAGGCCCTGACCCGAGAAAGCCGCATAGTCCGGGCCGTAGTCGACAAAGACCCAGCCAAATGCCGCCTCGAAGAAGCGCTTCGTAGCATCCATATCCCGCGCGGGGTACTCAACATAGTTGATCTTCTCGTGAGCCGGCATATGGATCTCTGCGAACTGACGCTTGAGTTGAGTGGCAGCGAAGCCATCCGCCTTGAACGAACTGTCAGACCTCATTCACTGGCAGGTGCAGGCGCGTTGGTGTTCCAGATGTTGGAGTAGATCTTCCATTCCCCATCCAGTTGCTTCCATACGTTCAGGTATTTCCCCGTCTCCACGGTCTTTTCTTCTCCGTAGGTGAGGGTGTAGCTGCCCTGATCGACAAGAAACTGTTCGCTTCCGTAGAAGTCCTCGGTTTCCTCGTGGAAGTCGCTAATGCCGTACGCGATGTACTGTGCGGTCAGTTCGTCTATCGCCTTGCGTCCGATCACGGGATCGGCATTCGGTGGAAGCACCCGGGCATCGTCCGTGAACATCCCATCGATCATCGCCCGATCCCCCGTGACATGGGCTCTCGTGAAGGCCTGATTCTTCGCCTCGATCATGGGTCTTAGCTTGTCCAGCTCGAACGGGCTTGCCGTTACCTCGGTCGACGGAGTTGGCGCTGGTGTGGTCTTCCCACACCCGACAACCAGGAGAGAGGAAAAAGTTGCGATCCATACGATTGCGAAGCCGGCCTTCATGTTGCTCTCCTGTCCACGAAAGGATCGAGTCGCACAAGTCTTCTTGCGAAGCCTGACGCCCGCGTCAGGCCGGCCCATTGAACTGGCCTGGCAACGGTTCAATCTTAGCGCCAGCGCCGAGGCCGCGAGGCGGGAACGGCTTGAACGAATGCCGGGTACCGGCCATCAGGGTGATTGCATGTACATGGCTTCAAGCCATCTGCCATGACGCCTGACGTAGTTGACCGCGACTCGAACGGTTTCAGGCGCCTTGTCTGTCCCGCACATTGCATCTTGATGGGCGATGTAGGTCAGCAGGACCGCGTTCTCATCCAGCCGGGTGAAGCTGAAATCCGACAGTGAGAATGACGACACCTTGCAGTCAGCAGGAACCCCTTTGACAACCTCCGCCTTGCTTGCGACACCGGACGAACTGATGGAAACGAATGACTCCGTCGTATTCTCGACGAACCACGTCGGGTCGTTCTTCGCCCAGGAATTCCAGCCATCCGTGTCGAGCGCAATGATCTGTTCTTTCAGCTCATCATCTGAAGGATTCGAACCCGCACAGGCCGTGCCTACGAGCAACATTGTGGAAAAGAGGATTGCGCTGTTCATTGCTGAGCCTCCAAAATTTTGCCGCGATGGCCGATGCCGATGCCGATGCCCAACATGGCACTGAACTGCCGACGACCGTCATCATCTCAGGAAACCCGAACCCATGTCCCATCGATCCGCTCAAATGCATGGATGGCTGGGCCACGACTTCCCGAGGTCATTCTTCAAACCGGCACGCCACCAAACTGGAAGCGAACCAGCGCCATGGCCATTGCGAAGAGGAAGCCATAGGCAAATCGATCAAGGCGAACGACATCCTCTCCACGCCGACGCCGCCAGACGCCAACAAGCGACATGAACAAACCGGCGGACACCGGCGTCACCACCAGGTTGGCCACACGGCCCACCGCTGAATCGATCATGAGATGCGGCAGTAGGAGCAGGCTCAGCAAGCCGGCAACAGCGCCGAAGATCAGATAGCAGATGCCCGCCAGAATCGGATGAAGCGGTTTCGGACGTCGAAAAGGTTCCTGCAGTCCTCGAAACCCGAGTTCCGCCAGCATCTCGAAGCCAAGCTGGAAAAGAAGTTCTCCGAGAATCTGAAGCACGAATTCAAGGAGGATTTCCATGACTATCTGCTGGCGACCCGTGCTTCAATCGCTCGCCTATCGGAATTCCTCGACGATGGCCGGGGACATCAGCTTCCGCGCGATCCACCCGAATAGCACGCAGAACGCCGTCGCGAAGATCAGGCTGACAACAGCGATGCCCACGAAGAAAACCTGCATGTCCGGTCCACCCTGGGCCGCCGCGGCCGAGAACTGCTCACGCATCGAGGAAAACATGAGTAACTGGATCACCAGTCCTCCCAGCTGATAGACGATGCCAAACACCATCACGCCAATGAAGCACAGGCGCGCCCAGTTGAGCCGCTTCAGCAAACCGATTGAACTGATCAGGGTGAAGGCTGACAGCAGCAGGACCAGCAGGAAGAACAGCTGGAAATGACTGAACATGAATGCCGCGAAGGGCGGCATGTCCGCTGGAGCGGATCGCATGGCCTCTTCGAATTGCGGGCCTCGGAACACCGTCTGCACCATGATGTTCTGCAGGATACCGATGACGGTACTGAACCCCGACAGCACGATGAAAACCCATGCCACCGCGGTGACGAACGTTGATCGTTGCTGCATGTGACCCTCCTCGGCCAGGTCGCTGCCACGTCCACCACGCCCGGGCCCGGCAGCTTCAGATTCCAAACACTTCCCCGAAAAGCAATGCATCGGGCACCTGCAAGACGACAACTCCACGCCGGCTGCTCGACGGAGTTGATTCTTCATGAGCCTGCATGACCGTCTCCGGCGGCCCAACACCTGAACCCGACCGCCTTTCAGGGCCGCGCCGACTTTGACGAATGACTGGAGTGAAGCGCACTACCGGGCGCCCTCCTCTCCTGCGAACGAAAACCTGGCCCAGGTCGACGCATCGGTGTCCACGGCGCTCTCGGGGTGGAAGAATTCGGCGCCATACTTCCCTTCGTGATGGAGGCCGCTCACGCCAATCATCATGTTCCACGTGTTTCCCGGAAACTTGCTGCGCAGGACCTGGACTTCCCGGTGCGAGCCTTTCAGGAATCGGGTACGCAAACCGTTTTCGGTATCTTCGTTGCCCGCATAGGGCACCCAAAACGCACTCCAGTCCTTGTGGTTCCAGAACTCGGATTCACTCCACGCGTTTTCCGTGAAAAGCCGCTCGCCCAGCTGAGCGGAAGCGTGCAGATTGTGGAGATGGCCGGTCTTCGCATCTTCTATGTAGAGATCGATGACGGTGTAGTCATTGTCCTTGGCCTTGGCGCAAACGAACAGGGAATGCTGGTCGTGCATGAGATAGACAGCCGCCTCGGCAGGCAGCTGAATCCTTGTTGCGCCCTGCCACTCACCATCGCCGCAACGACCGTCGAACAAGGGCGTCCGGCTGGTCTGGTTGATCATGATGGCCTTGGAAGCGCTGGCATCCGCAGCGATGAACACGACAGCGG
Organism: Rhodanobacteraceae bacterium; assembly: GCA_024233975.1. Classification (GTDB taxonomy): domain Bacteria; phylum Pseudomonadota; class Gammaproteobacteria; order Xanthomonadales; family Xanthomonadaceae; genus JACKOX01. Next base: position 30,668 of record JACKOX010000020.1, read on the forward strand.
CGCACAAAAGATGTCGCAATGAAAGTATCTGCACAGTATTCCTCCAAGTTTCCGGGCAAGCGGCTTAAGCGATTGAAGTTTGGCACGCCAAAGGCTCTGGGAGCATGCCGTTCAACGTGTTGTCATGCCTGAACCCGACCAAATTCCCGAACACCCTTGCGCCAATAGACAAAGCCGAAACAGGCGGCCACCACCGGTACAGCGATCCCGAACTCATCGCCATACCAGACGGTGCTGTCATTCGCTTCGGTCATGGGGGAGAAAAACTTCTGCAGGAATACGTTGAGGCTCATGTGAAACGTTACGGCCGGCCACAGGCTGTCTGTCTTGTAGCGCATGTATGCCATGACAAATGACATGGATACGAGACAGACGGTGAATGTCGCCAGCTGAAAAGCCAAGGGGGTTCCTGAATTGCCATAGAAACCCATGAACATGAGCGGCCAGTGAAACATCGACCAAAGCAGTCCGCTTAGAAGCGCCACGTGGGTAAAACCAAGGTTCTTCGATAGCGCGGGCACCAGCAAGCCCCGCCAGCCGACCTCCTCACCCAGGACGCCGGGCAAGAGCAGCACAAAGCTCACCGTGGCGGTGAGAACGAAATGTAGTGCAATGATGGATCCATCAGACCACGACTCCAGCATGTAGCCAGCCCGTATCTCTTCAACGAAGCCACTGTCATACCAGCCCCCCAAAGAAAGGCCCCATATCCCGGCATACGCAATGGCCACCGTTGCAAGCGGGATCAGATAGCTCTGGTATTGATATTTCCAGTCGCCCCAACGCCAGCCAAGAGAGGCGAGGTCACGCCGGCAGATCAGGCATGCGCCGACAGTCGCCAAACCGACAGTCAGCATCAACGGACTGGAGCGCTGGAACCTCAACAACAGCCAGACGCCCAGCGGATACAGGGCAGCCACGAGCAGAAGAAACACAATGGCAGTTCGCCAGGATCTATTCATTGGTTTGACTCAACCTCAACTTCGAATGCGAAACACAACGCCGCATCCAGCGGCGGATGACCAGCATCATCTCTGGGCACATCTAAGGCAACGCTGAACAAGTCATCCCGTGATATGCGGTGTTGATTTGGCAGGTTGTGCAGGGTCGGGTTGGTGTTGATGAAGTCGGCTGCGGTGGGATTTTCCGGTCTTGAACGGCGTTTTCGCCGTCCGTTGCGCCTTCCGGACACCGTTATCCCGCGGTTCGCGGTCGGGTGAGGTAGAGGTTGGCCAGACCCAGCAGCACGAAACTCCGGTTGGCATTTTTGTCCAGGCCACGATAACGCACCTTGTTGAAGCCCCACAGCCGCTTGATCACGGCGAAGACGTGTTCAACCCGCGCCCGGATTCTCGATTTGTTGCGATTACGTGAGCGCGCCGCTTCGTCGACCTGCCCGCCCTTGCGCGTTCGTTCGTTGGTGAAGTCTCTCGCCTGCGGTGCGTGTCTACGCATCAGCGGCTTCTGGCTGGCGTAGGCGCTGTCGCCGTACACCCGGCGCTCATCGCCGTGCAGCAGGTCTTCGATCAGGTGTTTGTCGTGGACGTTGGCCGCCGTCACCGCTGCGCTGTGGGTCAGGCCGGTGCGGCTGTCCACGCCAATGTGCAGCTTCATCCCGAAATGCCATTGCTGGCCTTTGCGGGTCTGGTGCATCGCCGGATCGCGCGCCTTGTCGGCGTTCTTGGTGGCGCTCGGCGCGGCGATGATCGTCGCGTCGACAATCGTGCCGGTGCCGATCTGCCAGCCGCGATCCTGCAGCTCCGCGTTGACCTGATGAAACAGTTCGGCGCCCAGTTCGTTCTGCTCCAGCAAGCGGCGGAACTTCAGCAGTGTGGTCGCATCCGGCACCCGCTCGCGACCCAGATCAATGCCGACAAAACGGCGCAGCGCGGTGCTGTCGAGCAGCGCATCCTCGCAAGCGGCGTCGGCCAGGTTGAACCACTGTTGCACGAAGTACATGCGCAACATGCGCTCAAGGCCAACCGGCGGACGTCCACGGCCGGGCTTGGGATAGAACGGTGCAATCACCGCGCACAGTGCCGACCATGGCACGAGACCTTCCATCGTCGCGAGGAACACATCCCGACGCGTCGGACGACGATGCAGCTCGAAACCTTCGGCCTGATCAGCCGCCATCGACAGGGTCTGCTGTTTCATGGTTCATGCGCTATGGACTGAAAGCGATATCTTCGCCGATCGGGATGACTTGTTCAGCGTTGCCCTAAACACGTGCCGCGGTCCGCTCGAATGCATGGCTGGGGGGCAAATGCCTGAACTCGTCGTTCAAGCTACCGCCCCACCAAAGTCGAACCGGTCGATGACCGGACAATGGACGGGGATCGTGGCCTGATGTGACCGCGCTATTCAAAGACGGCGTTCCAAAACAAAAACGCCGCGCAGGCGAACCGGCGCGGCGTTTGCTTGCGGTGTTGCGCGAGGCTTACTTGAAGTTGTAGACCAGATTCACCGTGGTCAGGGTGTCGGTCTTCTTCTGGCCGGCGGCGACGTCGGTGTTGTGGCGGGCCTGCAGGCCGGCCTTCAGCGCGAATGCGTCGCTGATCTTCACCGCCACGCCGAAATCATTCTGCATGAAGGTGTTGTCGGAACCGGCTTCAACCAGGAAGTTGTTCACCAGGTCGGTGGTATCGGTCAGGCTGTGCTTGAAGTCGACAACGCCGCGGGCGATGACTTCGGACTCCGTGTTGCCGGTACTGGCCAGCTTCGCGCGGCGGTAACCTGGACCCACTTCGGCGCTGAGCTCGGTGCGTTCGTTCTTGATGAAGCTGTGGCCATAGCCCAGCGAGAAGGTGGTCTGGTTCTCGTACGGCGCGAAGTCATCCTTCTCGTAGCGGAGCGCGGCAACCCAGTAGCTGACTTCGTTCATCTTCAGCGCGCTCGACGCACCGAACTCGAAGCGGTTGGCGTTGAGCTCGAAGCGCTCTTCGGTGGTGCCGTTGCCGTCAAAATCGCCGGTGACCTCGCCCTTGGCGCGCAGCGCCTTGGCGTAGAAGTGGTGCTTCCACTTGTCGTCTTCGTTCTTGAAGTCAATCTTGGCGTTGAGGTTTTCGGAACGGGCGTTGCCGCGCGCCATGGCCAGGCCAAGTTCGCCGGTGCCGGTCCAGCCGTCATCGTCGCCATCGGCTGCGACGGCTGCGTGGCTCAGGCTGAGGGCGGCCAACACGGCCGCGCTGAGGATCAGGTGCTTCATGGGATTCTCCTTGGTGGAATCGTGGAAGAGGGGCAATTCGGGGCGCGTATCCTAGCGGCAGCGGGTGCCCGGGGGCTGAATCGGTTGTGAACCCGGTCCGGGCCGATCAGCGCAGGGGCAGCGGCCCGCCGCCGTAGTACAGGCTGACCACGTGCCGGGCCTCGGCGAAGAACAGCCAGCGTTCGACCAGAGCTCCCAGCTGGAAGGCCAGCGCCGCGGCGATCGCCAGCACGGCGGTCATGCCCGGCAACGGCTTGGCAATCAGCAGGCTCAGTAGTGGCAGGAGCACGAACAGCGTCGTGGCGATGATCCGCAGCCGCCGTGAGTGCTTGCGCGCCAGCACGAAGACCATTTCACGGGTGATGTAGTTGGCTTCAGTATGTGGCGCCTCGAACTGGCGCATGGCGCGATTGATGCCGATGGCGTCGCTGGTCCGCAGCCCGCTTCCCGCATCGGGGCGGGAAATGAAGCGCCACGCGGACAGCTTCAACAGCAGCAAAGCCAGCAGCAACACACCGACACTCCACAGCACCATGCTGCCGGGCCGCCATCCGGTCAATGAGAACAGCGCCACCAACCACAGCACGCCGCCGCCCAGCGCGAACAACAAGTAGGTCGGCACAACGCTCCAGTGTCGCCAGGCCGGAATGGTGCGCAGGCTGGCGTAGATCATTGCCGTGCAAGCCACCGTCAACAGCGACAGCATCGCCAACCCGGCGCCAGCCACACGACTGGCGGTGCCGAAGTCGGCGTTCCAGACCAGCCAGCACAGTACCAGCGCCGGAAGATACGTCACCAGCGCCATCACGCCCTCCCGCGACAGCCACGAACTGCGCCACTGACTCAGCGCGCGCCAGGCACGCTGCGGCTGGCCGAGATGCCATAGCGATGCAACAAGACCAACGGTCACCAGCAGCAGGCCGAGCCCGAACAGGATCAGCGCAAACTCCGGACTCAGCGGCAGTGGCCGGAACGCGTAATGCATACCCAGCCAGAACAGCAGGCCGTAGCCGCTGCCGGACAGCGTGGTGAAGGCGATGACGGAAAAGGCAGGATGCATTCAATCGACCTCAACGACTCAGCACGCGATCGACCCAGCGCAGCAATGGCGGCAGTTGGTCACGGTTGAGGGTTTCTTCAGACTGGCTCTCGGCATCGCCGCCGGTACGGCGTGGACGCGGCGGCAGGTAGCGGTTGGTGGGTCGATAGCCGAGTTGTTCCAGCGGCGCTACGCCATCGCGCTCGACAACCGATTTCGACACGGTGGAATCCGGATCACCGAGATCGCCGAAGGCTCGTGCCCGCGTCGGACAGGCCATCACGCAGGCCGGCTGGCGTTCGGCTTCGGGCAGGGTTTCGTTGTAGATGCGGTCGACGCAGAGTGTGCATTTCTTCATCACGCCTTCGACCGCGCTGTACTCGCGCGCGCCATACGGACAGGCCCAGCTGCACAGCTTGCAGCCGATGCACTTGTCCTCGTCGACCAGCACGATGCCGTCGGCCTCGCGCTTGTAGCTGGCGCCGGTCGGGCAGACGGTGACACAGGCAGCATCCTCACAGTGCAGGCAGCTGCGCGGGAAGTGCACGGTCAGTGGCGCCGGCGGCTTGCTGTCCTTCGGTGCGCTGGTGGCGCAGACATGGGGCGATGGCTCGCTCTCGTAGCTGTGCACGCGATTGAACCAGATGCCGAAAGGTTCGGCGTCGTAAGCGCTTTCGTCGGTCAACGGCGCGGAAATGCCACCGGCGTTCCACTCCTTGCAGGCCACCGCGCAGGCATGGCAGCCGACGCAGATGTCGAGATCGATGACCAGACCAAGCTTCTTCCCGGTCGCCTTGGGCAGCATGGTCATGTTGACGGCTCCGTTCGACCATCGCGGAAATCCGCACCGAAGCGCAATGGCTTCTGCTCATGCCGATCCCCGGCACCCAGGTCCGGGAGCGGCACGAACTGCGGTGCGCTTTCACCCGGTTGATCGGCCGGCCGGATCGACACACGCAGGTCGAACCAGGCGGCCTGCCCCGTTACAGGATCGGCATTGGCGTAGCGTTTTCGATCCGCGCGTTTGGGCGTGAGGTCGGAGATCAGGTGGTTGAGCAGGAAGCCGTCCTTCGACTCCGGCGCGTTCTTCGACAGCCCCCAGGCGCCGCGACGCTTACCGATGGCGTTCCAGGTCCACACGGTGTCGGGCTGCACGTTGGCCGCATGTTTCACCTGCACGGTGATTTCGCCGTTGTGGCTGGCCACCGTGGCCCAGTCGCCATCATCGAGACCGAAGCGACTTGCCGTCTTCGGATGCACGTATAGCGCATTGCGGGTGGCGATTTGCCGCAGCCAGGCGTTCTGCGAACCCCATGCGTGGTACATGAACATCGGCCGCTGGGTCAGCGCGCTCAGTGGGAAGCGCTCGTCGACATTGTCGATCTGCTCGCCCTCGAACGGCTCATACCACATGGGCAGCGGATCGAAATACGTCGCGACGCGCTCGCGATGTTCATCCGGCGGCTGCACGTCGCCATGGCCTTCCGCGGCAAGGCGGAATTTCTGCAGCGTCTCGGAATACAGCTGCAGCACGATGGGCTGGTCGCTGCCGAGGAAACCCATGCCACGCGCCCAGTCGAGGTACTCGCGATTGGCCATCTTGTAGTAACGCGCGGCTTCGGGAATCTCGGCGCGCCAGAAGCCACCGTTGTCGATGTAGCGCTGCAACTGATCGGGATTCGGCTCGCCCTTGCCTTCCTGCCTGCCGTCGGCGCCACGCCAGCCGGCCAGCATGCCGACGCCCGGCGCGCGCTCGTGGCGGACCATGTAGTCGGCGTAGTCCTGGTAGATCGCGTCGCCCTTTGCATCGACCATCCCGGGCAGGCCGAGTCGCGCACCCAGCTCCAGCAGCACCGACTGGAAGCCGCGCGCCTCGCGTCCTTCGATGTCGGCATCCACCGGCAGCAGCGGATGACGGATCGCATCCGACGCCGCATCGGCATCGGAGATCGGCCGATCCAGCAGGCTGATGCAGTCGTGGCGTTCGAGGTAGGTGGTATCCGGCAGAACCAGGTCGGCGTAGGCCACCATCTCCGAGGCGAAGGCGTCGGAATAGATGATGTGCGGGATGCGGTGCTCGCCGTGGTCATCCTTGTCGGTAAGCCACTGCATCGTCTCGCGCGTGTTCATCGACGAGTTCCAGCTCATGTTCGCCATGAACATCAGCAGCGTGTCGATGCGGTACGGATCGCCGGCCCACGCGTTGCGGATGACGTTGTGCATCAGGCCGTGCGCGCTCAGCGGATAGGCCCAGCTGTAGGCGTGGTCGATGCGGGTCGGCTTGCCGTCGGCATCGACCAGCAGGTCTTCCGGGCCGTGCACGAAACCCAACGGTGCGGCATCGAGACGACCCTCCTCGCCACGTTCGCGACCCGGTCGGTTTGGCGGCGCAATCGGTTTCGGGAATGGCGGCTGGAAGCGGAACGAGCCCGGCGTGTCGACCGCACCCAGCAGCATCTGCAGCAGATGCAGCGCGCGGCAGGTATGGAAGCCGTTGCTGTGCGCGCTGATGCCGCGCATGGCGTGGAAGCTGACTGGGCGACCGATCATTTCCTCATGGCGGTTGCCGTTGGCATCGGTCCAAGGCTGCTGGATGCGGATCTCGTGATCGAAGGCCGCCTCGGCCAGCTCGCAGGCGATGCGACGGATGGTGTCGGCCGGAATGCCGCAGCGTTCGGCGACCGCATCCGGCGAATACTGCGGATCGAGGTAGCGTTGGACGATGCGCTGGAACACCGGCACGGCCTTGCGGCCATCGGGTAGCGTGAATTCGCCAACGACCACAGGTTGGATGCCGGTGGCGTTTGCCGGCACGCAGCTGTCCGTTCGCCGATCAAAGCTCAACGAATTGCCGTCGGCATCACGTGCAAACAGTCCGTGATCGGCGGCACCCGGATCGTCGATCACCAGCCAGTGCACATTGCAGTATTGCACCAGGTAATCGAGGTCGATGCGGTCGGTACGCAGCAGTTCGTGGATCAGCGCAAAGGCGAATAGCCCGTCGGTGCCGGGGCGGATGCCGATCCATTCGTCAGCGATGGCGCCGTAGCCGCTGCGGATCGGATTGACGGCAACGATCTTCGCGCCGTGCTTCTTCATCGTGCCGAGGCCGAGCTTGATCGGGTTGCTGTCGTGATCCTCGGCGACACCCCACAACATCAGGTAGCGGCTGCGCTCCCAGTCCGGCTCGCCGAACTCCCAGAAGCTGCCGCCAATGCTGTACAGCCCCCCGGCCGCCATGTTCACCGAGCAAAAACCGCCGTGCGCCGCGTAGTTCACCGTACCGAAAGCCTGCGCCCACCAGCCGGTCAGCGCCTGGCTCTGGTCGCGACCGGTGAAAAAGGCCAGCTCATCCGGATTGCGTTCGCGGACCGGACGCAGCCAGTCGGTGGCAATCTGCAGCGCTTCGTCCCACTCGATCTCGACAAACTCGCCGCTGCCGCGCTCACCCACCCGTTTCAGCGGCTTCTTGAGGCGCGCCGGCGAATAGTGCTGCATGATCCCGGCCGAGCCCTTGGCGCAGAGCACGCCCTTGTTGACCGGATGCTCGGGATTGCCCTCGATGTAGCGCAGGCGACCGTCCTTGATGTGCACCCGGATGCCACAGCGGCAGGCGCACATGTAACAGGTGGTCGTCTCGACGCGATCGCCCACCGGGCGGCTGAGGTCGAGTTTCGGGTCAGCCATGGTGGTTGGGCAGGGTCACGGCGAGGATCAGCCGCGAATTGTACGGGCCACAGCCGGCCGGGTCACACGAAGAAGGCTCCGATGCGTCACCGGCGACAACGTTCGGCGCGGGTCAGCCAGTCATCCAGTTCGCCATCCACGCCCTGCCCTCGCTGCTCGGCGGCGATGGCATCGCGCACGTGGCGGCGCACGTCGGGGCAGGGATCGGGCTGACCGAGGCCAACCAGCCCGAGCACGAACTGCACGCGCTGCTGCGGACTGGGACGACCGCGCACATGGATCCCTTCCACGAAGGCCTCGGCGCGGCCCGGCAGCCTTGGCCTGCCATGCCGCGGAATGCCCTCGCCGTCCAGGTCATAGCGCCTCGCCGCGGTGCTGTTGAGCTGGCGAAGCAGGTCGCCGGCAGTCGGTGGTGGCAAATCAGAGACAGTTTCCGTGCCATCGGTCACCGGACTCGGCAACGCGGAAGTGTCCGGCAGCTCGGGAACAGGGGGCGCCAACAGCGATGGCCGTGAGCGGAGCGCCGGAGCGGTCGCGGGAGGCGGCGGCCGCGGCGTGGCGCTGCGCGGAATGAAGACCACTTCGATCCGCTCCACCGCCGCCCTCGGCGGCAGGGCATCGGGCTCGGCCGCCACCCACAACATGGCCAGGAACAGCGCGGCCGGCAGCAGCGCCAGCGCCAGCTTCCACCACCAGCCATCGTGTGCCTCACGCACACCGACCGGCTGCCGAAGCGGCCGCCAGTGCTGTTCTTCCAGTTGCTGGCGCAGCGAGGCCAGCGCCTGCGCGGCTGAAGGGTCGGGTCCGGGCATCGGCGAACGGTAGCGAATCGGACGTTAAGCCCGGGTAAGCAAAGCGTTTACGACGCGACGGCGACAATCCACGGTCATTGGTCATGCGGCAGCACCGGCGGTCGCGACCGGTTCAGCTGCGGTCGCGTCATCACGACAGCTCGCACTCGACGGCGCGATCCCGCGATAATCGGCCCATGGACCGATACGAACGCATCCTGACCCTGCACCGAACCCTGCAAGCCGCCCGCTATCCGATCCCGGTGAAGCGGTTGATGGAGGAAACCGGCGCCTCGCGGGCGACGCTATACCGCGACATCGCCTACCTGCGCGATGTGCTGGGCGCACCGGTGGATTCGCACGATGATCCGCCCGGTTACCGCTACGACGCCGACGAAGGTTCACGCTTCGAGCTGCCCGGCCTGTGGTTGAGTTCCGAGGAACTGCACGCCCTGCTGGTGGCGCACCAGCTGCTGTCGCGCACCGGGCCGGACGTGCTCTCCAGCGCACTGGCGCCGCTGCAGGGACGCATCGAGACATTGCTGGCCGAACATGCCGGCGGCAAGCGCTGGCCGATCGAACGCATCCGCGTCACCGCCAGCGGCACGCGTCGCATGGACGAGCACTGCTTCCGAACCGTCGCCACCGCCGTGCTCGATCGCAAGCAGCTGCGCTTCGGCTATCGCGCACGTTCGACCAACGCCGCGACCGAACGCACCGTGTCGCCACAGCGCCTGACCCACTATCGCGACAACTGGTATCTCGACGCCTGGGATCACGGCAAGGACGGCCTGCGCAGCTTCGCGCTCGACCGCATGTCCAAACCCACCGTGCTCGACGCCACCGCCGACGACGTGACCGAGGAAAAGCTCGACCAAGCACTGGCCTCCAGCTACGGCATCTTCTCCGGCGAACCCAAGGACTGGGCGACCATCCGCTTCAGCGCCAAGGCCGCGCGTTGGGTTGCCGACGAACACTGGCATTCACGCCAGGAAGGCAAGTTCCTCGATGACGGCCGCTACGAACTGCGCCTGCCTTACAGCAACTCGCGCGAACTGCTGATGGACCTGCTGCGCTACGGCCCGGACGCCGAAATCGTCTCGCCGCCATCACTGCGCGAGGAAGCGCGGATCATGCTCAAGCTCGCGATCCAGGCCTACGGCGGCTGATTGCACTGCCAGGCTTCATGGCGTCTCGGCTTTTGAGACGCCGCGCCTCCAGGCTGTACCCGTCGCCCACGGGAGAGCCGCCATGAAGCGCATCCATCACGTCGAGTTCCGCCGCCGCAGCGCCACCGGCCTGCTGGCATCCGAGCATCCGTTGCTGGATACGCTGTTGCGTGGATGGCTGCTGGTCGGACTGGCATTGCTACCGAGCCTGCCAGCGCTGATCGGCAGCGGCGGCGACCTGCTGCGCTGGAGTTTCTGGCTGCTGCTGGCCCCGGGTGCCTCGCTGCTGTTGATGCACCGGCAGAACCTGTTCAATCGCGCGGCGGCGCTGCGGCGGACTCTCCTCGTCCGTCCGTCGCAGCGTCGCCCGCACTCCGTGGTGCAGGCGCTGCCAGCGCGCCTGAAGGCAGTCGAACCGGCGCTGCGGCGCGCCGCCTGATCGGTCGAATCAGTCGCGCACGCCGACGCGGCGCCGCTCCATGCGGCGCAGGAACTCGTCCATGATGCGGCGGTAGAGATCCTCGCCGAGGTATTCGTCCTCGACACCGGCATCGATCGACGGATTGTCGTTGACCTCGATCACCACCACGCGGTCGCCAACTTTCTTGAGGTCGACGCCGTAAAGCCCATCGCCAATCGCACCCGCTGCGCGGGTGGCCAGCTTGACCACGTCCGACGGCGCCTGACGGATCGGCAGCGTGGCGAAACCGCCGGTGCGCGTGCCGCCCTTGGCCGCGTGGTTGTAGATCTGCCAGTGCCCGCGCGACATGAAGTACTGGCAGGCGTATAGCGGCTCGCGGTTGAGCACGCCGATGCGCCAGTCGAACTCGGTGTAGATGTATTCCTGCGCCAGCAGCAGCGCGCTCTGCTGGAACAGCGTTTCCGCCGCCTGCTTGAGCGCTTCGGGCGTCTCCACCTTGCTGACGCCGCGCGAAAACGAGCCGTCCGGAATCTTCAGCACGATGGGGAAGCCAAGCTTGTCCGGCAGCGCGGCCAGCGCGTTGGCGTCGTCGCGGAAAACAACTTCGGTCTTGGGGATCGCCAGCTTCTTCGCGATCAGCAGGTCGCGCAGGTAAATCTTGTTGGTGCAGCGAAGGATCGACTGCGGGTCGTCGATCACCACCATGTCCTCGCGCTCGGCACGGTGCGCGAACTGGTAGGTGTGGTTGGTCAGCGTGGTGGTCTCACGGATGAACAGGCCATCGTATTCAGCCAGCCGGGCGTAGTCGGTGCGGGTGATCGGATCCACTTCGATGCCGATGCCCTTGCCGGCGGCGATAAAGTTCTGCATTGCCTTCTTGTTGGATGGCGGCAGGGTTTCTTCCGGGTCGTAGAGCATGGCCAGGTCGTAGCGCGACACCTTGCGCGCACGCGGCTTGCGCCAGATCTTGCGGCTGAATCCATCCAGCGCGGCGGCGAACTGGTCCTGCTCGGCATCCTCCAGCGTGTGCAGGCCGACGGCGCGAAGCCTGGCGATGCGCCAGATGCGACCGCGCTCGAACTCAACGCGAAGGATGGGGCAAGGGAAGGTTTCGAACAGCTGCCGCGCCAGTTCCGCCAGTGCCGGGTTGTCGCACTGGCCAAAGCAGACCAGCAGGCTGAACTCGTCGCGATCCGCCGGCAGCGCCTTGGCCAGCCGCTGCGAGAGGTCTTCGACATCCACGCCATACAGCGAGCGGCGGCTGAGGTTGTTGATGCTGCGCACCGAGGGGATCACGCGGTGACCGCGCGCGTCCGCCAGCAGCGACACGTAGTAGCCGATGCCCTGGTAGCGGTAGTTGCGGCAGAGGTTGATCACCTGCGTGCGCTCACCTTCCGCGATGGGCGACTGCTGCAGGTAGTCGGTGGCGGTGATCACTTCGCTGGCCGGGTGGTAGACCGCCCAGTCGGCAGTCTTTTCCACGACGATGACGAGTCGGGTCATTGGCAGGATTGGCGGCTGTGCCGCGACATGCGGCCGGACGGGCACGCGCGGCGCAAAGTCTCGCAGTTTTTGGCCAGCTTGCGGAGGGGTAAACCGCCCTTTCCCGGGGATTGATTCAGGCAAGCGGTTTTGAGCGAGAATACGCGACCTCATCGAGGCCCTTCGCGGAGTCGGAATCCGATGTCATCGTCCCCTGCCGGCATCGCCCCGACGCTCCGCACCGCGCGTGCGGCCGACCTGCCCATCCTGCAGGTGCTGGAATCACTGTTCCCGGGCGACCGCCTGAGCGCGCGACAACTGCGTCACCATCTCAGCAATCCGCATGCGGTGATGCGTGTCATCGAAACCGAATACGCACTGGCCGGCTACAGCCTGCTGCTGACGCGCAGCGGCAGCCAGGCCGCGCGGCTGTACTCCATCGCGGTGGCGCCCGCCTTCCGCGGACAGGGCATGGGCCGGCAACTGCTCGATGACGTGGTCGCCCAGGCGCGCGCACGTGGCTGCAACGAACTACGCCTTGAAGTGCGCCAGGACAACGAGCCGGCGATCCGCCTCTACCGCGAATACGGCTTCCAGTTCACCGAACAGCGCCCCCGCTACTATCAGGACGGCGCGGACGCCCTGCGCTTCCGGCTGGAAATCTCGGCGAGCTGATTTCCGGACTTGCCGCGTCCGACCATGACCATCGTCATGGTCGCCCCGTGCGACGCGATGCTACCGTCCTGCGTCCAGACCATTCCGGGGCACACCATGCGTCCATCCATCCTGTTTTCCGCCTTCCTGCTGGCCGCGGTGGCCGGTGGACCCGCTCCTGCCAAGGCAGCCGATAGCGACATGAACCAGAAAACCGCCGACCAGACCGCGACCGAGTCCGATGATTCCTTCCTGTGGCTGGAAGAGGTGGAAGGCGAGCGCGCGCTCAACTGGGTGCGCCGGCAGAATGCGGCGAGCATCGAACTGCTGGGCAACACCGAGGGCTTCGATGCGCTGCGCGACGACATCCAGGCCATCCTCGACTCGAACGACAAGATCGCCTACGTCGACAAGATTGGCGACCACTTCTACAACTTCTGGCAGGACGCCGATCACCCGCGCGGCATCTGGCGCCGCACCACGCTGGCCGAGTACCGCAAGGACAAGCCGGCCTGGGAAACCGTCATCGACGTGGACGCGCTGAATGAAAGCGAGGGCAAGCGCTGGGTCTGGCACGGTGCCGACTGCCTCGCCCCCGACTACCAGCGTTGCCTGATCGCCCTGTCCGACGGCGGCAAGGATGCCGATGTCACCCGCGAATTCGACCTGGCCAACAAGCGCTGGGTAAAGGACGGTTTCTATCGACCGGAAGCGAAAGGCAGCCTCGGCTGGATCGATCGCGACACCGTGTTCGCCGCCACTGACTTCGGTGAAGGCTCGATGACCAGCTCGGGCTACTCGCGCGAAGTGCGCGTGTGGAAGCGCGGCACGCCGATGAACGACGCATCGCTGGTGTTCGAAGTGAAGCCGGAAGACCTGGGCGCCTTCGCCACCCGCGACCACACCAAGGGCTACGAGCGCGACTTCCTCTACCGCATCCCGGCCATCTTCAGCAACGAGACCTTCCTGCTCGACAAGGACGGCGGCAAGCACAAGATCGACGTGCCGGAATCCGCGCAGCCCAGCGTCCATCGCGAGTGGCTGCTGGTCGAACTGCGCGACGCCTGGGACGTCGGTGGCAAGTCGTTCCCGGCCGGCAGCCTGATCGCCACGAAATTCGACGCCTTCATGGCCGGCGACCGCGACTTCACCCTCCTGTTCGCGCCCAGCGACACCACGGCCCTTGCCGGCCACACATGGACACGCCACCACCTCGTCATCAACGTGATGGACGACGTGAAGAACCGCCTCTACGTGCTGACGCCGCCAGACGGTGGAAAGGCCGGCGAATGGTCGAAGCAGGCCATGCCCGGCGCGCCGGAGATCGGCAAGGTCAGCGTCGGCGCCGTCGATGACGAATCCTCCGACGACGTGTTCATGACCGTCACCGGCTTCCTGACGCCGACCACGCTGTTCCATGGCCCGCTGCTGGGTGAGAAGAGCGCGCTCAAGCACATGCCGGCCACCTTCGACGCCAGCGGCTTCGAGGTCAGCCAGCACTTCGCTACCAGCAAGGACGGCACCCGCGTGCCCTACTTCCAGGTGTCGAAGAAGGGCATGAAGCTGGACGGCAGGAACCCGACCCTGCAATACGGCTACGGCGGCTTCGAGATCTCGATGACACCGAGCTATGCCGACACCGTCGGTCCCGGCTGGCTGGCGCAGGGTGGCGTCTACGTGCTGGCCAACATCCGCGGCGGCGGCGAGTATGGCCCACGCTGGCACCAGGCCGCGCTGCGCGAGAACCGCCTGCGTGCCTACGAGGACTTCGCAGCCGTCTCCGAAGACCTGATCAAGCGCGGCGTCACCAGCCCCGAGCACCTCGGCATCCAGGGCGGCAGCAACGGTGGCCTGCTGATGGGCAACATGACCGTGCTCTATCCGGATCTGTACGGCGCCGTGGTCTGCCAGATGCCGCTGCTCGACATGAAACGCTACAGCCACCTGCTGGCCGGCGCCTCGTGGATGGCCGAGTATGGCGATCCGGACACCGACGACTGGCAGTTCATCAAGGCGTTCTCGCCCTACCAGAACGTGAAGGCCGACGTGGACTATCCGCCCGTGTTCTTCATGAGCTCCACGCGGGATGACCGCGTCCATCCCGGCCACGCGCGCAAGATGATGGCGAAGATGAGCGGCCAGGGCCACGACGTGATGTACTTCGAAGCGCTGGAAGGCGGCCACAACAATGGTGCTGAAAACCGCAACCGCGCCATCCAGAAGGCGCTGGCCTACACCTACCTGAAGCAGCGCCTGTTCCCGAAGGACTGACGGAATCGCCGTCGCCGGCAGGCGCCTCGCGCTTGTCGGCGGCGCGGCGCCTCGCCACACTGGGCGTTCTGGATTTGAGGGACGATGGATGTGGCGACGTTCGACAAGCCTGCTCGCCTGCGGCGCCCTGCTGCTGGCGGCCTGCAATGGTTTCCACGGTCGCGGGGTAACTACCGTGCGCCCCGGTGAATCGCCGTCACGACTGGTCCAGGGCCTGAAGCCACCAATCGCCGAACGCCACAAGCACACCGTGGCGTCGCCGAATGGTGATCGCAGCGATCCCTATTACTGGCTGCGCGACGACGAGCGCGAAGACGCCGCCGTGCTCGGCTACCTCAAGGCCGAAAACGACTACGCCGACCAGCTGCTGGCGCCGCTGGCGGCCGACAAACAGACGCTACTCGACGAGATGAGCCATCGCGTGCCGCGCGATGACCAGAGCGTGCCCTATCGCTGGAAGGACTACTGGTACTACAGCCGCTACGTCGACGGCAGCGACTACCCCGTGCTGGCCCGCCGCGAAGGCAGCACGGACGCCGCCGAGCAGGTGATGCTCGACGAGCCGGCCATGGCCGGCGACAGCGAGTTCTTCAGCATCGGCGACTGGTCGGTCAGCCCGGACCAGCGCCGCATCGCCTGGGTCGAGGATCGCGTCGGCCGTCGCCAGTACACGCTGTTCGTGAAGGACCTCGACAGCGGCGAGGTGCTCGAAGACCGCATCGAAAACGTCAGCGACGCACTGGCCTGGAGCGGCGACAGCCAGTCGCTGCTGTACATCGAGAACGACGCCACCACGCTGCTCGGCCGCTGGGTGAAGCACCACCGCATCGGCACGCCGGCCAGCGAGGATGTGCTGGTCTACGAGGAGGCGGACGAGAGTTTCTACCTCGGCGTCTACACCACCACCTCGGAAAACTTCGTCTGCATCCACGCCGAGAGCACCACCACCAGCGAGGCGCGCTGCGCGCCGGTGGACGATCTCGATCACTTCACGCTGATCGCTCCACGGCAAACCGACGTCCTCTACTACGCCGACCAGCTCGGCTCGCGCTGGCTGATCCAGACCAACCGCGACGCGCCCAACTTCCGCATCGTCGAAACCGCCAATGACGACCTCGGCGATCCCGCGCACTGGAAAGATGTCGTTCCGCACTCCAAGGACATCTTCATCAACGAGTTCGCCGCCTTCGACCACTTCATCGCGGTGGACGAGCGCAGCCACGCGCTGCGCCGGCTGCGGGTGATACCGGATCGCGGCCAGAGCTTCTACGTCACCGGCGATGATCCGGCCTACACCATGTCGCTGGGCGACAACCCCGACCCGCATACCACCGTGCTGCGCTACGAGTACGAATCACTGACCATGCCGCACACGGTCTACGACGTGGACGTGTTCAGCGCCAAACGCACCGAACTGAAGCGACAGGCCGTGCCCGGCGGCTACGAGCCCTCCGACTACCTCAGCGAGCGCCGCTTCATCGAGGCGCGCGACGGCACGCGGGTGCCGGTCACCATCATCTGCAAGCGTGGCTTCCGCCGCGATGGCAAGGCCGCGCTGTACCAGTACGCCTACGGTGCCTATGGCGTCACCGCCGACCCATGGTTCGACGCCAACCGGATTTCCCTGCTGGATCGCGGCGTGGTGTTCGCCGTCGCGCACGTGCGCGGCAGCCAGATCCTTGGTCGCCAGTGGTATGACGACGGCCGGCTCGACAACAAGGTCAACAGCTTCACCGACTTCATCGACGTCACCCGTGCGCTGATCGACATGAAGTACGCCGCGCCCGGTCGCGTTGCCGCCGAAGGCGCCAGCGCCGGCGGCCTGCTGATGGGTGCCATCGCCAACATGGCGCCAGCCGACTACCGCGTGATTGCCGCCGGCGTGCCCTTCGTCGACGTGGTCACCACCATGCTGGATGAGTCCATCCCGCTGACTACCAACGAGTACGACGAATGGGGCAACCCCAACGAGGCCGACGCCTACGCCACCATGCTGTCGTATTCGCCTTACGACAACGTGCAGCGCAGTGACTACCCGGCAATGTACGTGAGCACCGGGCTGTGGGATTCGCAGGTGCAGTACTGGGAGCCGGCCAAATGGGTTGCCCGCCTGCGCCACCGCAAGACCGACGACCAACCGCTGGTGCTCCGCACCGACATGGACGCCGGCCACGGCGGCAAGTCCGGCCGCTACCGCAAGCTGCAGCAGATCGCCGAGAAGTATGCGTTCGTGCTGGATCAGCTGGGCGTGGGAATGTGATCGTCAGCATCGTCTCGACAACCTATGACCATGCTGCGGATGGCGGCATGTCGATGGCGGGCCTGCGTGTCGAACAATGACGAACTGCGGGGCATCAGCCGCCTGATCGTCGAGGCGATCGAGGGCGTCACCGACATCGTCGAAACCCAGCACCGCACCATCAGTGCTGTCGCGCCGCCGATCGGCAGGGGCCGTGGCGAACGCACCGGCGGCATCAGTGGCCTGGTCTACCGCAGCATCCGCGGCATCAACCGCGGCGTCGGGGTGGCGCTGGATGTCGCGTTGCGCCGACTGCCGGCAGTACCTGCGCTAACCCGGACGTCCGGCAAGGCGGACTCGCTGATCGCCATCCTCAATGGCGTGCTCGGCGACCACCTCGCGGCGCAGGCCAACCCGCTGGCCATCAACATGCAGTTCCGCCGTGATGGCAAGGCGCTGCCCACGGACAAAACGGCGTTGCGCGAACGACTGCCGGATGTCGGCGACCGCCTGCTGGTTCTGGTGCATGGCCTGTGCATGGACGACCGCGGCTGGACCCGAGATGGCCACGATCACGGACAGGCACTCGCTCGCGACCGTGGCCACACGCCGGTCTACCTGCGCTACAACAGCGGCCGGCATATCGCCGACAACGGCCGCGAGTTTGCGGAGCAGCTTGACCGGCTTGTCGATGCCTGGCCGGTGCCGATCCGGGAGATCGTCCTGCTCGGCCACAGCATGGGCGGCCTGGTGTCGCGCAGCGCCTGCCATTGGGCCGAACAACACGGCCAGTCCTGGCGATCCCGACTGTCGGCGCTGATCTGTCTCGGCACGCCGCACCTCGGTGCGCCGCTGGAACGCGCCGGGCACTGGGTCAGCAGCGTGGCCGCTCTCAGCCCCTACGCCACACCGTTCACACGCCTCGCCGCAATCCGCAGCGTCGGGATCCGCGACCTGCGCGATGGCAGCATCCTTCCAGCAGCCATGACCAATGATGATGCCCAACCACACCGTCGCGCCCACAGGCTGGAACCGTTGCCCGAGGACGTTCGCTGTCTGCTGATTGCCGCCTCGCGCCAGAAATCATCGGGCAGCGGCGCCCGCCGTCCGATTGGCGACGGCCTGGTGTCGGTCAACAGCGCACTGGGCTGGCACCGCGACCCGTCGAAGCGATTTGATCTTGTGCCGGAAGCCCGCCAGACCTGCCACGCTACCAACCACCTGGGACTGCTCAGCAGCAAGGACGTCTATCATCGGTTGCGACAATGGCTGGCGACCAAGCGCTGATTCCAACCCCGGTCGTGCTGTAAAGACTTTTTCGATGGAGCGGGCCGATTAGCAGCCAGTGATCCTGCGCACCGACACGGAGGCTAGGCACAATGGAATGTCCGGACGCTACCGCAAGCTCCAGCAGATCGCCGAGAAGCAGGCGTTTGAACCAAATTTGTTCGGCGTCTCAGATTGGACGAAGAAGTACCTCAAACATTCGATGGCAAGATGAAAGTGAGCACAAGGACTTGGGATCACGTTTCGCTGAGGGAGTACATCCGACAGCGACCAGATGACTTGGAACCAGCGATGAGCTTGTTGAGAGCTGTTGGCCGCGCCACGGAAATCTTCAGCTATCACTTCTACACCGCTCGCGACGCACTGAGCGGCATCCTCAACGTCGAAGACGCTCACGACATCGAGAACCTGAAGCTTGTATTCGGAGGGTCTTCAAATCAGGACGCTTTCGATGCGGCAAATCTGACATGCGAAGCCAATCTTCTTGCTTGTATTCACGTAACCAGAAACATGTTCGAGCACTTCGCTCAACTGACTAACGAGCTAGTCATCTCACCAAAGCTTTCTGTTGACCAATGCAGTTTGTCAAAGGTGCGCGACCGACTTCCGTGCAGTCACCTGAAGAATCGAGTGGCTGAACTTAGCGAGTCGAAGAGCTTCAAGTACGTTGACGCGCTCAACAACACGACAAAGCACAGATTGTTGGTGAATCACGGCGTCACAATCGTGAACCACGAAAATCAAGTTGGAAGCACCGTCGGCGCGTTCGAGTATCGCGGGATGTCATTTCCACAACGATGGGTGAGAGATGTTCTCTCGGATGCGCTTGAAGTTAAGAACTCAATCATCGATTGCGGCAACGCACTGAACGATGAGTGCATATCGAATGCCAAGCACTGATCCGAATTACCTGTAACCCTCCGCCTGCAGCGAGAACAGGTGGGCGTAGTGGCCGTCCTGCTGCATCAGGGATTGGTGGCTGCCGCGTTCGAGGATGCGGCCGCGGCGGATGACGATGATTTCGTCGGCCATGCGCACGGTGGAGAAGCGGTGCGAGATCAGGATGGCGATTCGGTTGCCGGACAGCTCGCGGAAGCGCGCGAAGATCGCCGCTTCGGCGCCGGCGTCCATCGCCGCGGTGGGTTCGTCCAGCACCAGGATGTCGGCGTCGCTGCGCATGAAGGCGCGTGACAGCGCGATCTTCTGCCACTGCCCGCCGGACAGTTCGCGACCGTTGTTGAACCAGCGGCCGAGCTGGGTCTGGTAGCCGTCGGACATGGCGTCGATGAACTCATCGGCCATGCCCTTCTCGGCGGCTTCCTGCCAGCGCGCTTCGTCGTGGAAGGCGCTGACATCGCCGACGCCGATGTTCTCGCCCACCGGCAGCTGGTAGCGGGCGAAGTCCTGGAAGATCACGCCAATGCGTCGCCGCAGCGTGCTGGCGTCCCACTCCTGCAGGTCGTGGCCATCGAGCAGGATGCGTCCCGTGGTTGGCGCGTACAGCCGCGTCAGCAACTTGATCAGCGTGGTCTTGCCGCTGCCGTTCTCGCCGACCAGCGCCAGCGATTCGCCGGGGCGGATGTGCAGGTTGATGTCGTGCAGCGCATCGTCCTCGCCACCGGGATAGCGGAAGCTCACGTTCTCGAAACGGATGCCGTCGCCGGGCGATGGCCCAACGGTTGCGTGCCCCAGCGATTCCGGCACCGGCGTTTCCAGGTACTCGTACAGCGTAGACAGGTACAGGTTGTCCTCATACATGCCGCTGATCGCCGACAGGCTGGCGCTGACCGCCGACTGCCCCTGGCGAAACAGCATCATGAACATGGTCATCTGGCCCAGCGTGATGCGCGCGGCGATCGTCGCCACCGCCACCCAGACGTAGGCGCCGTACAGCGTCGCCGTGCTGACCAGCCCAAGGCCGAAGCCCCAGCTGTCGCGGCGGATGGTCAGTCGTCGATCCTCGCGGAACAGCTTGTGGAAGATGTCGCGGTAGCGCTGCAGCAGCAGCGGGCCAAGCTGGAACAGCTTGACCTCCTTGGCGTTGTCCTCGCGCGCCAACACGGTTTCCAGATACAGCTGCTGCCGCGTTTCCGGCGAGCGCCAGCGGAACAGACGGAAGGCCTCGCCGGAGAACTTCGCCTCACCAATGAAGGCCGGCAGGCCGGCAATGAATAGCAGCAGCACCGCCCACGGCGAAAATTGCCAGAGCAACGTGCCGTAGCTGACCAGCGACACGCCGTTCTGCGCCAGGCCAAAGGTGCGCGTCACCAATGACAACGGGCGCGACGAAGCCTCGCGCCGTGCGCGGGTCAGCTTGTCGTAGAACTCCGAATCCTCGAACTGCGCCAGTTCAAGCGTCAGCGCCTTTTCCAGGATCATCACGTTGACTCGCTGGCCCAGCTGCGCTCGCAGCAACGACTGCGACAGCGACAGGCCACGCTGGGCGGCAGCGATCCCGATGACGATCAGTGCTTCCAGGCCGATCAGCTCGAACACCAATCGGCGGTCCGCTTCGGCGCCGCTCTGTGTAGCGGTCACGACAGCATCAATGATCTGCGCGCCGACCCAGGCCATGGCGGCCGGCAGCAGGCCGGCAATCAGCGTGAGGACGGCCAGTGCAACGGTCAGTCCGCGACTGGTGCTCCAGACCAGCTGCAGCGCGCGGCCGCTATAGCCGAACACGGCCAGCGGGCTGTTGCGCGAAGCCTTGTCGCCGGACGCCGCACTCATGCCGGCAAGCGCCTACGGAAAACCGGGGTCACCAGCCAGACTCGTCCAGCAACCGTTGCGTCGCTTCGTCCGGTCGTGCCAGCAGGCCACCGCGACCGTCGATACTGACCACGTAGTGCGCGCCGTCGATCATCGGCAGGTAGACGCCGCTGCCGATATCGGCGTCGACCCAGGGCAGCCATTTCGGGTTCTGCCGCCGCAGCGACCACAGGTCTGGCACGGCACCCTGCGACAGCGAATACACGCTGCGCGGCGCTTCCATTTCCTGCGTGGCATCGGTGTAACGACCGGACAGGCGATCCATGCGATACAGCGGCGGCACACCCATCACGCTGGGCAGTTCCTTCCAGCGGATCACCCGCGCCTCGATGCGCCATTCGTCGCCGTTGACCAGATAGCGACGCTGGTCGTCACGGCCGAGATCAAGGTGAACGACGAACTGCTGCTCGCCGAGCTTCTCGATACGGATATCGGCCACCGTGCTTTCCGCAAACAGCCGCGAATAGCCGCTGATGCTCAGGCCCAGGGCAATCAGTGCCAGCCCCAGCGCCATCATCAACAGGCCAACGATGACGCGCCGGGTAGCCGCCATGTGTCGCCGCTGGCGCAGGCAGCGGCGGGTGCCGACCAGCGGCCACAGCGACAGCAGGGCTGCGACCACGCCAATGGTCAGTAGTGCGAGCGTCGGCAGGCGGAGCCAGTCCTGGATCATGCCGCCATCATACCGACCTGACGATAAGCGACCGCTATACTTGCCGCCAGAAGCAAGGCAACCGTTCAGAGGAACCCGCATGACCCGCCGCCTCACCCTCGCACTCCTGTTCGCGCTTGGCTGCGCCATGGGCCTGTCCGCCTGCGGCAACAAGGGCGACCTGGTGCATCCGGATTCGCCGAAGGCCAGCAGCGCCCGGCAATGAACGCGTCCGCTGGATCGGTACTGCGCTTCAGCAAGATGCATGGCGCCGGCAATGATTTCCTGATCTTCGACCGCCGCGATGGCCGCGACTGGCCATCGGCGGACACGCTGCGCCAGCTGGCCGACCGCCACTTCGGCATCGGCTGCGACCAGATCATCAGCATCGAAGCCGACCGCGACGGCCACCCGGGCTACGACATCCGCAACAGCGACGGCAGCCCAGCGGCGCAATGCGGCAACGGCGCGCGCTGCGTGGCGGCCTGGCTATGGCGCGATGGCGCGGTGGATACGCGCGAGTTCGTGATGCATTCGCCGGCAGGCTTGGTGCCGACCACGCGCGATGACGACGGCCGGTTCGAGGTCGTCCTCGGCGTACCCGATTTCGACCCGGCGTCGCTGCCGATGGTCGATCCCGACGCGCCCGCCGTTTTCGAGGTGGGCGACAGGGAATGGACCTATCGCGTCTGCTCGATGGGCAATCCACACGCGCTGATCGAAGTCGAGAAGCTCGATGCCACGGACGTCACCGGCATCGGCAGCACGCTGCAGCACAGCGGACGATTTCCGGAAGGCGTCAACGTCGGCTTTGCGGAAGTGCTGGGCGACGATCACATCCGCCTCGTGGTCAACGAACGCGGTGCCGGCGTGACGCTGGCCTGCGGTAGTGGCGCCTGCGCGGCGGCCGCGCTGCTCATTCGCACGGGCCGCGTCCATTCGCCGCTGCGCATCGACATGCCCGGCGGCACGCTGCAGGTCCGCTGGAACGGCGGCGGTGAACCGGTTGCGCTGGCCGGTCCCGCCACATTCGTCTTCGAAGGAGAAGTACCCGCATGAGCGACACATTCGACGGCCCGAGCCACGGCGAAGTCGCGGCCTTCCTGCGCCGCCATCCGCGCTTCCTCGCCGAGCACGCCGAACTGGCACAGAACCTCGAACTGCCGCGCCACGACGGGCAGGCGACCTCGCTGGCCAGCTACCAGCTCGACGTGCTGCGCGACAAGAATCGCGAGCTGAACCGCCGCCTGCACGAGCTCTACGCCAATGCCGAAACCAACGAGCGACTGACCGTGCGCACGCACCAGCTGACGCTGGCGCTGATGCGCGCGAACAACGCGGCGGAAACGCTGAAAACCATGATCGCCTGCCTGATCGAGGACTTCGGCAGCCAGCTGGTACGGGTGCTGCTGCATCGGCCGTTGCCCGGCCTGCCGGATGCCGACTGGCTGCAGATCGTGCCGGCCAATGACGCTTCGCTGGAGCCGTTCAGTGCCTTCCGCGAATCCGGCGAGCCGCTTTGTGGTCGCCTGCGCCAGGACAAGATCGACCGTCTTTTCGGCCAGCGCGCCGATGAGGTGCAATCGGTAGCGCTTCTGCATCTCGGCGACCTCGGTATGCTCGCCATCGGCAGCGACGACGCCAACCGCTTCTTCCCCGGCATGGGCACGCTGTTCCTGCGCCTGATGTCGGAGTCGCTGGTGGTGGCGCTGAAACGCTACGCAGGCAACAGCTGACGAAGCATGTCCTCGCTCGCTGCCGACGCTAACGCCTTCCTCGACCATCTCGCGCATGGTCGACGACTGTCGGCGAACACGGTGGCGGCATACCGACGTGATCTCGATGCGCTGCTTGGCTGGCTGGAGCGCCAGGGCATCAGCGACTGGTCGGCACTGCACAGTGAAATGCTGCGCAGCTTCATCGCGGATGGCCATCGCAACGGCCTGTCACCGAAAAGCCTGCAGCGACGCCTTTCGGCCTGCCGTTCGCTGTTCCGTCATCTATTGAACGAAGGCCGCGTCGACAGCAATCCGGCCAGCGGCCTGCGCGGCCCCAAGTCGCCGCGCAAGCTGCCCAACGTGCTGGATGTCGATGAGGCCAACCGGTTGATGGAGATCGACGGGGACGAACCGGCCGATCGCCGTGATCGCGCCATGCTGGAGCTGTTCTACTCCTCCGCGCTGCGCCTGTCCGAGCTTTGCGGCCTGCGCTGGTCGGCACTGGACCTCGACGAAGGCCTGGTCCGCGTGGACGGCAAGGGCGGCAAGACGCGCGTTGTTCCTGTAGGCCGCAAGGCGTTGGCGGCACTGCGCGACTGGCGCGAGGCCAGCGACGCGACCTCGCCCTCGCAGCCGGTGTTCCCTGGTCGCAATGGCCAGCCCATCGGCCCGCGCAGCGTGCAACACCGCATGACCCAGCTGGCGCAGCGCCAGGGCATCTTCAAGCGCGTGCACCCGCATCTGCTGCGGCATAGCTGCGCCAGCCACGTGCTGGAATCCTCCGGCGACCTGCGCGCGGTGCAGGAGTTGCTCGGACACGCCGACATCGCCACCACACAGATCTATACGCATCTCGACTTCCAGCACCTGTCGCGTGTTTACGATGCGGCGCATCCGCGGGCGCGACGGCGCAAGGACAAGGGTTGACGCCGCAAACCCTTGCAAGCCGCCGGGAATGGCCCAATCTCCAGCAATTCAGGCAACGGAGAACCCCATGCAGGACAGTTTCCACGCCACGACCATCGTCTCCGTGCGTCGCGGCAATGAGGTGGTGATCGCCGGCGACGGCCAGGTGACCCTCGGCAACACCGTCATGAAAGCCAACGCGCGCAAGCTGCGCCGGCTCGCCAATGGCCGCGTGCTGGCCGGCTTTGCTGGCGCCACAGCCGATGCCTTCACCCTGTTCGAGTTGTTCGAGGCCAAGCTGGAGCAGCACGGTGCCAAGCTGGTGCGCGCTGCCGTCGAGCTGGCCAAGGATTGGCGCACCGACCGCCGCCTCGGCAAGCTCGAAGCGCTGCTGGCCGTGGCCGACCGCGAGAATTCGCTGATCATTTCCGGCAACGGCGACGTGATCGAGCCGGAGGACGGCCTGATCGCCATCGGCAGCGGCGGCCCCTTCGCGCTGGCAGCCGCTCGTGCGCTGGTCGCCAATACCGATCTGTCGCCACGCGAGATCGCCGAGAAGTCGCTGGGCATCGCTGGCGACATCTGTATCTACACCAATCACCACATCACGGTGGAAGAGCTGGCCGCACCCGCCGCCGGCACGCCTGCCTGATTCCCGACAAAGACACCACGCCCATGAGTGAACTCACCCCGCGCGAGATCGTCAGCGCACTGGACAAGTACATCGTCGGCCAGAACGACGCCAAGCGTGCCGTCGCCATCGCCATGCGCAATCGCTGGCGCCGCGCCCAGCTCGACAGTGCCATGCGCAACGAGGTGACGCCGAAGAACATCCTGATGATCGGCCCCACCGGTGTCGGCAAGACCGAAATCGCGCGCCGACTCGCCACGCTGGCCAACGCGCCGTTCGTGAAGGTGGAAGCCACGCGCTTCACCGAAGTCGGCTACGTCGGCCGCGACGTCGAGCAGATCATCCGCGACCTCGCCGATGCCGCGGTCAAGATGTTCCGCGAGCAGGCCAAGGCCCGCGTGCAGAATCGCGCCGAAGAGGCCGCCGAGGATCGCATTCTCGAACTGCTGCTGCCCAAGCGTCGCGGCCCCGGCTATCCCGTGGAGCTAAGCGATTCGCCCACCGGCGAATCCGATACGCGATCGAAGCTGCGCCGCCAGCTGCGCGCCGGCGAGCTGGACGATCGCGAGATAGAAATCGAACTGCATCCCAACCAGAGCGTGGACATCATGGCGCCACCGGGCATGGAGGAGATGGGCCAGCAGCTGCGACAGATGTTCCAGAGCATGGGCAGCGGCAAGCCGCAGGTGCGCAAGCTGGCCATCAAGGCGGCGCGACCGCTGCTGATGGAAGAAGAAGCATCGAAGCTGCTCAACGACGACGAAATCCGCGCCGAAGCCATTGATGCCTGCGAACAACATGGCATCGTCTTCATCGACGAGATCGACAAGGTCGCCAAGCGCGGCGATACCGGCGGCGGCGAAGTCAGCCGCGAAGGCGTACAGCGCGACCTGCTGCCGCTGGTCGAAGGCTCGACGGTCAGCACCAAGTACGGCGTGGTGAAGACCGACCACATCCTGTTCGTGGCCTCCGGCGCCTTCCACGTGGCGCGACCGTCAGACCTGATCCCGGAACTGCAGGGCCGTTTCCCGATCCGCGTCGAGCTGCAGGCACTGAGCCAGGCCGACTTCCGCCGTATCCTCAGCGAACCCGACAACGCACTGACGCGTCAGTACGTCGCACTGATGGGCACGGAAGGCGTGTCGCTGGAATTCACCGACGACGCCATCGACCGCCTCGCCGAGGTCGCCTACCAGGTCAACGAACGCCAGGAGAACATCGGCGCCCGCCGCCTGCACACCGTACTGGAGCGGCTGGTCGAAACCATCGCCTACGAGGCACCGGACCGCAGCGGCGACAGCATCCGCATCGACGCCGCCTACGTTGACGGACAACTCGGCCAGCTGGTCGGCGACGAAGACCTCAGCCGCTACATCCTGTGACCGGGCGATGACCAGCGACCCACGCCCCACCGGCATCACCCTGCACAAGGCCTCGCACGTGCTGGAAGTGGCTTTCGACAGCGGCGAGACCTTTCGCCTGCCGCTTGAATACCTGCGCGTGGAATCGCCATCCGCCGAAGTGCAGGGGCATGGTCCATCGCAAAAGAAGCTGGTGAGCGGCAAGCGCAACGTCGGCGTCGACGCCATCGAGCCGGTCGGCAACTACGCCGTGCTGCTGCGCTTCGACGACGGCCACGCCAGCGGTATCTACAGCTGGAACGTGCTGCACCGCCTCGGCCGCGAATTTGAAGAGCGCTGGCCGAAGTACCTTACGGCGCTGGAAACCGCCGGACTCGACCGCGGCTGAAGATCTGGGCCCACCAGGATTCGAACCTGGAACCAAAGGATTATGAGTCCTCTGCTCTAACCGTTGAGCTATAGGCCCATCGAAAAACGCTATCCACTCACCTGTCGGCATCCTTGCCGACACCTCCGGCTGATCTGTTCGCGCCGGTCGGCGCTACCAGAACGATCAGCCTGCGACCTCTGCTCTAACCGTTGAGCTATAGGCCCACCGTAGCAATTGCCGCACTTTCGGAAGCATATGGCAGCGGCAGGTGGTGGATTCTAACCACCAGCGAAGCAATTGCCGACCGTGATGAAAAAGGCCCCGCATTGGCGGGGCCTTTTCGTCAGGTGATCACCGGCCTGTTTACTCGATGTCGAGGAAGCCGCGCAGGGTTTCCGAACGGGTCGGGTGACGCAGCTTGCGCAGGGCCTTGGCTTCGATCTGGCGGATGCGCTCGCGGGTGACGTCGAACTGCTTGCCGACCTCTTCCAGCGTGTGGTCGGTGTTCATGTCGATGCCGAAGCGCATGCGCAACACCTTGGCCTCGCGCGGCGTCAGGCCGGCAAGGATGTTGTGCACGGACTCGCGCAGGCCGGTTTCGGTCGCGGTGTCGTCTGGCGAGGACATGTTCACGTCCTCGATGAAGTCGCCCAGGTGCGAATCCTCGTCGTCGCCGATCGGCGTCTCCATGGAAATCGGTTCCTTGGCGATCTTCAGCACCTTGCGGATCTTGTCCTCGGGCATGTCCATTTCCTTGGCCAGCTCCTCCGGCGTGGCCTCGCGGCCGAACTGCTGGAGCATCTGGCGGGAAATGCGGTTCAACTTGTTGATCGTCTCGATCATGTGCACCGGAATGCGGATCGTGCGCGCCTGGTCGGCGATCGAACGCGTGATGGCCTGGCGGATCCACCAGGTCGCGTAGGTCGAGAACTTGTAGCCGCGGCGGTATTCGAACTTGTCGACCGCCTTCATCAGGCCGATGTTGCCTTCCTGGATGAGGTCGAGGAACTGCAGGCCGCGGTTGGTGTACTTCTTGGCGATCGAGATGACCAGGCGCAGGTTGGCCTCGACCATTTCCTTCTTCGCCCGGCGCGCCTTGGCCTCGCCGATCGACATCGCGCGGTTGATTTCCTTGATGTCGGCGACGCTGAGGAACAGCGTGTTCTCGATCGAGACCAGCTTGTGCTGCTCGCCGACCAGCGCTTCCTTGTGCGTCTTCACCGCCGGCGACCATTTCTGGCGCTTCTTCATCAGCTCGTCGGCCCACTCGAGATTGGTCTCGTTGGACGGGAAGACCTTGAGGAACTCCTTGCGCGGCATCTTCGCCTGCTTGATGCAGACGTCCATGATCAGGCGCTCGTGGTGGCGGATGTTGCTGACCACTTCACGCAGCTTGC
>JACKOX010000021.1 GCA_024233975.1 Rhodanobacteraceae bacterium
AGCTGTCTGCGCCGATCAGCATTCCGTACAGCATCGACGGTGGCACGGCGACTGGTGGCGGTGTTGATTACACGCTGGCAGCCGGCAGTTTGAACATCAACACCGCCGGGGCGGCACAGAACATCTCCATCGACATCGTCGACGATGCGATCGTCGAAGCAAGCGAGACGGTCATCGTCGGTCTCGGCAATGAATCCGGCGGCGGTACCGGCCAACAGGCAGCGGTGACAGCAGGTTCGCCGGCCAGCCACACGCTGACCATCACCGACAACGATGTGCCCAGCGTCATCATCACCCAAAGCGGCGGCAGCACGACAGCTACCGAAGGTGGCAGCGGCGACAGTTACAGCGTGGTGCTCGGCGCCGAGCCCAGCGGCACGGTGACCATCAACATCACGCCAGACACCCAGGTTTCGGTGCTGCCGACCAGCCTGCAGTTCAATGCCGGCAACTGGAGCGTGGCACAGATTGTCAACGTGTCCGCCGTCGATGATGCCGTTGACGAAGGCCCGCACAGCGGCCTGCTCAGCCACAGCGCCAGCGGTGGCGGCTACGATGGCGTCAGCATCGCCAGCATCAGCGTCAGCATCACCGACAACGACGGCGGTGCCGACCTCGCGATCAGCAATATCGCCAACCCGACGCAGGCCGTGCCCGGCGAGACGGTGAGCTTCGAGGTGACGGTGAACAACCTGAGCACGACCGTTGACGTTCCGGCGGCCGATCTTCTGGTGGACATCGTTCCCGCGCTGGACAACCCGCAGTGGAGCTGTGTGGCCGACCCCACCGCCAGCTGCCCGGCAAATGGCACGGGATTGCCGTCGCACAGCATCAGCATGGACCGGAGTAGCGGCGTGATGTACACGATCAGCGCCGATGTACCGCCGGGTGCGACGCCTGGCACCAGCTACGTCGCCACTGCCAGCATCACCATCGATGCCAGCCAGACCGACCCGAACAGCGGCAACAACAGCGCCGATGCCACGGTCACCGTGTCGCCGGTTGGCATCTTCGGCGACGGCTTCGAGTCGCCATGATGCTCAATGAAAAGGCCCCGGTGCTTCGCAGCACCGGGGCCTACTTATCTCGGCCATGTCGAAACCGTTACTAAGGACCTTCCATCCCGTCGGCAAAGATGTCCAGCGGTAACACCTCCAGCGTGACGGTGGCAGCGTCGCAGTCGGTGTCGGTGTCACATATCTGGTAGGTAAAGCTGTCGAGTCCGTTAAACCCGGGGTCAGGCGTGTAAGTGAAAGTTCCGCCAGGATTGAATATCAGTTGACCAAAAGTTGTACTGGTTGCACCCCAGGTATTTCCGCCGTCACCCGAAAGTGTATCGTTCAGCGAAACGTCTCCATCAATCGAACCGTCCTGCGTTACTTGAAACTGGTCATTCTCGGCCATCGGAACATCATTGACCGAATTCACCGTGATCGTAACCGTTGCATCGTCGCAATCGCTATTGATATCGCAAAGCTGATAGGTGAACGAATCCGCGCCGTTGAAGTTGGAATTCGGCGTGTAGGTGAAGTCGCCATTCGTGGACAGCGACAAAGCACCGTTCGTCGGTGCCACGACCTCCAACCACGTGTTGCCACCATCCGTCGAAGGCGTGTCGTTGCCTGCCACGCTATCCATCAGGCTGCCATCCTCGTCAATCGAGAACGCGTCGTCCTGCGCAATCGGCACTGCATTTGGCAGCGTTAGAACAGCGCTGAGATAGAAGCTGACCGAGAACCCGAAATTTTCAACATTCGCCCAGTCGCCAAACGGACTGGTGGGAAAGTCAACCCAACCCGCTCCCGGGGTAAACTTCTGAGGCGATGTATACAGCCGCATGTTGATGGCTTCCGGTTCAACGACCGAAAGCACGAAGCGGCCCGCCGGCAAGCTGGTATCAGGAAGGTCAATCTCCAACGGCAGCGGTCCGATTGGCGCATCCACCGGAACGCTGACCTGGCCACTGACAATCACCGCACCGGGCTTGCTGTTGCCAGCATCCCACTCGCGCAGGTTCACGACAATGTCCTGACCATTAAGGTCGCCAATACCGTCGCCGCCTCCGGGGACCGTATCCCCGTTCTCGAGGGCAAGTCGTGCAGCAGTTAGTGTCGCCGGTGAAGGAAGATCGAACTGATGGCCCAGTTCTCCCGCTGTCCCCTCGCCAATACCCAAACTGCCCGTGACTGGCCCTTGAAAGCGTGACATTTCATCGCTGGTAACCGTTGTCAACGCCGTGGCCAGTGATGAATTGCCCGGATTGTCATCACCTTCGTCGGCGCTGACCGTGGCCTCCACGCTCCAGTCACCCAACTGGTTCAACGTCAAGGACGCCGCCGCGACCGACTGGTTTGCCCCAGCGGCCAACGTTGCGATCGGCGTACTGCTGAAGCTACTGACCGACCCGCCGTTAACAAGGATGTCTCCATCGACCACGACATTGCTGATATCAGCGAAACCGGCGTTACTTACGACCGCTTCAACGTTCGCGGAAGCGCCCAGGAACCCCGGGATGGCGCTGTATTCGATCGCCGGGACTGCCCCGATGGCATCGAGCACCGGATCGTAGGAATCGGCATCACTAACCACCACGTCATCGATCAGGAGCAGGAACTTGTCGTTGCTATTGTTGCGGAAGGCCAGATAGATCGGTGTGCCAGCGTGAGCAGAAAGATCGACATTGTGTTCGGTCCAGGTGTTGTTCTCTGCGCCGACTGTCAGCAATGGGGAGTTGGCCATGAAGTCTGCCGGAGCATTTGTAGCTGTGCTGTAGCGCACTTCGTAACCATCCGGATACGAAGCGTCCGGCGCCAGCGCCCTCCAGCTGAGTTTTGTGGCCGCGGTGGGCGTAATGGGGCCAGCTGCCGGGAAAGTCGCCCAGTCATTTGCTGCGCCTGCCGGGCTATACCACGAGGTGCTGAACATCGCGCAGCTGCCGTCAGCCGCAATAAAATCCTCTCTTACAATCCAGGCATCTGATACATACGCAACCTGTGTCGCTGGCGTACGCCCATCCACGTTGAAAACCACGAACTGCGCGGGTGTCGGGTACGGCTCGGGTGCCGGGAACGGATCTGCTGCCTCGCAATCCTCAAAATGTTCCACGAAATAGGTCGTCGCCGTCACCGCCTTGGTTTGCGCACCGGCGGTCGAAAGCTTCGGTTTGGCAAATGCGGGCTGCGCCAGAACGACTGGCAGCCGGCTGCGCAGGCGTGGTGTGTCTGCTGACTGAAGGACAGCCGCTGCATCAGCAATGGAAAGATCGGGCAGTGATTTGTTCTCTTGCGTTGCCCAAGCCTGCTGAACAGAAAAGGCCATTACGGTCAGTACGGCGCAGCGACCTGCTCCCAATACGATACGACGTGTATCTCTGTCTGTTTGCATGTGAAACATCCCCCTTTCCCACGAAACCCTAGTGAAGTCCTGTTTTCTGCAATGCGCAAGAGATATCTAAGAAAATTTCACGATATCGGATCACGGCACGGGGAAACGTTTGGCAAAAGCACTTCCTGCAGCGGCCTCAGCCACTCCGCATAGGGTTTCCAGCGGCCCAGACTGTTGCCGTGAATCGGCTGGCGAACCTGCTCGGCGCTGGCGGTTCGCACCGGCTGCCGGTTTTTCTCGATAGCGGTGCAGCCCTCGACCCACGGCAAACCGCAGAAGGCCATGACCCGACGCGCGGTGTCCTCCGGCTGGCTGATCAGATCGACATAGGGAACATCGCAGATCAAGCCCGGGAACTGCCGATGCCAGTGCTGCATCAGGCGTTGGTATTGGCGGTGGTAGTCAGCCAGCTCCGTCTGGTCGTAACTGTACGCGGCGGTAACGCCGCCAAACAGGTTGGTGAGGTTGGACCAGCAGGTATCCATCGGGTCGCGAACCAGATGCAGGATCTTCGCCTGCGGCAAGGCGCGCTGGACGAAGCCGATCAACTGGAAGTTCGACGGCAGCTTTTCGGTGAAGTGCGAACGACCCTGCAGCAGCCACTCGTGCGCGTCCAGATAGCGATGACCCAGATCGGCGTAGTGAATATCCCCGGCCCTCTCCAGCAGCGCTTCGTCCAGCACATCCGCACCGGCACAGTCCGTGGCCAGACGCAACTGCGCCGACAGTCGCTGCGATTCGCCACCGGCGGCCACCTGTGGGTGCGTACCGAGTATCCGTTCCAGCAAGGTGGTTCCGGAGCGGAACATGCCGACGATGAAGATCGGCGTGGCCGAGGCGCCACCCAGGTCTGACGCAGCGATCTGTCGGTCATGATCGAAGGTCGCGATGACGCGATCAAACAGGTGCCCGGTTTCCTGCGCGTCGTAGTTCAGCGTTCGTCGCTTGGCCGCACACGCGGTCTGCAGCGCACTCCAGGCATCGGCATGTCGACCCAGATCGTTCAACTCCTTGTACAGGGCAAAGCCGATGCAGGCCTGGGACGCGGGATCGGCGACCGTCTCCAACAGCAGCGCCTGCAGCCGCTCCACGTGGTGGGCATCCGCGCTCTGCCGACGCAGGCGCGACAGCAGCCAGTGGGCCAGCGGCACCGGCCGCGGACCCGCAACTACCCTGATCAACTCCCTTTCGGCGTCTTCGAAACGACCGCTGTCGTGGTCGATCCAGGCGCGCTTCACCTGAATGACCGGATCGGCCGGTGCTCGCAATTGCGCCTGCTGGATCCATTGCGCGGCTTGGCTGGTGTCACCGAAGGATTCCAGTGCATCGGCGATCGCAGCCAGATCTTCTGCGCGGTCCAGCGCCGATGGCGACACCCGTTGCGCCAGGCCTTGCATGACCGCGTGTTCGTGAAAAGCCGCCAGGGCTTCGAGCCGGGTCCGCAGCAATGCCGGGTTGCCGGGATCACGTTCGCAGGCCCGCATGGTCAACTGATGTGCCTCGCGATAGCGGCCCTGATGCATGCGCAGCAGAGCCAAATCTAGACGAGCCGCATCGTCGCCCGGGTTTTCGGCGAGCAGCGACTCGAGATTTTTCGCCGCGGCCTGATAGTCACCGGCATTCAGATAGGCGCTAGCGCGGCGACGGATGCGTTCGAGTCGAAGGGTCATGCGCGCAATCTAGCAGTCGCCACCTGACCGCTGGGAGCTTCCGATGCAGACCTCCCGGATATCGTCAGTGTGGCCTTAGCCGGAAACGCTCCCGGTAATCATTGGGCGTGAGCGTGGTGGCGCGCTTGAACAGCTTGCGGAAGCTGGACGCATCGCTGTAGCCACAACGCTCGACGATTTCCTCGAAGCTCAGGTGGCTGGTTTCCAGCAGCGCTTTGGCACGCTCCACGCGCAGATGCTGGATTCGCGCCTGCGGCGTCATGCCGTAGTGGCTGCGGAAATGGCGCAGCAGTGATCGCTCCGAGGTGCCGCAGGCTTCTGCCAGCTGGCCGACGCTGATGTCGTCATGCAGCGACTCCAGCAGAAAATGTTCGGCCTTTTCCGACAGCGAATGACGCGGCCGCTCCACCAGCGCCTGGCTGATCCACGGCGCCTGGCTCTGTCGCTCGGTGTCGACCAGCAGCATGCGGCCGGTCTGCTGTGCCAGCGCTTCGCCGCCAACGGCCGCGATCAGGCGCAGCAGCAGGTTCTGGATCGCCGACGACGCACCGGCCGTGAGCACCTGCCCCTCATCCAGCAGCAGCTCGGTTTCCTGCAGGCGCACGTTGGGGAAGCGCAGGCGGAAGGCTGCCGACAGCCACCAACTGGTCGTCGCCCGGTGACCGTCGAGCAACCCGGTTGATGCGAGCAGAAAGCTGCCGCTGCACACCGCCGCCAGCCGCACACCACGCAGGTGCAGGTCACGCAGGCATCGTGCCTCGGCCCGCATGGCATCGACCTTGGCGCTGAGCTCCTGGGTACTGCCATGCATCACGCCGGGGATCAGCACCACGTCGAGATCATCCGGCGCCGGCTTCAGACCATGGATCTCCAGGCCTCCCGCGCAGGCGATGCGATCGCGTCCGTCCGCGGTGAACAGCACCGACTCGAAGCGTGGCGGCGATACCGGATCGCGGATCTCCGCCAGCTTCTGTGCCACGCGCAGCATGTCGCCGCTGGTGGCCATGCTCGACAGCAGAGCGCCTTCCATGGCGAGCACGCCGATCTTCAATCGTTTCGGATCACGGGTCATGAGCCGTCCTCCAGTGGCATCAGATTCGGATCAACGCTGCACCAGGATGGCGCCACCGCTACTGGCCAGCCAGTCGATCAGCCCCTGCGGTGCATTGACGTACGGACCGTTCTCGCTGCTTTCACCACAGGGCAGCAGTGGCACTTCGTCGGGATAGCCAACCGGCAGCGGCGTCGCCGACGGCGCGGTCAGGCTGGCCTCGCCCTCGGCATCGCGGGTCAGCAGCCACAGACCGGCGGGAATCGACTGTCGGGCCGTGCAGCTGATCTGGCTGGCGGCCACATCCAGATCGATGCCGTCAGCCGGCAGCAGGCGCCAGCGCTGGTTGGCCTGCTCCAGCACCGCACTGTACTGGCTGCCCTCGACGTAGACCGGCAGCAACGAGGTTTCCGGCGCGTTGGCGGCCGCCATGGTCGTCAGGCCAAGACCGACAACCGCCATGATCGCTTTGAGATTCAACATGATGTTTCTCCAGTGGACGGACCGCGTGGCCCGGTGTGGAGACAGCATGCATGGCCGATTTGCCCATGCTTAGCGGCGGAATCGACAATTGTGTGGTCAAAATCGCCAAAATTCAGGCGGAACCCAACTCAACAGGGTCAAATCAGACAGCAACCATGCCGGATCGGTCAGCGGCCCGGCATTTACCGGCCCAGATCTTCCAGCAGTTTCTGGATCTGCCGGTAGTGGTGGTTGGCGATGAAAGCGGCGTCGGTTGGCGTGGAACCCGGGAACATCAGCGGGAACAGGCGATCGTCCTGTTCGTTGCCGTCGGTGGAGGATTTGTTCCAGCTGGTCTGTCCGTCGCGGCTGGTCCGCATGGCCTCGACGCCCTCGTACCAGAACGATGGGGTTTCATCAGGCAGGCGCGGTCCACATCCTTCTGCTGGCGTGGGTCCTTCACGAAGCGCCAACACACATCGACGCTGCGGATCGTCCGACACATAGGGCAGATGCTGGAGCTCAAGCGCGTGACCGATCTCGTGCACGGTTCCGTTGACGTAGCGCGGGAAGAAACCCGCGTCATCACCACCGAGGATCATCGCGACGCCACGTCCGTCACTCAGCTTGGCGCTGGTGGCGCCACCCTGCAGCCGGAGGTGCGGACCGAATGCCACGATCACGTCGGCGCTGCTCTGTGAAGACAACCAGTCATTGATCCCATGGAACTGTCGCTCACCGTAATTGGCCAGCATATCGTTGAGATCCCTGGGATAACCCTCAAGGATGCAGGTCGAGGTGCAGTAGAACGGATTCCCGAGGTACTTGGGCGGCACAGGCTGTTTCGACGGCAACGCAACAGCCAGCGGCAACAGCCGAACCGGCGTCGCGTCGATCCGCGCGAACGGAAACTGCTCCATGGCGTATTCGACGCTGGCATCGGCCACCCGCTGCAGGGTCGGCATCAGCGACTGAAGGATCGTCGGATCATTGCGCCATTCGTCGATGGGCAGCGCAACGAAGTCGATGCTCAGGGTTGGCTGGCGACCCCACAGCCGGTGCGGGCATTTGCCAGTGTATTGCAGGTCGGGATCGAAGCGCGGTGAACCCGGCACGCGGATGCCGTAAAACAGCTCGTGGTCCATGCCTGCCTTGGGCGTGAAGGTCAGGTTCGCACTGTTCTCAGCCGACTTCAGGCTAACGCCCTTTACTTCCCACAGGTCGGGCCGGACAAAACGGAAGGCCTGCTTGGCGATAACGTTGTTGCCACCATCGTAAAGCTCCACCGTTCCAGGAAATTCCGTGACCTGGTGATCCGGGTGCACGCCGGGCTGCACCTCCCAGTTGGCGAAGATCCGCGCGACGGCCGGCTTGCCGACAATCGTCGGCACGTCGCGGGCCGGCTGGTAGATGTGGCAGGCCAGCAGCCGGCTTCCGTCAGTGATCGGGACCATGTCCACGCGCGTGGTGAAGCGAGAGGTGACGATCCACTCCTCACCGTCATTCGCCACCAACGGCGAACTCTTGCGGCTGCGCACACCGTCATCGCCGGCCCTTACGCGCACCGTGTAGCGAACCCCGGGCAGCAGCGGCTGGTTCGGGACCGCATAAACCTTGTCGTGGTCACGCAGGATGCGCACCGGAACCGGCACCAGCGCTTTGTTGGTATCGGTGTAGGCAACCTGCACCGACTGCGCGTCCAGCGTTGCCGGATCGACGTCATCGGAAAAGCGTATCGACACCGGCGGGTGCCTCCCCGCCAGGTGCTGGTGGCCGTCGCTGGGCCAGGTGTATTCGACCTCGAAGTCCGGCGGTTCGCAGCCGTCATAGCGAACGATGCCATCGCTGGCGGCAGCCTCCAAGTCCATCGCCAGGTCGGCCTTGACCTGGATGTTCTGGCCCTTGAACGAGCCATGGCCGCCTTTCATGGTGACGTCGAAATGGCCGACCACGCGCTCGCCGGGCACGAAGTCGAGCTCGACCGCGCCGGCGCTGGTGCTGAAGGTGACGTCTTCGCTGACCAGCGAGGATTTCGCCGGCAACGGCCCCGATTGGCGATCCGTGCGCGGCTGCGAGCCGATACCGGTGAGGTCGCGCAGTCGCGAGGCAACCTCATCCCGCTGCTCCTCGGTGAGCGTGCTGCCATCCGGTGCGAGCGCACGGTCAAGCTCGCGCTGGACCAGGCCACCAACGCCTGCATCACCAAATGGCCCGGAACGCGACTTGCTCTGCCGGTAGTGCTCCGCATCCGGCTCGAAGGTCAGCGCAAACTGCGGTTTCTCGACACGGAAGTGGCCGCCTTCGGGCGGGATGCCGAACAGGTCCATGACGGCCATGCCATGGATCAGCTGGCTGTCGTCGCGAACGGTGAACATGAAGCGGCAGGCGCCCGATTTCACCCGCCCCAGGTAGAGTCCGGCAAACGGACGTACGCCGGCACTGAAGCGGCTGTTCACCACGCCGCTGCTGCTGCCGGTCAGCTGATTGGTCAGCGCGGTTTCATCCTCATCCGGGTCCAGCTGGTCGTGGCCCTCTACCGCGCCACCACCGCCCACGGTGATCTTCAGGCGTTTCTCCGCCTTGCCGTCGTTGCGCTCGCTGCTGCCTGAAGCCGACGGATAGTCGTCGTCCGTTGCGGTCAGCGTGACTTCGTAGCGTCCAGGCAGCAGGTACTGGTGGCGAACCTTCCAGGTTTCCTCGAAGTCGCCCTCCACGCTGTCACCGTCTCCGAAGTTCCAGCGCAGACGGATCGGATCACCGGCAACGTCTTCCGCCCAGCCGCTCAGCTCGACGATCTGGCTGGCCGGATCCACAGTCGTTGCCGCTATCCGCAGCGACTGCGGGTCGCTGTTGACGATCGTCACCGTGTGCGTGGCGCGGGAGAACTCACCGACTTCGTCGCTGGCGATCACCGTCACCGTGTACTCGCCGTCATCCGCGTACTGGTGTGATGCAGTGACCTGGTCACCGGTCACCACCGAGCTGCCATCGCCAAAGTCCCAGGTCATCGTCAACGGCGTCTGGTACTTGGTCGTGATCGCGTTGCCGTCGGCATTCAGCGCCACCGGCGAATAACCGTGCTCGCTGTCGCGTACCGGCCGATCCGGCACGAAGGCGGCGAAGCTGGTGGCGAAGCGCTCGCCACCCCTGGACGAACCCTGCAGCTCAATAGGGTAGCTGTCGGCTGCCAGAGACAACGTCGGCGCGGACAAAAGCGACAGGACAAACACGGACCACTGCGAGCGCATGAATCGGCTGCCATCACGCGTCATCGAAACCTTCGGGCAAGTCATCGTGACTGCCTCCCGTTGCAAGCACGTACACACAGTAACGCAGCTGGCATGGCGGGTCAGACATCGACAGCCGCTACGGCCGCACGGTCAGCGCATCAGTCGCCGGCAGCGGTGGTGGAAGTAATGCACCAGCAACCAGAAGCGTTTGAAGGCCGGGTTGTGGGTCTGGCGGTGGTGGTAGCGGTAGTAGATCTGCTGGACGATGACGGCGAGGCGGAACAGGCCGAAGACTTCGTAGAAGGTCCAGTTGTCGCAGCGCAGACCGCTGTTTTCAAGGTAGCGATCGACGACTTCGCGACGGGTGAGCATGCCGGGCAGGTGCGTGGGCTGGCGACGCAGGGCGCGCATGAAACGGTCGTCATCAGCCTGCACCCAATAGGCCAGCGCGCTGCCGAGATCCATCAGCGGATCGCCGAGCGTGGCCATTTCCCAGTCGAGCACGCCGATGATCCGCGTCGGGTCTTCGGCATCGAGCACGAGGTTGTCGAAGCGCCAGTCGTTGTGGATCACGCAGTTGGCCACGTCGTCCGGCATGTTGGCGTGCAGCCAGTCGCGGACCTTTCGAAAGCTGGGCACGTTCCAGGTCTTGGCCTTGAGGTAACGCGCACTCCATCCTTCGACCTGGCGGCGCACGTAGCCGTCACCCTTGCCCAGTGATTCGAGGCCGGCGACGCGGTAGTCGACGCGATGCAATTCAGCCAGCTTGTCGATGGCGTTCTCGCACAGCGCGCGCACCTGCGCCTGCGAGAGTTCCAGACCACGCGGCAGGTTGGCACGCGGAATGATGCCGTCGATTCGATCCATCACGTAGAAGTCGCAGCCGATGACGGATTCGTCGGTGCACAGCGCGACCATGTCCGGCACCGCCGGATACTGCGGCTTCAGCGCGGACTGCACGCGGTACTCGCGCTGCATGTCGTGCGCCGACTTGGCCTTGGTGCCGGCCGGCGGGCGACGCAGGATCAAGTCGCGATTGGCGTACTTCAGGCGATAAGTCCAGTTGGATGCGCCACCGCTGAACTGCGTGAGTTCGGCTTGGCCATCGAGTGCAATGCCCTCTGCACGCAGCCAGTTTTCGACGGCGGCGACGTCGAGTGCTTCACCTTCGCGAACGGCTCCGCCGCGATCGGTCAACGATTTCGTTTCGGTGCTGCTCACCGGCCTTTTCCATAACGCGCCAACTCGATCTTCGCGATCAATGCCTTGTGCACTTCATCCGGCCCATCGGCCAGGCGCAGGCTGCGCGCCTGTGCGAAGAAGCCGGCCAGCGGCGTGTCGCGACTGACCCCGGCGCCACCGTGGATCTGGATGGCGAAGTCGACCACCTGTTGCAGCACATTCGGCGCAACCACCTTGATTGCGGAGATCTCGGTCATCGCCTTGTGCACGCCGACGGCGTCGATCTTCCACGCCGCATACAAGGTCAGAAGGCGTGCCTGATCGATGGCGATACGGCACTCGGCGAGACGCTCGCGATTGCCACCGAGGTCGATCAGCGGCTTGCCGAAAGCCGTGCGCGACGTGCCGCGTTCGACGATCAGCGACAGCGCCGCTTCCGCCGCGCCGATGCAGCGCATGCAGTGGTGGACGCGCCCCGGACCCAGTCGCCCCTGCGCAATCTCGAAGCCCTTGCCCGCCCCGGCGATCAGGTGATCGCGCGGCAGGCGAACATTGTCGAAGCTGACCTCGCCGTGACCGTGCGGCGGATCGAAGTCACCGAACACCGGCAGCATGCGGCGGATTTCGACACCGGGCGCGTCCATCGGCACCAGCACCATGGAGTGCTGGTGGTGGCGATCCTGCGACTCATCCGGCGTGCGGCCCATGAAGATGGCGACGCTGGCTCGTGGATCGCCGGCGCCGCTACTCCACCACTTGCGGCCGTTGAGCACGATCTCGTCGCCATCCAGCGTGGCCGTCGCCTGCATGTTGGTGGCGTCGCTGGAGGCGACATCGGGTTCGGTCATGCAGAACACCGAGCGGATCTCGCCGTCGAGAAGCGGTTTCAGCCAGCGCGCCTTCTGCGCATCGCTTCCGTACTTCCACAACACTTCCATGTTGCCGCTGTCCGGCGCGTTGCTGTTGAACACCTCCGGCGCGACAAAGCTGTGCCCGGTGGCTTCAGCAATCGGCGCGTAGTCCAGTACCGACAATCCAGCACCGAGTTCGGCATCGGGCAGAAAGAGGTTCCAAAGCCCTTCAGCACGCGCCGCCGCCTTCAGTTCTTCGACAACGGGCGGCACCTGCCACCCCGACCAGTCACCATCCGGCGCCGCCTCGCGCACCGCATGCCAATAGTCGGCCTCGACCGGCTTGATGCGCTGACGGATGAAGTCGCGAACGCGCTGCGTCAATTCCGCACTGCGCGGGCTGGGCTGGAAGTCCATGCTGTCGAAGTCCCGATGGCGATGCGGGACATGCTAACCCGGTCTACCGGACGATAAGGATCAATTGAGCAACAGATGCCAGAACAGGACCGTACCGGCGGTTTCCATGAGCATGACCCACAAGTAACCAATCGGCGTTTTCCGCCGACCGATTTTCGAAAGCTATGCCACACGGCCACGCCGGTTCGCAGATGCCAAAGAACAGCTGTCGTCATCACGATAGAGAAGGTCAAGAGCAACGCTTTCACGAGCACCGGCAATCACCTCTCTTTTCTGATGAACCAGTCAAAGCAGGCGTAGCCGATGTATCCGCAACCCATCAGAAACACGAACGGTAAGAATCCCGCTTCAAGCTGCCCCACATTTCCTCTCCAGGAAATGTAGAAGCCATGCTTGAGCATTCCGTGCACAGAAAACGCGATCAGGAACATGCCAAATGCAATGAACAACATGTTCCAGAACTTCCGTAAGAATCCCATTCGACCTAGTCTCCATCATCCTCAGGAGTTGTCTCGAAATGACGCAGCGACCATCCGATCGGCGTCGCATGCCCCTTTTGACGAAGCGATCGACTATCCGTGACCAATCAAAGCCTTATCGGCTTCATCACTCTTCTCCAACGCCTCCGCCGCCGCGCGGTAGCCGGCGTCGTAGGCGCGGTCGAAGGCTTTCCAGTTGAGCAGGTCGATGTCGGGGAGCGAGGGGCGGATCAGCAGGTCGGCGTGGCGGGACCAGCGGCGGGTGGTGGCGTCGGAGTTGACCATGCCGGCGCGCAGCAGGATCTGGGTGATGCGCGGGCGCTGGCGTCCGCGCCACAGGCGCGGCAGCAACTGCCACCAGGGCGGCAGCTCGAATTCCTCCAGGCTGGTCTGCAGGGTGTTGTCGCCGCCGGCGTCCACCGCGAACACGCGGCCGGAGACGCGCTCGCGCATCTCGCGTACCGGCAGATTGTCGATGACGCCGCCGTCAACCAGCACTTCGCCGCCACTCAATACCGGGGGCAGCACGCCGGGAATGGCGCTGGCCGCACGCAGCCACTGCCACAGCCGGCCGCGTTCGTGGACGATGAGGCGACCACTGGTGAGGCTGCTGGAACAACAGAAAAAAGGAATCGGCAGGTCCTCGATGTCGCGCTCGCC
The DNA here is from genome assembly GCA_024233975.1 of Rhodanobacteraceae bacterium. Lineage (GTDB taxonomy): Bacteria > Pseudomonadota > Gammaproteobacteria > Xanthomonadales > Xanthomonadaceae > JACKOX01. Next base: position 13,387 of record JACKOX010000021.1, read on the forward strand.
GAAAGCCTCGCGCAATAGCCTGACCACACGACGGCCGCCATACAGCGACACCAGCGGGAGCGTCCAGTCGCTGACCGGTTTGCTGATCACGAAGTTGCGGTAGTTGACCTCGCGCAGCCAGTCGTCGTCCCAGCCGCAGGACACGCCGGCACCCATGATCGCGCCGATACTGCTGCCGCCAACGTAATCGATGGCATGCCCCGCCTCTCGCAGGGCGCGCAGGGCGCCGAGATGGGCGAAGCCGCGCGCGCCGCCGCCGGACAGCACCAGACCGGTGGCGCGCCCGGAAAGCCGTCGACCCAGCCGCGCCATCGCCGCGTCATCGCGCAGGTGGACCGCCTGGCTGGCGGCGGGGAAGGCATCCAGCCATTGCCGCGTACTGCCATGACGAATCGCATCGTGACCCTTCAGTACCAGCAGTCGTTCGATCTGCGAGTGGCCCTGTGGCAGCGGCAGGCGCTGGCAGCGATCCGGCTCCTGCGTGGCGTCAGCGAGGAACAGCACGACGTCGCTCTGCCGGGCGCAGCGTTCGTTCCAGCTCGCGTCGTCGTTGCCGAGGTAGATCAGTCGCGCGCTACGTTCCTCGCGCCCGCCCGGCGCGGCGCTGGTATCGGTTGGCGATGGTGCGATCAGCTCGGGCGGCGTCTCACCACCCAGCGCGGCGGCAAAGTCACGAGCGAAGCCGGCCACGTCGACGCCCGGGGTTGCCGGCAATACCGCAAAGCAGCGCGGCAGCGGCGGTTGCTGCTGGTCTTCCGAATAGCGGCGCAGCGCGGCACGGGCCAGCCGCAACATCGGCTGCGGATGCTGCGCCAACAGGGCTTCGAAATCGGCCCGATCCAGTCGCAGCAGTTCGCTGTCGCGCAGGGCGACCACACGGGCATTGCGCGGGCGATCGGTGAGCAGCGCGGTTTCGCCGACGGCATGGCCGCTGACCACGCTGCCGACATGACGCCAGTCGCCATTGGGCATTTCGTGCAGGGCGATCAGGCGGCCATAGATCAGCAGGTACAGCGCGTCGGCATTGTCGCCCTGATCGAACAGCAGCTCGCCGGCCGGCAGTTGCTGCCAGTGCAGCGTGGCGGCCAGCGCCTGCAGCGCCTCGCGGCCGATGCCGGTGAACAGCGGCAGCGTGGCCAGGCGCTCGGCCAGGCGGCGATGCTCGGGGTCTTCGCGCTTGCGCCAGAACGGAGTCATGCCGACATTATCCCGACACGGGGCGTTGATGCCGAATGCAACAAGACCGCCGCCTTGAATTACGCCGCCATCGGCGTCATTTTCAGGCAATGACGACCCAGAATCCGCTACTCGATACCGACGCCCTGCCCGACTTCGCGGCCATCCGCCCGGCGCAGATCAATCCCGCCATCGACCAGCTGCTGGCCGGCTATCGCGATGCCGTCGCGAAGGTTTGTGATCCGGCCACGCCGCACGACTTCGCCCACGTGATCGCGCCGCTGGAGGACTGGTCTGACCGCCTGTCCGGCGCCTTCTCGCCGGCATCGCACCTGCACGGCGTGGCCGATTCGCCGGAACTGCGCGAGGCTTACAACGCGGCCATCGAGAAGCTGACCGAACACGCCACCGAGCTGGGCCAGAACCGCGAGCTGTATGCGGCAGTGAAAGCCGTCGCGGAATCGGACGAGTTCAAGTCACTGGACGCCGCGCAGCGCACGCTGGTCGAGGACCGGCTGCGTGACTTCAAACTGTCCGGCGTGGCGCTGGAAGAGCAAGCGCGCTCGCGCTTCAAGGCGATCCAGACCGAGCTGTCGAAACTGCAGACCGGTTTCGAGGAAGCCGTGCTCGACGCCACCGAAGCCTGGACGCGACCCGTCAGCGAAGCAGAGCTTGCGGGACTTCCCGAACAGGCGCGACGCATGCTGCGGCAGTCGGCGAAGGCGGCGGACAAGGACGGCTGGCTGGCCAGCCTGAAGCCGCCGGTGGTGCAGGCGATCCTGACCTATGCCGACAACCGCGACCTGCGCGCCGAAGTCTACCGCGCCTACAACACGCGGGCCTCGGATCAGGGCCCGAATGCCGGCCAATTCGACAATGGCCCGCGCATCGACGAGATCATGGCGCTGCGCCACGAGTCCGCAACGCTGCTCGGCTTCGCAAACGCCGCCGAGCTGTCGCTCGCGGACAAGATGGCGGGCACGCCCGAGCGCGTGATTGGCTTCCTCGAGGACCTTGCTGCGAAAGCCAAGCCCGTCGCCGAGCGCGAACTGGGCGAACTGCGCGCCTTCGCCCGCGACGAACTCGGTCTCGATGACCTGCAGCCCTGGGACGTGGCCTGGGCCTCGGAAAAGCGTCGGCAGAAGCTGTTCGACTTCAGCGAGGAAGACGTCAAACCCTACTTCCCCCTGCAGGCCGCGCTGGATGGCCTGTTCGCTGTGGCCGAACGCATCTTCGGCGTGACGCTCAGGCAGCGCGATGGCGTCTCTGTCTGGCATGACGATGTGCGCTATCTCGACGTGGTCGACGCCGATGGTGGGGTTCTCGCCGGCGTCTACATCGATCTCTACGCGCGCAACGGCAAGCGCGGCGGTGCCTGGATGGACGTCTGCCGCAACCGCCGCGACGCCGAGGGCCGGCTGCCGGTGGCCTACGTCACCTGCAACTTCCCGCCGCCGGGTGACGACGAACCGTCACTACTCAGCCACGACGAAGTGCTGACCCTGTTTCACGAATTCGGCCACGGCCTGCACCACATGCTGACCGAAGTGACCTGGCCATCGGTCTGCGGGATCTCCGGCGTGGAATGGGATGCCGTCGAACTGCCCAGCCAGTTCATGGAGAACTTCGGCTGGGAACGCGCCGCGCTGGACCTGTTCGCGAAGCACTGGCAGAGCGGCGAGCTGCTGCCGCAGCCGCTGTTCGACAAGATGCAGGCGGCGCGGCATTTCCACGCTGGCCTGTTCCTGGTGCGACAGCTGGAGTTCGCCCTGTTCGACTTCCGCCTGCATCGCGACTTCGATCCGGCGCGTGGCGCGAGCACGCAGGAAACCCTGGACGCCGTGCGCCAACAGGTGGCGGTGATCCGCCCGCCGGACTGGCATCGCTTCCCGCAGGCCTTCACCCACATCTTCGCCGGCGGCTATGCGGCGGGCTATTTCAGCTACCTGTGGGCCGAGGTGCTGAGCGCGGATGCCTTCGCCGCCTTCGAGGAGGCCGGCATCTTCGACGCTGACACCGGGCACCGCTTCCGCGAGCAGATCCTCGCCGTTGGTGGTTCGCGTCCGGCGCTGGAGAGCTTTGTCGCCTTCCGCGGTCGCGAGCCGGAACCGGAGGCGCTGCTGCGCAGCTACGGGCTGGCCGCCTGAGAACGCCGTCACAACACGATTTTCGGGCGAAAACGGTGCTTTTTGCCTCGAAAATCACTTAACTTCGGCAAAATCTCCGCATACACCTCCTATTTCGGCACCCATGACTTTTGCCATGGTGAAGCTGAACGGGTAGGGTTGGGCTCGGCCCCGCGAACCCAACAACCGGGCAGCTTGCCCCCGACCGACGCCATCCGTCCGCGGGCCACAACGACGGTGGCGTCCTGACCTTCCGGGAGGAGAATCAACAATGAAGATACTGAGCATGCTGAAACCCGCACTGCTGGGCGCCGCCCTGGTCACTCTGGTGGGCTGCAGCGACTACGTGAAGCGCGCCGACTACGACGCCGCCATCGCCGAACTGCGCTCGCGCGACAGCGCCATCGAGGCCAAGGCCGATGCCAACGCCGCCGCCATTGCCAGCCTGAAGCAGGAGCTGGCGGACAAGTTCGCCAAGTACGACAAGGCCATCGCCGAGATGAGCGGCAAGGTCCGCGTCAACGCCATGGCGCATTTCGCCTATGACTCCTCCGACCTGCGCGACGAGGACAAGGCCGCACTCGACGAGCTGGCCAAGGTCATCAGCAACAGCCATCCGGGCAGCCTGCTGACCGTCGAAGGCTTCACCGACGCGGCCGGTGGCAGCGGCTACAACAAGCGTCTGGGCCAGGCCCGCGCCGAAGCCGTTCGCGACTATCTGGTCAGCGCCGGCCTGCCGGCCGACAGCGTGCGCGCGGTGAGCTACGGCGAAGCCAGCAACCGTCAGGTCGACGCCGGCGCGATCAAGGACGACGGCATGGCCAATCGCCGCGCCGCCGTGGTGATTGACCGCATCGGTAGCTGATCCAGCCTGCAGTTCGACGAGAACGCCGCGGCCTTCGGGTCGCGGCGTTTTCTTTGGTCGACCGGTCTATCCGACGGGCTTCGGATCGCGCCAGATCATGTAGGTGTCGGCGCGATCGTAGTGCGAACCGGGCCGGATGCCGTCCTCCAGCTCGAAACCGACGCTGCGATACAGCGTCACCGCCGCGACCAGTGAGCTGTTGGTTTCCAGGAACAGCGTGTCGCCCGGCATCTGCCGGAAGCACTCGATGGCGGCATCAATCAGGCGACGACCGATACCAGCACCCTGCCTGGCCGACGTCACCGCCATCTTGGTCAGCTCGACCTCGTCATCGTTGACGCGCAGCAGGGCGCAGGTGCCAAGCACGCCGCCCTCGCCATCCACGGCGAACAGGATCTCGCCGCCCGCATCGATGATCAGCCGCTGCGGGTTGTCCAGCACCTCGCGATCCACCGGCTCGACCACGAAGTAGCGCTCCAGCCATTCGAGGTTGAGGTCGCGGAAAGCGGCGGCATGGCGCGGATCCCAGCCGACGATTCGGATACCGGCGTTCATCACGGCGACTCAGTCGACTGCAGCCATTGCGCTGTCGAAAGCCGATAGCACGCGCTCGATGCCGGCATCGTCGATATCCAGGTGCGTGACCAGCCGCAGGCTGCCCGATGCCGGCACGCTGGCCAGCACGTTGGCGTCGCGGAAGGCAGAGGTCAGCCGCGGCGACAGCGCGGCATCGATATCCACGAACACCATGTTGGTGTGCTGGGAGGCGCTGATGCCGCGCTCCGCCAGACCGACGCCAAGGCGTTCCGCACGCGCATGGTCATCGGCCAAACGACCCACGTGCTGGTCCAGCGCGTGATGGCAGGCAGCGGCGAGCACGCCGGCCTGTCGCCAGCCGCCACCGAGGATCTTGCGCCAGCGTCTGGCCTGCTCGATCAGCTCGTGGTCGCCACAGAGCACCGACCCCACCGGCGCACCAAGCCCTTTAGAAAAGCACACCGACACGCTGTCGAAGTACTTGCAGATGCGCGCCGGCGATTCGCCGGTGGCGACCGCCGCGTTGAACAGGCGCGCGCCATCCAGGTGTCGGCGCAACCCGCGCGAGCGGACCAGCAAACAGGCTTCGTCGAGGTAGTCCAGCGGCAGCGGCCGTCCGTGCCAGGTGTTCTCCAGCGCCAACAGGCGGGTGCGCGCGAAATGCGGGTCGTCCGGCTTGATCTCGGCGGTGATGCGATCCAGCGACATGCGGCCATCGGCGCCCTGCTCGATCGGCTGCGGCTGGATCGAACCCAGCACCGCGGCGCCGCCCGCCTCGTAGCGATAGGTATGCGCCTGCTGGCCAACCAGATATTCGTCGCCACGCTGGCAATGGCAGAGCAGCGCGATCAGGTTGGATTGCGTGCCGCTGGGCACGAACAGCGCGGCCTCGAAGCCCAACAGCGCCGCGACACGCTCCTGCAGTGCGTTGACGGTCGGATCATCGCCGTAGACGTCATCGCCGACCGGCGCGCGGCGCATGGCGTCGCGCATGGCTTCGGTTGGCCGGGTAACGGTATCGCTGCGCAGGTCGACCGCGTCCTTCGGAACACTGGCCATCGTCACTTCATCCGCCGCAGGGTGTCGTCACGGCGGAAAAAGTGGTGGTACAGCGCCGCCACGATATGCAGGCCGATCACCCAATAGAAGGCTTCGCCGATGCTGCCGTGCAGATCCTCCAGCTGATGCGCCAGATCACGGTTTTCGGCCATCAGCGCCGGCAGCGCGATGTCGGTGAACGGGACGTACAGGGCCTTGCCGTCGGTCCACGCCGTCATCATCCCGAGGATCGGCATGACGATGAAAAACGCATACAGAGACAGGTGCAGAAGCTTGGCCGGAATCGCCTGCCATGCCGGCAAGGCCGGGGTGATCGGCGGCGCACCCTTGCGAATCCGCGCGGCCAGTCGCCACCAGACCAGCAGGAAAATACTGATGCCGATCCAGAAGTGTGTCTGCATCATCACGAAACGCCCGGTGCCGCGCCCGAACGCGCCGCGCTGCTCAATCGCGAGATAGGCGACAAGGATCAGTCCCGCCATGATCCAGTGCAGGTAGCGGAGGACGGGCGCGTAGCGGTTGGCCATGGGATTTCTCGTTGCGGGGTGGGAGGGCCAGTTTGGCGTGCCGGCTTCGCATGCGTCCAGTCATAGGCCTTTCATATGCCGCAATGGAAAAGGCCCGGCGAACGCCAGGCCTTTTCGGTGCCTCATGAAACCGCTGGATCAGTCCGGAATGGCGTGCTGCTGCCTGGCCTCGGCGATACGACGGGCGACCGTGGCGTCTACCCCGGCCGCTTCGGCTTCGCGGAAAATGCGGGCAAGGACGCGACGCTCCTCGTCGTCCACCACGCGATCCTTCAGCGCGATGCCAAGCAGGCGGTCCAGCTCGGCGAGATCGAGCCGGCCGTCGTTGTTGAAGACCTCGATGGAGGCCAGCGCGATCTGGAGATGGCTTTGCAGGTCACTCATCACGCTCAGTCCTTCTTGCCGTCGCGCTTCTTGTTGATTTCATCGAGCTTGCGCTTGCGCCAGTCATCATCGGCGCCCGCGACCAGGCCATTGAGGTCACCACCATCGATGCCGATGTCGCGCATCAGCGAATCCAGCAGCGGTGCCTGGGCGCGATAGCGCAAGGCACTGTTGACCACCTGCTCGGCAAGATTGCCGTTGCCGCCAGCCTTGCCGCCCTCGCCGTCGCCACCACCTGCACCGCCAGCAGAAGCCGCCGCCGCGCCGGCATTGAGGCCGTCGACCTGGATGATCTTGATGCCATCGATGGACTCCATCGGCTTGACGCTCTCGCGGATGATGTCCGGCAGGTGTTTGATCAGCGCCATCCGCAACTGCATGGTGATCTGGTCCACCGACAGCAGGTTGGCCGCCTCGTTGAGCTTGCGCTGGCCTTCGGCGTCGACCTTGTAGCGCGCGTCGGCGGCGTCCGCCCTGGCCTTTTCGGCAGCGGCGTCCGCGTCGGCTTCGATGCGGCGCTGGTCGGCGTTGGCGTTGGCCAGCGTGCGGATCGCCTCGGCCTTCTGCTCGGCGGCCTCCTTCTCGGCTTGTGCGGCGATGGTGATCGAGATCTGCTCGCGTTCGGCCTCCTTGCTCGCCTCGACCAGCTCGATGCGCTTCTGGCGCTCGGCGCGTTCGACCTCACGCACGGTGTCGACCTGCTCAGCGGCTTTCACCGCCTGCGCGCGTGCGGCATCGGCCGCGGCCTGCGCCTCGGACTGCGCCTTGGACTTCTCGGCGATGGCAATCGCCTTGTCCTGCTCGGTGAGCTCGACTTCCTTTTCCTGCAGCACGTTCGCGGTCTCGACGTTCTTCTGCTTCTCGATCTCGCGTTCCTTCAGCTGCTGCTCCATGGCGATGCGCTGCTCTTCCACGATGCGCTGGGCCTGGATCTTGGCCTGGTCGACCTGCTGCTGGGCACTGATCTGCGCGCTCTCGGCCTCTTTCTGCTTGTCGGCCTGCTCACGGGCGATTTCGGCGACCTGCGCGGCGCGGCGGATCTCGATCTCGCGCTGCTGCTCGAGCTTGGCGTACTCCTCGTCGCGGCTGATGGTCAGGCGCTGCTGCGCAGCCTCGAGGTTCTTGCGCTGCACCAGCACCTCGGTGTCCTGCTCGATTTCGTTGCGCTTCTTGCGACGCAGCTCAATGGCTTCCGTCAGCTTGGTCAAACCTTCCGCATCGAAGGCGTTGTTCGGGTTGAAGTATTCCTTGCCGGTCTGGTCGAGGCCGGTCAGCGACACCGACTCCAGCTCCAGGCCGTTCTTCAGGATGTCCTCGCTGACCACCTGCTGCACCTTCTGCACGAACAGCGCGCGCTGCTCGTGCAGTTCTTCCATGCCCATTTCGGCGGCCACCGAGCGCAGGGCGTCGACGAACTTGCCTTCGACCAGCTCCTTCAGCAGCTCCGGCTCCATGGTCTTCATGCCCAGCGTCTGTGCGGCGTTGGCGATGGATTCCTCGGTGGGCTGCACGCGCACGTAGAACTCGGCCTGCACGTCAACGCGCATGCGGTCGCGGGTGATCAGCGCCTGCTCGCGGGCGCGCTGCACGTCGAGCTTCAGCGTGTTCATGTTGACCCGGATGATTTCGTGCAGCACCGGGAATACCAGCGCGCCGCCGTTGACGATCACCTTCTGCCCACCGAAACCGGTACGCACGAAGCTGATTTCCTTGGTCGCGCGCCGGTACAGCCGCGCCACCACCAGCAGCACGAAGAGGAGGAAGCCGAGCGCCACCACCGCGATGATGATGATGCCCATGGCGTCGAGGCCATCGAAAAGGTCCATGTTTCAGTCCTTGTGTCGGATGTTTCGGATCGTTGTGGTGGACGGTTGTGGTCAGGTGGGCGGGTTGGACAGCGCCGGGCTGTCGCTGCGGATGGCCCGGAACACGGCGCCGCTGCGGGCAATCAACAGCACGCTGTCGCCGGTCTTGAAGCGTTGGCCCGGCTCGTCGGGTTCCAGCATCACGTAGTGGGTGCGACCGCGCGCATCACGCACGCGCGCCTGCGCCGGCGACCCTTGCGCGGCCTCGCCGATCACGATGGTGGCCACGCGGCCGACCATGGATTCCTGCGACACCACCTCGGTTTCGTCCTTCGGCAGGACCTTCGCCAGGCCACTGCCAAACACCCGCACCGCCGGCAGACTCAACGGAAACACCGCCAGCGCCGCCAGCCAACCCGGCAGCATGAAGCCGGTGGTGTTACGCAGCACGCCCTGCAGGATCAGCCCGATGCCGCCGAAGCTGACCAGGAAGGTGGCGAACAGGATCAGCACCGGCACCTTGCCGAAATGCAGCCAGCCCATGAAGCGGTCGGCCAGCGAGTGGCCGGCCAGCTCGGAGCCATCGGCATCACCGGCTTCGAAGTCAAAGTCGAAATCGAACAGGCCGTCGAGGAAACCCGACACACTGGCGCCAAACAGGAAGCTCAGCAGCTCGAGGACCGACAGCATCAGCATCATCGCCAGGGCGACGGCGAACGGCAGGTTGTTGCTGGTGGTCAGGAAGTCGAGCATGGCATCCCCTTTATGCTGGCACTGACGTCGTAGCGGTCGTGGCGTGACCTGCGACTCAGTCGTCGGCCTGGTTGGCCTTGATCTGCGCCAGCCGCTCACGGATGCGGTTCTTGCGCGCCAGGTCCTCCAGCTCCGCCAGCTTGCTGGCGTCGCCGCTCATGCCGGTACCGGCAGCCACACCGCTCTGCGCCATCACGCGGTTGAAGGCGCGCTCGGCTTCGCTGACCTTGCGCGCGGCCGCGCCACCCTCAGGGTTGGCCGTGCCAGCGCCGGCAGCGGCGCTGGCGGCTTCCTTCTGCGCCGCACGGTACTGCGACAACTCGGCTTCCATCTCGCGACGGCGCGCGGACAGGGCGGCGATGTAGCCTTCCAGCTCCTTCTGCTTGCCGGCAGCGTCGGCAATGCTGGACTCCAGCACCGGGATCTGCGCCTCGATGTCGAACTGGCGCGCGATGGCGGCTTCGGCGAGGTCTTCGCGGCCTTCCTTGACCGCCAGCTCGATCTGCTCGGCCAGCGCCTCATGCTTGCGGCTTTCCTCGACCAGCCGCTTGTTGGCCAGGTGCTTGCCGGCGATGACGCGACCCAACTCGGTACGCACCTCGTCGGTGGCGCCGTCGATCTCGCGCAGCGCCTGCTCCATTACTACCTCGGGCGCGGCGTTCTCGACCGCGTCGATCACCGCATTCACCGATCCGGCAATCAGCCGGCCGACCCGCGAACTCATGGACTCTTTCATGGCTTGCTCCCTTCTCGAATGGCGCTTCAATGACGGTCTTTGTTGCGATTGGAGACGATGAGCTGGGCCAGTTCCAGCGTGCCGGCAAGGCTCTGGCTGATCAGCTCCGGATTGTAGCAAGGGGCCTTGGCGGTCACCCCGAGCCGCAGCACCGCCTCGATGAAGCGGAAGATGCGATCGGCCAGACCCGCCTCGAAGGCCTTCAGGCCCGCCTCGTCGGCTGCCTCGTCCGCCGGCCCGGTCATCAGGTAGGCGACCAGATCCGGCAGCCAGTACAGCGTGTCGGCGATCAGCTCCGAACGCTGCCGAGCGGTCAGCTCATGCTCGCGAAGCGCCTGGTGGGTCGGCTCCAGCAGCTCGCGGATACGACGCAGGCTGGACTCGTAGGTGCGCTGTGAGGCGTGCTCCATGCGCGCCCTGGTGACCAGCACCCGCAGTTTTTCGCTGGGCGTGACCGCACCCGGCAGCTGCAGGCCGGCCAGGAATTCCGCGTCCTCGTCGCTGACGCGAAAGCTCAATGGAGTGCTCTTGCTGCTCATGTCCCAACCTCTATGGATTCATCTGATGACGTACGACTACATTTGTATTCAAACGTAATCGCCCTGTCAAGCGGCATGAGGTGGTAACCCCGACTGCTAGACTCACCGCATGAAAATCGCCAGCTGGAACGTCAATTCCCTCAATGTCCGCCTGCCGCACCTGCTGGAGTGGCTGAAACAGCAGCAGCCGGACATTGTCGGCCTGCAGGAAACCAAGCTCGACGACCCGCGCTTTCCCGACGATGCCTTGGCCGCGGCCGGTTATCGCAGCGTGTTCACCGGGCAGAAGACCTACAACGGCGTGGCCCTGGTATCCAAGGAAGCGGCCAGCGACGTGGTCACCGCCATTCCCGGCTTCGACGACGAGCAGAAGCGCGTGATCGCCGCCAGCTATGGCGACCTGCGCGTGGTCAATCTGTATGTGGTCAACGGCAAGGCGGTGGGCGACGAGAAGTACGACTACAAGCTGCGCTGGCTGGAGGCGGTGCACGACTGGATCGCCGACGAACTCACCCGCCATCCGAAGCTGATCGTAATGGGCGATTTCAACATCGCCCCGGACGATCGTGACGTGCACGACCCGGCAGTGTGGAACGACGACAGCATCCTGACCTCCACCGCCGAACGCGCGGCGCTGAAGCGGCTGATGGACCTCGGCCTGCACGACAGCTTCCGCCTGCATCACGACGAGGCCGGCGTGTTCAGCTGGTGGGACTATCGCGCCGCCGGTTTTCGCCGCAACCTTGGCCTGCGCATCGACCTGCTGCTGGTCAGCGATGCGCTGCGCAGCCAGTGCATCGATGCGGAGGTCGATCGCGAGCCGCGAACCTGGGACCGCCCCAGCGACCATACGCCGGCGGTGCTGACGCTGTCCGATCCGGACTGATCAGACTGGCGGCGGCGTCACCGAGTCCAGCAGCGAGCTCTCCTCCGCATTGGTGCGGTTGCGACCTGCGCGCTTGGCGCCGTAGAGCGCGGCATCGGCGCGGGCCAGCAGGCGCGAGGCGGTTTCGCCCTGCCAGCGGCTGACGCCCACGCTGAGCGTCGCCTTCAGTTCCGGATCGATGTCACCCCAGTCAAGGTCGGCAAAGGCCTGGCGCAGGCGCTCGCAGCGCTGCACCGCGTCCGGCAGCTCGCAGTCCGGCAGCAGCAGTCCGAACTCCTCGCCACCGATGCGCGCCACCACGTCGCCTGTGCGGAAGTGTTCGGCGAACAGCCTGGCGGTTCGCACCAGCACCTTGTCACCGCTGCTGTGGCCAAAACGGTCGTTGATGCGCTTGAAGTAGTCGAGGTCCACCAGCGCCAAGCACAGGGCGCGGCCATGGCGCCCGGCGGTGGCCAGTTCGCGGTTCAGGGCATAGTCGAATTCGCGCCGGTTGGCGAGGCCGGTCAGTGGGTCTTCGCGGCTGAGACGATCCAACTGGCGGTTCTTTTCCTGCAGTTCGCGCAGCAGGGTTTCGCGCTCATCCACCAGTTGGCGAAGCTCGGTGGTGCGCTCATGCACGCGCTTTTCGAGATCGGCACGATAGTCGTCCAGCTCCTCGAAGGCGCGCGCATCGGCCACCCGGCGGGCGAGGCGATCGGCGACATCCTGGAGCAGGGTCAGGTCATCCTCGCGATACTGGTTGGGCGACAGGTGCTGCACGCTGATGATGCCGATCACCTCGTCGTCGTAGTGCATGGGAACGATCAGCATGCTGCCCGGCTCTGGGCCCACGATCTTGGTCCGCTGGCGGATGTCCTCGGGCGCGCGCGCGAAATCGGCCACCAGGAGCGCCTGGTCGTTCTCGACCACCCAGCCGAACAGGCCCTGCTCGCGTCGCCGCACCACCCGCGGCATGCGATTGCCCTGCATCAGGTGCAGGCGGACGTCGAGGTTTTCCTGAGCGCGATCAAGGATGCCAAACATGAACTCATCGAGCACGAAGGCGCGGCGGACCTCGTCGTAGATCTGGCTGGCAAGCTGGTCCAGTCGCTGCGCACCCGACAGCCGGCTTTCGCCGAGCCGCTGGCTGATCGCCAGGCGGTCGCCGGCCGCGCTGTTGCGGAAGCTGATCAGGAACAGGGACACGAAGATGCCGAACAGCAACAGCGCGACCGGTCCCAGATAGAGCCAGACCAGTGCGGCCAGCACACCCACCGGCACGAACAGCAGGTCGGTGAAATTGACCAGGTCACCCGGCGAGCGCGCCACCGGGCGCCCCGCCGCGGCGTGGTACGCGATCAGCATCAGCAAGTTCACCACCTGCATGGCCAGCGCCATGCCGGTCAACGGCAACAGGTGCGGCAGGCGCAGTGGCGGCAACGGATATTCGCCGCCCAGCGCGCGGTAAGCCAGCGCGCCGGCCACCAGCATGGCGAGCAGCATCGCACTGTTGCTGAGGGCTCGCAGCACGGCAACCCGCCAGGAATTCTGCCGGTACGCAGCATGGGTGAAGGGAAAGATCACCGCGGCGATGACGTTCTGCGCAATCGCCGGCACCGGCCCGCCGATCAGCAGCATCGCCACCTGCGGCACGCGCTCCATCGAACGCACCCCGCCCACCACGCCGGGCACACCGAAATGCCAGACGAACAGCAGGCCGGCCACGCCCAGCAGCATCGCCTCGGGCGCCGGCCACTTGGCGTACTCATCGAGGACCAGCCACAGCAGCGGCACCATCGAGAGAGGGAGAGCCACACAATAAAGCGCGAGTCGGCCCTGCGCGGTCATGCTGGATGCCCCGCGTGCTGCTGGCTTGCGACAACGGTCAGCTCTGCCGCCATTCGCCCCCTATGCCGGGCACCGGCGCCGGTACACGCCGATTCGGACCCGCTGGCCCATCATAGCCCCAACCACGCGGCCTGGCAGCGACGACCGCCACCGGGCTGATCCGGGAAAGCTCAGTCGCCCAGGCAGCGGTCGAAGAACGCCACCGTCGTGCGTAGCTCGTGCAGTTTCACCTTGCCGGACAGGCGGTGCTTGGAACCGGGATAGGTCATCAGTTCGAAGCGTGTTCCCTGTTCCTGAAGGGCGGCCATCAACTTGGTCGAATTCAAAAACAGGACGTTGTCGTCGGCCATGCCGTGGACCAGCAGCAACTCACCGTCGCGGATGCCAGCGACATGGGTCAGCACCGAAGCCTCGCGATAGCCATCGGGGTTGTCCTGCGGGCGATCCATGTAGTGCTCGGTGTAGTGCGTGTCGTACATCGCCCAGTCGACCACCGGCGCACCGGCCACGCCGCAGCGATAGGTATCCGGCGCCTTGGCCAGCAGCATCAGCGTCATGTAGCCGCCGTTGGACCAGCCGTAGACGCCAATCCGCGCAGGGTCAACGAACGGCAGCGTCTTCAGGAAGTCGATGCCACGCAGCTGGTCGGCGACTTCCACCGTGCCCTGCTTGCGGAACAGCGCCGTGCCGAACTTGATGCCACGTCGCGGTGTACCGCGGTTGTCGATCGAGAACACCAGGTAGCCATGCTGCGCCAGGTACTGGTTGAGGTCCGGTGACCAGGCTTGCTTGACGGTCTGCGACGCCGGACCGCCATAGACATGCACCACCACCGGATAACGCTTGTCGGGATCGAAATCGACTGGCTTGATCAGGCTGTAGTGCAGGGTCTGGCCGTCCTCGGCCTTCAATTCACCGAACTCGATGGGTCGGTGCGAGGACAGGAAGCGCGCATAGGGATGCGACTCATCGGACAGGTCGTTGTCGACCAGCTTCGCGATCAGCTCGCCGCTGGCGTGATGCAATTCGGTCTGCGGCGGCATGGCCGGATTCGACCAGCTGTCGACATAGACGCTGGCGTTGTCGCTGAAATTGATGTCGTGCATGCCTTCGTTCTGGCTGACGCGCCGGATCTCGCCGCCGGCCAGCGGCACCATGTACAGCTGCTTCTGCAGCGGCGACGCCTGTGTCGCCGTGAAATAGACACGCCCGGCCTCCTGATCCACGGCCTCGATCGCATCCACCTGCCAGTCGCCATCGGTCAGCTGCTTCTGCAGCTTGCCATCGGCATCGAGCAGATAGATGTGGCGGAAGCCGCTGCGCTCGGAGGTCCACAGGATGCGACCGTCGCCGAGGAAGTTGATGCCGTCGTTGAAGCTGTCGTCGAGGTTGATCCAGCTGCCGGCGGTTTCCTGCAGCAGCGTGCGCTGCTTGCCGGTCTTCAGGTTGGCTTCGACGAAATCGAGCGTCCGCTGACTGCGCGCTTCACGCTGGAAGGTCAGCCGCTGCGGATCGCGCCAGCCGACGCGGGCGAGGTAGATGTCCTTCTCCTTGCCGAGATCAATCCACCGCGGCTTCGCACCGGCCTTCGGCGCAATCACGCCCAGCTGGATCAGCACGTTCGGATCGCCCGCGGCCGGATAGCGCTGTTCGATCACGTCGGTGCGGTCGGCGTAGACCTCGAACCGCTGCTGGATCGGCACCTGGCCCTCGTCAATGCGGGTGAAGGCGATGGCGGAATCGTCCGGCGCCCACCAGTAACCGGTATGGCGATCCATTTCCTCGTCGGCGACGAACTCCGCCACGCCATTGGCAATGGTGTCGCTGGCGTCATGGGTCAGGCGGATCTCCTTGCCGCTGGCGAGATCGATCACCCACAGGTCGCGGTCGCGCACGAAACTGACGAAGCCGCCCTTGGGCGAGAGCTTTGGATCGGTGGCGAAACCGCCACCGTTGGTGAGCTTGCGCACCGCTTCCTTGCCCGATTTCGACAGGTCGTACAGATACAGTTCGCCACCCATCGGGAACAGCAGGCGCTGGCCGTCCGGCGAAAAGGCGTAATCGATGATTCCGGAGATGTCGGAAATGCGCTGGCGCTCGCGACGCGCCTTCTCGGCATCGGACAGCACCTCGCTGCCCGGCGGCAGGATCCAGTCGGCATCCACCAGCAGCCGCGTCTCGCCGCTGGCGATGTGGTATTCCCAGAGATCGAGACGAAAACGGTTGTCGTCCTTGCCGCGCAGGAAGGTCACCCGCGAACCGTCCGGCGACACCTTGGACGCACGCAATGACGGACCGGACAGCGGCTCGTTGCCGGCCAGCGCTTCCAGCGTGAGCTTTTCAGCCGAAGCCATGGTGGCAGCGAGGGCCATTGCACTGCCCAGCAGCAGCACACCGAGGGGGCGAATCGAAAACATGGGAAAACCTCATCAGGATTTGAAGCAAGAGGCGGCTCAACAGAGCAGGCCGCCATCGACGGTGAAACTGGCGCCGGTGATGTAGCTGGCGGCGTCGCTCAGGAGGAAGGCAACCATCGGCGCCATCTCGGCCGGCTGCGCGGCACGGCCCAGCGGGATCATGCGCAGCAGCGGCTTCAGGATGGCTTCGTTTTGCGTGAGCGCGCTGGCGAACTTGGTGTCGGTCAGACCCGGCAGCACGGCATTGACGCGGATGCCTCGCGGCGCCAGTTCGCGGGCGAAACCTTCGGTCAGGCTCAGGATCGCCGCCTTGGTCGCCGAGTAAACGCCCTGCCCCATGCCGACGCGACGCGCATTGACCGAGGCGATGTTGACGATGGACGCGCCCGGCTGCATGCGCTTGGCCGCCTGCACCGTGGCCCAGAAATAGCCGCGGATGTTCACTTCAACGGTCTTGTCGAAAGCCTCCAGCGGCATGTCGATCATCGGACCGAAGTAAGGATTGGCCGCCGCGTTGTTGACCAGCAGCTGTGGCGCGCGGCCGGCATCCTCCAGTCGCTGGAACGCGGCGCTCATCGCGTCGGCGTCGCCGATATGCAGGCCCATGGCCTCGGCCTTGCCGCCAGATTCACGAATTGATGCCGCCACCGCCTCGCAGGATTCGGCCTTTCGACTGCTGATGATGACATCGGCACCGCGCTCGGCCAGCAACCGTGCGATGGCCTCGCCGATGCCTCGCGAGGCCCCAGTGACCAGCGCGACGCGGCCATCCAGCCGCTCGGAGCTTGAAAACTGTGATGCATTCGATGTTTCGCTGCTTGCGCCCATGCGAATTCCTGTCCCTGCATTGCTATCCTCGCAGGCTACCACGCAGTGCGGGAGCGGCCTGTGACGGTTCGACAAGTTCTCATCAGCGGCGCCGGCAGCGGTTTCGGCCGCGCGCTGGCACAGCGTTTTGCCGCGGCCGGCTGCCGCGTCGGCTGTGCGGACATCAATGCCGACAGCGCCCGCGAGACTGCCGCGATGCTGCCCGGCGACGGCCATCGCGTCTATCAGGTGGACATCGGCGACGATGCCTCGGTGGCGCGCTGGCAGTCCGAAGTGGCCGCCACCGGCGAGCCGGTGGACATCCTGATCAACAACGCCGGCATCGCCAGCGGCGGCACCCTGCTCGAGGCCGACATGGCCGAATGGCAGCGCGTGCTGAACATCAATCTGCTCGGCATCGTGCGCGCCTGCCGCGCCTTCCTGCCCGCCATGCAAAAGACCGGAAGCGGGCATATCGTCAATGTCGCGTCCTTCGCGGCGCTGGCCGGCGGACCCGGAATCATGAGCTACGGCGTGGCAAAAGCCGGCGCCTACACGCTCTCCGACCAGCTGCGCGCGGAACTGCACGGCAGCGGCATCAAGGTGTCGGTAGTCTGCCCGGCCTTCTTCCAGACCAACCTGCTCAGCAACTGGGAAGGCAGCGAGCGCATGCGCGGCGTCGCTGAAAAGCTGATGCGCGACTCGCCGGACACGCTGGACTCGGTGTCCAAGGCGACCTTCGAGGCCATCGAGCGCGGCGATTTCCTGATCCTCCCGACCAAGCGCGAACCGATGCGCTGGCGGATCAAGCGCTGGTTTCCCAATCTCTATTTCCGCCAGCTGATGAAGCTGGTCGCATCACGATCCCGGGGGGGATGAGGCGAATGGACTGGATGATTTATGGCGCGACCGGCTACACCGGTCGTCTGATCGCGAAGGAAGCCGTGCGACGCGGCCTGAAGCCGGTACTCGGTGGCCGCAACGCCGATGCGCTGGAGGAAATGGGCGCCGAACTCAAGCTGCCCTATCGCGTGCTGTCGCTGGACAACCCGGACACACTGCACCACGGCCTGCATGCGCTGGGCCTGGTGCTGCACTGCGCTGGTCCGTTCTCGCAGACCTGCAAGCCTATGCTGGAGGCCTGCCTCGACGTGGGCTGCCACTACCTCGACATCACTGGCGAGATCGACGTGTTTGCCCATTGCCACGCACAGCATGATCGCGCGATGAAGCGCGGCATCGTGGTGCTGCCCGGCAGCGGATTCGACGTCGTACCCACCGATTGCCTCGCCGCACAGCTGAAGGCGCGGATGCCGGATGCACGGCGTCTGGTGCTTGCCTTCGAGGCCGGTGGCGGACCCAGTCGCGGCACCGCGCTGACCAGCGTCGAAGGCCTGGGCAAGGGCGGTCGCATCCGCCGCAACGGCCAGCTGCAGACCGTACCACTGGGCTGGCGCTCACGCAGTTTCGAGCGCGATGGCGAGCAGCGCACGGCGGTGACCATCCCCTGGGGTGATGTCTACACCGCCTACGTCAGCACCGGCATTCCCGACATCGAGGTGTACATGGCGGTGCCGCCATCCACGGTCAAGCGCCTGCGCTGGCTGCGCTGGTTCCGACCGTTCCTTGGGCTCGGACCCATCCAAAGCTGGCTCAAGGCCAAGGTCCGCAAGCAGGGCGCCGGACCCAGCGAGAAGAAGCGCGAAAAAACACGAACGCATGTGTGGGGTGAGGTTTATGGCAGCGATGACGAAATGATCAGGCAGCGCCTGGAGACACCCAACGGCTACGAACTGACCGTCACCGCGTCACTGGGACTGGTCGAACACCTGCTCGCCAACCGCGTCGCCGGCGGCTACTACACGCCATCGCAGCTGATGGGCAGCGACTACATCAATCGCCTGCCCGGCGTGACTGCCTTCGACGGCTGATCACCCGTCAGGCTTCGGGACATGAAAAGGGAGCGGCATGCCGCTCCCTTTTCTTTGCTGCGAGTTTCGTTGCAGCTTGAGCCGGCCGGGATCAGTCCTCGAAGTCGCCGCGGAAGATCACCGGACCACCGGACAGGACCTCGACCGGCACGCTGGTCTCGACCAGGTTGTCGGCGATGGACTCCGGCGCCTCCTGCACCACCACCAGACGCATGGCCCAGAGTGACGGTGCCGGCTGGTTGATCGGCACCTGGAACCCGAAAGTGAACTCATACGTGGTAGGACCGGCCTGACTCGCCGAACAGGTGATCGCCGAGGTGCCGTTGCCCATGTCGACCGCATCCGTACAGCTCCACGCCGTCGACGGCTTGTTGACCACGCTGACGTTCTGCACCGTGTCCGGGAAGAACAGGCGGATCTTCGGCTGCGGCGATACGTCGGGACCGAGATTCTCCAGTTCCACGATGACCTGCGAGGTCTCCCCCGGCTCCAGCATCGACGGCACGCTGACGAAGCGGGTGGCAAGGTCCGAGTCGGTGGCGATCGAGGTGATCTCGCTGGCGCTGTTGTTGGCGGTCACCGGATCCACCAGCGTGGCCGGCCCCAATGCTTCCACGGTGGATGTCACGATGGCCGGCGACGACGGCGAGGTGAACTGCACGGCCACTTCCAGCGGTTCGGCACCGGGAAGCAGCGTGCCGCTGTACTGGCATTCACCGACGTGGCCGACATTGCTGCAGCTCCAACCATTGGCGAACGGCAGCAGGGTCATCGCATTCTGCAGGGAACTGTCGAGCGTGACGCGGAAGCCGGCGTTGGCGACCGGCTGCGGGCCGTTGTTGCGCAAGGTGATCAGGTAGCCCATCGAGCTGTTGAGGCCAATGTTGAAGCCGCCATCGTCGATGGTGACCGCCAGATCACCGACGATGCTGTCGAGACCGCTCTGGTTTTCATAGGCACCGGCATCCCAAGCGTGGTCCGGATCGGGCGTGTTGATGCGCGGCCGCATGTTGCCGTCCATGTCCTCCAACACATAGTTGATGAACCCGTCACCGGCCACGTCGTCGGCCGCGCATAAGTCGACCGCAGGCGAATTGTTCTGCAGTCGAAAATCGTCGTTGTTGCCGTCGACAAAACCGGCACTACCCGCCTGCACGCTGTCGCGAAGATCGCTGTTCGGCGCATCGTCGAGCGTGCCGAGGTTGTTGGTCAGCACGCAGACCGAGGTCAGGCGGGCCTGATCGGCATGATCATTCTTGTAGATCGCGGCCGATTCCATGACGATGCTGTTGTAAAGTTCCACCCCCGGCGTGACGTTGGTGAAATCCGCGTAGCCGCCGGTGCGGATCACGGCGTCGTCCACATTCGAGTTGCCCGCGATGGTGGTGTTGTACGCGCGGTAGAGGCTGCCGCTGGCGTAGACGTGGATGATGTCATCGGCACTGTCGTTGCCGTTGTTGTGGATCACGCTGTTGATGGTCTCGAGACGGCCACCGCCCTCGACCAGAAGCGCGGCGCCGTGCGGGTAACGCTGGGTGAGCTGGACGGCGCAACCATCTGTCTCGACAGCGCGATTGCGGGTGATCCACACGCCATTGAGCCGGGCGTAGCCCTGGTTCAGGGCCAGCGCTCCGCCCTGACCCGCAAAGCTGTGCCCGTTGCCGAGGCAGCCGTCATAACCATCGTCGTAGCCCTGCGCCGTATTGTTGTCGAGACTGGAGCAGCCCGGGTGCTCGGCGCTGGCAATGCAACCATTCGGGTCGCGGCGCATGTCGAGGGAACCGCCATCGGCCAGATGGACCGCGCCGCCCGCATTGGCCACGTTGCCGGCCATGTGGGTATTGATCAGATAGGCCTTGGCGTCTGTGCCAATGTAAAAGCCGCCGCCGTCACCGTGGTCTTCCTCGTAGTGGAACCCAAAGCCGTTGTAGACCTCATGTCGAACGTTGTTGTCTTCGACCAGCGTTTCGGAGTTGGCGCTGCCGAGGTAGATGCGCGTGCCGTTGTAGGCATACAGGCCACCACCGGATGCGCGGCCGTTCAGATCGAGGGTCTCGTCGTCAAAGGCTTCGCGATCCGTGAAATTGTCGGCGATGCGGCGAAGGCCATCAGTGGCGCCTGTCACCATGCAGTTGTCGAGGAACAGTCCGGCACCATAGGCACCGGCGACGTTGTCACGGATCTCGCCACGACGGAAGTCGATCAAACCGTTGTTGGCCGCGCTGGCGTTGATGCAGTAGATGCCGCCGCCCTTCTGGTGCGCGCTGTTCTGGTAGATCTGGCTGTCATAGTCGATCAGCAGCTCGGCGCCCTTGCTGCCGTCGATATAGACGCCGCCGCCATTCACGCTGGCCACGTTGCCGTAGACCTTCACGTTGGAGAGCGTAACGCGGTTGTCCGCGGTGATCCGGATGCCGGCGCCGTTGGGCGCTTCGCCGCCCACGATGTTCACGTTGGTCAGCGAGACATTCACGGCCAGGGGATTGGCAAAGCCGCTGAGGTGAACCACCGGCTGGTTGTTGCCGATACCGTAGATCACCGACGGCGTCAGGTGGTTGCTGGAACCGTCGCTGCAGCTGTCGTAGCCGCCGGTGATGTTGACATTGCGGTCAATCGACAGCAGCGGGTCGTGCACGAGGTTGTTGGACAGGCGGATGCTCACGGTGCCACCACGCGGGACGGAATTGATGGCGTCGTTGAGGGTATGGAAATCACAGGCGGCTTCGCTGCCCACGGTGACGGCAGCGGCCTGCTGCGCAACACCCAGCAAGGCGGAAGCAAGTATGGCGTGTCGAATGCGGAACATGGTTTCTCTCCAGGTGTTTGCGTTTCGTCGGGCAAGCCGTGCCCGGCGCCCGACCGAAGCGGGCGCGTCTACAGGGAATTGGGGTGGCGCGGGCGGCGCCGGCCGCTCGGGGAAGACAGCGCGGCGCCGCCGTTGCCTAAAGGGTTGGCTACGCGTCGGCGAGCCGGCGCAGCCTGAGGACCGCGCGTTCAGGACAGAGCAGTGCCAGCACGGCGTGCCCGAAACGTTCCATCGGGGTCATGGCGTCGATCAGGGCGTTCATGCGTTCACCTCGGACGGCAGGCGCGTGGTCTTCGGCGGACGCGGGATGATCATCGACACCTCATCCCGATAAGCCGCGTATTCCGGCAGGTGGTCCTGCAGGTCACGCTCTTCGAGCTGGATGCCGATCAGGATGTAGGCGGTGCACATCACTGCGTAAACCAGATGCGCCACGGTCATTACCGGCGTCGCCCAGAAGGCCAGCAGGAAGCCGAAATAGATGGGATGACGGACCCAACGGTACGGGCCGTTCGACTTGAACGGGACCTCGGTGTAGGGGCGACCACGGAAGGCCAGCCACACCTGGCGCAGGCCGAACAGGTCGAAATGGTTGATCAGGAAGGTGCTGAGCAGGACGATCAACCAGCCGAGCCCGAAGATGGCATAGAGCACGGCCTGCGCCAGCGGCGACTCCACCGTCCACACCACGCCACCCATCGGCTGCCAGAAGGCAAACAGGGCAATCAGGGCCAGGCTGGTGAACAGCACATAGGTGCTGCGCTCAATGACCGGCGAGACGATGCGCGTCCAGACGCGCTTGAAGGCCGGCCGCGCCATCACGCTGTGCTGCAAGGCGAAGACGGCGAGCAGGCCGAGGTTGATCATCAGGGCCACGCCGAAGGGCGCGGTGGGTGCGGAGTCAATCGACTTCGGCACCCAGATGTTGCCGACGAAGCCGATGGCGTACAGGAAGCTGACGAAAAAGACGGCGTAACAGACCAGGCCGTAGCCGAGAAAGGCGAAGCGTTTCATGGTGGTTCCTCCACTGATTGGGCCGGCATGAGCGCCGGTGCCGTTGCAGTGTCGGGATCCCGCCAAAAATGTACTCGACCATCGCCTGACCCTTGATGACCATGCGGTGATCGCTGAATATTTTGTTTTTTATCAGCTAGTTATGGGTGATCAAAAAGGCCGCGCCGCCCGTAGACGATCCGCGAAACGGACCCGTCGACGGCGTCCACCGGGAAACATTGCCGACTATTCCGCCTGTTTCAGGGCCTGCTCGGCCTGTTCCAGGCCCGGTGCCGAGGACATCCGGCGGCGGACAGCCGCGATCCACTCGGCAGCCACGTCCTCGCGCCCGCCCGCCTGCAGGCTGTTCGCCGCATCCAGTTGCCAGCGAACGCAGGAGTAGGGTTTGCCGGGAAGCTTTTGCGGGCAGGTCCGATGGAATTCGGACCAGGCAGCGATCACGGCGTCGGTCGGGCCTTCGGCCGAGAAACGGGCGCGAATGGCGGCGTCGGCCGCATCGGTGCGGGCTTCGTCGGAGCCGCTGACCTCGGCGGTGAGGCTCGCCTGCGAAGCCAGATCAACGGCCGCCGCCGAATCACCGGTTGCGGCATGCAGTCGCGACAGCATGGCCTGGGTCAACGCTTCGCCATAGGGCAAGCGGCCTTCCCGGTAATGTTCGAGCGCGGCATTGAGATCGACGGCAGCGTCGTCGAAATCACCCTGTCGCAGCCGGTGTCCGGCACGCCGCAGTTCCAGTGCCGCCAGCGGGATGCGCTCGCGCAGGGGTTCGAGCAACGTCTGTGCCTCGGCGAAGGCCGCTTCGGCGCCTTCCGCATCGCCGCGCAGGCTGTTCACCACCCCAAGCTCGCCGAAGGTCGTGCCGATGGCGCGCTCCTGATCCTGCGCCCGACGCAGCATCTCGATGGTCTGCGCGAGCAGCGCGGCCGATTCGTCGAGGCGACCCTGGTCCTGCCGGATATGCGCCAGGTTGCCAACCGACAGCGCCTCGGCATTGAGGATGCCCAGCGTGCGATAGCCGTGGATGGCCTGCTCGACATAGTGCTCGGCGGTATCGAGCTGGCCATCGACGTGATGCTGGTCGCCGATCTTCATCGCCAGCTGTGGTGGCAGCACCTCGAAACCGGCCCGGGTGAAGGCGTCACTGGCCTTCTGGATGTAGTCCCGGGCCGCCTTCTGGTCGCGCTGGATGTTCGCCGCGATGGACAGGTTGTGATACGCCTTGGCCATCCAGTACGGCTCGTCCTGCCGCTCGGCCAGCGCCAGGGCTTCCTGCCAGCGCTCGGCGGCCTGTTCGATGCGTTCGGACATCAGATACAGGTTGCCCAGCGAGTTCACGGCGCTGAATTCCACCGCCGCGTTGCCGGCCCGGCGTGCGTCCTTGATGAGCCCCGTGAACTGCGCTTCCGCTTCGTCGAACTGGCGCCGATTGCGCGCGATCATGGCCAGTTCCAGCCGCGGCCACAGCGCATCGGGCGACTGCGACATCGCCGACTCGAACAGGGTGACGGCAGCATCGTAGTCACCCGACAGTGCCGCCGACTTGCCGCGCAGATAGGCCTCGTTGGCGAACTCGTCGCCGGGCACCTCGCGATGCTCGCCGCCGGCATCGAACTGGGCGGCGAGGTCGGCACCAAGGCCGGTCATCAGTCGCGTCGGCGTGTCACCCACCAGCGTCCGCTGCCGCACGTTGCCCGCGGCATCTGCCAACCGGTAGCGAAGGCGCAGGCTGCCGGCGCCTTCCTCGATGCTCGCCGCCACCACATGGGTGGCGCCATCGGTCACGGCGAAACGGCGCACCAGCTCAGTGAGGTCGGCATCGCTGGCTGTCGGTGGCCGTTGCCGGTCCATCAGACGGGTGATATTGCGGATCGGCACGATTTCGGCCGCGCGAGTGGTTTCAAGGTAGTCGCCCACGCCCGCGACCAGGCCCAGTCGTGCCCAGTCGAAGCGACTGTCGCCACTGTCGTTCTCCACCGGCAGGATCGCCAGCCGTGCAATCTCGCCGGCGGCCAGCAGCGGCGGCTCGGCAGCCTCGCGGCGCCAGAGCCAGAGCACCGCGATCGCTCCCAGCAGGATCACCAGCGAAATCGGCAGCCACGGCCATTCGCGGCGCAGCGTGGCCGGGGCCGATGCGGCGGAAGCCCCGTCATTCGAAGCAGACGGGGAATCGGACGCTGGTCGTGCTTCCACCACCACCGGCGCGATGAAGTGGTAGCCGTGCGTCTGCAGCGTGGCGATCATCCGCGGCTGGTTGGCATCATCGTCCAGCGCCTTGCGCGCCTTCATCACCGCGCGGGTCATCGCCGTCTCGGTGATCACCTGGCGCGGCCATACCGCGTCCTGCAGCTCGTCCTTGCTGACCGCGCGATCACGGCATTCAACCAGATGCACGATCAGGTCGAAGACCTTGGGCTGCAGCTCGACGCGCTCGCCATTCCGGTACAGGGCGCGCGTGGCCGGATCGAGCAGGAACTCGCCAAAGCGATACTGCACGGCATCGTCTGCGCTAGGCTCGTCCATCAGCAACCCCCATTACTGGGCGGAACGTTAACCGCTGGCGCCATGAATGGCGACCCCGGGCCACCGTTCGGCCATCGAATCATGGAGGCTTCAATGAGCGATCACCCGCTCGACATCCGTGCTGCCGGCAGCAGCGACGTGCCGATCCTGGCGGCTTTTGCCGCCGCCATGGCGCTGGAAACCGAGAACAAGCAGCTTGACCTGCCCACGGTGACACGCGGTATCGAGCGCGTACTGGCCGAACCGGCGCGCGGCCGCTACCTGGTCGCCGAACGCGACGGCAAGGTCGTCGGCACGCTGATGCTGACCTACGAATGGAGCGACTGGCGCTGCGCCGACTGGTGGTGGATCCAGAGCGTCTTCGTCGCCGAGGATGCGCGCCGGCAGGGCGTTTTCGCCGCGCTTTACCACCACGTGCTGGCCGAAATCGACGGCCGCCGCGATGTCTGCGGCCTGCGCCTCTACGTCGAAACCGAGAACCATCGCGCGCAGGCAACCTACGAAGGGCTCGGCATGGAACGATCGCATTATCACCAGTATGAATACGCTCAACCGTGGTTGAGTGAGGTGATCAATACGCGTTGATCGAGCGCGTGTTTTCTTGAATCAAGAGCAAGAGCTTTCGACATCGCCTTCGGCGCGTTCGAGTTCATTTTCTTTGCTTGTCCAAAGAAAAAGTAGCTCGGTAGCCTAACGGGCGAACGAAAGCTCTTGATGTACCAGAAGCGGCAAGTCGTCCGCCAACAACCCCACGTCAAGCCAAAGAGATCGCATCCAGCGATTGCCCCACATCCAACGGCATCCGCTGCGGATTCAATCCGTGCGCGGCCAGCACGGCCTCGACCTGCGCCACCCGCGCCGGCCATCGTCTCAGCGCCGCTTCCAGCATCGATGCATCATCAAACACCCGGGCAAGTCGCGGTCGAAGATCAGCGTCGTCAAGCTCACCCAGCCACAGCACGCCACCCATTCGACGCAATGGCGGCAGGTCGTCGGCATCAAGGCTGTCGTCACCAGCCGGTTCATACAACGCCGACTCGATCAACCGCCACAGCGCGCCAATGCCGGCGTGTTCATACTGCATGGCGGTCATGGCGCAGAGATCGTGACGTGTCAGATAGCGGGCGTGTTCCAGCTCGATCCCGAAAGCTTCCTGCACCAGCAGCGCCGTCGCGGCACCGGCCATGCCGTGGTCGAACAACCGGGCTTCCAGTGCCGACGAAAACGTGGCCACGTCATCGGCATTGCCGCTGATCCGCAGCGGGAGCAGCAGAAGCGCGCCCTGACCGAGCGCTGGGTCTGGCGTCAACGCCGACGCCGGGTAGTTGTCGGCATCACCGCCAAAGGCCAGCAGGCGACCGCCGTCCTCGGCGGTTGAACCCGGGGCGCGCGCCACCAGTTCGGTCAGCATGGCGTCCGCCGGCCAGCCCGGCCGCAGCAGCTGTGCCGGGTCGAACAGGATGGTGGCCGCCGCCAGATCGAGTCGGTCAATTCCCGGAAAGAGGCGAACCAAGTCATCGGCGATCTTCTGCACCAGGGCAGCAGCCTTTTCGGGCGACAGCACGTCGCGGGTGGGCGAAGGACTCTGTGGGCGGCGCTCCAGCGCCATCACCAGCGGGATCGAGGTGGTATGCATCATCCGCGCATTTTGACACGCCGCCGGCAACGCTCGTTGCACCCTTGAGCCACTTCACGCATTGTTCCCGGTTACCTGCACTGCATGACCGCAATGGCTCGACTGCGCCGAGAAATCCGTGATCTGATCCAGATCGTACTGGCCCCGGGGCTGCCGGCACTGTTGCCATGGCCAGCGGCTTTCTGGGTCTATCGCCAGCTGAGCCGCTCACGCTGGCTGTTCGGTGCGCAGACCGAAGCATCCATTCGTGCCGCGATGGATGCGCTGCCAACCCAGGACGAAAAGGCACTCCGGCGTCGCCTGCGCCTGGTTCGCCTGCTGGATGCCGCCGACCTCTATCTGGCCCGCCGCACGCCCGTTGGCAGACCACCAACAGCGCATTTCCGTCGCAAGGGCGAATGGCCGAAGGAAGGTCCGTTCATCGCGCTCAGCTTCCATTATGGCAACGGCATGTGGATGCTCCGCGATGCCAACCATGCCGGCTTCGGCACCGTAATGACCTTCGCACCGTTCGACGAATCCATGTTTTCGGGGCGGCGGGTCGAGCTGTTTTATGCAAAACAGCGTTGGAGGGAAACCAATCGCTCGGCTGGCGTCGCATCCGTCTTTCGGCCGCGAATCCGTGAAAAGCTGACCACGGCACTGGCTGAAAACAAGGTGGTGGTCGGGTTACTCGATGTGCCACCGCAACTGGTCTCCGCCCGCCAGCTACCCGTTACGTTGCTCGGCCAGCCAGCGACCCTTCCCTGTGGACTGCTTGATCTCGCCAAATCACTGGATGTGCCGGTCGTGCCCTGTTGGGTGACGCTGGACGAAAAAGGCTACCGCACGCTGCATATCGAGTCAGCACGGCACATCACCGATCCTGCAGCCGAACTCGACTGGTTCGCCGCACAACTGGATCGCCTGATCCGCGACGACCCCGGCGCCTGGCATTTCTGGCCCCAATGGCCGCAATGGCTGGTGGATGCGGCGTCAATTCGTGCGGCACATGGCGATGACAACCCAGTGGGCCAACCGGGACCGGATGATGACCCGGATACAGCGCTGATCGACCAGCCCGGCCCGGGCGATGCGGTAGGATAACGGCCTCACCCGACGCCCGAGTATGGATCGCGCCCAGCAATGAAGACCAAGCTCCCCGCCCGCAAGCCTGTCGCCATCCTCGGCGGCGTCCGCATTCCGTTCTGCCGCAACAACACGGCCTATTCGGACGTCGGCAACCTGGGCATGTCGATCCGCACGCTGGGCGCGCTGGTGGAGAAGTTCGGCCTGCATGGCGAGAAACTGGGCGAAGTCGCCATGGGCGCGGTGATCAAGCACAGCTCGGACTGGAACCTTGCCCGCGAGGCCACGCTGTCGTCCGGCCTGTCGCCGGAAACGCCGGGCATCACCCTGCAGCGCGCCTGCGGCACCAGCCTCGACAGCGTCATCACCGTCGGCAACAAGATCGCGCTGGGGCAGATCGAGGCCGGTATCGGTGGCGGCTCGGACACGACGTCCGACGTCCCCATCGTCTACGGCAAGTCGCTGCGCCGACGCATCCTGAAGATGGCCGCCGCTCGCAGCCTCGGGCAGCGGCTGGCGGCATGGAAAGGCTTCCGTCCGCGTGAGCTGAAGCCGGAATTCCCCGGCGTGGCCGAGCCGCGTACCGGCAAGTCCATGGGCGATCACTGTGAAATGATGGCCAAGGAATGGGACATCAGCCGCGAGGATCAGGACGCGCTGGCCTATGCCAGCCACCAGCATGCCGCGGCAGCCTATGAATCCGGCTTCTTCCGTGACCTGGTCGTACCGTTCCGTGGCCTGGACCGCGACAACATCCTGCGCGCGGACACCACGCTGGAAAAGCTGGCCACGCTGAAGCCGGCCTTCGACAAAATTTCTGGCAAGGGCACGCTGACCGCCGGCAACTCCACGCCGCTCACCGACGGTGCGTCCGCCGCGCTGCTGGCCAGCGACGATTGGGCCCGTGCGCACGGCCACGAGCCGATGGCCTATCTGGTCGATTCACAGGTTGCCGCCGTCGATTTCGTGCACGGCGAAGGCCTGCTGATGGCGCCGGCCTGGGCGGTCGCCCAGCTGCTGGCGCGCAACGGCCTCACCCTTCAGGACTTCGACTTCTACGAAATCCACGAAGCCTTCGCCGCACAGGTGCTGTGCACGCTGAAAGCCTGGGAGTCGGAAGACTTCTGCCGCGACAAACTCGGCCTCGATGCGCCGCTGGGTTCGATCGACCGCGACAAACTCAACGTCAACGGCAGCTCGCTGGCACTGGGCCATCCCTTCGCCGCCACCGGCGCCCGCATCGTCGCCACCGCCGCCAAGCTTCTGAAGGAGAAAGGCAAGGGCCGCGCCCTGATCTCCATCTGCACTGCTGGTGGTATGGGCGTGACGGCGATTGTCGAACGCTGATTTCCTGAGACTTCCAGGGGTCACCTGCCCATCGCCCCGGGACGATGGGCAGATCAACTCCAGCCGGATCAATCGGCCGCCGGCGCCTGGTACACGCTCAGGACGTGACTATCCGGATCGAGGAAGTCCGCCGTCATGCCGCCATCCGGCGCGTGCTGAAGCGGTGCCACGATCTCCACACCGCGGGCGCTCAAGGCGTCGACGATGCCTTCGATGTCGTCGCTACCGACATTGAACACGGGGATCGGGGATCGACCACGCGGCTCGTCACCACGAAAGAAGACCAGTGACATCGGCCCCAGTTCGGCCAGCAGCATCTCTTCGTCATCGTTGCCCATCCGCTGGACGGGAAGACCCAGCACGTCGCGATAGAAAGTCTCGCTCCGCGCGAGATCGGTGACGAAGAACACGATGGCGCCCAGTTTCGGATCAGAAAACATGGACTGCACTCCTCAAGTTTGAGTTGACCGGGAACATTCCCACTCCGTAGTTGCCGTGCCATCCCATCTTGTGAGCATGCCAGCGGGAGGCCACGCTTTGGCGAAGGCAGCTCAGCGTCTGGGTCGTCGCGGCGCGCCCAGGCCCAGCAGATGACCATCTGGATCGCTAACGCCCAACCGGAACTCCGTGATGCGAGCCGGCCCCCGAGCCAGCGCGGCACGGCGCAGTCCAGCGTCGTCGCCACCCTGCTTGCCCAGCCATTGCTGGAATGGCTCGCAGAACGTACGCAGCGTTGAATCGACGAGACGCTTGCGGATGGCGACAAGGCGCTGGCGCAGCGCCGTATCCGGGAGATCCAACACGCAGCGGATCTCCTCACGATCAAGACCATGCAATGCCAGCAGCAGCACGCTGCGCTGAGATGTCGGCCAGTCGGCAAGCAAACTGATCACGGGAGCTAGCGCATCGAAATGGTCTGGCGTATCGGTCAGCTCTTGCGTCTGTGGTTGCGCGCTCGCAAAGTCAGCCTCCCGCTGCCGGGATCGGACGGCGCCACGGGCGCGGAAAGCGGCCTGCCGCTCCAGCACGGTGCGAAACCAGGGTGCATCGCCATCCCCCTGCAGCGGCTTACGGCCAGCTTCGAAGGCAATGATCAAGGCGTCCTGGAGGAGGTCTTCGGCCTCGGACTCCCGTCGCGAAGCGCGTCGGGCAGCTTTGAGCCACTTTGCATAGGCGGCAGGGTCATTCACGGCACTACCCTCATTCGGCCGGCTTGCCCAGCACCACCACGGCCAAAGCCAGCAATGCGCCCAGGCTGTACCAGGCGCGGCGCGAATGGCGGCCTTCGGCCAGCCAGGCGGCGAGGCCACACTGGATGGCGTAGTAGGCAGCGAAGGCGCGGCTGGCGAAGGCGATGATGCTGAAGATGTCCACGGTCCAGGTCAGCACCAGCACCACGGCGGTGATCGCCACATAGGCCATGCGCGCGGACACGCGACCACCACTCACCTCAGTCAGCAGGCCGCCCGAGCCGCCCATGTCGGCCACCGCTGCGGACAGCTGCGAAGCGATTGCAGCCAGCACCAGCATCGGCCCCAGCACCATGGCGACGGTGGCGACGATGTCGACGATCTCGGTTTCCGAGCCGACATCGATGCCACCCGGCGGCACCAGCGGCAGCACCAGGAAGATGAAGGCGACGTAGATCCCGGTGGACAGCAGCTGGGCACGACGCATGCTGCGCGCGCGGGTCCGGGCATCGTACTCATGGCCAAGGAAACGTGAGGTTTCGAAACCCTGCACCAGCAGCACGCAGCCCAGCAGTACGCGCATCGCCGTCCAGCCGTCGCTTTCGTCGGAAATCGGCACCGAACCCGGATCGAAGCCGCCGAATCGATGCTGCAGCAGCGCCAGCAGCAGGCCACCAATCACCGCCAGCTTGAAGCTCACGGCGATCACCTCGACCCGCTCGATGCCCTTGAAGCCGTGCAGGAAACCAAGGCCACCAAGCCCCACCACCAGCAGGCTGGTCGCCGTGCGCGCCAGGACCGGATCGACCACGCCGAAACCCTTCAGCAGGTAGGCGCCGAGCAGGTTCAGGTAGTAGGCGACGGAAACGAAATAGGCCAGGGCCAGCAGCAGCTGCGACATGCGGTCCCAGTGGGCGAAACGGTCGCTGGCCGCCTTCATCGCATGCGGGGTTCCCGGTTCCCGGTCCAGCCCGGCGATGTTGAAACGGATTGCCGAGCCAAACAGCCAGGCCAGCGCGCACAGGCCGAGCATCGCCTCCACCGCCCAGCGCCCGGCCACATGCGCCAGCACCGGTCCGATCACCAGGAAGCCGGAACCGATAATCGACGCCAGCGGCGTGATCGCCGCGCGCCAGCCGGGCTTGGCGCGCAGCTTCGGCAGCATCAGCACCACCAGCAGCGCCAGGGTGGCGGCGATGACGAGGAGATCGATCAGACCGAACGACATGCGGGCATTTCCCGAAGCGGGCTAGCGGCCATGCCGGATCATTTCGTACCCAGCTCCAGCTGCGGCTGCTGCAGCTCGATGCGGCCTTCGCCGCGGGTGATCTTCTTGAACTCGGGGCGACTGACCGACACGTAGCGCTCGTTGCCACCGATCTCGACCTGCGGGCCTTCGGTGATGGCGCGACCGTGTTCATCCACGCGCACCACCATGGTCGCTTTCTTGCCGCTGTGGCAGATGGTCTTGATCTCGTCGATGCTGTCGGCCCAGGCCAGCAGATACTGGCTGCCCTCGAACAACTCGCCGCGGAAATCGGTGCGCAGCCCATAGGCCAGCACCGGGACGTTGAGGCGATCCACGACTTCGCTCAGCTGCCAGACCTGACGCTTGGTCAGGAACTGCGATTCGTCCACCAGCACGCAGCCGAGCTCGCCGTTGTGCTCGATGTCATGAGCCACGATGGCTTCCAGATCGTCCTCGCGGTCGAAGATGCGGCCATCGGCCTTGAGTCCGATACGCGAAGCCACCACGCCCTGGCCGTAGCGGTCATCCAGCTGCGGCGTCAGGATCAGTGTCCGCATGCCACGTTCGGCGTAGTTATAGGCAGATTGCAGCAGGTTCGTGGTTTTTCCGGCATTCATCGCCGAATAATAGAAATACAGTTTGGCCATCGGAGCGACGTTTCTGGGCGTTCGGGACAGCGGATTCGTCGACGGTTCGGCGCGAATCCGGGTCGTGAGTGTGGCACAGTGCGCGCCCGTCGTCGGAGCATGATTCCGGCCACCCTCGCCTCGTATCCGGATTCCACCCGTACATGCTCAACCCGCAACAACGCGCTGCCGTCGATACCACTGAAGGACCGGTGCTGGTGCTGGCCGGCGCGGGCTCCGGCAAGACCCGCGTCATCACCGAGAAGATCGCGCACCTGATCGCTACCGGGCGGGTGGCGGCGAAACACATCGCGGCGATCACCTTCACCAACAAGGCGGCGAAGGAAATGCGCGAGCGCGTGGCGAAGCGCATCAAGGGCGACGCCGCCGAAGGCCTGACGGTCTGCACCTTCCACTCGATGGGCCTGAAGATCCTGCAGATCGAGCACGAGGCGGCCGGCCTGCGTCGCGGCTTTTCCGTGTTCGACGCCGACGACAGCGCCGCCCAGATCCGCGACCTGCTGCCAAAAGGCGCGGACCGCGACACGCTGGAATCGGTGAAGGCGCTGATCTCCCGCGCCAAGAACGAAGGCCTCGATCCCGAAGGCGCAGCGGCCGCCGCACAAAGCCCGCGCGAACGCGAGGCCGCCGACATCTACGGCCACTACCAGCGGAGGCTGTCCGCTTTCAATGCCGTGGATTTCGACGACCTGATCCGCCTGCCGCTGAAGCTGCTGGAGGAAAACGCCGACCTCGCCGGTGGCTGGCGCGAGCGACTGCGCTACCTGCTGGTCGACGAATACCAGGACACCAACGGCGCCCAGTACCGCCTGCTGAAGGCGCTGGCCGGGCCGAAGGCCAACTTCACCTGCGTGGGCGACGACGACCAGTCGATCTACGCCTGGCGCGGCGCCGATCCGGAAAACATCATGCGCCTGGGTCGCGATTTCCCCCAGCTCAGGGTCATCACGCTGGAGCAGAACTACCGCTGCGCGCGGCGCATCCTGCGCGCGGCCAACGCGGTGATCGCCAACAACCCGCACGAGCATCCCAAGCAGCTGTGGAGCGAGCACGACGACGGCCCGCCGATCCGCGTGGTCGAATGCGACAACAACGAGCAGGAAGCCGAGCGCGTCGCTGCCGAAATCGCCTTCCAGCAGGAGCGCGACAAGCGCCCATGGCACGACTTCGCCATCCTGTTCCGCGGCAACCACCAGTCCAAGCCGCTGGAAAAGGCGCTGCAGATGCTGCGCGTGCCCTACCACCTGTCCGGCGGCACGGCGTTCCTCGATCGCGGCGAGGTCAAGGACGCGATGGCCTGGCTGCGACTGATCGCCAATCCCGATGATGACGCCGCCTTCCTGCGCGCGGTCGGCGCGCCCAAACGCGAGATCGGGCAGACCACGCTGGCCAAGTTGAGCGAACTCGCTGGACAGCTGCATCTGAGCCTCGGTCGTGCCGCCGAGCGCACCGATGTGGTCAGTCGTCTCGCTTCTCGACCGGGCGCGGCACTCGACGGTTTCACCCGGCTGGTTCATGAGCTGCGTTCTCAGGCCGGGCGTTTAACCGCCGCCGATCTGTATCGGCAGGTGATCGAACATTCCGGCCTGCTGCCGGCACTGCGTGCCGAACACGGCGAAGGCCCGGCCTACCAGCGTCGTCGCGAGAACCTGGAAGAACTGGCCAACTGGCTGGACGGGGAACGCGCCAGCCCGGGCGATCTGGTCGCCCAGCTGAGCCTGTTGAGCCATTCGGATCGCGACAATCCCGGCAACACGGTGCGGCTGATGAGCCTGCACGCAGCCAAGGGCCTGGAATTCCACGCCGTGTTCATGATCGGCGCAGAGGACGGCCTGCTGCCGCACCAGGCCAGCCTCGACGAAGGCCGGCTGGAGGAGGAACGCCGGCTGATGTACGTCGGCATGACCCGCGCCAAGCGCCTGCTGCAGATCAGCCACAGCCGCCGTGCACGCCGCTACGGCGAACTGGTGAAGCTGGAGCCCAGCCGCTTTCTCGCCGAGCTGCCGGATGCCGAAGTGCATCGCATTGGCGACAACAGCGAGCAGGACCAGTCGGAGAAGCAGGTTCGTGCCGAGACCCACATGGCGCGCATCGCCGCCCTGCTGGGTGGCGACGCCGGCTGACGACCCTGGGCAGGCAACAACCGGGCGGTCATCCACAGCGGTTACACTGCGGCGACCTCAAGAAACGGAAGCCGACATGTCCCCTATTCGCTGCGTGCGACCCGCCGCCATCGGTCTCGCCTGCGCCCTGCTCGCCGCCTGCCATGGCGGTCATGCCGTTCGCGAAGCCCCTGCTCCGATTGCCGACAGCACACCGGCAAGCACACAGCCGGCACCGAACGACACGTTCAACGCCGTAGCCTGGATGCAGACCAGCGCCGAATACGCGGCGCTGACCACGCAGGCCTACCGCAACGTCTGCGAAATGCTGCCGACCGCCATCGCCGACCCGTCCTGGACCGCGCTGATCGACGGCGAGCAGGGCGGTGGCTTCGAGTCGCTGCCGCCAGCGATCATTTCGGACATCGACGAAACCCTGCTCGACAACTCGGCCTATGCCGCGCGCCGCATCGCCAGCGGCGGCCCCTTCGACCCGGTGGCCTGGAAGGCCTGGATCAACGAGGCCGACGCCAAGCCCATGCCGGGCGTGCAGATCCTGCTCGACTGTCTGGCCGAACATGGCGTGACACTGGTCTACATCAGCAACCGCAAGCACGACGGCGAGCGCGCCGCCACCGTCGAGAACCTGCGCAAGGATGGTTTTCCGCTGCCGGCCGACAACGACGATCTCGTCCTGTTGCGCGGTGATCCGCGTGGAATCAACGACGATCTCAACGACAAGAGCGCCCGCCGGCGCTGGGCGGCCAACCGCTATCGTGTCGTCGCCCTGCTCGGCGACAACCTCGGCGACTTCATGGATGGCGTCGCCACCAGCATTTCCAAGCGCGCGGCCCTGGCCGACGCCCACGCCGACTGGTGGGGCGCACGCTGGTTCGCCTTCCCGAATCCGTCCTACGGCTCCTGGGAGAAGGCGCTGGCCTTCGACTGTGGCGAAAATCGCACACCCGAGCAGTGCCGCCACAGCCAACTTCGCAGCAAATAGACATATAAATCAGATATTTATCTGATAAATATTGAAGTGTTGCATGAATAGTTGTCGCTAAGTTACTATCGGTAGCAACCGGACACCGTGTCGGTTACTGGAACAGGCGCAACAACAACGACAATATCGCTCCAAGGATGGAGCCGGGAACGGGAGGCCTCGCCTCCCGTTTTTCGTTTCCGGCCCCGGCGCGCGGTCTCGTCCGCTTGTAAGCCACCCAGCGCCCACCTAAAGTGTGCTCCCCGTAGCGTTTTACCGTCCAAATCCACCGACACCGGAGCACCACCGTGAAAAGCCTGACCACCGTTTCCCTCGCCGCGCTTCTGGCGCTGGGCCTGTCGGCCTGCGGCAGCGACAAATCCAGTCCCGATGCCACCCAGCCCGCGCAGGCGCCTGCCAAGGCCGCGCAGACCGAAAGCCCGACCGCCGTGGTCGATGGCGTCGCCAAGGAACTGGCCAACGGCAACCTGCTGGCGGTGATGCAGCTGAGCATGCCGGCCGCCAAGTTCGACGAGGCCAAGGCCAAGTGGGTCGAAGAGCGCGACCAGGATCCGCCGAGCGAGGAGGACAAGGCCAAGTTCGCCGAGATGATGACCAAGCTCACCGCGGCTGATGCCGAAGAGCAGATGATGACCGAGCTGGAGCCGATGCTGGTCAAGTACGACACCGAGGTGGCCGCGCAGAAGCCGATGTACGTCGGCATGGGCCAGGGCTTTGCCGCGCAGTCGATCCAGGAGAACGAAGAACTGAGCGACGAAGAGAAGCAGCAGGCCAACAATGCACTGACCGGCGCTGCCAACTGGATCAACCAGACCAACTTCGGCGACCGCGAGCTGGCACGCAAGGCCGTGCGCGAGGCGATCACCACCGCCAAGGCGCTGGACATGAAGTCGCTGGACGAAGTGCAGGCTATGGACTTCGAGACCATGCTGGGCAAGGCCGGCACCGCCTTCCAGGGCGTCAAGCGCATCCTGGCCGTCTACGGCCTGGACGTGAACAAGACCCTGCAGAGCGTGAAGTCCGAGCTGGTCAGCCAGGACGGCGACAAGGCCACGGTCAAGGTCAACTTCTCGCTGTTCGACCAGCCGCTGAGCTTCAACACCGAGATGGTGCAGGTCGACGGCCGCTGGTATGGCAAGAAGGCCATGGAAGAAGCCAGCAAGACGGCCGATGCCGCTGACGACGACGTCATGATCGAGGAAAGCGAAGAGGTCATCGAAGAAGCCAACTGATCGGCATCGATTTCTCTTGCAACCTGCAGGGCCCGGTCATCGCTGATGGCTGGGCCCTGCGCTTTCCGGAATCCGGTACTGCGTCGCAGCTGCGCACCCGGAGTGCGGCAAATAGCGGCGAATTAACGTCCGAACGGCGATAATGGCGCCATGACAGACGTTTCCAGCGCCCTCAATGGCGCCAACAACCAACGCATTTCCTGGCCGTATCGGTTCCTCGGCTGGCTGATGCGGCCTTGGGTCGAAGTTCGCCGTGAGCCGCCGGTCGGCATTGACGAGCTGGTCCGCCCGGACCTGCCGGTCTGCTACGTGACCGAGCGCTACGGCCTGTCGGCCAACCTGATCCTGGAGCAGGCCTGCGCCGAAGCCGGCCTGCCGTCGCCGCTGCTGCCGATCAACACCAGTGGTCATGCTGACCTGCTGGGCAAGGGCCGCGCGCTGTTCGCGCTGTCACGCCGCCAGGGCTACCTGTTCGGTCGCCCGCGTTCGCTGACCCACCCGGAAAGCCTGGCGCGACTGGTCCAGCAGCTTCGCGCGGATCCCGAACTCGACGTGCAGCTGGTGCCGGTATCGCTGTTTGTCGGCCGTGCGCCGGACCGCGAGGAAGGCTGGTTCAGCGTGCTGTTCTCGGAGAACTGGGGCGTGGTCGGCCGCTTCCGCCGGCTGCTGGCGATCCTGCTCAATGGCCGCAACACGCTGGTGCGTTTCTCCACGCCGGTCAGCTTGCGCGAGGTGCTGGCCGAGGGCCTGCCGCCGGAGCGCTCGGTGCGCAAGATCGCCCGCGTGCTGCGCGCCCATTTCCGACGCATCCGCACGGCCGTCATCGGTCCCGACCTCTCGCATCGGCGCACGCTGGTCGACGGCCTGCTCGACAACGAGGCCGTCCGCCGCAGCATTGCCGACCAGGCGCGCAAGGAAGGCGCCGACGAAGCCAAGGTCCGCGGCCGGGCGCGCAAGATGGCGCGCGAGATCGCCGCCGACTACTCGCATCCGGTGGTGCGCTCGCTGTCGTTCCTGCTGAAGCCGCTGTGGAACAAGCTCTACGACGGCATCGAGATGCACCATTTCGACACGCTGCGCGACGTCGCCCCGGGCCACGAAATTATCTACGTGCCCTGTCACCGCAGCCACATCGACTACCTGCTGCTGAGCTACCTGCTCTACCAGCACAACATCGTGCCGCCGCATATCGCCGCGGGCGACAACCTCAACCTGCCGGTGGTCGGGCCGATCCTGCGTCGCGGTGGCGCCTTCTTCCTGCGCCGCAGTTTCAAGTCGAACGCGCTGTACTCGACCATATTCAGCGAGTACGTCGCCATGCTGATCGACCGCGGCGTCTCCATCGAATACTTCATCGAAGGCGGGCGTTCGCGCACCGGTCGCCTGCTGCCTCCCAAGGGCGGCATGCTGGCGATGACCGTGCGTGGCTTCCTGCGGCGACCGCGTCGCCCGGTGGTTTTCCAGCCCGTATACATCGGCTACGAAAAGCTGATGGAAGCCGGCAGCTACCAGGCGGAGTTGTCCGGCAAGCCGAAGAAGAAGGAAAGCCTGCTCGGCCTGCTGGGCGCCTTCAGCGTGCTGCGCCATCGCTACGGCAAGGTGGCCGTCAACTTCGGCCAGCCGATCTTCCTCAGCGACGTCCTCGATGAGCGCGCACCGGAGTGGCGCGACCATCCGCTCGGCAGCGACGAGAAGCCCACCTGGCTCAATCCGATGGTGGACTCGCTGGGCGAGCGCATCCTGGTCGAGATCAACCGCGCCGCCGACGTGAACCCGGTCGGCCTGCTGGCGCAGGCGCTGCTGGCCACGCCGCGCAACGCGATGTCGGAGCCGGACCTGCTGCAACAGCTGTCGATTTCCAAGGCCTTGCTGGCCAGCAGCCCCTATTCCGAGCGTGTCACCATCACGCCGCTGTCACCGCAGGAGATCATCGCCTACGGCGAGAAGATGGACGTGCTGGTGCGCACGCCGCATCCGCTCGGCGACGTGATCGGCCTTGCTGCCGACAGCGCCGTGGTGCAGCGCTACTTCCGCAACAACCTGCTGCACCTGTTTGCTGCCGCGTCCTGGGTCGCCTGCTGCTTCCAGAACAACCGCCGCATGAGTCGCGCCGGCGTGGTGCGGCTTGGACGCCTGCTGTATCCGTTCATCCGGAACGAACTGTTCCTGCCGTGGAGCGAGGAGCAGTTCGGCGAGCGCCTGCAGGCCACCATCGGCACGTTCTGCGACCTCGGGCTGCTGGAATTCGACGCCGAATCCGGTCAGTTGAGTCGCGGTCCAGGGCAGACCGACGCGGTGTTCCAGCTGCGTGTGATCGCGCACAGCCTGCAGCCGGCCTTCGAACGCTACTACCTCGCCATCGCCATCCTCGTGCGCAATGGCAGCGGCTCACTGAGCGTCGGCGAGCTGGAGAAACTGTGCCAGCTCACCGCGCAGCGCCTGACCCTGCTGCACGCCACCAGCGCTCCGGAATATTTCGACAAGCCGCTGTTCCGCGCCTTCCTCGCCCAGCTGCGCGAAGCGAAGGTGCTGTGGACCACCGAGGACGGCAAGCTGGCCTTCGATGAACGCATGGACGGCTGGTCACGCGACGCCAAGGTCATCCTCGGCCGCGAACTGCGCCACACCATCCAGAAGATGGCGCCGGCGACATCGCAGCCGGAGCCGGAACAGCCCGTTGAGGCGCACGCGAAAGCCAGCGAACCGGTGAACTGAACCCCAAACGCCTGGACAGGGCATAATCCGCGACCGTTCAAGCTAGGCAGCATCATCATGGCCGCTGAAAAGACCTATGTCTTTCGTCCACACCACACCCTGAGCTGCTGGCTTCTTGGCCTGTTGGCTATCAGTGGTCTCTTGATCGTGGTGATGATCTTCACCAGCCTGAATGAACGCCGCATGCTGTACAGCATTCAGGAAGGCGCATTTTCTTCTACCGAGGAAATGATGGCTGCGGCCGAGTTCAGCGACCTCCTGCAGGGCGGCATGGCGATCCTGTTCCTGCTGGCGTGGTTGCCTGCCATGGTCGTATCGCTCGTCTGGATCTATCGTTCAGCCTGCAACGCCCATGCTTTGAGCCGGGCCCGCGTTCACCCCACGCCTGGCTGGTCCGTCGGCTGGTACTTCGTTCCCCTTGCGAACCTTTTCAAGCCTTATTCGGCGATGAAGGAAATCTGGGCAGCCAGCAGCAATCCCCAAGATTGGAAGCGTCTGCCAACCCCAACGATTCTTCAGCTCTGGTGGTTCTTCTGGGTTACGGGAGCCATCCTTGGCCGGGTTTCCTTCAAGATGAGCATGAAGGCGGAGGATGTCGGCTCACTGCTGCAGGCCAATCTGGTCGGCCTGGTCGACAGCCTCTGGTCACTGCCCTTGCTGGTCGTGTTCGGCGTGATGGTCCAGCGCCTGACGGCGATGCAGCTTGCCGCTACTCCAGCCTCGGAGAGTGACGAACCTTTCATCGATACAGCGGAGATGCTCGGCGAATCCAACGCCTGATTTCAGCTACCCGGAGGGTTCAGCCGCCAGCCACCGCCGGCTGCAATACCTGTCCGCTGACCGCGACGAAGTGGCAGACGCTGCCGGCGATCACGAACAGGTGCCAGACCGCGTGTGAGTAGCGCAGCGATTCGCGGTGATAGAAGAAGGTGCCGGCGGTGTAGAACAGGCCGCCGATCAGCAGCCACAGCAAGGTGACGCCCGGAATCGACGCCAGCATCGGCGCCACCGCGATCACCACCAGCCAGCCCATCATCAGGTAGATCGCCGTCGACAGGCGCTTGAAGCGACCGGTGAAGAACAGCTTGAACACCACGCCGGCCAGCGCCAGCGTCCAGATCGCAGCGAACAGTCCCCAGCCCCACGGCCCACGCAGGCCGATCAGGGTAAACGGCGTGTAGGTGCCGGCAATCAGCAGGTAGATCGCGCAGTGGTCAAACACCTTGAGCCGCGCCTTGGCCTTGGGATGCGGGATGGCGTGATACAGCGTCGAAGCGATGTAGAGCAGCAGCAGGGCCACCGAGAAGACGATGGCGCTGCCCAGCTGCCAGCCGTCTCCCCACAGCGCGGCCAGCGTGATCAACACCGCGCCAGCACCCAGACTCACCACGGCGCCCAGGCCATGGGTCAGAGCACTGGCGACTTCCTCGCGCAGGCTGTGGCGGGGGCTGGACAGTGCAGGCTTCGGAATGGCGTTGCTGGCTGGCATGTGGATACCTTAGATCGGGCCGCGAGCAGAGGCAAACGCTCGATTGAATAATGGCTTGCTATTAAATAGCGCGCTATCTAATATGGCGGCATGACATCTGTTGCCAACCTGCCCGGAAACGCCGCTCTCCAGCTGGACAACCAGCTGTGCTTTGCGCTGTACGCGGCCAACCACGCCATGCACCGCCTGTATCGCCAGCGCCTGAAGTCTCTTGGCCTCACCTATCCGCAATACCTGGTGATGCTGGTGCTGTGGGAGCAGGACGACCTCACCGTGTCAGCCATCGGCGAGCGCCTGTTCCTCGACTCAGCCACGCTGACGCCGCTGCTGAAGCGACTGGAGCAGGCTGGACTTCTGCATCGCCAGCGCGACCGCCAGGACGAACGTCAGGTCCGCATCCAGCTCAGCCCGGCCGGCCGCGACCTTCGTGAACAGGCCCGGGACGTGCCCACCAGCGTACGCTCGGCCGTCGCCTGCTCACCGGCTGAACTCCAGTCCCTGCGGGCACAACTGCATGACCTGCGTCGACAGCTCGACGCGGCGGCCTGATCCGGCTGCCTTTCCGCATTCCGACACATCAACCAAGGAAATCGACATGTCCCTCGACAACGTGCTCTACACCGCCCATGCCACCGCCACCGGCGGCCGCGACGGCGGCGCCAAATCCGACGACGGTCGCCTCGACGTCAAACTCAGCGTGCCGAAATCCATGGGTGGTGATGACGGCCCGGGCACCAACCCCGAGCAGATGTTCGCCGCCGGCTATTCGGCATGCTTCCTCGGCGCCATGAAGTTCATCGCCGGTACGCAGAAGCTGGCCCTGCCACGCGACACCCGCATCGATGGCAGCGTCGGCATCGGGCCGATCCCGGCCGGTTTCGGCATCGAAGTCGAACTCGCCGTGCACCTGCCCGGCATGGAGCAGGCCGCCGCCGAAGCGCTGGTCGCCAGGGCGCATGAAGTCTGCCCGTATTCCAATGCCACTCGCGGCAATATCGACGTGAACTTCAAGGTCACCGTCTGATCTGCGAGGCCTGACCGCTGTGTCCCGGCGCCGCACGACGGCGCCGGGATCGTCCACCCGAACGAGCCAGCCGAACAAGGAACCACGCCATGCCCATCGCACTGACCGTGATCGTCACCATCATCGCCCTGCTGCACGGGTACTTCCTGGTGCTGGAAATGTTCCTGTGGACCAAGCCCTACGGCCGCCGCGTGTTCCGCATGAGCGCCGAACAGGCCGAAGCCACCCGCACGCTGGCCGCCAACCAGGGCCTCTACAACGGCTTCCTCGCCGCCGGCCTGGTCTGGGGTCTGATAGTGGCGTCAACCGCCGTGCTCTGGTTTTTCCTGATCTGCGTGCTGATCGCCGGCCTCTACGGCGCCGCCACCGCCAACCGCAAGATCCTCTTCGTTCAGGCACTGCCGGCGGCGATAGCAATCGCCCTGCTGACCCTGGCCTGATCGCAGGCCTGCATCAGCCCGATGCGCCGTCCTCGAAACGCACCGCCGTACCGTAGGCGAGGATTTCCGACGCACCAGCCATGATCGCGCTGGTGGTGAAGCGCAGGCCGACCACAGCGTCCGCCTTCAGCACCTGCGCCTTGCCCTTGAGTCGGTCCAGCGCCTGCGCGCGCGCCTCGGCCATCATGCGGCTGTACTCCTCGATCTCGCCGCCGAGGATGGACTTGAAGCCGGCAACGATGTCGCGGCCCACGTGCTTGGTGCGTACCGTATTGCCCATGACGGGCGCGATGACCTTGCAGCGGCGGCCGTCGATGTGATTCTGCGTCGTGATGATCATGGTTCCACCTGGTCGTCGTACTTGCGGTCTTCCGTGTTGCCGGCCTTGTCCTTCACCGCCTTGGCGAAGAACAGGCCAGCCGCGATCAGCGCCAGCAGCGGGATGATGCCGAAGGGCAGCGCGGCGATGGAGAACACCAGCATGGCCAGCGCATAGAACCCCGCCAGCGCGACCACAATGATCAGTCCTGCCTTTTCCATGTCTGCTGCCTCGTATCGATTCCGGTTTGCCTAGAGTTATTCGGCGACATTCGCGATGTTGGCCAAACAGGACGGCGATGCGCCGTGCTTGTGACAGCCAGCTGAGGTCAGGTCGCGTCGATATTTGCTCGCGGGTCCATCAATCAAGAATCACCGGGTGGAACTTGAGGACAAGAAGGTCATCGCGAAACAATGCGAAGTAGTACGGATCTCGATACCCTCTGCCCGACCTTACATTGGGACAGCTGACCTCTCTCAACTGATCCCCAGGCTGTAGTGCAGCGAGCATTGCAGCCCACTCACCATCTTCTTCTGGGTTCGGATTGCCACTCCTTAACGATTGATCAATGACTTGGGACGAGGTGAGCGGAACTGATACTCGACAGTCTGAAAGCCCTAAGCGACTTGCAACCGGAACGGGTTCACGCTTGAGGCGAGCAGAGTCAGACGAGCAGCCCGCTAGCGCAGCGACTGCCAAGCAAATTGCAGCTCGCAGAAGTGGCCAGATTCGGGCACGCTTTCCATGAGATTGCATCGGTAGCCTCCTGGACTCCTGCCAGCTCCAGAGAGCTGAACTTGTGGAAACACCGTCTCGGTTCACACCGTTTTCAAATAGATGCCTCAACAGAAAGAGAACATTCTGCATTTGAAATGCAAATGCCATGTGCTTTTCTTTCTGGCCACTTATGACTGGCGATCCGACGACCGATAGCTACGTGATGCCAGAAGGAACAGCTCGCCAAGCACCCGATGAGAAGTTTCGAGCGAATTGACCTGAAAGCCTAGCAATTGACTTGCGTGCCTCGCGAAAGACCGAGGCAGTCTCTTTTCCAGCGGCCAGTGGCTCGAAACGTACTCGCCGAGAGCACGATGTGGCTCCGGCAGATAGTCAATGTGGTCAATGAGGAATCTCGCTTATTCGTCTCGCTGATCCATTGTCCTAACCCAAGGCTCGGGGGAGAAATCACCTTTTTGGCATTCAAGCATGTGGATGGCCCTGCAATTGTGCGCGCTGCGGGATCGTCTTGCATCGAATTGATACGTGGCTCCAGATAGCATGACGGGATCCGCGGGCTCGCATCGTATCCTCAGGAAAAGGGGGACACGATGCTCAACTCGCTGCGTTTGATCTGTATCGCCGGCCTTGCGCTGTTCGCCACTGCTTTCGCGCTGACCTTCTTGTCGCCGATCCACTACGAGCGGGCGGCGAAGTCCTACATCCAGTCGAAGATCGAGTCGGAGCTGCGCGAGCGGATGCCATCGTTCGAGGGACACCCGCGACTGGCCGGCGCTGCCAAACTGTTGAGCGACCGCTATGGCGAGGAAGCTGCGGCACTCACCAAGACGGCAGGATCAGCGCTCAGCCGCAAGATCGCCGACATCATCGGCGACCTGCAGAACGCTGACTGCACCTGCCGATCGGTACTGCGGCAACGGGTGGACGCCACGCTGCTGGCCAGCGCCAGCACGCTGAAGGCCTTGCAGGAAAAACTGGTGCCCATCGTGCAGGGCCAATACGCGCGCATCGTTGGCGAGCTGATCCACGAGCTGCGCCTGTTCACTGGGATGAACCTTCTGCTGTTCCTGCTGCTGTCCGTAGCGCTGTTCGTCAAACCTGCAGCACGTCGCCACCTCGTGCTGCCGGTGGCACTGATGCTGCTGGCCACGGCGATCTGCCTGTACTTCTATCTGTTCCAGCAGAACTGGTTTTTCAACATCCTG
>JACKOX010000022.1 GCA_024233975.1 Rhodanobacteraceae bacterium
CGTCCTCGGCAAGATCCTGTGGATTGCAGTCGGCCGCCTTCATGGATTTCGCCGGCTTTGCCTCGATCCACAACCGTTTGTCACGACACCAGAGCTTGCGGATGCGGAAACCCGCGCGTTCGCCCGGTCCAAAGAACTCGGACAGCGGCGCGTGCAGTTCGGATTTCAATCGCAACAGGTAGCTGAGGCGCTTGTCGTCAGACAGCACATAAACGCGCTCATCGAAATGCAGGCGGTTGAGCTGCTGTTCCTGCGACAGGCCCAGCGACTTGAACAGGCGATCGATCCAATTTTCGC
This sequence comes from Rhodanobacteraceae bacterium, assembly GCA_024233975.1. Classification (GTDB taxonomy): domain Bacteria; phylum Pseudomonadota; class Gammaproteobacteria; order Xanthomonadales; family Xanthomonadaceae; genus JACKOX01. The sequence goes on from JACKOX010000022.1 coordinate 298, forward strand.
GCTTGAGGCAGAAATGCATGCCGGTGGCGCAATCGATACCAATCCGCAGCTGGACGACGCGGCCCTTGTTCTGGCTGATGGCGTATTCGTAGCTTTTACCGTCCTGCGTGCCGGGCTTGCCCTTCCAGCGATTGGCCAACCGCCAGCGAAACAGCAGCCAGGCGGTGACGGAAAGCGTGATCAGGCCAAACGCAAACCACATGCCGACGCCGCCCTCAGCTGCCCACCAGATCGGCATCGCCCAACAGGCGGCGGGCCTGGCGGTCGAGGCCAACAATGGCGCGAGGCAGGGGTCGGTCAGCGCGAATGGCTCGTGCGCAATCCGGCAGCAACTCGATGGCCGCTTCGATCAACTTCAGGGTTTCGGCCGGCGTGCGCGAACGCTTTTCCACCATCGCCAGAGTCAGCTTCTCGACTCGCGCGCAGAAACCACCCAGCACTTCGGCGCCAGCCATCAGGCCCGAACCCTTGATGGTGTGGAACGCCCGTCGCACCTCGCGCAGGGCGTCGGGGTTCACCGGCGTGGAGCGCAAAGCGGCGCGTTGGTTGGACAGCAGCGTCGACAGCTCGTCGAGCTCCGCGATGAACACATCGCGGATGTCCGGATCAATCCGCTCGCGCGGCGCCCGGCCCAACAGACTCGCCAATCGTTGCCACAACGAGCGCATCGCCATTCCCTACACGGTGGTTCCTGGTGGGGTATCGTAGGAGGTTATCGCCACGGACTGAACACTTCACCTGAAAATCATGACCCAACGACCCACCCTGCTTGGCCGCACGCTGGCCCTTATCGCCCTCGCTCTCTCCGGTCACGCTGTCCTGGCTCGCGAAGCCATTCCGGCGGAATCGATTGCCCGGGTTCCCGCCATCCAGTCGGTCTCGATGAGCGCGGACGGCAAGAACCTGGTGGCACTGATCGCGGCGCCGGGATCGGACTACCAGGAAACAGCGCTTGCCACCTGGGACCTGTCCAACATGGACAGGGGCCCGACCATCACGCCGTCCGGCGATCGCATGCGCTTCATCGCCGCCTCCGCGATGAAGGCCGACCGCGTACTGGTACTGGCGCGCCAGGAATGGAGCGGCCGACTGGGCGGCTGTGGCGAAGGCCGCGGCAACGGCATGACCCGGACCTTCGTGACCAAGACGTACCTCACCGACATCGCACAGAAGAAGTTCGAGGAGGCCTTTGCAGATAACACGCGTCGTTTCGGGATCAGCCCCGCCCTGCAGCGCTGCCTGGAGCTGGCTGGCACTGCGAGTCTTGTGCACACCCTGCCACTCGACCCGGACAACGTCATCGTGTCGCAGCTCAACGAGCTGACCCTGAGCGCCGGGTTCTACAAGTACAACCTTCGCAATGGCGAGACCGAACTGCTGTTCCGGGCCAATGGCCGTAATTCGCCCGGCTTGTTCAATCCACGCACTGGTGCGCTGATGACGCAGAGCCGCCTGGAGCCGGACGGTTCCGGCGAATACGTCCAGCAGACCCTGATCCTGAACCCGGAAACCGGCGAGTTCGACATCCATGAACCGCTGAGCCGCAAGCTCACCGAACGCCATACCGTGAACATCGTGGGCTACGACGAGGACAGCGGGAAGTACTACGTGCTGACCGACCTGTTCTCCGACCGCGTGGAGGCCCGCCTCTACGATCCCACCAAACGAGCCTTCGACGACGAAGCCCTGGTCGCCCATCCGAAGTTCTCGATTGGCGGGCTCATTCTTGGCAGCCGCAAGAGTAACTTCAATCGCGTGCTTGGCTTCGTTGTCGATGGACCGGAACCCGAGGTCACCTATGTCGACCCGGACATGAAGGGCATCCACGACGCGCTGAAGAAGGCCTTCCCGGGCCAGGGCGTCGATATCAACGGCTACAACGACGACCTGTCGTCGGTGCTGTTCACCACCGAAAGCGCCAGCAACGCGCCCGCCTACCACCTGCTGCAGGATCGCAAGAAGGTCCTCAACCTGGGCAGCCAACGACCCTGGATCAAGCCGGAAATGATCGGCGAGCAGCGCTGGGTGACCTATCGCGCCCGCGACGGCATGGAGATTCCGGCAATCCTCGACCTGCCGGTCGGCTGGAAGAAGGAAGACGGCCCGGTCCCGGCCATCGTCCATCCGCACGGCGGACCATGGGCCCGCGACTACGCCGGCTGGGATCGCAGCGGCTGGGTTCCGTTCCTCACCTCGCGCGGCTACGCCGTGCTGCGCCCGCAGTACCGCGGCAGCAGCGGCCTGGGTCGCGAGCTGTGGATGGCCGGTGACGCCGAATGGGGCCAGGCCATGCAGGACGATCTGGACGACGGAGCCGCCTGGCTGGTCGAACAGGGCATCGCGCAGAAGCCCCGCGTCAGCATCTTCGGCTATTCCTACGGTGGTTTTGCGGCGACTGCGGCCAGCGTGCGACCAAATGGCCCGTTCAACTGCGCAATTGCCGGCGCCCCGGTGACCGACCTCGGTCGGCTTGGTACCTCATGGAGCGACAACCGGATCCAGCGCATCCTGCAGGGTCGCACCGTCAAGGGCATGGACCCGATGAAAAACACCGACAAGGCCAACATTCCGATCCTGCTATACGTGGGCGACCGCGACGTGCGCACGCCGTCCTTCCATGCCAAGGACTTCTACGACGCGGTGAAAGACCGCACCAAAGCGCGTTTCGAGCTGATTCCGGACATGCCACACAGCATGCCCTGGTACTACCGCCACCACATGAAAACGCTGGGACTCATCCAGGATTTCCTCGACAACGGCTGCCCGCACGGCGCCAGTTGAGCAGATAGCGTCGCCGCGGCGCGGCAGAATGTAAAAAATCCTTTCAGACGACCGCCGCAGGGCGGTCGTTTTTTTGGCGATTTACTCCTGCTTATATACGGGGGCCCGTACCGCTGCCTTCAGGATGTGATGACCGCCCGATATTGCTTCCCGCTGGATTGACAAGCCGCTTGTCCGTTGATAAATCTTCCCTCGCTTAACAAAAGCATAACGAGCCGTCCGGCCGGAATTCCCTGGGGAGTAGTACCGATGAAGCAAAACCAGATAAAGAATAAAATCAATCACTTGCCACTTTATGTCGCTTTGGTCGCCTGCTTGGGCGTCCCGGCCGCATTCGCCCAATCCAATGACGATGACGCCACGGAAGCGGCGGCACAGACCGACGATGAGGCCAAGAAAGAAAACGATATCGAACTGGCTCCCCTGACCGTCACCGGCTCCCTGCTCAAGCGCAAGGAGTACGAGTCGACCTCGCCGGTCCAGGTCATCACCGCGGACACCAACGTCGAGGTCGGCCAGGTTGAAGCCGCCGAGTTCCTGCAGACCTCGAGCGTCGCCGCCGGCTCCACGCAGATCAACAACCAGTTTTCCGGCTTCGTGATCGAAGGCGGTACGGGCGTGCAGACCGTCTCGTTGCGCGGCCTGGGTGCCCAGCGCAGCCTGGTGCTGCTGAACGGCAACCGCGCCGGCCCGGCTGGTACCCGTGGCCAGGTCGCAGCTTTCGACCTCAACGTCATCCCGACAGCCATCATCCAGCGCATCGAAGTACTGAAGGACGGCAGTTCGTCGATCTACGGTTCCGACGCGGTCGCTGGCGTGGCCAACGTCATCACCCGTACCAGCATTGACAGCCCTGAGGTGATCGTCTCGGCACGTCCGACCTTCGATGGCGGCGGCGAGACCTACTCGATCTCCGGTGCCACTGGCTGGAACTTCGACAATGGCAGCATCACGCTGTCGGCGGAGTGGTTCAAGCGCGAGCCCCTGCAGATCCAGGATCGCGACTACTTCGGCTGTCCGCAGGACCTGTTCACCGACGCAGACGGCAACAGCATCGACCGCGAGGACCGTTCCGTCCTTGCCGGCACGTCGCTCGCTGGCTGTAACAACCTGTATGCCAACACCGTTATCGATGCGCTGTATGGCGACCGCTACATCCCGTCGCCGGATGGCGTCACGATCGGCATGATCCCGGGCTACCGCCCGCGCGCCAACGGCACCTACGCTGGCGGCGGACAGGCTTTCTATGAGGACGTCCTGAACTTCCCGTTCTATGGCGACCAGTACGTGAGCAACGAACTGGAGCGTTTCAGCGGCTACCTGACCACGGACTTCCGTTTCGGTGACATCAACTGGAGTGGCGAACTCCTGGTCAACCAGCGCGAGAACTCCTCGCACCGCTATCGCCAGTTCTTCCCGATTGTCGGTGGTGCCACCTCACCGTACGCGTCCTATCGCTATGCGAACTCGCCTGACTACGTTGCGCCAGTGCCTTCCGGCATCGCGCAGCCGATCATTCCGTTCCGCTCGGACGGCAACGAAAAGGTCAAGTACTTCTACGTGAGCAACACGCTGGAAGGCGTCTTCTCGTTCACCGATACCTGGTCCTGGCGCGCCAACCTGTCGCACTCCCGCTCGGATGGCGACTACAGCAGCCTCGGCATCATCGCCTCGCAGTCGGGTGATGTACGTTTCGACGACAACGCACCGGTCATCGATTACTTCGACCCGGCCGTGCTGAACGGTGAGCGCATGGACGAGCTGCAGGCACAGATCGGCGCCTGGCACACCGGCAACACGCTCTACAAGCAGACCACGTTCAACGGCGTGGCCACCGGCGACCTGTTCGAGCTGCCGGCCGGCGCTGCCGCACTGGCTATCGGCGTCGAGAACCGTCGCTTCAGCATCGACGACCAGCCGAGCGACCTGTCCCGCAATGGCGACCTCTGGGGCCAGTCCTCGGCCCAGGTCACCAAGGGGTCGGACAAGGTGAATGAAATCTTCGCCGAGCTCGAAGTGCCGCTGATCGCGGGCAAGACCGGCTTTGAAGAGCTGAAGATCAACCTGTCCGGTCGTGCCTTCCACTACGATTCCGTGGAAGACAACGACAGCGTCTGGAAGGCCGGCCTCAGCTGGCAGATCATCCCGTCGCTGCGCATCCGCGCCACGCAGGGCACCTCGTACCGTGCACCTGGCCTCTACGAGCTGTATCTGGGCAACCAGACCGGCTTCCTGAGCCAGCTGTCGATCGACCCCTGCATCCAGTGGGGTGAGAGCACCAACACCCACCTCCGCAACAACTGTGCGGCGGCGGGCATTCCGGATGACTATGCTGGCGGCGCTTCGTCGGCCACCATCGTCTCCGGTGGCGGTGCCGGCGTGCTCAAGCCGGAAACCTCGGAAGCCAAGACCGTCGGTATCGTGTTCACCCCGGGCTTTGCCGACTTCAGCCTCGCCTTCGATTACTGGTCGTATGAGATCAGTAACCAGATCGCACAGCTGGGTGGCGCGGCCATCCTCGGCGGCTGCTACGGTTCGCCGATCTACCCGAACGCCTACTGCGACCTGTTCGACCGCAACCCGGGCAACCACCCGACCGCGGCGTACTCGATCACCCAGGTGCGTGACTTCTACCTCAACGTCAACAAGCAGAAGACCCGCGGTTACGACATGCTGTTCCGCTGGGATCATGACTTCTCGTTCGGCGGCATCCAGGTCGAGGGCAACTTCACCTACGTGATGGAAGACTTCGAGCAGTTGTTCAACCCGGAGCAGGCCAGCGGCTTCGATTCCAACGACTTCAACGGCTCGATCAGCCGTCCGAAGGTCGTCGGCAACGTGCGCACGGCGTGGGAGCGTGGCGACTGGACCTGGACCTGGTTCATGGATTACGTGCAGGGCACCAACAGCCTGACCCTGTCGCCGGAAACCAGCTACTTCGGTTACACGGGCGCGTTGCGTGATATCAAGGCCGAGCACCGCATCTACCACACCCTGTCCGCTCACTATGAGCAGGACAAGTGGTCGGTGCTGGTCGGTATCCGCAACCTGTTCGACAAGGAGCCGCCGGTGGTTTCCAGCGGCGTGGCTTCGCGCTACGGCAACATCCCGGCCTTCGCCACGCAGTACGACTGGCTGGGCCGTACCGGTTACGTGCAGTTCCGCTACAAGTTCAAGTAACGGTCGCACTGACGGCATGACGACAAAGGCGGCCTTGTGCCGCCTTTGTCTTTTCCGGGGAACGAACTCCTTGCTTCACATGCGATAATGCCGCGTTGCAACAATCGATGAGTGCCGCATGAGTTCCAGCGACCGCGAAATCCTGGTCACCAACGCCCTGCCATACGCCAATGGCCACCTGCACCTTGGCCATCTGGTCGGCTATATCCAGGCCGATATCTGGGTCCGGGCGCAGCGCCTGATGGGTCGCACGGTGCGCTTTGTCTGCGCCGACGACACCCACGGCACGCCGATCATGCTGGCGGCCGAGAAGGCCGGCACCACGCCGGAAGCCTTCATTGCGGCCATCCAGGCCTCGCACGAGAAGGACTTCGTCGACTTCCACGTCGTCTTCGACCACTACGATTCCACCAATTCGGCCGGCAACCGAGCGCTGACCGAGCGCTTCTACGCCGCACTGAACGAAGGCGGCCACATCGACAAGCGCTCGATCGAGCAGTTCTACGACCCGGTCAAGACCATGTTCCTGCCGGACCGCTACATCAAGGGCACCTGCCCGAAGTGCGGTACCGAAGACCAGTACGGCGACAACTGTGAGAACTGCGGCGCGACCTATTCGCCAACCGATCTCGTCAACCCGCGCTCGGTGGTCAGCGGTGCGACGCCGGAGCTGCGTGAGTCCGAGCACTACTTTGTCCGCGTCGCGCATTTCGCCGAGACGCTGGACGAGTGGCTGAAGGGTGACGTCGCGGTCAATGGCGTCAAGGCCAAGCTGCGCGAGTGGCTGGATGCCGACGGCGGCCTGCGCGACTGGGACATTTCCCGCGACGCGCCCTACTTCGGTTTCGAGATCCCCGGCGCGCCCGGCAAGTTCTTCTACGTCTGGCTGGACGCGCCGATCGGCTACCTGACCGCGCTGCAGGCGCTGTCGGCCCGCGAAGGCTTCGACTTCGAAGCACTGATGAAGCCCGGCGACCAGGCCGAGCTGGTGCATTTCATCGGCAAGGACATCGTCAACTTCCACGGCCTGTTCTGGCCGGCGGTGCTGCACGCCAACGGCATGCGCCTGCCCAACCGCCTGCAGGTCAACGGCTACCTGACGGTGAACGGCGCCAAGATGTCGAAGTCGCGCGGCACCTTCATCATGGCGCGTACCTACCTCGACAGCGGCCTCGATCCCGAGCACCTGCGCTACTACTTCGCCGCCAAGTCCTCGGGCGGCGTGGATGACCTCGACCTCAACCTCGAAGACTTCTCGGCGCGCGTGAACAGCGACCTGGTCGGCAAGTTCGTCAACATCGCCAGTCGCTGCGCCGGATTCATCCACAAGCATTTCGACGGCAGGCTGGCACCCAGCCTCAGCGACGCCTCCGGCACTTTCTACCTGCAAGCGAAGGCGCGGCTGCGCGAAGCCTGCCTGGGCGAGAACGGCGCCTACCGTCGGAGCAACTTCAACGCCGTGCTGCTCGCAACCATGGCCGAGGCCGATGCCGTCAACGCACTGATCGCTGACAAGGCGCCGTGGAAGCTGGCCAAGGAAGAAGGCAGCGAGCGCGAGCTGCACGACATCTGCAGCCTGGCGATCAACATGTTCCGCCTGCTCGCCGGCTACCTGAAGCCAATCCTGCCGGCCACGGCGGCCAAGGCCGAAGCCTTCCTGCAGTCGCCGCTGGACGGTTTCGACGGCCTCCGCGATCCGCTGCTGGATCACGCCATCGCGCCCTACGGCACCCTGCAATCCCGAATCGACAACAAGCACATTGACGCCATGATTGACGCCAGCAAGGAAACCCTCGCCCCCAAGGCCGACGAAGTCGCCGCTCCGAAGGCTGCTCCGAAAGTTGAAGAAAAGCCCGCGGAAACCGCGCACATTTCCATCGATGACTTCGCCAAGCTCGATCTGCGCGTCGGCGTGGTGAAAGTCTGCGAACACGTCGAAGGCGCGGACAAGCTGCTGCGCTTCGTGCTGGACGCCGGCGATCTCGGCGAGCGGCAGATCTTCTCCGGCATCAAGTCGGCCTATCCGGAACCGGAAAAGCTCAACGGCCGCAAGGTGGTGTTCATCGCGAACCTCGCCCCGCGCAAGATGCGCTTTGGCATGTCCGAAGGCATGATCCTGTCAGCCGGCGACGACAGCGGACTGTTCCTGCTGGACGTGGATGATGGCGCCAAGGCCGGTATGCCGGTGAAGTGATTCGTGAGTCAGCTTGTCCACTGCCTTACGCTTGTTTGCGGCCTCTCGGTCGCACATGTGGCCTTTTCGGCGGAAACGAGCGACTTCGAAATCGGTGCTTGCGGCGAAGAAGAGCCCACCGTCAGGACAGCGCCGGAGATACCCAGAAAGTTGCACCCCGTTCCTGTCGAGGTAGTCGTTGAATTCCTTGTAAGGGAAGATGGCGGCGTTGAGCAGGTGACAGTCGTTTCTGCCACAGCTACGAAGCGCGAATCGCCAAGCTGGGAATCGGCTCTGTCAGCCGCCACGGTCGAAGCCGTCATCAATTGGCGCTACGCGAGTCGCGCGGAGGCCTGCATGATGACTCAGACATTTCGGTACAGTTTCAAATAGTCGACGTTTGCTTCAGAGCTGATTGGAAAGTTCCGCTTTGACCGAAATCGCGCTACTGCTGGTTAGCACCGTCCTGGTCAACAACTTCGTGTTGGCCAAGTTCCTTGGGCTGTGCCCGTTCATGGGCGTGTCGAAGAAGCTGGACTCGGCCTACGGCATGGCGCTGGCCACCGGCTTCGTGCTGACGCTGTCGGCGGCGCTGTCGTGGCTGGTGCACAACTGGCTGCTGGAGCCGCTGGGCCTCGGCTACCTGCGCACGCTGAGCTTCATCCTGGTGATCGCCGCCGTGGTGCAGTTCACCGAAGTGGTCATGCACAAACAGAGTCCGCGCCTGCACCGAGTGCTGGGCATCTTCCTGCCGCTGATCACCACCAACTGCGCGGTGCTGGGCGTAGCGCTGCTCAACGTGCAGGCGAAGCACACGCTGATCGAGTCGATCTTCTACGGCTTTGGTGCAGCGGTCGGCTTCGGCCTGGTATTGATCCTGTTTGCCGCCATGCGCGAACGCATCGAAATTGCCGACGTGCCTGCCAGCTTCCGTGGCGCACCGATTGCCCTGGTCACCGCCGGACTGATGGCGCTGGCCTTCATGGGCTTCTCGGGAATGACGCACTGAGATGATCGAAGCCATCGTCGCCATCGGCCTGTTGACCCTGTTGCTGGGCGCCCTGCTCGGCTTTGCTGCGCAGCGCTTCAAGGTCGAGGGCGATCCGATGGTGGATCGCATCGAAGCGATCCTGCCGCAGACGCAGTGCGGGCAGTGCAACTATCCCGGCTGCCGGCCCTATGCTGAGGCCATCGCCAGTGGCGAAGCCGACATCAACCAGTGCCCGCCGGGCGGTGATGCCGGCGTGCGCAAGCTGGCCGAACTGCTGGGTCGCGAGCCCAAGCCGCTGAACGCCGAGCACGGCGAGGAAAAGCCCACGATGGTGGCGCTGATCGACGAGGCGCGCTGCATCGGCTGCACCAAGTGCATCCAGGCCTGTCCGGTGGACGCCATCGTCGGCGCGGCCAAGCTGATGCACGTCGTGATCCCCGAACTCTGCACGGGCTGCGACCTCTGCGTGCCGCCCTGCCCGGTGGACTGTATCGACATGGTCGAACCGAAGCCGACGCCTGCCACCTGGACACGCCCGAAGCCGGTCATTCCGGTGGCGCTGGTCGACTGATCACAGGCTGAGTGAGCCGATGTCCGGAAGCCCGCTCGACGCCGGTATCGATGCGCTGCTGGCCGAGTTCGAAACGCAGATTGCTGATTTCGACGACGCGCCGTCGCTGGTGGTGGCCTTCAGCGGCGGTGGTGACTCTTCGGCGTTGTTGCATGCGCTTGCGACACTGCGTGGAGCCAGGGGTCTCGACCTGCGCGCCATCCACGTGAATCACGGCTTACACGCCGACGCCGACCGTTGGGAACAGCAGTGCCGCGACTTCGCGAAACAGCTTGGCGTCACTTTCACCAGTATCCCTGTCGAAGTCACCGAGACGGGCGACGGACTTGAGGCATCGGCACGTGATGCACGCTACGCAGCCTTGTTCGCCAACACGCAACCCGACGACATCATCGTTCTGGCCCATCATCAGGACGATCAGGCCGAAACCGTGCTGCTGCGACTGCTCCGCGGCTCCGGCAGCGCCGGGCTTGGCGCGATGCGGCGCTGGAGCGAACGAGGCGCTCGTCGACTGTGGCGGCCGTGGCTGCAGCAACCGCGCAGCGCCATCGACGCCTACTGCGAACGGTGTGGTATCGAGCATGTGCATGATCCGGCGAACCACGACCCGCGCCACGTCCGCAGTCGCCTACGTCAGGAAGTGATGCCACTACTGCGAGAACTCTCTCCGTCAGCTGATGCAGCGCTGGCGCAGAGTGCAGCGCTGCTGCGCGAGGACGCTGAGCGTCTGGTCCGTCTCGACCGCGCGAACCTCGCGATGATCCAGGGTCTTGATCCGGACACGCTGTCCATCCCTGAGCTGTCGCGCCTCGAAGACGCTGAACAGCGCGCGGCAATTCGCTGTTTCCTCGCCGAGCGCGAGGCACCGCCGATGCCGGTACGCGTGATGGCCCAGCTCGATGCTCTGCTAAACGCCAACAAAGGTGCCGAACCCGTGTTGCAATGGGCCGGCATGTCTCTGCGGCGCTATCGCGACCTGCTCTATCTCTGCCCGATTGACCACGTCGCCGACGACCTTCCATCAGCCGACTGGAATGGCAAACAGCCGGTCGCTTTCCCGCATGGTTGGCGACTGGCGTTTGATCCGCCACTCGAAGCGCCACTTCGGCTTCGAATCACCGCACGCGAAGGCGGTGAACGGATTCAGCTCGCGGGCAAGTCGCATTCGCAGGAGCTGAACAAGCTGCTGCAGGAGGCCGGTGTTCCGCCCTGGGAACGTTTCCGGCTGCCCCTGCTTTGGCTTGATGCCGAAGACGGTCCGCGCCTGCTTGCCGTCGCCGACTTGTTTCGCAGCGAGCCGCTTCGGCAGCTCGAAACCACGCACGGCATCCGTTTTCGCTGCGAACCATCCGGCTCGCGTTGACCACCGAACCTGTCACCTTCAGACTTCACGCCATGGCTACTTCCCGCAAGAAAACCTCTGACACTCCCGACAGCGCCACCGCCGATAGTGGCAGCGCCGTCGCCGAATTCGAGAAATCGCTGGAGTCGCTGGAATCGCTGGTGCAGCGCATGGAGGAAGGCGAGCTGTCGCTGGATGACTCGCTGGCCGCCTATGAGCGCGGCATCGCGCTGTATCGTCGCTGCCAGAGCGCGCTGGAACAGGCCGAGCTGCGCGTACGCCAGCTGAGCGACCCCGGCGATCCCGCCAGCGCAACCGACTTCGCCACGAAAGACAGCACGGACGGCGAATGACCGACAGCCTGTTTCGCGAATGGCGGGCGCGTAGCGAAGCCTGTCTGCAGGCCGCGCTGTCATCACTGGACGGCGCGCCGGAACGACTGCTTGCCGCCATGCGTCACGGCACGCTGGCCGGCGGCAAGCGCATGCGGCCACTGCTCGCCTACGCCACCGGCCATGCGCTGGGCGCGCCGCTTGAGCATGTCGATCACGCCGCCTGCGCTGTCGAGCTGATCCACGCCTACTCGCTGATCCACGATGACCTGCCGGCCATGGACGACGACGACCTGCGACGTGGCCAGCCCACCGCGCATGTCGCCTTCGACGAAGCCACGGCGATACTCGCTGGCGATGCCCTGCAGACGCTGGCCTTCCAGCAGCTTGCAGAGGCGCCGTTGTCAGCCGATATCCGCATCCATATGGTCACGGAACTGGCCCGGGCGGCGGGCGCTGTCGGCATGTGCGGAGGGCAGTCCGTTGACCTGGACGCCACAGGACAACGGCTGGCCCTTGATCCACTACAGCAGATGCATGCGATGAAGACCGGCGCCCTGATTCGCGCTGCCGTCGGCATGGGGGCCATCTGTGCCAAGGCCGATCCGGCGCCGCTCACAGGGCTGCGACGCTTCGCCGATGCGCTTGGGCTGGCGTTCCAGATCCGCGACGACATCCTCGACGTCGAGGCCAGCTCGGAAACCCTGGGCAAGACCGCCGGAAAGGATGCCGATGCCGACAAGGCCACCTATGTCAGCCTATTGGGTCTGGATGGCGCACGCAGCGCCCTGGACGCCGAATATCAACGCATGCACGACGTGTTGGGCAATACGGGCTTGTCCGTCGAGCGCCGCCAGCCATTGTCTGATCTGGCCGACCTGACCGTGAATCGCGCGCACTGAGCGCAGGGGCACGGCACAAGCACATCCAAAAAAGCGGAACGGCGGACCGAAAGGCCCGCCGTTCCATGCATCCAAAGTTGGAGGACGAAGGCTATTTGATGAGACGAATCGTCATCGGATAGCGGTAGGCCTCGCCATTGTTCGCCTTCACCCCGGCGATGATGGTGAAGACCAGTGCGGCGATGCCAACGATCGGCAGCAACAGCATGCCAATCAGTACGAACATCAGTACGACGCAGACCAGCACCGCAATCGCGACGGTAATCTGGAAGTTGACCGCTTCCTTGCCCTGATCGTCGACGAACGGCATGTCGTTCTTCTTGATCTGCCACATGATCAGTGGCCCAAGGATATTGGCGCAGGGAATCGGAATCAGAACCCCTGCAAGGGCCGACAGGTGCGTGAACATCGCATACTGGCGCTGGTCCTGGCTGATTTCCCCGGCAGCCGGTGCGGGTGGTGCTTTTGGTGGCGGTGGTGCGGCGTTGTTTTCTTCGCTCATTTCTCGACTCCCTTGGGGTTGAAAGGCCCGACCGCCACTGTCAGACAGGCGGCATTCAGTGTCAAGAACGGTGCGAGACCACATTTCCCGACACGGTCAGGAAGAAAAGACGCCACCGCAGGGTAAATGTGACGCTCTCAGGCACGCCTCAGTCCGCAGCCACCGTCATGGCACCAACCAGAATTGAGCCGGTACGGATGTGCGAACGCGGATCGATGTCGGCACCGATGGCCTCGATGGCCACGAAGATGTCGCGCAGGTTGCCGGCCACGGTGATGCCGTCCACCGGATAGGCGATCTCGCCGTTCTCCACCCAGAAGCCCGCCGCACCGCGCGAGTAGTCGCCGGTGATGCCGTTTACGCCCTGCCCCATGAGCTCGGTCAGCAGCAGGCCGCTGCCCATCTGGCGAATCAGCTCGGCCTGCGATGCGTCGCCACAGGTGAGCTCCAGATTGTGCATGCCGCCGGCATTGCCGGTGCTTTCCAGACCCAGCTTGCGCGCCGAATAGCTGCCCAGCACGTAGCGCGCCAGATGACCATCGACCACCAGCGGGCGATCCACCGTACCGACACCTTCCGCATCGAAATTGGCCGAGCGATGACCACGCGGCAGATGCGGCCGCTCGGTCATGGACAGCCAGTCCGGGAATACCGCCTTGCCGCAGGCATCCAGCAGGAAGGACGCGCGCCGATACTGTGAACTGCCGGCGACGGCGCTCAGGAAATGACCGACCAGCGAGCGCGCCAGCTCGGCGGAATACAACACCGGGTATCGGCCAGTCTTCATCGGTCGGGGGTTGAGGCGGGCCAGCGTGCGCTCGGCGGCGCGGTGACCAATCGCTTCCGGCGACGAGATGTCGCCCGCGTTGCGCGCGTTGTCGTACCAGTAGTCGCGCTGCATGGCGTCGCCCTTGCCGGCGATCAGCGAACAGCTGATCGTATGGCTGGTGCCGCGCTCGACGCCGACAAAACCATGGCTGTTGGCATAGGCGAAGGCGCTGCCACCACTGGACCAGTTGGTGCCATCAACGTTGGTGATGCGCTTGTCCTCGCGACCAGCCGCCTCGCAGGCCAGCGCGGACGCGATGGCGTGGTCGACATCCAGTGGCTGCGGATGCCAAAGGTCAAGATCAGGGAACTCCGTCGCCATGCGCTGCGGATCGGCGAGGCCGGCAAACGGGTCTTCCTCGGTGTAGCGCGCGATGGCACAGGCCTGCTCGATGCTGGCCTCGATCGACGAGGGATCGAAGTCCGCCGTGCTGGCGCTGCCCTTGCGCTGGCCAAAGTAAACGGTGATCGACAGGCCGCGGTCACTGCTGTGTTCCAGCGTCTCGACATCGCCCAGCCGCACGCCCACGTTGAGCCCATATTCTTCGCTGACACCGATCTCCACGGCATCGGCGCCACGCGCCTGACAGCGCTTCAGCACATCGCGCGCGCGCTCGGCCAGCAGGCTGGTGTCGAGATCGGGCGCGGCGGTCATGCGCGCCAATGGATTCGTTTGCATGTTCACCTGACGTATCCTTGCAGTTCCTGTTGCGCCGTCAGCGGCGACTTATTCGAGTTTCCATGAATTCTCACGACAACCATGCCAATGGCGATCACCACGACGATGACATCGTCAGCCGCTCGCAGCAGCGCCGCGACGCACTGGCCGTATTCGACCTGGCCGACCAACTGGCCAACTTGTCTAACAGCCAGCTCAACGCGTTGCCGCTGACCGACGAGCTGCGTGACGCCATCGAGGATACGCGGCGCATCAAGAGCCACGTGGCTCGCAAGCGGCAGACGCAGTACCTCGCCAAGCTGTTGCGGCGTGACGAGGACAGCGTCGAAGCGCTGCGCCGCGCCATGGAGCACGACAAGGCCGATGCCCGACGCGAAACCGCCGCCCTGCACCGGCTGGAACAATGGCGTGAGCGCCTGATCGACGAAGGCGACGGTGCGCTGGGGGAACTCATCGACCTCTGCCCGGGCGCGGACCGCCAACGGCTGCGATCACTGGTGCGACAGGCACGAACGGAAAAGCTGCAGAATCGCCCGCCACGTGCCTTCCGCGAAATTTTCCAGGAACTCAAACCGCTGTTCGAGGCGCTGGATTCGGACGCGTCCTGAGCCGGCCCACCGGCAACCCTCATACGCGAGTGCCACCGACGGTGAGACTGTCGATCTTCAGCGTCGGCTGGCCGACGCCAACCGGCACGCTTTGTCCATCCTTGCCGCAGACGCCCACGCCCTCGTCCAGGGCGAGATCGTTGCCGACCATGCTGACGCGGCCCATTGCCTCGGGGCCATTGCCGATCAGCGTGGCGCCCTTTACCGGCGCGGTGACCTTGCCGTCCTCGATCAGATAGGCCTCGCTGGCCGAGAACACGAATTTTCCGGACGTGATGTCGACCTGGCCGCCGCCGAAGTTCACGGCATACAGACCGCGCTTCACCGAGCGGATGATGTCCTGCGGATCACTGTCGCCAGCGCGCATGTAGGTATTGGTCATGCGCGGCATGGGCAGGTGGGCGAAGCTCTCGCGACGGCCATTGCCGGTGGGCTTCATGCCCATCAGGCGCGCGTTCAGGCTGTCCTGCATGTAGCCGACCAGCCGACCGTTTTCGATCAGCGTGGTGCATTCGGTGGGCGTACCCTCGTCGTCGACGTTCAGCGAACCACGGCGACCTTCCAGAGTGCCGTCATCGACGATCGTGCATAGCGACGATGCCACCTGTTCGCCCATGCGACCAGCAAAGGTGGAGCTGCCCTTGCGGTTGAAGTCGCCTTCGAGGCCATGACCGACCGCCTCGTGCAGCAGCACGCCGGGCCAGCCAGGCCCCAGCACCACCGGCATCGCACCAGCCGGCGCATCGACAGCCTCAAGATTCACCAGTGCCTGGCGCAGGGCTTCGCGGGCGAAGCGCTCGGGACGGCCGCTGTCGATCAGTTCTCGGTAGCTGAAACGGCCACCACCACCACTGCTGCCGGCTTCGCGACGGCCGTCTTGCTCGACGATCACCTGCACGCTGAAGCGCACCAGCGGGCGCACGTCACCGGCCATGATGCCGTCGGAACGGGCGACCAGCATGGTGTCCTGGGTCGCCGCGAGGCTCAAGACCACCTGGCTGACACGCGGATCAGCGGCGCGGATCAGGGCATCGATGTCGCGCAGCAGCTGTACTTTTTCTTCGTTGGGCAGGCTGTCCACCGGGTCAATCGCCGGATACAGCGCCCGTCCGCGGTTGATGGCCAGGGCGCGCCCTTCACCCGGGAGGTTGTCGCGGGCAATGCCGCGCGCGGCACTGGCCGCAGCCTCCAGAGCCGGCAGCCGCAACTCGTCGGAATAGGCAAAACCCGTCTTCTCGCCGCTGATGGCACGAAGGCCTGCGCCCTGCTCGATGGCATGGCTGCCGTCCTTGACGATGCCATCCTCCATCACCCAGCTCTCCTGCCGGCTGTGCTCGAAGTACAGGTCGGCAAAGTCGATCCCGCGACCGGTCAGCCGCGCGAACAGGCGCTCCAGATCGTTGCGGCCAAGGCCGGCCGGGGCCAGCAGTCGGGATTCGGCGAGGGCGAGCGTGTCGCTCATGGGCAGGACTCTTCACGAAGCGGGACGGCAAAATGGCCGCACAGTGTACAGATGGGGGTGATGCCACCGCGATCAACCGCCATATCCCGGTGTCGTCGCGCCCAGCCGGTATCATGACGCCCTGTCCTGAAACTGGATTCCCGCATGACCAGCACCCTGGCCTGCCAGCGCGACGGCGCCCTGCTGCGCATCCACCTGAACCGCCCCGAACTGCACAACGCCTTCAACGCGGAAATGATCGCCGAACTGACGGCGAGATTGCGCGAGGCGGGTACCGACAACGGTGTGCGCGCGGTAGTACTGAGCGGCAACGGCAAGTCGTTCTCCGCCGGCGCCGACCTCAACTGGATGCGCGGGATGGCGGCATTCAGCGAGGCCGAAAACCGCGAGGATTCGATGCGCCTGGCCGAACTGATGCGCACGCTGGACGGGCTGCCCAAACCGACGATCGCCCGCGTCAACGGCGCGGCCTTCGGTGGTGGCGTGGGCCTGATCGCCTGCTGCGACATCGCCGTGGGTGTCGATACGGCCCTGTTCGGGCTAACAGAGGTCCGCCTCGGTCTGGTGCCGGCAGTCATCTCGCCATACGTGGTCGCCGCGATAGGCGCCCGGCAGTCACGGCGCCTGTTCCTGACCGGCGAACGCTTCGATGCCGCCACCGCCGCGCGTATCGGCTTGCTGCACGACGTGGTCCCCGCCGGAGAGCTCGATGCCACCGTCGACCAGATTGCTGGCGACCTCGGTCGTGGTGGTCCGGTCGCGCTGGACGAGGCCAAGCGGCTGGTGGCGCGAATCGCCGCGGGTCACGACGTCAATGCCGCTACCGACACCAAGAATGCCGCGCTGATCGCCCGTCTGCGCGTATCGGACGAAGGCCAGGAAGGGCTGACCGCCTTTTTCGAGCGCCGTGACGCCCGCTGGGTCGGCTGAGCCACTGCCAGCAATGCGATAATGCCGCCATGACAGACGTTGCCCAGATCAAACCGGCTCTGATTGAATCAGTCCTGATCGCCAATCGTGGCGAAATCGCCTGCCGCGTCATCCGCACCTGCCGCCGACTCGGTATCCGCAGCATCGCCGTCTATTCGGACGCCGACGCGAATGCCCTGCACGTGCGCATGGCCGACGAAGCCCATCACATCGGCGGCTCGCCACCGGGCGAGTCCTACCTGCGTGGCGACGCCGTGCTGGAAGCTGCCAAACGCAGCGGTGCACAGGCCATCCATCCCGGCTACGGCTTCCTCTCCGAGAACGCCGACTTCGCCGACGCGGTGGAAGCCGCCGGACTGATCTTCATCGGCCCCTCCTCCGCCTCGATGCGCAAGATGGGCTCCAAGGCCGGCGCCAAGGACCTGATGGCCGCCAGCGGCGTGCCAGTGGTTCCAGGCTATACCGGCGAGGATCAGTCGAATGCCACACTGCAGCGCGAAGCCGATCGCATCGGCTATCCGCTGATGATCAAGGCCGCTCACGGCGGCGGCGGCAAGGGCATGCGCATCGTGCGCGAGAGCGGCGAGTTCATCGCCAACCTCGAAAGCTGCCAGCGCGAGGCCAAGAACGCCTTCGGCCGCGACCGCGTGCTATTGGAGCGCTACATCGAGACCCCGCGGCATATCGAAATCCAGGTCTTCGCCGACAGTCACGGCAACGCCATCCACCTGAACGAACGCGAATGCTCGGCGCAGCGCCGCTACCAAAAGGTGCTGGAGGAATCGCCCTCGCCCTTCCTCGATGACGAACGCCGCGCCGCCATGGGTCGCGCCGCCGTGGAAGCCGCGCGCGCCATCGACTACCGCAATGCCGGCACGGTGGAGTTCATCGTTGGCGCCGACGGCGGCTTCTACTTCATGGAGATCAACACGCGCCTGCAGGTCGAGCATCCGGTCACTGAAATGGTCACCGGCCTGGATCTGGTCGAATGGCAGCTGCGCGTGGCTTCCGGCGAGGCCCTGTCGCGGGCGCAGGACGCCATCCCGCGCAACGGCCATGCGATCGAGGTTCGCCTGTACGCCGAGGATCCGGAAAAGGGCTTCCTGCCCGGCAGCGGCAAGCTGCAGCGCCTGCGTCTGCCGCCGCCCAGCGACAGCGTGCGTCTGGATGCCGGCGTGGAGGAAGGCGACAGCGTCAGCGTCTTCTACGACCCGATGATCGCCAAGCTGATCGTGCACGCGGCTGATCGACCCTCGGCACTGGCCACGCTGCAGCAGGCGCTGCAGCAGAGCGAAGTGGTAGGACCCGCCAGCAACATCGCCTTCCTGGAGCGACTGATTGCCCACCCGGTGGTGCGCGAGGCGCGCATCCATACCGGCTACCTCGACCAGCACCTCGACGAATTCATCACCGCGCCCCCAGCACCGCCGCGCGCGGCCCTGGGTGCCGCGCTGGCACTGACACTGGCCAACGAGCAGGCTGCCGCCGAATCCGTCGCCCGCCGGAGTAGCGACCCGCATTCGCCATTCGGCCACGCAGACGGCTGGCGACTGGGTCACCAGCGCTCGCGCCCGGTGTGGCTGGACTGGCGCGGCGAGCGCCTGGAATTGAATGTCCGCGGCGACGCCATGTCCTTTGATTTCGAGCATGAGGGCGACTGGCGTCCCGTGCAGCGCATCGCCAGCGACGATGGTCATGTGGTGCTCGACCTCGACGGCCAGCGCCAGCGCATCCCGGCACGCCGCAGCGGCGAGGACATGCTGGTCTTCGTCGATGGCCAGCGCTACCGCTTCCATCCGGCGCCGGTTTTCGCCTTCGAGGGCGAGGATGCCAACGCGGCGGATCGCATCGTGGCGCCGATGCCTGGGCGCATCGTGTCGCTGCAGGTTGCCGTCGGCGCGGCCGTCAGCCCGGAGCAGCCGCTGCTGGTGATGGAAGCCATGAAGATGGAGTTGACGCTGCGCGCCCCGCGCGATGGCGTGATCGCTGCGCTCAGTGCGTCCGTCGGCGAGTTCGTCGAGGCGGACGCCGTGCTGGTCAATTTCGAGGTGGACGAATGAACGCATCGATCCGTCAGTTTTTCCTTGGCGCACTCACTGCAGCGCCGCTGCTGTTGCTCGGCGCCTGCGAGCGCACGCAGTTCACGCAGGCCCCGGCCGACGCCACCGGCTGCAATGCCGCCCTGGTCGGCGACTGGCTCAGCGAGCCCACCGAAGACAACGCGCCCGGTGAGGTCGTTGCACATGTCGGCGGCGACTGCGCGCTGCAGATCACCGAAAACGACCGCTCGCCGCCGCGCCATTCACCGCCAACCAACCTGCGTTCGGCGAAGGTCGGCGACCTCGACCTGCTCTGGATTGACGCCGCCTGGGCCGATGCCGTCTTCGAACTCGAGGCCGACGCGATCACGCCCGGCGATGACAGCGGCGCCAGCGATGTCTACCTGTTCGTCTGGAAGCGGGATGGCGAGCAGCTGACCCTGATCGCACCAGACCATCACGCCCTGGCCCACTCGGCCATCGATGGGGACATCAAGGCGGAAGTGCTCCGCCGTGAGTACGAACTGCATGTGCGTGTGCGGGAACCTCAGGCCAAGCTGCAGTCACTGCTCGCTTCAGGAAAAGCCTTCGGCGACGGCAGCGGCAAGGGAGAATCGTTGCGCTTCGTCCGAGCAACCGGGAAGGCCGGGGCGCAATGAGCGACGCCTCCGTCCGCATCGTCGAGGTCGGGCCGCGCGATGGCCTGCAGAACGAGAAGACCATCATCGCGGCCGTCGACAAGATCAACCTGATCGACCGTCTCAGCGGCTGCGGCCTGAAGAGTATCGAAGCAACCAGCTTTGTCAGCCCGAAGTGGGTGCCACAGCTGGCCGACGCGGCTGAAGTCTATGCCGGCATCCACAAGCGCGACGGCGTCAGCTATCCGGTGCTGGTGCCTAACGAGAAGGGCTACGACCGCGCACGCGAAGTCGGCGTCACCGAAATCGCCGTCTTTTCCGCCGCGTCGGAAGCCTTCAACCAGAAGAACATCAACGCCAGCATCGACGAATCGCTGCAGCGCTTCGAGCCCGTGGTGTCGAAGGCGAAAGCCGATGGTGTGAAGGTACGTGGCTACGTCTCCACCGTGCTCGGCTGTCCCTACCAGGGCGAGGTGCCGCTGGCCGACGTGGTGCGGGTGTCGAAGGCGCTGCATGACATGGGCTGCTACGAGGTATCGCTGGGCGACACTATCGGCATCGGCACGCCGGGCAAGGCTCGCGCGATGCTGGAAGCGGTTGCCGTCGAAGTCCCGATGGACGCACTCGCCGTGCATTTCCACGACACCCGCGGGCAGGCGCTGGCCAACATCCTCGCCTGTCTGGAGGCCGGCGTGCGCGTGGTCGATTCCTCGGTCTCCGGTACCGGCGGTTGCCCCTATGCCAAGGGCGCCAGCGGCAACGTGGCCAGCGAGGACGTGGTCTACATGCTGCACGGCATGGGCATGCAGACCGGTGTGGATCTCGACGCACTGATTGCCACCGGTAACTGGTTGTCCACCCTGCTCGGCCACGACACCGCCAGCAAGGTCGCGCGTGCTGCAGGCTGAATCCTCGCGACGATGAGCGGCGATCGCGGCGGGGCCTATCCGCATTTCGACGCCGCCATGGCAGCCTTCCAGCGAGGCGATGATGGCGAGGCGCTGAAGCACTGCGAGGCGCTGCTTTCCGCCGTACCGACCCATCGCGACGGGCTGATCCTGCGCGGCAATCTCGCGATCAAGGCAGACGACGTGGACGCCGGTATCGACGCGTTTTCCCGGCTGCTGGACGCACATGGCCTGCATGCCGCCGTGCAGCGGCAACTGTCGCGCCTGCTTAACCGTCGCGCTGCGCGTCGACGCAAGGCAAACGAAAGTGCAGCGGCGCGCGAGGATTGCCGAGAGGCACTGCGCGCTGATCGCGACAATGTGGACGCCTGGTACAACCTGGCCTTGTGCGAACGCGATCTCGGCGATGAAACGGCGACAGCGCGCGCGTTGTCCGAACTGCTGCGCCGCCAGCCAGGCGACGAGGATGCCCGACTGCTGGCGGCCCAATTGCTGGCGACGCGCGACACAGCGGCAGCCGTGGCACAGCTCGGACAACTGCATCGTGCCGACCTGGCGCCGGAAGCGCTTTCCATCGCGGTGGAGCTGGAC
The DNA here is from genome assembly GCA_024233975.1 of Rhodanobacteraceae bacterium. Lineage (GTDB taxonomy): Bacteria > Pseudomonadota > Gammaproteobacteria > Xanthomonadales > Xanthomonadaceae > JACKOX01. The sequence continues at coordinate 21,755 of JACKOX010000022.1, forward strand.
CGTGCCGGCGACGCCAACGCCACTGCCGCCTTTGGCGAAACACTACGGCTTGCCGCTGGAAAGCGCCCGGTGCCCCTGCTGCGCGCGGAACTGGGCCAGGCCCTCGGCCTGCCCGCCGTGGTCGACAGCCAGGAACAGCTCGACCACGCACGGCAACGCTTCGCCCATGGACTGGATGAGCTGCAAGCCCGCTGGGATGACGACTACCTGTCGCGCTGCGAGCGCGCGCTCGAACAGCTGGTGTGGTGCAACTTCAAGCTCGCCTACCAGGGTCGGAACGACATCGAACTGCAGGGGCGTTACGGCGACCTGCTCCAGCGTGCGCTGTGCCAGTGGTTCCCCGACGGGGACCAGGCGCCGCAGCCCGCCACCAAAGGTCCGCTGCGCATCGGCCTGCTGTCCTCCTGCTGGCGTAACTGCACGGTCGGCCACTATTTCGGCAGCTGGATCGACTGGTTGGCGGATGCCGGTCACGCCGTCCACCTCTACCAGTTGGGGCCGACTCGCGATGCGCATACCGAACGACTGGCCCAACGGGCGAGCCGTTTCCACTTCCATGATGACGACCTCGCGTCACTGGCGCGGCAAATCCGCGAGGATCGCCTGCATCTGCTGATCTACCCCGAGATCGGCATGGATGCGCGACTGCTGCCGCTGGCGAGCCTGCGCCTGGCCCGACGACAGGCCGCCGCCTGGGGGCACCCCGTAACGACGGGACTGCCGTCCATCGACGCGTTCTTCAGCTGCGCCGAGATGGAACCGGAGAACGCCGACGCCCACTATCGCGAGCGCCTGCTCATGCTGCCGGAACTGGGTGTCCACTACCCGCTGCCCGATGTGGAAGACGGTCGCTCGCCCGCCTTGCCCGATGGCCCGCGCGTGCTGCTGCCACACAGCCTGTTCAAGCTGCATCCGGACAACGATGCGGTGATTGCCGAAGTGGCGGCGCAATGTCCGGAGGCAGGTTTCCTGCTGTTCCGGGAGCACGTGGGACACTGGAACGATGCCATCGACAGGCGCCTTGAGCGCGCCTTCCGGGCCCGTGGACTGGCGACAGCCAATCGCGTGCACTGGCTGGCAGCCACCAGCCGCGCCAACTACCTCGCGATCAATCGCAACGCCGACATCATGCTGGACGCACTGCACTGGTCGGGTGGCAATACCAGCCTGGACGCGCTGGCCAGCGGCCTGCCCATCCTCACCAGCCGCGGCCGCTTCATGCGCGGGCGGCAGAGCGCCTTCATGATGGAGCGGCTTGGCCTGCCCGGTTGGGTCGTTCCGGCACAGCAACTCGGCCGTATGGCAGCCGAGCGGCTGGGCGATCCGGACCAGATCCGCCAGGCGCGAACCACGATCACGGCCCATCAGGACCAGCTGTTTTCCAGCGATGCAGCCCGGCCAGACTTCCTCGCGCATGTCGAGCGGCTCGCCCGCGCGCACTAACGGCCGCCGCGGGCCTCTGCCCGGTGTTATTCTGTGATCGGCATCACACGCATCGGCCATCCTTGCCGGCCGATCTCGCGGGGGCGAGAAACCGCATGAGTGAAAACCCGAGCGCCCTGATCATCGGCGCCCTGTCGGCCGACAGCGGCGACACGTTGGCAGCCGAAAAGGGGGAACAGCTGGTATCACGACTGGCCAGCCACCTGGCTGCCCGTGCGTCGTCGGGGGAGTCCCGTGAGCTGCTGCGCGAGTCGCTGGCAGCGATACGTGCCATGCGCGAGGATGCCGAATCGATTCGCCAGCGCTATATCGGCCTGTTCAATGCGGTGCCCGACGCAGTCACCCTGCACGACCTGAAGGGCCGTATTCTCGATGCCAACGTCGCGGCCTGCCGCATCTATGGCTACACCCGCGAAGAATTGCAGCAGCGCGGCCTGCATGACCTCAATCCCGAACTGCCGCCGGATCACCTCGAACAGGTGCTTCGCGAACATCGGACCGGCGAGATATTCTCGGTCGAAAGCGTCAACTATCGTGGCGACGGCACCCGCTTCCCGGTGGAAGTGCATTCCGCCCTCTTCGTGGATCGCGGACAACGCCGCATCCTTGCCGTGGCGCGCGACATCAGTCGTCGTCTGGCCACCGAGACCGAACTGCGTGATTCCGAAGAGCGCTACCGCGAACTGCTTCGGGTCATGGACAAGGGCGTCATGGTTCAGGACGCCGAAGGCCACGTGATCTCGGTCAATGCCGCCGCCTGCCGCATCCTCGGCATGACTGAACTGGAGCTGCTTGGCCCCGCCAACTACCTGCGCAATTGGCGTTTCATCCGTGAGGACGGCCACGCCCTGCCCTACGACCAGCTGCCGGGCATGATCGCGATACGTGAAGGGCGCAACGTGGATTCGACGCTGATCGGCGTCTATCACCAGGAGTTGCGCCGCTACGGATGGCTGTCCGTCCTGTCCGTGCCGCAGTTCATGACAGGCGAGTCCAAGCCGTTCCAGGTCATCTCGATGTTCAGTGAAGTGACCGAGTTCAAGCGCGATTCGGAACTGTTTCGCCGCACGCAGGCACTGGCTCGCATCGGTGGCTGGGACTGGGATCCGATGCAGCAGTACATGTACTGGACCGACACGCTGTATGACATCGTGGAGCGGCGGCGCGGCGAACCGGTGGATATCGAGGACTTCCTCTCCCACGTGGCCGCCACCGACCGCGCCCGCGTGCGCACGGCCATGACGCAGGCGCAGTCGCGCGGTGATGCTTTTGATCTTGAGTGCCGCATGGTCACCGAGGACGGCAACCAGCGCTGGGCGCGCATCATCGGCAACGGTGAGCTCCGCGAAGGCGAACGCTTTCGGACCAGCGGCACCCTTCAGGACATCACCGTCAACAAGCTGCACGAAGACGAGCTTCGCCGGCAGGCGCTGACCGATCCGCTCACGCAGCTGCCCAACCGTGACGCCATCCTCGAACGCATTGGCTCGCTGCTGGAAGGCGGCGAATACAAGCAACCCGCCCTGCTCTACGTCGACCTCGACCGCTTCAAGGTGCTCAACGACCTGCTCGGCCATCGCGCCGCCGACGAGCTGCTCAGGGCCGCGGCAAGGCGTTTGCGTGAATGCGTGGCCGGGGACGGCATCGTCGGCCGCTACTCCGGCGACGAATTCCTGGTATTGATGCCCGACGGTAGCGGCCACCGCAGCGAGGCAACCGCCGAACGGATCAACCGCGCATTCACCCGTTCGTTCCAGCAGAACGGCGAGGAGTTCGCCATCACCTGTTCGGTCGGTATCGCGCGGGCACCGGAGGATGGTGACACCACCCAGCGCCTGATCCAGAGCGCGGATTCCGCCATGTCGGACGCCAAACGACGCGGACGCAACACCTGGCAGAGCTTCACGTCGTCCCTGGCCCAGCAGCTGTCCGACCAGCTGCTGATGGAAACGCACCTGCGGCGCGCGCTGGAGAACGAGGAGTTCCGGCTGGTCTACCAGCCACAGGTCGACCTGGCCACCGGCAAGCTCTACGCCGTCGAAGCGCTGATCCGCTGGCACAACAAGACGCTGGGCGAAATGAGCCCGGACCGCTTCATCAACCATGCGGAGACCACCGGCGACATCGTGCCCATCGGCGCCTGGGTCATCCGCGAAGCCTGTCGCCAGCTGCGCGAGTGGCTGGACCAGGGCCTGGAAATCGAACGGGTGGCGGTGAACGTCTCCTATCGCCAGTTCCTCAGCGAGGAACTGCACCACGTCGTGGTGGCCGCGCTTGGCGAGTTCCACCTGCCGCCCGAGGCGCTGGAGCTCGAAATCACCGAACGGGTCCTGATCGAGGACGTCTCCGACACCGTGGAAACCTTCGCCACGCTCAAGGAACTTGGCGTCACCCTGACCATCGACGACTTCGGTGAAGGCTACTCGGCCCTCAACTACCTGCGCCGGCTGCCGATTGACGGCGTCAAGATCTCGCATAGTTTCCTGCGCGGCGTGCCCGAGCAGGCATCCGACGTCGCCATCTGCCAGGCCATCATCGGTATCGCGCAGAGCCTGGGCCTGGAGCTGATCGCCGAGGGTGTGGAATCCCCGATCCAGCGGGAATTCCTGCTGGCGCACGGCGTCACCAATGCGCAGGGCTACCTGTTCAGCAAGCCGCGTCCGGGTGAAGATATTCCCGCCTACCAATCCCCGGGACCTGCATGAGCCACGCCAGCGACTGGTCGATCCGTGAATGCCAGCCTGCCGACGCCGCCGCCATCCGCGACATCATCCGTCGCGTGATGACCGATATCGGCGCGGTCGGTCCGGGCTATGCCATCGTCGACCCCGAGGTCGAGGACATGCCCGCCGCCTATGCGAACCCGCGAGCGGCCTATTTCGTTGTCGAACAGGATGGGGAAGTGCTGGGTGGCGCCGGCATTGCGCCTCTGACGGGGGCTGAACCCTCCGTCTGCGAGCTGCGCAAGATGTATTTCCTTGACGCGCTCCGCGGCAAGGGTGCCGGCCGGGCCTTGCTCAAGCATTGCCTGGATACGGCCCGCGAGCGCGGTTTCAGGCAGTGCTACCTGGAAACGCTGCCGCACCTCGATGCCGCCTGCCACCTGTATGAACAGGCGGGCTTCCAGCGCATCGACGCCGCCATGGGCAACACCGGCCATTTTGGCTGCAACCGTTTCTACCTGATCGATCTCTGATCCTGGCCGGAGCTCCGGTACAATCGCCGCCCTCGATTCGCAGATCCGCAGGACATCCCCATGAAGCTTTCCGACGTGCGCGCCGTCATCACCGGCGGCGTCTCCGGCCTCGGCCTGGCCGTGGCCCGCCATCTGGTCGCCAACGGCGCCAGAGTCGCGCTGTTCGACGTCAACGACGACAAATCCGCCGAGGCGCTGGCGGAGCTGGGCGACGCCGCCTGCTACTTCCATACCGACGTCTCCGACGAGGCGACGGTGGCCGCCAACGTGAAGGCCGCCGCCGAGAAGATGGGCGGCCTCAATGCCGCGATCAGCTGCGCCGGAATCCTGGGCGCCGGCCGCGTGCTGGGCCGCGAGGGTCCAATGCCACTCTCGCGCTTCGAGACCACGGTGAAGGTCAACCTGATCGGCAGCTTCAACGTGGCCAAGGCCGCCGCCGACGTCATGCAGGGCAACGAGCCCGGTGAGGACGGCGAGCGCGGCGTGATCATCAACACCGCATCGATCGCCGCCTTCGAGGGCCAGATCGGCCAGGCTGCCTATTCCGCCTCCAAGGGCGGCGTGGTTGGCATGACCCTGCCAATGGCCCGCGAGTTCGCCCGCATCGGCGTGCGCGTGATGACCGTGGCACCCGGCGTGTTCCACACGCCGATGGTGGATGGCATGCCCGAGCAGGTGTACCAGTCGCTGTGCGCGCAGGTGCCCTACCCGTCGCGTCTCGGCACACCGCAGGAATTCGCCGATACCGTCGCCTTCATCCTCGGCAACCGCTACCTCAACGGCAGCGTGATCCGCGTTGACGGCGCCATCCGACTCGAACCGAAGTGATCGCATTCCGCAATCACTTGCAAAGGACAACACCATGCGAGCAGCAGAAGTAAAACGCGGCAACGTCATCGAACACGACGGCCGCGTGTGGCAGGTCCGTGGCGTCGAACGCAGCGCAGCCCAGGGCCGCGGCGGCAACGTCACCTTCCGTTTCACGCTCTACAGCGTGCCGGGCGCACAGAAGTTCGACCTCAGCCTGCGCAGCGACGACGACGTCCGCGAAGTCGAACTGCTGCGCCGCGCGGCGAACTTCTCCTACATGGACGGCGATGCCTTCGTGTTCATGGACAACGAGGACTACACGCCTCACACCCTCGACGCCGCGGTCCTTGGCGACGATGCCGACTTCGTGGTGGAAGGTGTCGACGGCTACTTCGTGCAGATCATCGACGACACGGCGGTGGGCCTGCAGATTCCGCAGACCGTCACCCTGGAAGTGACCGAAACCGCGCCGGAAATGAAGGGCGCCACGGCTACCAAGCGCGCCAAGCCGGCAAAGCTGTCCAACGGCATCGAAGTGCTGGTACCGGAATACATCAGCAATGGCGAAAAGATCATCATCAACACCGCCACCCGCGAGTTTTCCGGCCGCGCCTGATCGCAAGACTCCGTTGCCGGAGCGCCATCTCCGGCAACGCAATCAGACCGCGAACTGCTCGTTGAGGATGCGCTCTTCGAGGTTGTGTTCGGGGTCGAACAACAGGGTTACCGAGGTGTCGCTGTCCTCGCGGATACGGACTTCGACCACGTCGCGGACTTCGGTGGAATCGGCCGTGGCGCTGACCGGCCGCTTCTCCGGTTCCAGCACTTCGAAGGTCACCTCGGTGGCGGCACGCAGGATGGCGCCGCGCCAACGGCGTGGACGGAACGGACTGATCGGCGTCAATGCCAGCGTGGCGCTGTCGAGCGGCAGGATCGGTCCGTGTGCGGACAAGTTGTATGCGGTGCTACCTGCCGGCGTGGACACCATCACGCCATCGGCGACCAGTTCGGCCAGCCGCACGGAGCCATTCAGGCTGATGCGGATCTTGGCGGTCTGCTTGGTCTGCCGCAGCAGCGAGACTTCGTTGTAGGCCAGCGCCTCGGCGCGGCTGCCGGACTCGCTGATCGCGCTCATCTTCAGCGGGTGAAGCGTGGCCGGGTGCGCTGCCGCGAGACGTTCGGTCAGAGACTCCGGCCGATACTGGTTCATCAAGAAGCCGACAGTTCCCAGCTTCATGCCGTACACCGGCCGGCCCAGCTCACCATAGCGATGCAGCGTATGCAGCATGAAGCCATCGCCGCCCAGCGACACGATGATGTCGGCATCTTCCGGCGTGCAGTCACCGTGCGCCTTCACCAGGTGGTTGCGCGCCTGCTGCGCCTCTTCGCTGCGACTGGCCACGAAGGCCAGCTTGGCTGGGGTCATCGCCTGCTCTCCGTCAACTTTCGTGGCAACGCCATCAAATGCTGGCGTGCCACGTCAGTGTCGCATGAAGACCACGAGGTTACAGAGCATTACCGCGCCGTAACCCAATGGAAACCGCTCAACCCTTCGCCGCAGCCGCCAATTGCGCCAAGCGACGCACGGCCACCGACACGGTTGGGAAGTCCATGGCACGCTGGTTGCGCATGTCGGCGAACATGTTGAGGGTAAAGCGCAGGGCGTTGTCGTCCTTGGCGACCCAGTCCGCCACCAGCTTCTCGGCCTTGGACTTGCCACCGTCTGCCAACAGCTGCGATACCAGCGCACTCTGCTGCAACTGCAGCTCGTCACGCAGCACGCCGCGTGCATGGGCATGCCAGCGACCTTCCACCGGCAGCTCCTCGATGCGCTGAAGCAGCCAGTGGATGTGCAGCTCTTCACCGAGTCCGAAGAACACCTTGGCCACCTCAGTGACGCTGCGACCGTGCGACTGCGATACCTCGATGATATCCAGCGCCGACATCAGGAATGGCAACGAGGACAGCTGCTCGGCCAACTCCTGCGAGAAGCCCATGTCCAGCCAGCGCGCACGATCCTCGGCCCAAGCGTCACGATCATCCGAACCCAGGATGCTCCCCAGATTGCCCCGCAACTCCTGCACGCCCGGCAGGTAGCGATCCACCGCCTCGGCGATGTCCAGGCGCAGACCCGGGCGACCCAAAAGCCAGCGCGTCAGGCCACGCAGCAGACCCCAGATCAGCAGCAGCGCATCAATCTGCGTGCCTTCCGGGACTTCGAGGTCCAACTGGTCGATCGCCGCCCACAGGCCTCGCGCGTCAATGATCTCGCGGGCGATGGTGAAAGCCTTGGCCACCGCGGCCGGTGTTTCGCCGGTGTCTTCCTGCATGCGCAGCATGAAGGTGGAACCCATGCGGTTCACGATCGAGTTTGTCACCGCCGTGGCGATGATCTCGCGCTTCAGTCGATGGCGCTGTGCATGCTCGGCGAAGCGCTCACGCAGCGGCTCCGGGAAGTAGCGCAACAACTCGTTCGACAGGTACGGATCTTCCGGCACGTCGGAATCAAGCAGCTGGTCGTATATGACGATCTTGGCGTAGGACAGCAGGATCGACAGCTCCGGACGGGTCAGCCCCAGGCCTCGCGCCTTGCGCTCGGAAATCTCCGCGTCGCTGGGCAGGAACTCCAGCTGGCGATCCAGCAGACCCTGCGACTCCAGCGTGCGGATGAAATGCTGCTTGGAACCCAGGCGCGTCAGGCTCATTCGCTCCATCACGCTGATCGCCTGGTTCTGCCGGTAGTTGTCCATCAGCACCAGCGCACCGACCTCATCGGTCATGCTGGCCAGCAACTGGTTGCGCGCTTCCTCGTCCAGCTCCTCACGCTGCACCGCATCGTTGAGCAGGATCTTGATGTTCACTTCGCGGTCGGACGTGTCCACGCCGGCCGAGTTGTCGATGAAGTCGGTATTGAGCAGCACGCCGTTCATCGCGGCTTCGATGCGACCACACTGGGTCAGTCCCAGGTTGCCGCCCTCGCCCACCACGCGGCAGCGCAGCTCGCAGCCGTTGACGCGAATGAGGTTGTTGGCGCGATCACCGACGTCGCTGTGCGACTCGTCGCTGGCCTTGACGTAGGTGCCGATGCCGCCATTCCAGAGCAGATCGACCGGCGCACGCAGGATGGCGCTCAGCAGTTCGTTCGGGGACAGATGCTCGACTTCGGCATCGATGCCCAGCGACTTCGCCACTTCTGGCGAAATCGGAATGCTCTTGGCGCTGCGCGGATAGATGCCGCCGCCCTTGCTGATCTTCTCGCGATCGTAGTCGTCCCAGCTGGAACGCGGCAGCGCAAACATGCGCTCGCGCTCGACGAAGCTGCTGGCTGCGTTCGGATTCGGGTCGAGGAAGATGTGGCGATGGTCGAAGGCCGCAACGAGGCGGATGTGCCTGGACAGCAGCATGCCGTTGCCGAACACGTCGCCGGACATGTCGCCGACACCGGCGCAGGTGAAGTCCTCGGACTGCGAATCGCGGCCAAGGAAACGGAAATGCCGCTTCACCGACTCCCAGGCGCCGCGTGCGGTGATTCCCATGCCCTTGTGGTCATAGCCGTTCGATCCACCCGAAGCGAAGGCATCGTCCATCCAGAAGCCATGCTCTGCACTGACCGAGTTGGCGATGTCGGAGAACGTGGCCGTGCCCTTGTCGGCCGCCACCACGAGGTAGGGATCATCCGCATCGTGTCGCACCACGTTCTGCGGATGCACCACCTTGCCTTCGACCAGGTTGTCGGTGATGTCCAGCAGGCCATTGATGAACAGGCGGTAGCAGGCGATGCCTTCGGCCAGGATGGCGTCGCGATCACTGCCGATCGGCGGGCGCTTGACGAAGAAACCGCCCTTGGCGCCGACCGGCACGATGACGGTGTTCTTGACCATCTGCGCCTTGACCAGGCCCAGCACTTCGGTACGGAAGTCCTCGCGACGATCTGACCAGCGCAAGCCACCGCGTGCCACCGGACCGAAACGCAGATGCACGCCTTCGACGCGCGGGCCGTAGACGAAGATTTCACGGTAGGGACGCGGTTTGGGCAGGTCCGGCACCTTCGCCGAATCGAACTTGAAGCTGATGGCTTCCTGCGGACGACCATCGCGCTCCTGGAAGTAGCTGGTGCGCAGGGTGGCGCGGATCACGCCCATGAAGCTGCGCAGGATGCGATCCTCGTCAAGACTGGAGACGTCATCCAGCAGGCTGTACAGCGCCTTCACCGTGGCCTCGATCTGGTTCTCGCGCGGCTCGCCACGGGTGGCCACCAGCTTCTCGATAACCTTGATCGCCTTGTCGTCGCAATGACCACAGGCACGAAGGTGCTTGGTCGCCGACTTGCGCTCGTTGGCGCCACCGGGCACGCCGTCCTCGCGGGTCGGATCGAAACGCGCTTCGAACAACTCGACCAGCAGGCGCGCCGCCAGCGGATAGCGGGCCAGCGTTTCTTCCATGTAGGTCTGCGAGAATGGAATTTCCGTCTGCAGCAGGTACTTGCAGTAACCGCGCAGCATGGCTACCTGGCGCCAGTCCATGCCGGCGCCGATGATCAGGCGGTTGAAACCATCGCTTTCGGCCTGGCCGCGCCAGATGCGCTCGAAGGCCTGCTCGAAATGGCCGCGCACGGCATCGACATCGACATCGCCCAGCTCCGGCAGGTCGACCTCGAAATCCTGGATCCAGATGCGTTCGTCACCCACGTGCATCGCGTAGGGATGCTCGGAAAGCACGCGCAGGCCCATGTCTTCCATCATCGGAAGCGCATCCGACAGCGGAATGGCCTGGCCGAATCGGAACAGCTTGAAGCGCAGCGTCTGCCCGCCACCACGACGCGAGCGCGTGAGGCTCAGGCGAAGGTCGTCCGCACCCACGATTTCCGCGGCATTCTCGACGTCGACTGCGGCAACGCTCGGCGTGACTTCCTCGATGTAGCCCGGCGGCAACGCCCGGCCGAACCGCTGGGCCAGCTTGAGTCCGCGATCCTCGCCATGGCGGTTGACCAGGATGTCGCGCAGCTCGTCATGCCAGTTGCGGACGATCTGCGCGAGCTTGGTTTCCAGCTCTTCCTGGTCGAAATCCACCACATCGCCCGGCTTGGGGCGGATGATCAGATGTAGCTGCGCCAGCGGCGAATCGGAAATCTGCACGTTGGTGTCGAGGCGCTCGCCACGCAGGGCGCGCTTCAGCATCGCCTCGATGCGGTGACGCAGGTCGGTATTGAAGCGGTCGCGCGGGATATAGGCGATGCAGGAGAAGAAGCGCCCGTAGCGGTCGCGACGCACGAACAGCTTGGTGCGCGAGCGCTCCTGCAGGCCGAGGATGCCCATCGCGGTCTTGAACAGCTCTTCCTCGCTGGACTGGAACAGCTCATCGCGCGGAAGGGTTTCCAGGATGTGCTTGAGCGCCTTGCCACTGTGCCCGTCCGAGGAAAATCCGGAACGGTTCATCACGTAGTCGAAACGCTGGCGAACGCGTGGGATATCCCAGGGACGGCGCGTGTAGGCACCCGAGGTATACAGACCCAGGAAGCGTTGCTCGGCGACAGGCTGGCCCTTCTCGTTGAAGCGGAGAATGCCGATGTAGTCCATGTAGCCGGCGCGATGAACCGATGCTCGCGCATTGGTCTTGGTCAGGATCAGCGTGTCGACCGAGCCCGACTGCTGCAACTCGTGTGCGGCCAGCGAACTGAGGCTGCGCGGGCGCGTGGTGACGCGGCCATCACGGAGGATGCCAAGCCCGGTTTCCGGCAGAGCCTTGAGCACCTCCTCGCCGTCCTCGCGCGCCACTTCGTATTCGCGGTAGCCAAGGAAGGTGAAGTGATCGTCGGCCACCCACTCGAGGAACGCCTTGGTCTCGGCGCGGTTCTCGTCGCTGATCGGCATCGGCCGCTCATCGAGCCCGTCAATGATGCCCTGCAGCTTGCCCTTCATTTCTGCCCAGTCACGGACACAGGCGCGCACATCCTGCAGCGCCGCGAGGATGCTGTCCTCGATGCGCTTGAGCTCGCGCGGCTCGGCCTGGCGGTCGATTTCCAGGTGCATGAGCGACTCCTGGTCGCCCTTGCCCCAGGCCAGCACCATGCCACCCGGATCGCGATGCACCTTGATCACCGGATGGATCATGGTGTGCAGCTGTACGCCGTTCTGCGCGATGGCCATGCCGACGGAGTCGACCAGGAACGGCATGTCGTCGTTGACGATCTGCACCACGGTATGGCTGCTGTTCCAGCCGTCGCCCTCTTCGGGATTGAACAGGCGGATGCTCGGCGTCCCCGGCTTGCGCTGGCGTGCGAAGTCCAGCAGACCGCTGATGATCGCAGCCCAGGTTTCAGCCGGTCGCGCCTGCAGATCGTCGTCGGGCGTCCGCTTGAAGAAGGCGTCGGCCAGTGCAGCCGCCTCCTTGTAACGTGGCGCCGGCAGGCTGGCCTTGAGGGCGGAAAGGACGTCTTCGGGTGTGGTCGCGTGAGAAGCGGCCGCAGCGGACTTGGCGCTCATCGGAGGCGGTGTCTCGATATTTAGGGATTTTGATACGGAAACGCGCCGTAAGGACGGCGCGGGCGATATGTCAAAAATGTGTCGGAATTCTAAGCGCAAGCGCCGTCGACGGCCAGCGTCGACGGCGCTTTTTCGAGCTTTCTGTTCAGCGTCCGCCAAACGAACGTTTGATCAGCGCAGACCCGTCTCGTTGCGGGCGATAACCAGACGCTGGATTTCCGAGGTGCCTTCGTAGATTTCGGTGATCTTGGCATCGCGGAAGTAACGCTCCAGCGGCATTTCCTTGCTGTAGCCCATGCCGCCATGGATCTGCACGGCCTGATGGGTGATCCACATGGCCGCCTCGGAGGCGGTGAGCTTGGCAATCGCGGCTTCGTTGCTGAAGCGCCCGCCATTCTGCTCGGTCTGGCCCTTCTTCCAGGCGGCCCGCAGCGTCAGCAGCGTCGCGGCATCCAGCTTGCACTTCATGTCGGCGATCTTGGCCTGGGTCATCTGGAAGGCACCGATCGGCTGGCCGAAGGCCTTGCGATCACGCACGTATTCCAGCGTGGCCTCGTAGGCAGCACGGGCAATGCCCAGCGCCTGCGAGGCAATACCGATGCGACCAGCGTCGAGTACGCCCATGGCGATCTTGAAGCCATGGCCTTCCTCGCCAAGCACATCCTCCGGGGCAACCACATAGTCCTCGAACTCGATCTCGCAGGTGGCGGAGGCGCGGATGCCCAGCTTCGGCTCGGTCTTGCCGCGATGGAAACCGGGCTTGGCGGTGTCGATCATGAACGCGGTGATGCCACGGGCACCCTTGTCCGGCTCGGTCATGGCGAAGAGCACGATGTACTTGGCGACCGGACCCGAGGTGATCCAGCTCTTCTTGCCATTGATGACGAAGCCGCCATCGTCCTGCTTGACCGCCCGACAGCGCATGGCGGTCGCGTCGGAACCGGACTGCGGCTCGGTCAGCGCGAAGGCACCGATTTCCTTGCCCTCGGCAATGGCGCGGACGTACTTCTGCTTCTGCTCCTCGCTGCCGAACTTCAGGATGCCGTTGCAGAACAGCGAATTGTTCACCGACATGATGGTGGAATGCGCCGCATCGGCCGCCGCTACCTCGACCATGGCCAGCACGTAGCTGATCGGATCCATGCCGGCGCCACCGTATTCGGCCGGCACCTCGATGCCCATCAGGCCGTTCTCGCCCAGGGTGCGGATGTTGTCCAGCGGGAATTCGCCGGTGGCGTCATGGTGCTCGGCGCTGGGCGCGATGACCTCCGTGGCGATGCGCTTGGCCACATCCTGGATCATCAGCTGTTCTTCGGTGAAATTGAAATCCATCGTTGTCTCGGTCTCGAATCATGCAAATCGAAAGCGCCATTTTCAGCGCACATCCGCACTATTGTATTCGACCCGGCGCAACATCGCCTTCCCGCACAGGCTTGGGCAAATGGAATGGCTGATCTGGGGCCACGCCCTGCCCCTGCAACTCAAGGGCCGACTCCTGAATCAAACGGCCCGAATGATCCATCAGCCCCATGCGCAGAAGCTCGTCCTCCAGCGCCTGCGTCATTGTCGCCCGATCACTTGGGCCGACGTGCGACAAATCCGGAAGCTCGACCTCTCTCAGGACGGATAGATCCATGCCCGAGATAGCATGGACTCCCGGCAGCTTCGCGAACACATCCCAATATTGCTCTCGGTTGTAGTAAGCAAACTCGAGATCCAGAAGCTTTCCGGCCACCGGAGGCTGAAAAAACACCACCTGACCTCCCCTGGACTGGATAGCGTGCACCCAGTCAACAACGTCCGAGACACCGGCAAGAAAATCTTCCGGCGACAAAATGGGAGCCTCCATCTTTTTCACCGCATCCTTCTCGAACCACTGTCCATAGCTCGCCAGGTCGGGAATGCGGTCAAATCGTATGTAGCCGCTCCGATTCTCTTCAATCTTGGCAACCGGCAACGTGGGCTTCACACCATCCAACCACCGCTGGAGCGAAGGCTTCCAGCCAAGGTTCGGATCACCCAGGACGCTGGTCTCCTGCCAAAAACCCAGCAGGTACCGGTGAATGCGCCAATTGGGTGTCCATTGTTCGTGGTAGTAGCTCACCCAGGGTTGTTGCATGTCGCGGTACTTTCTCGTCAACCCTTCCACATTGACATCGCAGATCACCAGCCCGCGGAAGGCTGGATCAACCGCCAGATCACGCAACAACGCCATCGGATGATGTCCATTGACCGAGAGCATGACCGGATGGGTGCCCGGGAAACGCGATTTCCATTGCCCGATATCCATGCCGTACGCTGATCGCGACGCCCCGATGAAGACCACGGGCAGTGGATCCGATCCGTAGACAGCATCCCGCTGCACGGACCACAGCTGCTTCGAATCGCTGATTTCCGGTTCAAAGCCGATTTTCCGCCAATGAACGTCAATGCCAGCCAGTGCAAGCGACGCAAGGAGGACGGCTGCCCCCCATGCCCAGAACAGCCCGCCAGCTCCGCCTGCGCGCCGGCCCACTGTCTCAGAACTGGAAGTAGATGAAGGCATGATTGTCACCCGGACTCATCACGATGAGCACCAGCAGGCCTGCAAGAATGGGGGCAAGGAACCAGCCCGGCACCACCTGGAGCAGGCCGTCGATGGTCTTGTCTCTGACCAGCCACTGCACCAGGATGAGCACTGCGAACACGGAAAACACGAGACCCGATCCGAAATCCGGAGTACCCCAGGCGCCACCAAGGGCACCCATCATCTGCCCGGCAGAGGTGGCATCGGGGGCACGGAATGGAATCCACAGAAGAATTACTGCCAAAAGCGTGGCAATGCCCCAGAAAATCTTCGACATCAGCGTCGTCGCACACGCCACCGCACCGCGGCCGGACGTGACAACGCGCTCGAAAACAAGGAGCAAGCCATGTGCTGCTCCCCAGAGGACAAAATTCCAGCCAGCGCCGTGCCATAGTCCGCCGAGCAACATCGTAATCATGATGTTTCGTGCCGTCGCAACCGCTCCGTGCCGACTGCCGCCAAGCGGCACGTAGAGATAGTCCCGCAACCAGCTGGACAGACTGATGTGCCACCTCCGCCAGAAATCCTGGAACCCCAGCGCCGCATAGGGATTGCGGAAATTCAGCGGAATCGAAAAGCCGAGACATCTGGCGGCACCGATGGCACAGCAGGAATAGCCAGCGAAGTCACAGAATATCTGGGCGGCGAAACCGAGCGTCGCTGACAGGGCCATGGTCGCGTCGACAGCCCCAATGTCCGACCACGCAGCATCCACCACAGGAGCAAAAACCCCGTCTGCCAGGACGATTTTCTCGAACAATCCCCACAGCAGCCATATGGACCCTGTCGCGATGCCTGCAGCACCAGGACCTCGGGGGGTTACCAGTTGTGGTGCAAAAGTTTCGAAACGGACGATCGGTCCTGCAACCAGCTGTGGAAAAAACGCTACAAAAAGGCAGAAGTCGCGCAGCGAACGGATAGGCGCGACTTTCCCTCTGTACACATCGATCGTGTATGACAGGGACTGAAACGTGTAGAACGAGATGCCCACAGGAAGCACAAGACTGTAGCGCCAAGGTTCCAGCTGCAGTCCAAACGCCCCGAAAAGCAAAGCAAGATTGGCGTGAAGAAATGGGCCGTACTTGAACAAGGCAAGCACGCCAAGGTTTGAAACAAGGCTAACAACAAGCAGCGTGCGGCGATGTGATCGACGAGTACTCCGATGTATGCCACGCGCCAGCAACCAGTCCAGGACACTGCTACCGGCAAGGAGAAGCGTGAAAACCGGGCTCCACGCCGCATAGAAGACATAGCTC
Organism: Rhodanobacteraceae bacterium; assembly: GCA_024233975.1. Lineage (GTDB taxonomy): Bacteria > Pseudomonadota > Gammaproteobacteria > Xanthomonadales > Xanthomonadaceae > JACKOX01. The sequence goes on from JACKOX010000022.1 coordinate 37,508, forward strand.
GCGACAAGAAGCAGCGTCTTCCGCCCGCTCCAGCCGCGGGTAATCGCAGCACCGCCGAGAACCAGGGCCAGGAACAGTACAAATGTGAGTGAGTCAAACTGCATGCGCGGCGGATGCTAAGGGATGACGCCGCCTAAAACCAGAACATCCACTTCCACCTGCGCCATGAACTTGGCTGCGCGACCTCACCAAGGGATTTCTTGACCTTCCCGCGCCCCCAACCTAACCTTTCATCTTTACATCACGATGGAAGGATAAACCGTGGACCTGAATGCCTGGTCGGCCTGCCTGCGACTGCTCTCCGACCCGACCCGGGTCAGGCTGCTGGCACTGCTGGACCGTGACGAACTCACCGTCGCCGAGCTGGCGCAGATCACCGGGCTGGCGCAGCCACGTGTATCCACTCATCTTGCCCGACTGAAGGAGGCCGGCCTGGCGGTTGATCGCCGCGCCGGCGTCTCTGCGTATTACCGTTTCGCGGAAGACCCGCTCAACGAAGCGCAGCAGGCGTTGTGGAAATCCCTTAGCGGCACCGCCAATGATCCGCTGCTGCAGCAGGATGCGCTGCGCCTGCCGGAAGTGCTGGCGCAACGTGCGGCCAGCGAGAACTGGGCGGACAACGTGGCCGGTGACATGGAGCGGCACTACTCACCCGGTCGCACCTGGGAAGCCATGGCCCGCGCCGCGCTGCAGCTGGTCGATCCGGGACGCGTGCTGGACATCGCGTCCGGCGACGGGCTGATGGCCGAACTGCTGGCGCCGCGTGCGAGCGCCTATGTCTGCATCGACGCCAGCGCCAAGATCGTCAGCGCCGCAAGTGAGCGCCTGCGAGGTTTTCCGAATGTCCAAGTCCGGCAGGGCGACATGCACGCCCTTGACCTCGGCGACGCCAGTTTCGACCTCGTGCTGCTGATGAATGCCCTCACCTATGCCGACAAGCCACAGAAGGCGCTGAACGAAGCCGTGCGGGTGCTGAAGCCCGGCGGTCAGCTATTGGCGACCACACTGCAAAAGCACGGGCACCAGAACGCCGTCGCGCCCTTCAACCACGCCAACCTCGGTTTCGAAGTGAAGCAGCTCACCGGCATGGCGAAAAAGGCTGGCCTCCAGGTGCTCAGCTGCGGCGTGATCAACCGCGAACGTCGGCCGCCGCATTTCAACGTGCTTTCGCTGCTTGGAAGCAAACCGTGAGCGCGCCGTCGATGAGCCCGCTGCCATGGATCAACCCCGAGCGAACCGAACGACTGCTGGCCGAACTCGCCCAACGCATCCTCGTGATAGACGGCGCCATGGGGACCATGCTGCAGGGTTACGAGCTGGATGAAGACGGCTTTCGGGCCAAACGCTTCGCCCGGGGCAGTGCTGCCGCTGAAAGTGTTGGCCACGACCTTCGCGGCAACAACGACATCCTGAGCTTGACCCAGCCGGACATCGTCCGCGCCGTGCATCGCGCCTATCTGGACGCCGGCGCGGACATGGTCGAGACCAACACCTTCAACGCCACGTCCATTGCCCAGGCCGACTACGGCTGCGAAGCGCTGGTATGGGAGATCAACGCGGAAAGCGCGAGGCTGGCGCGTGAGGCCTGCGCTGCGGTCGAAGCACTGACGCCGGAACGTCCCCGCTTCGTGATCGGCACGCTGGGTCCGACCAATCGCACCGCATCGATCAGTCCGGACGTCAACAACCCCGGCTTCCGCAACGTCAGCTTTGACGAACTGGTGCAGGCCTACATCGAGGCTACTGAAGGCCTGATCGAGGGTGGCGCCGACCTGTTGATGATCGAAACCGTGTTCGACACGCTCAATGCCAAGGCCGCGCTGTTTGCGCTGGACGATGTGTTCGAGCGACGCGGGGCACGCTTGCCGGTGATGATCTCCGGCACGATTACCGACAAGTCCGGCCGCACGCTTTCCGGGCAGACCGCCGAGGCCTTCTGGTATTCACTGCGCCATTCGCACCCGCTTTCGATCGGCCTCAACTGCGCACTGGGTGCGAAGGACCTGCGCCCGCATACCGACGCACTGGCGCAGATCGCCGACTGCGCGGTCAGCATCCATCCAAATGCCGGCCTGCCGAACGCCTTCGGCGGCTACGACGAAACGCCGGAGATGATGGCCGAGACGCTGGGCGAATTCGCCCGTGATGGCCTGCTCAACATCGTCGGCGGCTGCTGTGGCACCACGCCGGCGCATATCAGGGCGATCGCGGAGGCGGTCGCGGGCATCGCGCCACGCCAGGCGCCGACACCGGAGCCGTACACGCGACTGTCCGGCCTTGAGCCTTTCGTGATTACGCCGGAAACCAACTTCGTCAACGTCGGCGAGCGCACCAACGTCACCGGATCGGCGAAATTCCGCAATCTGATCAAGGACGACCGCTTCGACGAAGCCATCGAAGTCGCCCGCCAGCAGGTCGAAAACGGCGCGCAGGTGATCGACGTCAACATGGACGAGGGCCTGCTCGATTCGGAAGCCGCGATGGTGCGCTTCCTCAACCTGATCGCCGCCGAACCCGACATCGCCCGCGTGCCGGTGATGATCGACAGCAGCAAGTGGTCGGTGATTGAGGCCGGCCTCAAATGCCTCCAGGGCAAGGGCATCGTCAATTCGATCTCGATGAAGGAAGGCGAAGCGCCGTTCATCGAGCAGGCGAAGCGACTACGCCGCTATGGAGCGGCGGTGGTGGTCATGGCCTTCGACGAACAGGGCCAGGCCGACACGCTGGAGCGCAAGCTGGCCATCTGTCGACGCAGCTACGAGCTGCTGACAAAACAGGCCGGTATCGCACCCGAAGACATCATATTCGACCCCAACATCTTCGCCATCGGCACCGGCATCGCCGAACACGCGGACTATGGCGTCGCCTTCATCGAAGCCTGCCGCGGCCTCAAGCAGGAATTTCCGCTGGCCCACGTTTCCGGCGGCGTATCCAATGTCAGCTTCTCCTTCCGCGGCAACAACCCGCTGCGCGAGGCGATCCACGCCGCGTTCCTCTACCACGCCATCCATGCCGGCATGGATATGGGCATTGTCAACGCCGGCGCGCTGACGCTGGTGGACGATATCGAGCCCGAGCTGCGCGAGCGCGTCGAGGACCTGGTGCTGAACCGCCGCGAGGACGCCACCGAGCGACTGATGGACGTCGCCTCGCGCTTTCAGGCCAGCGGCAAGGAAGACGATGGCAGCGCCCTGCGTTGGCGTGAGCAGCCGGTTGCGGCGCGCTTGAGTCATGCGCTGGTACACGGCATCGACCAGTACGTCGAAGCAGACACCGAAGAGGCACGCCTCGAAGCCTCACGCCCGCTGGACGTGATCGAAGGCCCGCTGATGGATGGCATGAACGTGGTCGGTGACCTGTTCGGCGCCGGCAAGATGTTCCTGCCACAGGTAGTGAAGTCGGCGCGCGTGATGAAGAAGGCCGTGGCCTGGTTGCTGCCCTTCATCGAAGAGGAGAAGGCGCGCAGCGGCGATACCGGCAAGGCCAAGGGCAAGGTCGTGATGGCGACGGTCAAGGGTGACGTCCACGACATCGGCAAGAACATCGTCGCCGTCGTCCTCCGCTGCAACAATTTCGACGTGGTCGATCTCGGCGTCATGGTGCCGGCACAGACCATCCTCGACACAGCACGCGACGAGCAGGCTGATCTGATCGGTCTTTCCGGTCTGATCACGCCATCGCTTGAGGAAATGAGCCACGTCGCGAAGGAGATGCAGCGGCAAGGTTTCAGCATGCCACTGCTGATCGGCGGCGCGACGACTTCCCGTACACACACCGCGCTGAAAATCGCCAGCGGCTACCAGTCGCCCACGGTCTGGGTAAAGGATGCCTCGCGCGCCGTCGGCGTGGTGCAGAACCTGATGAGCGAGGAGCGTCGTGGCGCCTTCGTCGCGGCCAACGAGTCCGACTACGCGGACATTCGAGAGCGACACCGCAACAAGGACGGGGGCAAGCGCCTCGTCTCGCTAGGACAGGCGCGAAGCAATGCCTTCTACGGTGACTGGGAAAGCTACATACCGCCCACTCCGAAAAAGCCCGGCCTGACTGTCCTCGACGACATCCCGCTGTCGGAACTCGTCGACTACATCGACTGGACTCCGTTCTTCCAGACCTGGGAACTATCTGGCCGCTTCCCCGCGATTCTCGAAGACGAGATCGTCGGCCAGCAGGCCAGCGACCTGTATCGCGATGCGCGAGCCATGCTGGAACGCATCGTCACCGAAAAGTGGCTGCACGCGAAGGCCGTGGTCGGGCTGTGGCGTGCCGAACGCGCCGGTGACGACATTCGCCTGCCAGACGAAGCAGCCACCCTGCACTGCCTGCGCCAGCAGGCCGACAAGCCGCCCGGCCGCCCCAACCTTTGTCTTGCCGACTTCATCGCACCGATGGACAGTGGTATCGAAGACTGGGTCGGCGGTTTCGCCGTCACCGCCGGGCTCGGCATCGAGGAGCACGTGGCCCGTTTCGAGGCCGACCACGACGACTACAACGCCATCCTGCTGAAGTCGCTGGCGGATCGTCTCGCCGAAGCCGGCGCTGAATACCTGCATGCCCGCATGCGCCGCGAGTTCTGGGGCTATGCCGACGACGAATCGCTCGACAATGACGCACTGATCGCCGAGCAGTACCGCGGCATTCGACCAGCACCGGGCTATCCGGCCTGCCCGGACCATAGCGAAAAGCAAGTCCTTTTTGATCTCCTCAACGCCGAGGCCAATACCGGCATCAGGCTGACGGAAAGCTTCGCCATGTATCCCGCCGCAGCCGTATCCGGCCTCTATTTCTCACACCCGGGCAGCCAGTATTTCGTGGTCGGTCGTGTCACCGAAGAACAGGTAGCCGACTACGCACGCCGAAAAGGCGTAGACAAACCGCAAGCCGAACGCTGGCTTGCAGCCAACCTCGACTATGACCCCGAGTGATGGAGACAGCGGAGAATATCCACGCCAACCCGCTCTCAACCATCACGCTGCCCAACGCTCACCTGACGGTAGCGCAAGCGACCGAGATCGGCCACAAGCAGTCACTCGCCAGGACCAGTACGCACCCACGAATCCAACCGACCGAAGGTTCCAGTCAACACCCGGAGCCGGCAAACTCACGCCACCTCCGGGATCCACGCCCGATTAGAAAACAGAAATTTTAGTTGGCACTGCGGGACAAGACCCCAAGCCCCATTGCTATAACCAGCAGCGCTAGCAGACACAGTTTCAGAGCATCGCTGGCCGGGATGATGGCTGCTCCCTTTATTGGCAGCGGAACACTGGCCGACGGCACACTGGCACTTGAGGCATCGTTGTCGGGCGTGGGGTCGAAGATGTCGCTCCACACGCTGGCGATATTGATCAGTGGGTCCGGACCGGCATAGTCAGCGGGAATCTCGAACACCGTGGTCACGGTGCGGGATGCGCCGACGGCAAGGTCGCCCAATGCACAGGGGAATGGCGTCGAGCAGTCACCGCTGTTGGAAACGAACAACAATCCTAGCGGTGCCGGATCATCCAGAATCGTATTGATGGCCGGGTCCGGGCCGTTGTTGGTGACGATGAGGTCGAAGCTGATCTGGGTACCACTGCGGAACTGTGCCGGACCCAGCTTCTCGATCGCCAGATCGGCAACCGGCGGCACCGGCACAACGACCGTCGACGCCGCGCTGGCGTGGACGGCACCCGCAATGATCGCGTTCGCCGAGGCGTTGACGCTGTTCAACACCTGCCCATAGGCTTCGTCAGCCGTACGAATACTGTAGTCAGCCGTGCAGATCACGCTGTCCAGCGAATCCAATGTACCGCCTCCAAGACCACTGAAGGCAGCGCCGGTCAAGGTGGTCGCCGCACAGCTAATCGCCGTGTCGATGCGCGACGGATCAGGTTCGATCAGGTTCACCGCATCAAGATCCTCACCGCCGGCGTTCTTGACCAGGAAGCTGTAGCGCAGCAGGTCGCCCACCGATGCGGTGTTGCTGTTGTCCGGATCGGTGACCAGATCCGGGCTCTTGAACACATGAAGGCTTGCAGCACCGGCAAGATTCTGGGTCAACGTCACGTCGGACGCTGCCACGGAACGGGCGCTATCGTCCTGCCCCGTCACCTGCACGGTATTGATGACGACACCACTGGTAGCGTCTGGGTTGCTGATCACATGGCTGTCAATACAGACCATGTGAGCACCGACAGCCAAGCTGGTGCCGGGACAGGCCACTACACCGTCGCTGTCGCTGAGGGAAAGCCCGCTGAGTGCTGCCGGACCAGCGTTGATCACCGTGTAGTGGTAGTTGATGACCTCGCCCTCATCCAGCAGACCATCACTATCGGCATCCCCATGAATCGCGCCGGCTGCGACCAGAACGATGCCCTGCCCCGGCACGGCATCCACTGATCGCACGGTCTTCGCCCAATGCACGGCTGCAGCGCCCTTGGTGGATACGCGATACGCGACCTCGCTGCCGCCATCATCCCGCGAACCCGGCAACGTTGCGTTGGCTGTACCAGCCATGACGGCGAGTCCTGAAAGCAACAACAGTTTTGCCATGCTGTGCCAGCCAAACACGCGGTGGCTGGCAGCTATCGAGAGACCGCTATTGCCTGTCATTCCTGAGTACACGGACCCGAAATGACATCCTGTCATGCTGCTCATTGGAACGCTCCGTAAATCGCGGTACTGGTGGAGGACACGACCTCGTCCGATTCACCACTGGCTGTGGTCGTCGCCGTATTCACCACACGCCCCCGATTAACATCCGACGGCGTGAGTGTATGCGTCGCAAAACACATCACCGAATCGCCGACTGCCAGCAAGCTCAATGCGCCCGATCCGAAGGAACTGGCAAAGATCTCGCCATTGATCCATACCCTGATCGACTGCCCGCCCAGTGTCATGTCGTCACAGACGAGGTCGGTCACTTGAGGATCCAACAGATACAACGTCTGCAGATCTTGGCTGCCAATGTTCTCGATCAGGAAGCCGTAGCTAAGTACGTCGCCAACATCGCCGAAGTGATTACCGTTTAGATCGACGCCCAGCTCCACCACTTTGTGCAAACGAATCGCCGCTTGACCCGGAGTAACACTCTGGCAGGCATCGCTGGAAGGCAGCCCGGTGCCCGCCAGGCTTGCCGTATTGAACAGACCATGGCCGGGACTCCCGTTGCAGGCCGCATCCACGAGTTCGTCAGCGGAAACGCGCAGCGACATACTGATGCGGTAGCTATGGGTTGCGCCGCTGGCGATCAGTACGCCGGCGTCCGATATCTGCTGCCCGCCACCATTGACCGGCACGTAGCTGCCTCCGGCCAGAACCGGGTTCACGATGCCGCCGGTGGTCGTGACCATCGCCACACCGTTGAAGTCCACGCCACTGATCGGAAAGTCAGTCGTATCGGTCAACGTGTAATACGTGTCATGCAACTCCGCACTGGTGACCTCGATCAGCCAGGTCACTCGATAGCTGCCTGGGCCGATCGTCTGGTAGGCGTCAACCGATTTCTGCACGCTCAATGCGGGATCACCCAACGGGTGGTTCGTCGTGCAGCCGCCTGGCGTCGAACACGTCGGGTCCGGTGCGCCCGGATCACCCGGATCGCCACCGCCCGTCGCCGTGATCGCATTGCCCACCGATACCGTCGCGTCGGTGTCCACCGTCGCCGTGTATTCCACTGCGTACGTCCCCGGCACCGCACCCGCCGGCAGCGTGAACAGCAGCGGGTTGCCCGCCGTGTTCGCCGTGAACGAACCCGGGACCGTCACCGTCCCGAACGTCAGGCCCGCGCCCAGCGTGTCGCTCACCACCACGTCGCTCAGCGTCGCCGAGTTCGCCACCGTCACCGTCACCGTGTACGTCAGCAGCTGGCCCGCCGTCACCGACGTCCCGCTCACCGGGTCCGCACTCTTGGCGATCGTCACCGTCGGGTCCGTCAACGGGTGGTTCGTCGTGCAGCCGCCTGGCGTCGAACACGTCGGGTCCGGTGCGCCCGGATCACCCGGATCGCCACCGCCCGTCGCCGTGATCGCATTGCCCACCGATACCGTCGCGTCGGTGTCCACCGTCGCCGTGTATTCCACTGCGTACGTCCCCGGCACCGCACCCGCCGGCAGCGTGAACAGCAGCGGGTTGCCCGCCGTGTTCGCCGTGAACGAACCCGGGACCGTCACCGTCCCGAACGTCAGGCCCGCGCCCAGCGTGTCGCTCACCACCACGTCGCTCAGCGTCGCCGAGTTCGCCACCGTCACCGTCACCGTGTACGTCAGCAGCTGGCCCGCCGTCACCGACGTCCCGCTCACCGGGTCCGCACTCTTGGCGATCGTCACCGTCGGGTCCGTCAACGGGTGGTTCGTCGTGCAGCCGCCTGGCGTCGAACACGTCGGGTCCGGTGCGCCCGGATCACCCGGATCGCCACCGCCCGTCGCCGTGATCGCATTGCCCACCGATACCGTCGCGTCGGTGTCCACCGTCGCCGTGTATTCCACTGCGTACGTCCCCGGCACCGCACCCGCCGGCAGCGTGAACAGCAGCGGGTTGCCCGCCGTGTTCGCCGTGAACGAACCCGGGACCGTCACCGTCCCGAACGTCAGGCCCGCGCCCAGCGTGTCGCTCACCACCACGTCGCTCAGCGTCGCCGAGTTCGCCACCGTCACCGTCACCGTGTACGTCAGCAGCTGGCCCGCCGTCACCGACGTCCCGCTCACCGGGTCCGCACTCTTGGCGATCGTCACCGTCGGGTCCGTCAACGGGTGGTTCGTCGTGCAGCCGCCTGGCGTCGAACACGTCGGGTCCGGTGCGCCCGGATCACCCGGATCGCCACCGCCCGTCGCCGTGATCGCATTGCCCACCGATACCGTCGCGTCGGTGTCCACCGTCGCCGTGTATTCCACTGCGTACGTCCCCGGCACCGCACCCGCCGGCAGCGTGAACAGCAGCGGGTTGCCCGCCGTGTTCGCCGTGAACGAACCCGGGACCGTCACCGTCCCGAACGTCAGGCCCGCGCCCAGCGTGTCGCTCACCACCACGTCGCTCAGCGTCGCCGAGTTCGCCACCGTCACCGTCACCGTGTACGTCAGCAGCTGGCCCGCCGTCACCGACGTCCCGCTCACCGGGTCCGCACTCTTGGCGATCGTCACCGTCGGGTCCGTCAACGGGTGGTTCGTCGTGCAGCCGCCTGGCGTCGAACACGTCGGGTCCGGTGCGCCCGGATCACCCGGATCGCCACCGCCCGTCGCCGTGATCGCATTGCCCACCGATACCGTCGCGTCGGTGTCCACCGTCGCCGTGTATTCCACTGCGTACGTCCCCGGCACCGCACCCGCCGGCAGCGTGAACAGCAGCGGGTTGCCCGCCGTGTTCGCCGTGAACGAACCCGGGACCGTCACCGTCCCGAACGTCAGGCCCGCGCCCAGCGTGTCGCTCACCACCACGTCGCTCAGCGTCGCCGAGTTCGCCACCGTCACCGTCACCGTGTACGTCAGCAGCTGGCCCGCCGTCACCGACGTCCCGCTCACCGGGTCCGCACTCTTGGCGATCGTCACCGTCGGGTCCGTCAACGGGTGGTTCGTCGTGCAGCCGCCTGGCGTCGAACACGTCGGGTCCGGTGCGCCCGGATCACCCGGATCGCCACCGCCCGTCGCCGTGATCGCATTGCCCACCGATACCGTCGCGTCGGTGTCCACCGTCGCCGTGTATTCCACTGCGTACGTCCCCGGCACCGCACCCGCCGGCAGCGTGAACAGCAGCGGGTTGCCCGCCGTGTTCGCCGTGAACGAACCCGGGACCGTCACCGTCCCGAACGTCAGGCCCGCGCCCAGCGTGTCGCTCACCACCACGTCGCTCAGCGTCGCCGAGTTCGCCACCGTCACCGTCACCGTGTACGTCAGCAGCTGGCCCGCCGTCACCGACGTCCCGCTCACCGGGTCCGCACTCTTGGCGATCGTCACCGTCGGGTCCGTCAACGGGTGGTTCGTCGTGCAGCCGCCTGGCGTCGAACACGTCGGGTCCGGTGCGCCCGGATCACCCGGATCGCCACCGCCCGTCGCCGTGATCGCATTGCCCACCGATACCGTCGCGTCGGTGTCCACCGTCGCCGTGTATTCCACTGCGTACGTCCCCGGCACCGCACCCGCCGGCAGCGTGAACAGCAGCGGGTTGCCCGCCGTGTTCGCCGTGAACGAACCCGGGACCGTCACCGTCCCGAACGTCAGGCCCGCGCCCAGCGTGTCGCTCACCACCACGTCGCTCAGCGTCGCCGAGTTCGCCACCGTCACCGTCACCGTGTACGTCAGCAGCTGGCCCGCCGTCACCGACGTCCCGCTCACCGGGTCCGCACTCTTGGCGATCGTCACCGTCGGGTCCGTCAACGGGTGGTTCGTCGTGCAGCCGCCTGGCGTCGAACACGTCGGGTCCGGTGCGCCCGGATCACCCGGATCGCCACCGCCCGTCGCCGTGATCGCATTGCCCACCGATACCGTCGCGTCGGTGTCCACCGTCGCCGTGTATTCCACTGCGTACGTCCCCGGCACCGCACCCGCCGGCAGCGTGAACAGCAGCGGGTTGCCCGCCGTGTTCGCCGTGAACGAACCCGGGACCGTCACCGTCCCGAACGTCAGGCCCGCGCCCAGCGTGTCGCTCACCACCACGTCGCTCAGCGTCGCCGAGTTCGCCACCGTCACCGTCACCGTGTACGTCAGCAGCTGGCCCGCCGTCACCGACGTCCCGCTCACCGGGTCCGCACTCTTGGCGATCGTCACCGTCGGGGCAGGAACACTGGTCTCTACCGGCGGACCACTCTCGCAATCACCGACAGTAACGCAGTCAGGGTCGCCGGCACCCGTAACTGATGCGGTGTTGCTGATGGTATCCCCAGCCAATGACGCCGCTGGCGTGACGGGAATGGTAAAGCTCACCGGCGGATCCGAGAGTTCCAGATCCACTGCCGGAATTGTGCAGACCACAGTCTGGCTAGCGGGGGGATTGAGAACGCAGGCTGCAGGGAGGACGCCGATGGTCAGTCCGACGGGAATCGTGTCGGTGACCTGAGCATCCGTCGTCGCGTCAGCGGTGCCAGTGTTGTTGACGCTTATGACATAGTCGTACGGCACACCTACCTGAGCGGTCGCCGGACCGCTTTTCTGGATATCAAGGTTCGGCCGGTTCACCGGGTGCTGGAGGCTGCAGGCCCCGCAGCCTGGAGGATTGCCGCCACCACCGGTCGCAGTAACGTTGTTCTGAACGCTGTTGCCGGCATTGGCATCCACCGACGCCGTATAGGTCACGGTATAGGTGCCTACTGCCGTAGCGGCCGGCAGCTCACAACTGAGGCTGCCGCTGCAACTGAAATTTGGATGACTCCCTATAACGCTGCCGAAGGCAAGTCCGGCACCCAAGACGTCATCCAGCGTCAGTGTGGCCGTCAACGGCGCATTGGAGATGTTGACTTGTAGCGTATAGGTAATGACATCTCCGACGTTGACGGCGGAGCCCGCCGACGGGCTGGCGCTCTTGCCCACGTTAACCACCGGTTGCGCGACAGCCGTCTCGGCACTGGCCGTGTTCGATGCGACATCATTGTTCTCATTGGCGGCCTGGATTCCGGTATCAACCGGAATCGGGCCGGCATTGCTCAGGGCCACTACGTAGTTGAAGTTGAACACCAGCGAGTCGCCGGGAGCCAGTGTGGTCGGCATGCCGGTGAACGTGACGTCACAACTTGGCGGACCGTTGTAAGTCGCACTCACGCCAGGCGGCAGCAGGGTGAAGTTGACCGATGCCGGGCAGGTGCTTGGATCCAACGGATTACCGATGGCCACGCTATAGGTCACGCCGTTGGCCGCGCCATCACCCGCGTTATTGAAGCTGAAACTGCCGTAGGCCGTACCGCCAGGAAGCACCTCTGAAGTGACGCTCACCTGGGTGCCTACATCCACACCTACTGCCGGGTCGATGATCTCGATTGGTAGTTCCAGTACTGGAGAGCGCTCAAGCGCCCACAAGTCCAGGCCCTTGGCGGTGGCGAAGAACTCGTTGGCGTTGTTGTTGCAGTCGGTATTTGAATCGCTTGATCCAGTCCAACGGCGATAGTAGTTGTTCGGCCCTCCAGCGCTGGAATCCACGCCAACCAGCGAAAAAGCCGGTGCCGGCTGCGCGATGGGACTCGCGGCGCCACACAGGTGCCCATTCAGCGCACCAACCAGAGTACCGTTCGCGGTCCGATACCCACGATCATCGTAGTAGACGGTGAAGCGATCAGCTGGCTGGAACCCATTGAGTTTCTCCAGCGTCGGCCCGCCCCAGCTGTTGCCCTCCACGTCCAGCATCGGGAAGTGGATCTCACCATTTCGGCCATAGATTCGGAAATCGTAGTTCCCGGCCGGGAACGGAATGCCGTTGTTGTTCATTCCATCCCAAAGCACGGAATGGCTTCCTGTCAAGGCCGTGCCGGTAAGTACCCGGTTGCTGACGTTGGCTGGATCGAAATCGACGCCATCCAGGCTGATCACGATTTCGTAGGTAAGGGTGTTCTGCGTGTCGAAGGTGAACACACCGCCCGCTGACACGGTGGACTGATTGCCGCTGATGTTGCCGACGAAGTCCGGGTTCTGCAGCAGCGGCTGCGCAGGTGCCAATGGAAGCGCCAAGGCCGTTAGGACACGGTTGATCTCGGCAGCATTGGGGCCTCCAGGGTCAACGTTGCTGAAAAAGATCGGGTACTCCGGGGCCTGGGCGGAGACCCCTGCGGTGAAGGAAGGGCCACTGCCTACTGTCTGATTGCTGCCGCGAACGTCGCGGTAGAGCGGTCGCCCGTCGTCGACGAAACCCTGGGAGTTCGCATAGAACGTCGCGCGATTCGGGTCCAGGTTGCGGAAGGTCTGCTTGTAGCGGAAACCGTCGCTCGAGACGACATAAAGCGCATTGCGCAGGTATCGTGCGTTGCTATTGAGGTACACCGACCAGGCGTACGTGAACACCCGTCCATTCAGGTCGCCGAGCGAACTCACATTGCTTCGTACAGTCACGTCCCAGGCGGATACTCGGTTACCGTTCAACACCTCCGGATTGCTGATGGAGGCGCTGTTAGTGCTGCCAGTATTGGCGGCTGTGAATCGCACACCATAAATGCCCGTCGATGGGGCCACATACCAGCACGGGTTGAAGCCGTTGGCGACGGTTGCCGACCCATCGGCGCTGTTCGGCCCGGCCAACTCTTCGTTGCGGCTAGCAATGTAGCCTCGTCCTGATTGCGAGCTGCAGGTGAAGCTGGCCACTCCTGGAATAGTCTCGTTGCCCTTCGCCCCGAACAACTGCGGGTTGTAGACAAAGATGTTCCCGCTATTGTTGCGATTGCGGGAGCCGAGGAGGATCACCTCGCCAGCTTGGGCATAGACATAGATGAACTGGCGGGTGCTCACGACGCCGGCATTGAGCGTCGTACTCACATCCATCACCCCGCGATTTCCGGTGGACCCGTCACCACTGGCCGGATGCAGCGTGCGTGTCCCCTCCGCATGCGCAGAGGGCGCGGGGCATAGCGTCACGGCCAACAACAGGATTGCGACAATGGCAACACCACCAATCGACTGCGCGCGCGCGCGCAGCCGCCCCTGAAACGATGACATTGAATCCATGCTGAACTTCCCCCAGCGGAGCCAGCCATAGCGCATCAGGCGGCAATCACCGCAGACGGCCTGACTCTGATGACCGAAAATCCAAAGGCAGAATCAAGCGCCCCGAAACGGAAGCACGCTCTGAAAACCATCTATCCAGACAAAAATACCGTCTATCTGGACAATGATGCCTTTGGTCGCAATTAGGGATTGTAGTCGCTGAGTGTCACAAGCCCGGGTTTTATCACCCGAGTGCCTGTAAACATTTGTGTCTTCTACTGTGCGGCCCGGTATCAATGCCCGCGTCCCGATACTCGGAATAGCCGAGTGTCCCCAACAGTTGGCGCTCTTCGCTTGTCGCGGTTGAGTGGGTGAACAAGGGCGGTAGTTCCGTCGTGTCGTAGACACCGAAGGACCGTTTTGGGTCGGGTAGGGCCTGTCGACGAGTTGGTGTTTTGGCTTGGAACGGGCGAGTTGATCGAGTCATGTCGCCACGCCGACTCAAACGATCATAGAGAATTGATCTATCCGTTCTGTCCACCGCTGATAGTCTGGAGGTAGCGCAGCACCTTACCAACATCACCATCGGACAACGCTTCCTCGATTGTCCTGTCACCGAGCACTCGAATCCGCGTTTCTTTCATGTGTTCGGCGACCTTCTCTGGATCCGACTGGATCTCCATGAGTGCGCGGACAACCGCATCCGCTTGTTCCTGATTTCTTGATGACATACTTTTTGCCTAGTTATGCGCGTCTGCCAGGACGTCACTCGAATGAGCTTCGAGTACGCCGGGTCACGTCCCACGACGTGGTGTAAGAGTGCACCCTATCCGCCGGCAGCCTGAGGGCGTTCTTCATTCCGACGACAGGCAGAGTGCCTTGGCGTCGTCGGGTTCGCAATCGGGCTTGAAGCTTTCCACGCTCATGTAGCGTCGGCTGATCTGCCACTCGTCGTTCTGTTCCAGCAACAGGGCACCCACCAGACGGTAGATCGCCGCCTCGTTCGGGAAGATGCCAACGGTGCGGGTGCGACGCTTGATCTCGCCGTTGAGCCGTTCCAGCGGGTTGGTCGAGTGCAGCTGGCGCTGGTGGGCCGACGGGAAATCGCGGTAGGCCAATACGTCGTGTTCAGCCGCATCCATCAGGTCAGCCAGTTTCGGTAGCTGCTCCTGCAGCTGGTCGGCGACACGTCGCCATTGCGCATGGGCTTCCGCGGCACTCTCCTGGGCGAACGCGGTGCGGATCAGGGTGGCGACCGCCGCCTGCTGTTTCTTCGGGGCATGCGCCAGCGCGTTGCGCATGAAGTGCACCCGGCAGCGCTGCCAGGTCGTGCCCAGCACCTTGGCCGCGGCGGCCTTCAGCCCTTCGTGGGCGTCGGAGATCACCAGCTGCACGCCGCGCAGGCCACGCCGCGTGAGCTGGCGCAGGAAGTCCGTCCAGAACGGCTCGGCTTCGCTCGGCCCCACCGACAGGCCCAGCGTCTCGCGGCGACCATCCGTGTTTACGCCAACCGCCACTATTGCCGCTACCGACACGATCCGTCCGGCCTGCCGCTGCTTGAGGTAGGTCGCGTCGATCCACAGGTACGGCCAGTCGCCCTCGATCGGCCGGTTCAGGAAGGCCTGCACCCGCTCGTCGATCTCCGCGCACAGCCGCGACACCTGGCTTTTGGAGATGCCACTCATCCCCATCGCCTGCACCAGGTCATCCATCGAGCGGGTCGACAGCCCGCCCACATAGGCTTCCTGGATCACCGCCGCCAGTGCCTTCTCCGAGGTCCGCCGCGGCTCCAGGAACGCCGGGAAGTAGCTGCCACGACGCAGCTTCGGGATCTTCAGGTCCACCGTTCCCGAGCGCGTGTCCCAGCGCCGGTCGCGATAGCCATTGCGATGGTTGACCCGGTCATCGTGACGTTCGCCGTGGCCAGCGCCACACAGCGACTCCACCTCGCAATCCATCAGCCGCGAGGCCACAAACCCGATCATCTCGCGCAGCAGATCGGTATCCGAGCCCTTCTCAAGCAGCGCCTGAAGCGCCATCCTGTCATCGGTCATCGTGTCTCTCCGTTCTCCAAAGGTCGTAAAGCAACCTCAGGATACCGGTGGACACGATGACCGCTTCTTACACCACGTCCGGGGACGTGACCGTACGCCGAACGGTACCAGACGTCAATTCGGGATCACCACGCCTGCCCGATGGAATGTGACATCGAGGCTTCCAAAAGCGTCCCGACTACCAGCCGTGCCAAGCGTCCTTCAAGTCACAACGCGTCACGCCGACAACCTGCGGGTGCCCCTCAAACCAATCCCGTACCAACGCCTCATCAGCCTGTGTCAGGGAGTCGCGACCGTCTGCGCACAGAAAGCCGGACAAGGTGCCGTCGCGAATACCGCCCCCGAAATTCCAGTCACGCGCTTCGATGAAATCGAGCCACGCGTCGATCAGCGGATCGTTATCCACGGATGGGTCGGTGAGGGTAGCCTCGATCGCAAGACCGAACTGCTGGAATTCGCCCACGCAGAGTTTCTTGCGGAGCCTACGGCTCCTCGGTTTGGACTGCTCGGCAGGTGACAGGGATTTCATCGTGCATGGCCCGTGAGTGCGGATTCGGCTGCCCGGCGAGAGCCGGGCGGGCGGTAGGCAAGTGTCCGAGGCGGCCTACCAGTAGTAATGATGTGGCTTGTTGTTCCCCAACGGGAACACGAGTTCATCGGGATCCATGCCAGACACCACCAAATGGCACAAATGCGTGTTCATGCGTCTACGGGGCCGGTTCATGTGAAGGTTGGTCCACCAACTTGGTGTCCCGTCCGGAAACCAGTTCCAGACCTTCCCGGTGTACTTACGACAAATGCGACCGTTGCGATCACGGTCGATCGCCTTGTTCTTGACAGCCATGTTCCATCCTCCAGTTCGGGTAACTAGAAGATGTCTTTGCTGAGATAGCCCTCGATTCGGTCCATGGTGAATGGTCGTCCTTATGGCTCTGGGCCGCCCACGAGTAGCACATGGCTGGCTCGGCCCGACAGCCTGATGGCTAACGGGTTTTCTGGCATTGCTGCTGATTGGCTGGCCTGAAAGCCACGCGCGGGATACGCACACGCTCCGGCAAATGGGACACGCGCCCCATGGCCCGATGCACGCTGGTCGGCGAGACCCCGTAGTCGAGGCGAAGAAGCCGGGCCAGCCAGCTCTTGCGCCAGCGGCGTTCGTTCATGCCCTGCCGGGCGATCTTGACCCCGTT
>JACKOX010000023.1 GCA_024233975.1 Rhodanobacteraceae bacterium
GATCAGGCGCAGACGGCCGGAGAGGTTCTTCTTGTCGAGGCGCATGGCTTCCAGCAGGGCGTTGGGGGCAAGTGCGGCCGGGCGTTCCGTGGGCAGGCCGAATGCCCGGAGCAGGCCTGCCAGGCGCTCGGCGTCCGCCTTGGGCGCCATGTCGAGTCTTGTCGACAGTCGTGCCGCCATGCACATGCCGATGGCGACGGCTTCGCCATGCAGGACCTCACCGTAGCCGGCGATGGCCTCGATGGCATGGCCGAAGCTGTGGCCGAAGTTGAGCAGGGCGCGATCGCCGCGCTCGGTTTCATCACGGGCCACGATGTCGGCCTTGTGACGGCAGCTGCGCTCGATGGCTTCGGTCAGTGCGGCGGCGTCGCGGGAAAGCAGCGCCTCGCGATGTGCCTCCAGCCAGTCGAGGAAGGGCGCATCGCCAATCGCACCGTACTTGATGACTTCGGCCAGACCAGCGCGCAGTTCGCGATCTGGCAGGGTGGACAGCGTGTCGGTGTCGGCGACCACGGCCAGCGGCTGGTGGAAGGCGCCGACCAGGTTCTTGCCCTGAGGCAGGTTGATCGCGGTCTTGCCGCCGACGGAGGAGTCGACCATGGCCAGCAGCGTGGTTGGCAGCTGCAGGAACGGTACGCCGCGCATCCAGCAGGCGGCGGCGAAGCCGGAGAGGTCGCCGATCACGCCGCCGCCCAGCGCTATCACGCAGGCGTCGCGGCTGGCGCCGAGTTCGGCCAGGCGCTGCATCAGGCTGTCGAGGTTGGCCATCGACTTCTGCGCCTCGCCGGCGGGCAGGATCACCACATCGAGCGATTTGCCGGACAGGGCCGCGCGAGCGCTGTCGAGGTAATGCGGCGCGACGTTGCTGTCGGTAACCAGCAGCGCCTGTCGGCCGGGCAGCAGGGGCGCCCAGCGATCCGGCTGGCCGAGCAGGCCGGGGCCGATCAGGATCGGGTAGGCGCGATCGCCCAGTTCGACGCGCAGCTCGCGCGGCTTGTCCATGTTGGTTTCAGGCGGCATGGCCGGCTTCCTCCCGCTGCCAGCGGCCGTCGAGCAGGGCCAACAGGCGCTGGCTGGCGCGCGGTGCGCTGAGTCCGTTGCTGTCCAGCACCAGGTCGGCCACTTCCAGATACAGCGGTCGACGTTGCTCGGCCATGGCCAGCAGGCGCTTGCGGCGATCTGGCGCCTGCAGCAGCGGGCGGGTGCGGTCGCGGCTGAGGCGCATGAGCTGCTGGTCGACGCTAAGGTCGAGGAAGATGACAAAGCCGCTTCGCTTCAGTAGCGACCGGTTGTCGGCATCCAGCACCGCGCCGCCGCCGGTGGCGATCAGCTGGTCGTCGTCGGCACAGATTTCGGCGAGCAGTTCGCTTTCGCGGCGGCGGAAGCCGGCTTCGCCTTCGAGTTCGAAGATCAGGTTGACGCTGGCGCCGGTGCGCTGTTCCAGCAACTGGTCGACATCCACGAAATCCAGCCCGGTGGCCCGCGCCACGCGGCGCCCCACCGAGGTCTTCCCGGCACCCATCGGGCCGATCAGGATCAGGTTGGAAGCAGGATTCATGCGAAAAGCCGGTGAACGTCGATACCGGCAAATGCTAGCATTTGGCCCCCTTCCCCAGTCCGCGTTGCGGCGCCCGCGCCGTCGTTTGCCATGCCCAAAGCGAATAATCATTCCATGCTGCGCTTCGTGATCGTCTTCATGGCGCTGTTGGGCGGCCTGTTCTACCTGCGTATCACCGAGCCCGTGCGGCAGGCGGTGACGCTGCCGTTCACCGGCGTGCTGGCGGATATCAGCGGCTTCATCATCAAGCTCTTCGACGCGCGGGTGATCACGGAAGGTGTGGTGATCCGCAGCCTGGACAGCCCGTTCGCGGTCGCCATCGCCCCCGGCTGCGACGGCATCGAAGCGGTGATCATCCTGATTGCGGCCATGGTGGCCTTTCCGGCGCCGTGGAAACATCGCCTGGCGGGAATCGGCATCGGTTTCATCGGCATCCAGGCGCTGAACGTGGTGCGCATCATCAGCCTGTTCTACCTCGGTCAGTGGAGTCGGCCGGCGTTCGACTGGTTCCACCTCTACCTGTGGCAGGCCCTGATCGTGCTGGACGCGCTGGCGATCTTCCTGATCTGGCTGCGCTACCTGCCGCGGCAGCCGCGAGCCGAGCCGCCGGCGGCAACGGCGGCCTGAGGCAGCGCTTCAGCTTTTCCCTGCAAGTCCGTGATCAACGGGCGAAATCGTGGCATTTGCGGCAAGTACGCAGTCCCCGCGGCTCTGCTATAGTCGACCGTGTCACGCTTTTTTACGTTCATGTCTGCACGGGAGGAAAGCCACCATGAGTGATGTCGCCAAGGTCGTCGAAATCACCGCCGCGTCGAAGACAGGTATCGAAGATGCCGTCCAGACGGGGCTGAAGAAGGTTTCCGGCACGGTCAAGAACATCCGCGGGGCCTGGGTCAACGAGATCAAGGTCACCACGGACGAGGACGGCAACGTCGCCGAGTGGCGCGTCAACATGCGTGTCAGCTTTGTCGTCGACTGAGGCGCGCGTCCGAGCGATGGCGGCCGTCAATCCCATGGTCGAGAGCGACCGCGTGGTGGGCCTGCTGGAGGATGATCCAGACCAGGCGCGCCTGTTTGCCCACTGGCTGGAGTCTTCCGGACTGAGCTGCCGGACCTACGGTCATGCCAGCGATTTCCGTCGCCGCCTTGGCGTGGAATCGATCGACCTGCTGATCCTCGACTGGAACCTGCCGGACGAGACCGGGCTGGAAGTGCTGCACTGGCTTCGCGATTCCGGGCACTCGCGCCTGCCGGTGATCTTCGTCACCGCGCGCAACGAGGAACAGGACATCGTCGATGCCCTGCGCGCTGGTGCCGACGACTTCCTGCCGAAACCGGCACGACAGGCCGAGATGCTGGCCCGCGTGAATGCGCTGATGCGTCGTTCCGGCCTGCATGACGAGGCACCGGTTGTCGAGGAGCTCGCGCCCTACCAGATTGACGTTTCGCGGCGTCGCATCGAGCTGGAAAGCCAGGAAATCGAACTGACCGACCGTGAGTTCGATCTGGCGCTGTTCCTGTTCCGTCGTCGCGGCCGCGTCATCAGCCGCGAGGCGCTGCTGGAAGGCGTGTGGAAGATCAGCGGCAGCGTGGCCACGCGCACCGTCGACACACACATCAGCCGCCTGCGCAAGAAGCTGATGCTCAACGGCGAGAACGGCTGGCGGCTCAACGCCGTCTACCAGCACGGTTATCGGCTGGAGCAGGGCTGAGCCACCAGGCCAGGCAACGTCGGTCTTTACAGCAGATTGGGCCGCCGGGTGGGATAATCCGCCTGCCGGGCGCTGCCGAGATGCGCCCGGAATCAATCCTGCGTGAACTGACAGGGATGCAGACATGGAGTCGATGAACGACCTGCACGCCGAAGCGTTGCTCACTTTTCGCGAACTGCTGGACGAGGCGCGCGTCTGCGGCGATCCCGAACCGACGGCGATGACGCTGGCCAGCTGCGATGCCGAAGGCCGCGTGTCGGCGCGCACGGTGCTGCTCAAGGCCTTCGATGAGCGCGGTTTCGTGTTCTACACCAACACCGAAAGCCTCAAGGGCAGGCAGCTTGGCGAGCATCCCACCTGCGCGCTGCTGTTCCTGTGGAAGCGCCTGCACAACCAGGTCCAGGCGCGTATCGAGGGCAGGGCCGAGCCGGTTTCCGACGGGGAAGCGGACGCCTATTTCGCGTCGCGCCCGCGGCCGAGCCAGATCGGCGCGTGGGCATCGATCCAGTCGGAAACGCTGCCATCGCGCGAGGCGTTCGAGGAGCGCATCGCGCGCTTCGAGAAGGAGTTCGAGGGTCGCGACGTGACCCGCCCGCCGCACTGGTCGGGTTACCGCGTGGTGCCGCAGCGCATCGAGTTCTGGTACGGCGTCGACTACCGGCTGCATGACCGCGACCTCTACGAGCGCTCGGACGACGGCGACTGGAGCAAACGCAAACTGTACCCGTGAGCGGGTCGCGCATGACGGGTCCACGGCGCATCGTCTGTCTGACCGAGGAACCGACCGAGGCGCTGTACGCGCTAGGTGAGCAGGATCGCATCGTCGGCATTTCCGGCTTCACCGTGCGCCCGCCCGAGGCACGGCGCGACAAGCCCAAGGTGTCGGCGTTCACCAGTGCGAAGGTCGACAAGATCCTCGCGTTCAAGCCGGACATGGCCATCGGCTTCTCCGACATCCAGGCCGACATCGCCGCCGAGCTGATCCGCGCCGGCGTGGATGTCTGGATCGCCAACCATCGCAGCGTGGAAGGCATCCTCGACTACATCCGACGGCTCGGCGCTCTGGTTGGCGTTGCCGAAGCGGCGATCCGCTACAGCGACGAACTCGGGCGAGGACTGGACGGCATCGCATCACGGGCATCGCGCTGGTCGACGCGACCTCGGGTCTACTTCGAGGAATGGGACGAGCCGCGCATCAGCGGTATCCAGTGGGTGGCGGAGCTGGTCCGCATCGCGGGTGGCGACGACATCTTCCCGGAGCTGGCCGCTGAGTCTCTGGCGAAACAGCGCATCCTGGCCAATGACGACGAAATCATCCGCCGCGATCCACAGATCGTGATCGGCTCCTGGTGCGGCAAGCGCTTCCGGCCGGAAAAGGTGGCGGCACGGGAAGGCTGGGCGGATGTCAGCGCAGTGCGCGATGCCCAGCTGTTCGAGGTCAAGTCACCGCTGATCCTGCAGCCCGGGCCTGCGGCGTTGACCGATGGCGTCGCGGCCTTGTCGTCAATCATCGAGAGCTGGCAGCAGCACGCCAACTGAGGCGGGTGGATCAGTAGTGCGTCCAAAGCTCCGGTGAATCAGCCAGGTGCGGCAGTCCGTTCCAGCTCAGCAGGCGCAAGCGGCCTTCGTCACGGACGAATTCGCAGACCGCGCTGTTGCGGATGCCGAGGTTGAGTTCGGCGGCGCGCGTGTCCGGCGCATCCATGGCCGCCATCAGCAGCTGGGTCAGGACGCCGCCGGAGCTGACCATCAGCACCAGGCCATCCTCGGGATCGTCATGCAGCACGTCGACTGCGCGACCGACGCGCTGGCGGAACTGCGACCAGGGCTCGACGGCATGTTCCTCGTCCAGCGAGCCACTGCTCCAGGCGCCGAGCGCGGCGCTGACCAGTCGCGCCACTTCGCGCGGCGGCGCCTGCCACGGCGCGGCGCCGATGCTGGCGGCGGGATGGTCGGCATGCCGACGGCAGAAGCCGGCCAGCACCGCTTCGTGGTCGAATTCATTCAGGTCGTCGAGGTATTCCGCCGTTGGCAATGTGTCGCCGTAGCCTGACAGCAGCGCGTCGAGAGTCTGTTGATGACGACGCATGCCGCCAAGCAGCACGCGACGCGGACGCAGCTTGGCGTCGGCCAGCCATTGTCCCAGCCGCTCCGACTGTTTCACGCCGACTGCCGACAGACGGTCGTAGTCATCCGTGCCGGCGCTGGCCTGGCCATGGCGAACCGCCAGCAGTCGCATCATGCGGCGGCCACCTGGTCGGAAGCGAAAACGCTCGCTCCGTGGTTTGTCGGTCGTGCTTGCATCATTCCTCCGGGAAGAACTCCTGCTGGAACTGTGCATGCAGAGGCTGCGTCGCGCCATCCGGGGTGATATTGAGTTCGAACAACAGCGTATCCCGTGCGGTGATCCGCGCTTCGGCAAGATAGTAGATCGCCTCACCATCCTGCACACGACGCGGCCGCAGTTCCTGTCGCTGGCCGATGGTGTTGGTGGCGGCTGCCTTGACCAGCGCATTCACCGCGCTGGTGGTCTTGTCGTCATTGCGGCGATGCACCGAGACGTTGAGCAGCGCCCGGCTCGCCGAGCGCGTGATGCCGTAATTTCGGGCGACGTCGGGCGTCAGTTGTGTGCTGGGCAGGGCGTTGTAATAGACCACGTAGTCGCCGCTTTCCAGCGTGTTGTCCTCGGCGTGGGCGCGGTTTGTGGACAGCAGCAGCGCCGCGGCGAACAGCAGTCCGGACAGCATGAGGGTGATCCTGGCGAGCATGGCACTTCCTCCGTGTTGCGATGGGGTGCCGCGGGGTAGCGGCGTGGAACATTATCCTCGCGCCAGATGGCCACCCAAGTCATGCAGCGGTGCGGCGAGCAGTATCCGTGCCAGGACGAGCAGAAGCATGGCCAGCATCGGCGACAGGTCAAAGCCGCCCACGGACGGCAGGAAGCGGCGGATGGGTCGCAGCAGCGGTTCGCTCAGCTGCTTGGTGAGTTGCGCCAGCGGGTGATAGGCGTTCTGTGGAAAGAAACTGAAGATCGCGCTGATCAGGATCAGCCAGAAGCCGAATACCAGCACGAACTCGACAACGCCGGCGAGACCCAGCACCAGCAGCCCGGGCAGCGTGGGCAGCAGGCCGCCAAGCGCATACAGCAGCAGGAACTTGAGGCACTGCAACAGCCAGATCAGCACGGCGCTGGCGAGGTCGAAGCGGCCGATCGGCTTCAGCAGCCTGCCTACAGGGGCAACCACGGGATGACTGAGCCGGTAGATCGTCTGGCAGATCGGATTGCGGAAGTTGGCCCTGACCAGTGGCAGCGCCAGCCGCAGCAGAAAAAGTGCTGTGACCAGCCCGAAGGCCAGTTCGATCAGCAATGCCGCCGCGGTCAGGAGATAGCTCATGCATCGCCTCCGGCGTCACCGAATTCCGCGGACAGGCTGCGGCCGCGCGCGGTGGCAGCGTCGATGGCGCGGTCGACCATGCCGCGGAAGCCGTCGGCCTCGAAGCTTTCAATGGCGGCCTGCGTGGTGCCATTGGGCGAGGTGACACGTCGACGAAGCTCCGCCGCGTCCTCGCCGGACTCGGTGAGCATGCGCGCCGCACCGAGGACGGTCTGTGCCGCCAGCGCACGCGCAGTGTCCGCTGGAAGGCCCTGCGACTCGGCTGCCGCCTGCATGGCTTCGGCGAGCAGGAACACGTAGGCCGGGCCGCTGCCGGAGAGCGCGGTCACGGCATCCATCAGCCCTTCTTCCCCGATCCAGCGCACCAGCCCGGTGCTTTCCATGAGGGCTTCGGCTTCCGTGCGCTGCTGCTGGCTGACCTTGTCGTTGGCGAACAGGCCGGCGGCGCCGGCGCCAAGCAGGGCGGGCGTGTTGGGCATGACGCGAACCACGGCGCGTCCGCCGCCCATCCATGCGTCGATCTGGTCGCTGCGAATGCCGGCCGCGACCGAGACCAGCAGCGCTTTCGATGGCAGCAGAGAGCGCAATGATGCGCAGACGCTTCGCATGACCTGCGGCTTCACTGCGAGGACCGCCACGCTGGCGTCGGCGGCAACGGAGTTTGCTGTTTCGGCGACGGTGACGCCGAACTGATGGGTCAGCGATTCGCGCGCCGCTGCCACCGGCTCGACCACGGCGATGCGGTTCGCCGCGACACCGCGCGCGATCATGCCGCCGATCAGCGAGCGGGCCATGTTGCCGCCGCCGATGAAGAGGATGCGTGAGGAGGCTAGTGAATCGTTTGGGCTCATGGAATTCATTGTCACTTGTGTTGTGGGTTGCCTGTCAGCTGCGTGGACCGAAAAGGGCGGAACCGATACGCAGCAGCGTCGCGCCTTCGGCGATGGCGAGCGGGAAATCATCGCTCATGCCCATCGACAGCGTATCCACGTCGGGAAAGCGGTCGCGCAGGCGTTCGAACAGCTCCCGCAGACGGGCGAAGCTGGCGCGAAGCCGTTGCGCATCGCCGGGTGCGGGGATCGCCATCAGCCCACGCAGGCGCAGCCCGTCTGTGGCGGCCACCGCGTCGGCCAGTGCATCGATCTGTTCCGGCGTGCAGCCGGACTTGCTGTCCTCGTCGTCGATATTGACCTGCAGCAGCACGTTGAGTGGCCCGCGCGCAGGATCGCGCGCCTCGTCGAGTCGGGGAATCAGCTTTTCGCGGTCCAGTGACTGCAGCCAGTCGAAGTGCGCGGCCACCTCGGCGCATTTGCGCGACTGCAGGTGGCCGATGAAATGCCATTCCAGCGGCAGGTCCGCAAGCTCGGCCTGCTTGTCCAGCGCCTCCTGCAGGTAGTTTTCGCCGAAAGCGCACTGGCCGGCTGTCGCCAATTCACGGATCGCCGAGGCCGGCTTGGCCTTGCTCACCGCCAGCAGCCGCGGCGGTTTGCGACCGGCGCTGTGCGCGGCTTCTCGAATCCGCGCAAGGATGTTGTTGTAACGGCTTGTCGTGTCTGACATCGTCGTGGCAAGGGTCGGGATGGTGGCTGGCATTGGGCGCGGGGTTTGGCGCTATACTCGAAGCTCGCGCGGTGGCCGCGTTCATGCTGTTTACGCGGTCAGTGTATCGGCTACGTGGGAGAGACACGGAATGGACATTGCCGAACTGCTGGCATTTTCGGTCAAGAACAAGGCATCGGATCTTCACCTGTCGGCCGGCTTGCCGCCGATGATCCGCGTCGATGGCGACGTGCGGCGCATCAACATCCCCGCGCTCGACCACAAACAGGTGCATTCGCTGGTCTACGACATCATGTCGGACAAGCAGCGTCGCGACTACGAGGAATTCCTCGAGACCGACTTCAGCTTCGAGATTTCGGGTCTGGCGCGCTTCCGCGTGAATGCTTTCAACCAGAACCGCGGCGCCGGTGCGGTGTTCCGTACCATTCCTTCCGAAGTGCTGACGCTGGATGACCTGGCGGCTCCGGCCATCTTCAAGGAACTGGTCGACCAGCCGCAGGGCCTGATCCTGGTGACCGGTCCGACCGGTTCCGGCAAGTCGACCACGCTGGCGGCGATGATCGACCACATCAACAAGCGCGAATACGGCCACCTGCTGACCATCGAAGACCCGATCGAATTCGTGCATACCTCGAACAAGTGTCTGGTGAACCAGCGCGAGGTCCATCGCGACACGCACGGCTTCAACGAAGCGCTGCGCTCGGCGCTGCGTGAAGACCCGGACTACATCCTGGTCGGCGAGTTGCGCGATCTGGAAACCATTCGGCTGGCGCTGACCGCCGCGGAAACCGGCCACCTGGTGTTCGGCACCCTGCATACCAGTTCGGCGGCCAAGACCATCGACCGCATCATCGACGTGTTCCCGGCCGGCGAGAAGCCGATGGTGCGTTCGATGCTGTCCGAGTCGTTGCGCGCAGTGATCGCACAGGCGCTGCTGAAAAAGGTCGGTGGTGGCCGCGTGGCCGCGCACGAAATCATGGTCGGCATCCCGGCTATCCGAAACCTGATCCGCGAGGACAAGGTCGCGCAGATGTACTCGGCCATCCAGACCGGCCAGAACCACGGCATGATGACTCTTGACCAGTGCCTGCAGGACCTGGTCAAGCGCAGCATGGTGTCGCGCCAGACCGCACGTGAATACGCCAAGGACAAGCGCCTGTTCGACGGCTAGCAGTCGCCTGTCGCCGTTCGGCTGCTGGAGTCGATGCGGCACCCACCGGCTCGCCAACGACGCGGCTTGCCACTGAACGAACGCCGGAGTTTCCGACATGAGCAGCATCGACTTCACCAGTTTCCTCAAGCTGATGGCGCACAAGAAGGCGTCCGACCTGTTCGTCACCGCGGGCATCCCGCCGTCGATGAAGGTCCACGGCAAGATCAGCCCGATCACGCAGAACCCGCTGACGCCGCAGCAAAGCCGCGACCTGGTGCTGAACGTGATGAGCCCCTCGCAGCGCGAGGAGTTCGAAAAGACCCACGAGTGCCAGTTCGCCATCGGCGTCTCCGGTGTCGGCCGTTTCCGTGTCAGCTGCTTCTACCAGCGCAACCAGGTCGGCATGGTGCTGCGCCGGATCGAGACCAAGATTCCGACCATCGAGGAACTGAACCTGCTGCCGGTGATCAAGACGCTGGCGATGACCAAGCGCGGACTGATCATCTTCGTCGGCGCCACCGGTACCGGTAAGTCGACTTCGCTGGCCTCAATGATCGGCTATCGCAACCAGAACTCGTCCGGTCACATCATCACCATCGAGGACCCGATCGAATTCGTGCACAAGCACGAGGGCTGCATCATCACGCAGCGCGAGGTCGGCATCGACACCGACAGCTGGGAAGCGGCGCTGAAGAACACGCTGCGCCAGGCGCCGGACGTGATCATGATCGGTGAGGTGCGTACCCGCGAGGGCATGGACCACGCCATCGCCTTCGCTGAAACCGGCCACCTTTGCCTGTGCACGCTGCACGCCAACAACGCCAACCAGGCGATGGACCGCATCATCAACTTCTTCCCGGAAGATCGTCGCAACCAGCTGCTGATGGACCTCTCGCTGAACATCAAGGGCGTGGTCGCGCAGCAGCTGGTGCCAACGCCGGACGGCAAGGGGCGCTGCGTGGCGATGGAAGTGCTGCTGGGAACGCCGCTGGTGCAGGACTACATCCGCGATGGCGAGATCCACAAGCTCAAGGAAGTGATGAAGGAGTCGACGCAGCTCGGCATGCGCACCTTCGACCAGAGCCTGTTCGAGCTGTACCAGGCAGGATCGATCAGCTACGAGGATGCGCTTCGCTATGCCGATTCGGCGAACGAGGTGCGCCTCAAGATCAAGCTCAGCCAGGGTGGCGATGCACACACGCTGGCGCAGGGCATGGATGGCGTGGAGCTGGTCGAGTCCAGCCAGTAATCCATGCACCGTTGAAAACGGGCGGCGCTGCCTGCGGGCGGCGCCGTTTTCATTTTTGGTTTCTTTTTTCCCCAGCGCGGATGATGCGGACGCAGCTCAGCCGGCCAGCGCTTCCATCACCGCCATGCGCACGGCGACGCCGTTCGCCACCTGGCGCAGGATCGCCGAGCGCGGCCCGTCGGCCACGGCGGATTCGATTTCAACGCCGCGGTTCATCGGCCCCGGGTGCATGACGAAGGCATCCGCTCGGGCCAGCGACAGGCGTCGCTGGTCGATGCCGTAGTCGCGGTAGTAGCCGTCCAGCGAGTCGACCAGTCCGTCTTCCATGCGCTCGCGCTGCAGGCGCAGCGTCATCAGCACGTCACAACCGCTGACGGCCTCGTCGGCGGCGTCGACCACGCGGCAACCCTGCAGCTCATCGGCATCCGGCAGCAGCGCCGCGGGTGCGCACACGCGGATATCGCCGCAACCCAGCGCGCGGAGGGCGTGCAGGTCCGAGCGTGCCACCCGCGAATGGCGGATGTCGCCGACGATGGCGATGCTGAGATCCTCGAACGGTCGCTTGGCGAACTGGCGGATGGTCAGCATGTCCAGCAGGCCCTGCGTGGGATGCGCCGCACGGCCTTCGCCGGCATTGACGATGTGCGTGCCGTCCCCGGCCAGTTCGCTGAGCATCTCGCAGGCGCCGGATTCGGAGTGGCGCACGACGAACAGCTGGGCGCCCATGGCCTCGACGGTGCGGAAGGTGTCGGCCAGTGTTTCGCCTTTCAGCGTGGAGGAACGTTCGGCATCGAAGTTGACTACCTGTGCGCCCAGGCGGTGCGCGGCGATCTCGAAGGAAAGCCGGGTGCGCGTGGAGGGCTCGAAGAACAGGTTGACCACGTGGACACCTGCGAGCGACGTCGGTGGTGCGGCTCGTGGATCCAGTCCGGCAAAGTGCTGGGCGCGGTCCAGAAGGGCGTGCAGGCGCTCGCGCGCCATTCCTTCCAGGCTGATCAGGTGTTGCATGCGTGTGGCTCAGTCAAACGAGAAGGCGGGCAGGTCGTGATCGAACCAGCGTTCGATGATGATTTCGGCAGCAACGGCGTCCAGCTGCGCGGCGTCCTTGCGCCGGGCGCGGCCGTCGGCGCGACGAGAGGCGAAGCGGCGGTCGGCCTCGCGCGAGCTGCTGCGCTCGTCGACCAGCGCGACCGGCAGGCCGCTGCGCTCGCCCAGCTGTTCGGCGAAACGCCGCGCGATGCGGGTGATCTCCTGCACGTCGCCGTTCAGGGTCAGTGGATCGCCCACCAGCAGCTGGTTCGGTCGCCACTGGCGGATCAGCTTGTCGACGTGCTCCCAGTCGGGACCCTCATCACGCATGGCGACCACGTCGATGCCGCGCGCCGAGGCCGACAGGGTGTTGCCCACGGCCACACCGATGCGGCGGCTGCCGACGTCGAAACCCAACAGGCAGCCGGGACTGGTGGCGGGATTGTTCATGCGTGGCCGGCGTAGTCGGTCATCAGGCGCAGGTCGATGCCCAGCTGCTGCGCGGCGGCGAGCCAGCGCTGCTCCGCCGGCGTTTCGAAAAGGATCTGCGTGCTGCTCTGGCAGGTCAGCCAGGCGTTCTCGATCAGCTCATCCTCCAGCTGGCCGGCCGTCCAGCCGGAATAGCCGAGCATCACCATGGCGTGCTTGGGGCCTTCACCGTTGGCCATGGCATCGAGGATGTCGCGCGAGGTGGTCACCATCAGCTGGTCGGAAACACGCAGGCTGGATTCCCAGTCGCGCTCCGGGCTATGCAGGACAAAGCCGCGCTCGGGCTGGACCGGGCCGCCGATCAGCACCGGTGCATCAGAAATCGCGAGCAGGTCGGTGCTGATGTTCATCTGCTTCAGCACGTCACCCAGGTGGTAGTCGGATGGGCGGTTGACCATCAGGCCCATCGCGCCGTCCTCGTCGTGCTGGCAGATCAGGGTAACGCCCCGCGCGAAGTTGGGATCCTGCAGGCCTGGCGAGGCAATCAGGAACTGGTCGGAGAGATAGCGCTTGCCGCTCATGGCTGCATTCTACGCCTCTCCGCCAATATCGGCATGACGCCTTGTCGGCCATTTTGCGCCGTCCCGTCTCGTCCGGGCGCATCGGGTCGGCGCTCCGTCGCGTTGGGCTTGCATGGCCGCCGGGCGGCGGGGAGCATGGCAGATGCATGACTGTCGACACGGGTGACTGGCGCCATGGCGGTTATCCTTGATGCTGGGGCAGATTGGGCTGGAGCCGGCTGCCGATACCGAGATGCCGGGAGTGTCGAATGGGCCGGGAAGATCAGATCCATCGCTGGTTGCAGCAATCACGACGATTGCGCGTCGGCGATTGCCGGGTCGATCTGTCGCTGAACGAAGTCCATCGCGGTGACGAAACCACCCGTCTCACGCCCAAGGCAGCCGGCGTGCTGGAGGTGCTGCTGTTCATCTGCGGGCAGCCGGCATCTCGCGAGCGGCTGCTGGCCGAGGTCTGGCGCGGTGAATGTCCGACCGACGACGTAGTGACGCAGGTCATCGGCGAATTGCGTCGCGCCTTCGGTGACGATCCGAGAACGGCGGCGTACATCCGCACCATCCCGCGGGTTGGCTATGCATTGGTAGCTGCCGTCACTGAAGCGGATGAACGGTCCGTCACCAGCGTGGAACTGCCAGCGGCGCCGGAACCTTCCGTGGTTTCCACGAAGCCGGCGCAGCATGGCCGCTGGTTGGTGCTGGCAGCCGTACTGTTGCTGCTTGCGGTGGGCCTGCTGCGCTTCTGGCCAGATGGTGACAGGCACGCATCACCGGAAGCGTCGAACGTGGTGCTGCCATCTGGCGCTGCAGTTTCCGGAACGGAGCTGCCGGCGCCGCGAGAGGTGCCGGTGAGCTACCTGCGCGGTCGCGAGGAAATGCCGAACGCTTCGCCGGATGGCAGTCTCGTGGCCTTTTCGGCACAGCCGGATCCCGATGGTCCGCGCCGGGTCTACATCCAGGCGATGGATGGCGGAACGCCTCGCCCGGTGTCAGTCGTCGATGTGGATTCCGAAGGCGCACCAGTGTTTTCGCCGGATGGTCGCAAGCTGGTGTTCCAGCGCGTCCGCGGCGAGGACTGCCAGTTCGTCGTCGCCAGCGTGCTCGGTGGCGACGAGCAGGAAATCGGCCCCTGCTACCCGTGGGTGATGACGCATGTGGACTGGACGCCGGACAGCCGTTCGCTGCTTCTGCCACGGATGCCGGAGGAGGGCGCTGATCGGGTGCTGTTGCATGTCTGGCATCTGGATGACGGTCGCATCGAGCCGCTGGACTATTCCTGGGACGCCAACAGCAATGATGTGCAGGCGCGCTATTCGCCGGATGGCCAACGCATCGCATTCCGGCGCGGCGTGATGCCGAACAGCGACCTGTTTGTGATGAACGCCGATGGCAGCAACCAGCGCCAGATCACCCATTTCGGTGCGGCCATGCCAGGCTTCGACTGGAGTAGCGATGGCCGCTGGCTGCTGTTCGCCTCCGACCACGACGGCAGCATGCGCCTGTGGCGGATCGATCCGGACAGCGGCGAGCTGCGCGCGACTGGCGTGCGCAATGTCTACTGGCCGGACTCGGCGCGGCTGCGCGACGTGCTGGTGTTCACCCGTGGGCAGGCCAGCAGCGACGTGGCGGAAGTGGACGTGGATGGCGAGCTGGATGCCACGCCACGACTGGTATCGCAGTCCTCGCGTGGCGATTCGCTGCCGTCATACGCACCCGATGGGGAACGCATTGCCTTCGTGTCCCGCCGTCTGGGTGAGGCGGGCATCTTCGTGCGCGACCAGGGCGGCGTGCGCAATATCGCCCTGCATGGCGATGCCGAAGTCGACAAGCCGATCTGGTCGGCGGACGGTCGTTGGCTTGCCTATGTCGTTGGTGGCGGCAGCGGCCGCCTGTTCCTTGCCGACGTGGCGGCTGCCCGCACGCGCGAGGTCACCCCGGCAGGCTATTCGGCATCGCGTCCGGTATTCAGCGCCGATGGCCGCGAGCTGGTGTTTGGTGCGCGTGCCGACGCCAACCGGCACGCCGACCTGTGGCAGCTCGACATCGCCTCCGGGCACATGCGACGGCTGACCGACAACGGTGGCATCTTTCCGCAGCGCCTCGCTGACGGCACTTTGGTTTATCTCGAGTCCAATGCCGGGGACGGCTGGCGTCGGCTGGCCTCGGAAGGCGCTGCCGCGGATCTCGATCTTGATGGCATCGGTTTCTGGAACCGCGATGCCTGGCAGGCGACTGACGACGGCATCGTGGCGCTGATCTCGGCCGAGCCCTTCGGCCTGTACCGGCACGCCTGGGGTGCTGGCGACTGGCAGCTGATCGAGCCCCTCGACTACAAGCGCTTCGGCGAATTCCAGTTCAGCCTGAGCCCGGATGGCCGGCGCCTGTCCTTCACCGAGGTTCGCGAGTGGAATGGCGACGTCTTCCGGATCGAGGGCGTGCTGTAGTTCTGATTGTTCTTGCTTCGCGGGTCAGTGGCAGGATTCCGTAACCATCTGAATATGCTGATAGTTCTTTCCGGTCGATCGGTCTTTTCAGTGCCGCTTCGGAAAGATCTCGGGGTTTCCTCGGCTCAATTCGGGACTTCCACGGGTGCGGCGGGCTAACACGGAGGCCCGTCCCGCTGTTCGGAGGTCACCATGCAAAGCCGCCACCTCTTCGCGCCCACCGGCGCGGCGTTGTCCCGCCTGTCGCGTCCCTGCGTGGACATTCCCTCGCGGCGTTCGGCGCGTCGCCTGATCCGTGACCGTGATCGCCAGCAGTGGCTGCATCGGGTCGAGCGCCTGACGGTTGGTCACGAACCGATTCCCGCCGACAGTCCGCGACTGATCCTCGTCATCGGTGGCGAACTGCTGGCGAGAGCGCGCGACTACAGCTTTCGCGTTTCCAGCGGCCGGGTGCTGGTGCTGGATGGTCGTGAACCCTTCCTGCTGCAGTCGGCTGGTGAAACGGGGGCGCAGCTGCTGTCCTTCGTGCCGGATCCGCGTTCCCTGCAGATCTGCGTGGAACCGACGCGTTCTCTGCTTGGCCGCTGCCGTCTGCTGCCGATGGTGCACGATCGAGAAAGCGCGGTCGCCGGGCTGATGTCGGGACTGGAAGACGCCATGCGACGGACCGGTGCCGGGAAGCTGGAGGGTCCGAATCCGGCCCAGTTCTGGCTGGACTCCATCCTGACCGCACAGGCCGAGTACGAACCGCTGATCGAGCGCTGCCATGGGCGCACGCCCGAGCGGCGTCGCGATCTGTTTGTCCGGCTGGCGCGCGTACGCACGATGCTGGCAACGGGCGACGGCGGTGACGCGGACGTTGAGCAACTGGCCGGGATGGCGAGACTGTCTGCTTCGCATTTCGTGCGTCTGTTCCACAAGGTCTTCGGCGAGCCGCCGCACAGTTTCCGACTGCGCCGGCGCATGGAGCGCGCGCATCGCCTGATCAGCGACACCGGGCTGAGCGTGCAGGAGGTGATGGACCGTGTAGGTTTCGATAACCACAGCTGCTTCGCGCGGGCCTTCCGTCGGCATTTCGGTTGCAGCGCCAGCGCGGTGCGGGAGCGTCAGCAGGCGGCGGCCGTCTGACGCGGGTCCGAAACGGACTCAGCGGTTGCGCAGGATGTTGCCGGGAAGGAACTGCCAGGTGCGCGTGATGTTGAGGATGTCCACGTTCTCGCTGTTCTCCGGGATCGGCGCGAACGGCGAGGACAGCTTGACGATGCGCACGGCGGCTTCGTCCAGCAGCGGTTCGCCGCTGGACTGGATGATTTCCACGCTCTCCACCGTGCCATCTCGGCGCACTTCAACGGTCATCACCACCTCGCCGTGCAGGTTGCGACGGCGCGCCTCGTCCGGGTAGTTCAGGTTGCCGATGCGCTCCACGCGGGCTACCCAGCCGCGCAGGTAGCTGGCGTATTCGTAGGCCTTGGTGTTGGCAGTGAGGAAGGCCTTTTTCGGGCGCTTGGCATACTGGTGGCTCTTGCGCTCGATTTCGGCGGACAGCCGCGCCATTTCCAGCTTCTGGCGCAGGATCTCGCGGTCGCTGGGAATCGGAAGGTCCGGCGTTGGCCGCTTTTCGAGGTCATTGACCGAGAACTCGGACTGGCCGGTGGTGGTGACCAGCGCCTGGCTGTGGTCGGGTTCCGGTCGCGGCGTACTGGCCTCGACCTCCATCGGTGCCTGGCCCTGCTGCGGCAGCGGGGTGGGGCCGGTCTGCGCCTCGCTGGGTCGATCGCGCTGGTCGCTGTCGCCGCCGCCGGTCTGGTTGTGCTGCGACAGGTAGTCGGCCTGGTCAGGTGCGTTTTCGGTCTGCGTGCGCGCGAGGATTACATCCAGCGTTGGCGCCACTGGTGCGGCGTCCTCGCGGCTGAAGCCGATGCCCAGCGCGAGCACGCCGTGGGCGATCAGCGAAAAGGCGATGGTCGCGCCGAGCCGGTCGCCCGGGCCGATCCGCGGCGCGGCATTCACCCGCGCAGGGCCTCGATGCGGTCGAACAGCAGGCCGGCGACGTTGAGACCGGCGCCGGCGTCGATTTCACGGATGCAGGTCGGGCTGGTCACGTTGACCTCGGTCAGATACCCGCCGATCACGTCCAGGCCCACGAACAGCATGCCGCGGCGGCGCATTTCCGGACCGACCTGGGCTGCGATCCAGCGATCGCGGTCATCCAGTTCGCGCACCTCGCCGCGACCACCGGCGGCCAGGTTGCCGCGGAAATCGCCGCCCTGCGGGATGCGCGCCAGCAGATGCGATACCGGCTCGCCATCGACCAGCAGGATGCGCTTGTCGCCCTGGGTGATTTCCGGGATGTAGCGCTGGATCATGGCCTGGCGCTGGCCGCCATCGGTCAGCGTTTCCAGGATGACCTTGAGATTGTCGTCGCCGGCGCGGGCACGGAAAATCGATCGCCCGCCCATGCCGTCCAGCGGCTTGATGACGCAGTCCTCGTGCTCGGCGACAAACGCGGCGAGCTCGTCCATGCGTCGGCTGACCCGCGTCGGCGGACAGCACTGCGGGAAGCGAAGCGCCGCCAGCTTCTCGTTCAGGTCGCGGAGGCCGGCCGCTCGGTTCACTACCAGCACGCCGGCCAGCTCGGCCTGCTCCAGGATCAGCGTGTCATACAGGAAGGCGCTGTCGACGGGTGGGTCCTTGCGCATCAGGATCACGTCCATCCGGTCCAGGGCACATGGCGCCGGACCACCCAGCCGGTGCCAGTCCTTCGGGTCGTCGCGGACTTCCAGCGCCGCGGACCGTGCCACCGGCTGGCTGCCCTCCAGGCCAAGGCTGCCCGGCAGCAGATAGTGCAGGCGGTGCCCGCGGCGCTGCGCTTCCAGCAGCATCGCCAGCGAGGAATCCTTGTTCGGTTTGATGGACTGGATCGGGTCCATCACCACGGCGATATCCAGCGCCATCGGTCGTCCTGTCTGGTGGGTCGTCGGAAGTCTTTCCGACCTGCATCACGGAGAGGCCTATACTAGCAGGCGGGCATTGTTACGAATGGTCGATTCCCCTGCGGTTTTAAGGGCTTCGGCTTGACAGTTTGTGCGATCACTGGGATATAGGGTGTATGGCCTAGGCAACGCGAGGTTTTCCCCGGTTGCAGGTCCATGCCGACATTGGCGGGGCGGGACGCCCTTGGGGAACGCGAATGGATGACAATCAGACAGCAACCAGCCTGGCCGGACTCAAGGTCATGGTCATCGACGATTCGAAGACCATTCGCCGCACCGCCGAAACGCTGCTGAAAAAGGAAGGCTGTGAAGTGGTCACGGCGACGGATGGTTTCGAAGCCCTGTCCAAGATCGCCGACCACCAGCCGCAGGTTATTTTCGTCGACATCATGATGCCGAGACTCGACGGCTATCAGACCTGTGCGCTCATCAAGAACAACCAGGAATTCAAATCGACGCCGGTGATCATGCTGTCGTCGAAGGATGGCCTGTTCGACAAGGCCAAGGGCCGCATCGTCGGCTCCGAGCAGTACCTGACCAAACCCTTCAGCCGTGACGAGCTGCTGAGCGCGATCCGTCGCCACGTATCACGCTGAGGGAGTGGAAGGGAAGCAAGACCAAGGGGGCAATACATGGCACGGATCCTGATTATCGATGACTCACCGACCGATACCCGCGTGTTCACCACGACGCTGGAAAAACACGGGCACGAGGTCCTTAGCGCCGGCAGTGCCGAGGACGGCGTCGAGTTGTGCAAGAAGGAGCATCCGGACCTGGTGCTGATGGACGTGATCCTGCCTGGCATGAACGGCTTCCAGGCTACCCGCGCCCTGTCGCGCGACGAGTCGACCTCGGATATCCCGATCATCATCGTCAGCACCAAGAACATGGAAACCGACCGCGTCTGGGGCATGCGCCAGGGCGCCAAGGACTACATCGTCAAGCCGCCCAGCGAGCGCGAACTGATGTCGCGCGTGAACGCGCTGCTGGCAGGGGAGTAATCGTCAGGATATGGCCGGGGCACAGCTGCTGAACAATCCATTCGAGGTATTGGCCGACTACGAGCGGCGCAGCCTTGCCCATGTCGCGGGTCTCCCCGAGCAGATCGATGCGCCTGGCATGTGGCGCGGCGTGGCCTATCGCATTGGCGACCACCGGCTGGCGTCGGATTTCGGCGAGATCGTCGAAATCATCACCTGCCCGCCGCTGACCCTGGTGCCGGGATCGCAGTCGTGGCTGCTGGGCGTCGCGAACATCCGCGGCAACCTGCTGCCGGTGGTGGACCTCAAGCAGTTCCTGGAAGGCGAACGCACGGTGGTCCACGAAAACACCCGCATGCTGGTGATCCGCCAGTCTGGCGGCGACGTGGCCGTGCTGATCGACGAGCTATACGGTCAGCGCAATTTCCATGACGAGCAGGCGGAAGATTCCGACCGTTTCGATGCCAGCCGCTACGAGCACTTCGTGAAGAAGTCGTATCGACTGGGTGATGCATTGTGGGGCGTGTTCAGCATGTCGGTGTTGACGCGGACGCCCGAATTCCGGCAGGCCTCGGTGTGATGCCGGGCGTAGTACAGAGACTTTCAATGAGGGGCGAGCAATGAGCACGGCAGGCGGACTCACCGGCAAGGAACGCAGTTCCGGGATCAACCTCTGGATTTTCATCCTGATCGTGGCGCTGGCCGCATTGGGCGGCAACGTCTTCTGGGGTAACCAGAAGAGCACCGAGGAGAGCAACGCGCAGCGTCTGGTTGCCGACATCCAGGTGAAATCACAGCAGATCGCTACCTACGCATCCGAGGCCGCCTCGGGTAACTTCGATTCGTTCGAAGAGCTGCGATCCACGCAGACGGATATCCAGAAGAGCCTCAACGCACTCAGGCAGGGCAGCGAGGAATTCGGCGTGCCGTCCTACCAGAACGAAGGTGCGGTTGGCGCGAAGCTGACTGAACTCACTCAGGTATGGGGTCCGGTCAACCAGAACGCCACCAGCATTCTTGAGCGTGAGGACCTGGTTCTTAACCTGACCGATACGGCCGGCGAGTTCTCTGCCACGGTGCCCCGCTTGCAGCCGCTGATGGACTCGGTCGTGCGCGACATGGTGAGTTCGGGTACCGCCACCTCCGGCCAGATCTACACCGCCGCCCAGCAGATCCTGTTCGCCGACCGAATGGTGCGCCGCGTAACGGAAATCCTGCAGGGTGGTTCGGTTGCAACTTCAGCCGCCGACAACCTGGCGCTGGACGCCGCCCGGTTCGGCCAGATTCTCGATGGCCTGATGAACGGTAGCGATTCCGTGCGTCGCGTCACCTCGCCCGGTGCCCGCAACACGCTGGAAGAGGTCAACGACATCTACACCGGCATGCAGGCCAACGTGGATAGCATCATCGAAGGTTCCACCAGCCTGTTCGAGGTGAAGGAAGCCTCCGACCAAATCGTGCTTGATTCCAAGCAGATGCTGGATAGCGCGAACAATGTGCAGCAGGCCCTGATCAACCTGCCGGGTGAGCGCCCGCTGCCGAGTTTCACGGTGACCCTGATTTCCGGTGCGCTGGCAATCCTCGGCCTGATCGGCCTTCTGTACTCCTTGTACCGCGACCAGTCGCGCCGGTTCCGCGGCACTCAGGAACTCAATCAGCGTAACCAGGAAGCCATTCTGCGACTGCTGGACGAAATGGGCTCGCTGGCTGAAGGCGACCTCACTGTCCGTGCAACGGTTACCGAGGACATCACCGGCGCCATCGCGGACTCGATCAACTTCGCCGTCGAGGCGCTGCGATCCCTCGTAACCACGATTAACGAGACCGCCGTGCAGGTGGCCGCCGCTGCCCAGGAAACGCAGGCCACGGCCATCCACCTCGCCGAGGCCGCCGAGCACCAGGCACAGCAGATCACATCCGCATCGGCCGCGATCAACGAAATCGCCGTCTCCATCGATGAGGTCTCGAAGAACTCCGCCGAATCGGCCGACGTGGCCCAGCGCTCGGTGCAGATCGCCGCAAAGGGCGCCGAAGTGGTGCGCCAGACGATTCAGGGCATGGACTCGATTCGTGACCAGATCCAGGAAACCTCGAAGCGAATCAAGCGACTGGGTGAGTCGTCACAGGAAATTGGTTCCATCATCGAACTGATTAACGACATCTCCGAACAGACCAACATCCTGGCACTTAACGCCGCTATTCAGGCGGCCTCCGCCGGTGAAGCGGGCCGCGGTTTCGCGGTCGTGGCCGACGAAGTGCAGCGACTGGCCGAACGCGCATCCAACGCAACCAAGCGAATCGAAACGCTGGTGCAGACGATTCAGGCCGATACCAACGAAGCGGTGTCCTCGATGGAACAGACCACCGCCGAGGTGGTCGCGGGTGCCCGCCTCGCCGAGGACGCCGGTCTGGCACTGGGCGAGATCGAAAAGGTGTCGAACGACCTCGCCGACCTCATTCAGAACATCTCCGAGGCGGCGCGCCAGCAGTCGGCCGCGGCAACCAACATCTCCGCGACCATGAACGTGATTCAGGAAATCACCTCGCAGACCTCGATGGGTGCGAGCCAGACGGCCGAGTCGATTGGCAACCTGGCGCAGCTCGCCGCCGACCTGCGTCGTTCGGTCGCCGACTTCAAGCTGCCGGGCTGAGGCGCGGCGCGGGAGGGGATGAAGGAAAGGCATGGGAGCAGTAATGGCAATTGACGCAGGCAGCGCGAGGGGGGCGGCAATGGATGAAGCCGAATTCCAGCGCTGGGTGCGGCTGCTCGAAACGCGAACCGGCGTCACCGTGCCGCCGGAGCGCAAGCCGTTCCTCGAGACTGGCCTGCGTCGACGCATGCGTGAGACCGGGCACGAGGCCTACGCCAGCTACTACGAGGACCTGCTCGACGGTGCCAAGGGTGCTGTCGAGTGGGCGGCGCTGGTCGACCACCTGACCGTCCACGAGACGCATTTCTTCCGTCATCCACCGTCGCTGCAGCTGATCCGCGACGAGTGGTTGCCTGGCTGGCTGGCGTCGACCGAGGCCGAGCAGACGCTGCATGCGCTGTCGGTGGGTTGTTCGACCGGTGAAGAGGCCTACACGTTGGCCATGGTGCTGGATGCGGCGCTCTCGCAGATGGTGCCGGCCCGTCGTTTCGGCATCACCGCCACCGACGTGAGCCAGTCGGCGCTGGCGGTTGCGCGTACGGCGGAATACCCACAGGACCGTTTCGACGAGGTGCCGCAGGTCTATCGGGACACTGCCATCGAGCGGCTGGAGGGCGGCACGCTGCGCATCAGCGAACGGCTGCGCAAGCGCGTCGGATTCGCCTGCGTCAACCTGTTGCACGCCACTCGCGCCCCGCTGCGCCAGTTGGATCTTATTTACTGCCAGAACGTCCTGATCTACTTCGCCCGCGAGCGTCGCGGGGAGTTGCTGGATGGTCTGGCCCGCCTGCTCAGGCCCAACGGCCTGATGGTACTCGGCCCGGGTGAAGTGACCGGGTGGAGCCACCCACAGTTGAGGCGCACCGGTGGCCGGCAGACGCTGGCCTTCGTGCGGACATCGAAAGAGACCCAGGCATGAGGCTGTCCGAAGACATTGATTTCACCACGCTGACCTGGGTCAAGGGTGAGCTGGACGAAACCCTGAAGCAGGCACGACATGCCCTGGAGGCCTATGTCGAGGACCCGCAGGACAGCAGCCAGATGCGGTTCTGCGCGACCTACCTGCATCAGGTGCATGGCACGCTGCGCATGGTCGAGCTATATGGCGCGGCCATGGTCACCGAGGAAATGGAGCGCCTGTCGACCGCGCTGCTGGAAGGCGAGGTCAAGGAGCGTGACGAGGCCTATGCGGTGCTCATGCGCGGCATCGTGCAGCTGCCGGATTACCTGGAGCGCCTGCAGTCCGGCCACAAGGACATTCCCATCGTCCTGCTGCCACTGCTCAACGAATTGCGTGCATCGCGTGGCGAGAAGAGCCTGTCGGAAAGCGTGCTGTTCACGCCGGATCTCTCCCGTGCGCTGCCGGAATCGGCCAAGGGGCCGGATCTGCCAATGCCGGACCTGGAGGTCCGCCAGTTCGCCGAGAAGCAGCGCAGCCAGTTCCAGCTGGCGCTGCTCAACTGGTTCAAGGGCCAGGACATCGACGCCAACATCGCCAAGATCAGCGATGTCTGCGATCAGCTGGTCGCGCACACCAACCAGGAAGAGGCCCGCCGCCTGTTCTGGGTGGCGGCTGGCGTCATGGAAGCGCTGCGCGCCAAGGCTTTCGAGCCGAGCCAGCAGCTCAAGCAGACCATCGGCAAGGTCGAGCGCGAGATCAAGCGCCTCGCTGACGCCGGTGAGTCCAGCTTCCGCGTGGATCCGCCGCGTGACCTGACCCGCAACCTGCTGTATTTCGTGGCACATGCACCCACCGAGCATGGTCGCATCGGCGAGCTGCGCGAGGTGTTCCGCCTCAACGCGCTGTTGCCCAGCGAGGAAGAGCTGGCGCACGCACAGGGTGTGTTGTCCGGACACAACCGTGCCCTGCTGGACACCGTTTCGGCGGCGATCAAGGACGACCTGATGCGCGTCAAGGACGCGCTCGATCTGCACCTGCGCAATCCGGATGCCGATATCGCCACGCTGCAGCCACAGGTCGAGGTGCTCGACCGCGTCGGTGACACGCTGGGCATGCTCGGTCTGGGGGTTGCGCGTCGCGTCATCCAGGACCAGCACGACGCGGTCAGCGACATGCTCAATGGCAGCCGCGAAGCGACCGAATCCGCCCTGCTGGACGTTGCCGGCGCGCTGCTCTACGTCGAGGCATCGCTGGACGACCAGGTGCAGGGCATGGGCGGCGAAAAGACGGCCCCGGCCGGTGACGGGCGCCCGCTGCCGATGGCGGAGGGCCAGAAGGTCCTCGACGCCGTGGTTAAGGAAGCACAGTCCAACTTTGCCCAGGTGAAGCAGTGCTTCGTCGCCTTCGTCGAATCCAGCTGGGATCACGCGCAGCTGACCGACGTACCGCGCCTGCTGGAAGAAGTGGCTGGCGCATTCCGCATCATGGAGCTGGACGAGCCGCCGCAGTACCTGGCCGCCGTTCGCCGCTTCACCGAAATCGAATTGCTGGGCCGCAAGCGTGTGCCGAATGGCCAGCAGATGGACACTCTGGCCGATGTGCTGGCCAGCCTCGAATACTTCATCGAAGCGCTGCGCGAGCACCGGCCGAAGCGCGACACCGTGCTGCAGACGACCCGTGACAGCCTGGAATCTTTGGGTTACTGGCCGATTCCGGACCTGCCGGCCGACCTGCAGGCGGCTCCGGCGGAAGCTTCTGCGCCCGTTGAAGCGCCTGAGCCTGCTCCGGTCGAAATGCCGGCAGCGCCCGCCGCCGCCGCGCCACAAGCCAGCGAACCCGCTGCGCCAGCCGCACCGGCTGAGACGAAGACCGAAGCTCCGACCCCGACGCCCGCGCCGGAACCCGCCGCATCGACCGAAGTCCCCGTTGCTCCGACGCCCGCGCCCGTCAGCGCGCCGGCAGCCGCAGCACCGCCGCCGGGACATGGTGGATTTGAAGGGGCCGCCGACGATATCGATGATGAGATCCGCGAGGTGTTCATCGAGGAAGTCGAGGAGGAGATCAACAACCTCGAAGAGCTCCTGCCAGCCTGGAAGAAGCAGCCGGAGAACCTCGACCTGCTGAAGCCGATCCGCCGCGTGTTCCACACCCTGAAGGGCAGTGGCCGGCTGGTTGGCGCGCTCACCCTGGGCGAGTTCAGCTGGAAGGTCGAGAACATGCTCAACCGCGTGCTCGACCAGACCGTCCAGCCCGGCGAGCCGGTGCAGGCGCTGATCCAACACGCCTACAACGTGCTGCCCGAGATGCTGTCGGCGCTGCGTGGCGAAGGCGGCGTGAGCACCGACCTGGAGGCGATCAAGGCCGTGGCCGATCGTCTCTCCGAAGGCGAGGAGGCCTGGTACACGCCAGCGGCTGCGGTTGCCGAGCCGGCCCAGGTTGCGGTGGAAGCAGCACCGGTCGAGGAAGCGGCAGCCGAGGAAGAAGCCGAGGCAGCCGTCGAGTCTGCCGAGGAAGCGGTCGCAGAGGTCGAGGAAGCCGACGGTGGCATGTTGTCGCGCTTCGGTATCGACCCCTTGCTGTTCGACATCCTGAAGACTGAAGTCGCTGGCCATCTGGAAGGCGTCGAGACCTTCCTCGCGCGCTGCGAACCGGCGCCTGTCCCCGCCGACGACTCGCTGCTGCGTGCCGTGCACACCATGAACGGCGCTTTCGCGATGACCGAAGTGCCGGGCATCACCGATGTCGTCAGCCCGCTGGAGGGTTACATCAAGCGCCTGCTGGCGCAGGGTGCGGCGCCAACGGCCGCGGGTCTGGGCCTGATGCGGGAGTCAGTCGCGGCGGTTCGCGAAGTGATGGACCGACTGGAGTCCGGCAGCAGCCTACCCGCGCTCGCCGACCTCAGTTCGCGCCTCATGGCCGAGCGCGACACGCTGCCGGAGCCGAAGGGCCCGTCGATCCCGATGCACCTCGACGACGAGGACGAGTTCATCGAGGGCGATGGCATTCCGGAGCCGGTGGACTACAGCGTGCTGACCGCCGAGCAGCCGCCCGAGGAAGTGGTGGAAGCCGAAGCGGAGCCGGCCGAAGAAATCGACACCAGCTACCTGCCGCAGCCGATCATCCTGGAAGCGCCGGATACCAGCGCGCTGCCGGATCTGGATGCTCCTGCGGTTGAAGAACAGGCTGTCGAAGAGGCGGCCGTTGACTCGACCGAAGTCGCCGATGAGGAGCTGGAAACCGAGCTGCTGTCCATTGACGAACTCGTCGAGGCCAGTGACGCGGCGGATGAAACGACTGATCTTGAGCTGATCGAGAGCGGGTTCGAGATTGAAGAAGCCGAGCTCGCAACGCCGGTAGAAGAAGATGCATCCGAGGAGGCCGAACTCGCGGTCACGGAAGCAGAGGAATCGGAGCCATCGCAGCCCGATGATGCGCTGGCCGCCCTCATCAGCGCCTACGAAAGCGAGCCCGAGACCGAGTCGGCTGGCCCGCATGGTCTGACCGATGAGGTCGAGCTGGAATCCGCCGGCAGCGATTCGGCCGAGCGTGAAGCTGCCGAAGCCGCAGAGCGTGAAGCTGCCGAGGCCGCAGAGCGTGAAGCTGCGGAGGCCGC
Organism: Rhodanobacteraceae bacterium; assembly: GCA_024233975.1. GTDB lineage: Bacteria > Pseudomonadota > Gammaproteobacteria > Xanthomonadales > Xanthomonadaceae > JACKOX01. The sequence continues at coordinate 26,243 of JACKOX010000023.1, forward strand.
AGAGCGTCAGGCTGCCGAGGCCGCAGAGCGTGAGGCTGCCGAGGCCGCAGAGCGTGAAGCTGCCGAAGCTGCGGAGCGTGAGGCTGCCGAAGCTGCAGAGCGTGAAGCTGCCGAGGCCGCAGAGCGTGAAGCTGCCGAAGCTGCGGAGCGTGAGGCTGCCGAAGCCGCAGAGCGTGAAGCTGCCGAAGCTGCGGAGCGTGAAGCTGCCGAGGCTGCAGAGCGTGAAGCTGCAGAGGCTGCAGAGCGTGAGGCTGCCGAGACTGCAGAGCGTGAGGCCGCCGAAGCTGCTGCCCAGGAGGCAGCGCGCAGGGCCGCCGCGGAAGCCGCCGTCGCGGCAGAGCTGGCGGCATTGGCTGCCGCCGAGCAGGCCAGGCCTGCCGAAGAGACGGTCGAGAAACATGAAGCGCCGGCAGAAGTCGAGCTGGTGGTGCCGGAAGATGCCGCCGATCCGGATCAGCCGCTTGATGTCAGCGATCTCGATGAAGAGCTGCTCGACATCTTCCTGGAGGAAGGTGGCGACATCCTCGATCACTCCGACGGGCTGTTGGCCAAGCTTCGCGAAGAGCCTTCCGAGCGCGAGAACATCATCGCACTGCAGCGTGACCTGCATACCCTGAAGGGTGGTGCGCGCATGGCCGGCCTGCCGGAAATCGGCGACCTTGGCCATGCCATGGAGTCGCTGCTCGAAGCCGTCGCCGAAGGCAAGCGCGAACTGGGTCGCAACGATGTGAGCCTGCTGGAACGCGCCTTCGATCGCCTGCACAGCATGACCACCCGCATCGGTGATCGCCGCGCGCTGGCGATGCCCACCAACATGATCGCCCTGATCGAAGGCATGGTCAGTGGCGAGGCCGTGCCGACCGTACAGACGCCGGCTGCACAGCCAGCCGTCAGCGAGGAAGCACCGGCGACAGCCAAGGCCGAGCCGGCTGCCGTTTCCAGTGACGGCAAGCCGCCGGCGCTCAAGCCGCTGCACGAGCCGCTGCCGGAGCTGGAAGACGAAGACCAGCCGATGGCACGCGCGCCGCAAGAGCAGATCCGCATCCGCGCCGACCTGCTCGACCGTCTGGTCAACTACGCCGGTGAGGTCGCGATCTATCGAGCCCGCCTGGAACAGCAGCTGGGTGACTTCCGCGGTTCGCTGGTCGAAATGGAACAGACCAACACGCGTCTGCGCGAACAGCTGCGTCGTCTGGAAATCGAGACCGAAGCGCAGATCATCGCCCGCTACCAGCGCGAAGCCGAGGTCGGTGAATCGACCTTCGATCCGTTGGAGCTCGACCGCTTCTCCACCTTGCAGCAGCTGTCGCGAGCGCTCAGCGAGTCCGCGGCCGACCTGGTCAACCTGCAGATGACGCTGGAAGACCAGACCCGTCTGCATGAAACACTGCTGCTGCAGCAGTCACGCGTCAGCTCCGACCTGCAGGAAGGCCTCATGCGCACGCGCATGGTGCCGTTCGATTCGCTGGTGCCGCGACTGCGCCGCATCATGCGCCAGACCTCCGGCGAGCTTGGCAAGAAGGCGCAGCTCAAGGTCGACGGCGCCCAGGGCGAAATGGATCGCAACGTGCTGGACCGCATGACCGCGCCGCTGGAGCACATGCTTCGCAACGCGCTGGCGCACGGCATGGAGACCCCGCAGGAGCGCAAGAAGGCCGGCAAGTCGGAAGAGGGCACGGTGCGCATCGCACTGAGTCGAGAAGCTTCCGAAGTCGTGCTGCGCGTTTCCGACGATGGTCGCGGCATGGATCGCGACGCCATCCGCAAGAAGGCCATCGAGCGTGGCCTGCTGAAGGAAGACGCCCAGCTGTCCGATCGCGACCTCTACGGTTTCGTTCTGGAGACGGGCTTCTCCACCGCGCAGACGGTCAGCAAGATCGCCGGCCGTGGCGTCGGCATGGATGTCGTCAACAGCGAAATCAAGCAGCTTGGCGGTTCGCTCTACATCGAGTCCGAGCGCGGGAAGGGCACCGAGTTCGTGGTCCGCCTGCCGCTGACGCTGGCGGTAACCCAGGCGGTGTTCGTGCAGCTGAGCGAAACCTCCTTCGCCATGCCGATCTCCTCGGTGCAGGGCGTCTCGCGTATCGCCCGCGACGAGCTGGAACAGCAGCTCGCCAGTGACAACCCGGTGTTTGAATACGTCGGCGAGGAATACCAGATCTACGACCTCGGCCTGCTGCTCGGCCAGGCGCATGTGCGTGCCGAGGACAGCCTGCAGGTGCCGCTGCTGCTGGCGCGTTCCGGCGACCTCCGTGCCGCCATCTGTGTCGATCAGGTCATCGGCAGCCGTGAAATCGTGGTCAAGCCGACCGGCCCGCAGATCAGCTCCATTCCGGGCGTCTTCGGCGCCACCGTCATGGGTGATGGCCGCGTGGTCGTGATCCTCGACGTTGTGCCGCTGGTGCGCCATGCCGCAGCCCTCAAGCAGAGCGGCGATGCGCCGGCGCCGGCGCCGGTGATCGAGCAGCGCCGCGTCCCGGTGGTCATGGTGGTCGACGACTCGATCACCATGCGCAAGGTCACCGGCCGTATCCTCGAGCGCCACAACTACGAGGTGATGACGGCGAAGGACGGTATCGACGCCATCGAGAAACTGCAGGAGCGCATCCCCGACGTCATGCTGCTCGACATCGAGATGCCGCGCATGGACGGCTACGAGCTGGCCACGCACATGCGCAACGATCCGCGCCTGCGCAACGTGCCGATCATCATGATCACCTCGCGTACTGGCGAGAAGCATCGCCAGCGAGCCTTCGAGATCGGCGTCGACCGCTATCTCGGCAAGCCGTACCAGGAGCCCGAGCTGATGCGTAACGTGAAGGAAATCCTCGAGGTTGGTCGTGGCGGCGGTGATTGACGCCGACCAGCGGGCGCAGGTCGCGCTGGTCAGCCGCCAGGATGCGGCGCGGGCGCAGCTGCGCAGCGCGCTGGGCGACTTCGGCGCCGACGTCGTGGCCGAGCAGGACGCCGGCAGCCTGGATGTCGATGCCCTGCGCGGCAGCGGCGCCACGGTTGTCATCGTCAGCCTGGATAGCGATAACGACGCCGAATTCGATGCCCTGCAGCCGCTGCTGGAAGATCCCGATGTGTCAGTCGTCTTCGACGAGGCATCCGTCTCCAGCCAGCTGAGTGGCTGGGACCTGGCGCGCTGGGCTCGCCACCTCGCCGCCAAGGTGCTGGGTCACCAGGACGCTGACCCACCACGCCCGGAAGGTGCGGAGGCCCTGGGCGGCAGCGAGAACCTGATGCCGGTGCCCGGCGCACCTCCCACTCCCGAGCAGCTGGCCGGAGAGCCGCTGATCGAGGAGTTCACCATCGAGGCCGACGAGCTGGCCGACGCTGTACCCACCGACTACATGCCGATGGAAGAGCCGTCGAATGTCAGTCTGGATGGCGACGAAGACCATCTTGATCTGGACCTCGGCGATGTCGAATCGGCGATGTCGGCGTCGGAAGCCCGCGCCGAGGTTTCGCCCACGGCGGTGCCTGACGCCACGCCGGAAGACCCCGAGTTCGAGCTGCCGGAAGCGGACTTTTCCGCACTCGAGATCGAAGTGAGTGAAGTCGAGGTCGAGGTTGCCGGTATTGCCAATGACAGCGATGTCGGTGACGTGACCACCACGCTGGCGGATATCGATTTCGACAATGACGAGCCGGTCAACTTTGGCAGCTTTGATGCCGAAGGCGGCAGTGACCTCGATCTGGATGCGGACGAGGATGTGGCTCGACTGGCCGCCCAGCTGGACGAGCAGAGCGACGCCGGTGACGACGGCTTGTCGGTGGAAGACCTGACATTCGTCGATGATCGTCCGGCGGCTGATGATGGAATATCCGAGGCGGTTGAGACCGTCGAGGCCGTCGAGGCCGTCGCATCATTCGAGCTTGCCGACGACGATTCAGGCTTCGACGCGCCGGCCATGGAAGAAACCGCCGCGAAGGACGATGGAGAGGCCGCCACCCGCAGCTTCGATTTCGGCTCCCTGTCGCTGGAGCCGATGGAAGGTGATGCAGAAGAGGGTGCTGCCGGCGCGGAAGCCGCGGTTTCCCCGTTCGCATCGCCAGCGCCTGTCGAGGTACCCAGGCCCAAGCCTGAACCAGCTGCGGCGTCGGTCGAAGAGCGTCCCTCCACGGGTCGCGCCGTCTTCAGTCTGGAGCCGATGGAAGACGAGGCGTCTGGCGAGGAAGCCCCAGAGCCCGTTGTGGCTCCGGTGGCTGCCGCGCCGACTCCTTCTGCTGTTGCGCCTGCGCCCAGCGCGGATGGCATCACCCGGGTCATCGTGCTCGGTGCTTCGATTGGCGGCCCGGATGCATTGCGCACCTTCCTTGGCGGCATCCCCAAGGGCTTTCCGGCATTGTTCGTGCTGGCGCAGCACCTCGAAAGCGGCTTCTTCGGTCGCCTGGCCGAGCAGTTGCAGAAAGCCAGCGCCTTGCCGGTGCGGGTCATCGACCCCACGCAGAAGGCCGCGAATGGCCAGGTTCTGGTGGTATCCGCCGAGCAGCGCGTTCGCGTGGCGAAGGACGGCAGCATCTCGCTGGAGCCACACGACGAAGCACCCAAGTACCAGCCAAGCATCGACAACGTCCTGCGTGACGTGGCGGACATCTTCGGTGGTTCGGCCACGGCCATCATCTTCAGCGGTATGGCTGGCGACGCTATCGAGGGAAGCGTCTATCTGACCTCGAAAGGTGGCGAAGTCTGGGCGCAGGACAGCGAGTCCTGCGTGGTGAGTTCGATGGTCGACGGCGCCCGCGCCCGCGGCGTGGTCGAGTTCACCGGCAGCCCGCGCGAGCTGGCCTCGCGCTGCGTGGAAAAATACGGCGCCTGAGCGCCACGGCAATCGGAATCGGAAGACGGCAATGGCAGAGACGCAAAGCGATATTCGAGGCGTGATGATTTCCGTCACCGGCGGGCGCCTTCTGCTGCCCAACGCGACCGTCGCCGAGGTGATCACCTACGCCGAGCCGGAACCGGTCAACAACGCGCCGTCCTGGCTGCTGGGTCGCGTGCGCTGGCACGGCTGGCGCCTGCCGCTGGTCAGCTTCTCGCGCATGGTTGGCTATGCCGAGAAGGAGGGCGAGCTGGGTGCCAAGGTGGCCGTACTGAAGTCGCTGGGCAACAATCCGCGAGTTCCGTATTTCGCGCTGCTGACCCAGGGTTTCCCGCGCCTGACCACGGTGAATGCCGAGGATCTGGTCGCGCGCGAGACCGAGGAGGGCGCCGAATCGCACCCGGCGATCCAGAGCGAAGTCAGCCTGCGTGAGGATGACGCGGTGATCCCCGATCTCGAGGGCATCGAGGCGGCTATCGGCGAGGCGCTGCTGCGCGAGAACGAGGCGGCCTGAGCCAGTAGTCCGGCTTGTAGAAGTCCGATCAGCCGCGCAGGTCGCCGTAAAGCGCCTGCAGGGCGGCGATCACCGCCGGTCCGGCCGTTTCGGTGCGGAGTACGCGCGGTCCCAGTCGAAGTCCCCGGAACCCGGCCGCCTGTAGCGTGGCGATGTCGGTGTCGTCAAAACCGCCTTCCGGGCCGATGACCAGTCGCAGCGATGCGTCACGGTCAAGCGACAGGCTGGCCAGCCCGTCTTCCGCCATCGGATCCAGATACCATCCGGGCACGTCGTTCGCTTCCCCGCACCAGTCGCCAAGGCGGCTGATTGGACCCAGTACCGGCAATGTTGCGCGGCCGGATTGCTCGCAGGCCGAGGAAATCACGCCCTGCCAGTGTCGCTGGCGTTTCTCGGCGCGTTCACTGCTCAGCTTCACCTCACTGCGCTGGGTGACCAGCGGCGTGATGGCCATAGCGCCCAGCTCCGTGGCCTTCTGCAGCACCCAGTCCATCTTTTCGCCGCGTGCCAATGCCTGCCCGAGATGGATGCGTAGCGGTGATTCGCTGTGCACCGGGCTGGCATCGAGGATTTCCACCTCCGCTCCGGATTTCGAGCCGCTAAGGATTCGCGCCGAGTATTCGTGGCCGTCGCCGTTGAACAGGCTGATGCTGTCACCCATGGAAAGCCGAAGGACGCGCAGCAGGTGGTTGGTGGTGTCCGCCGGCAGCACGACATGGCAGCCGATCGTGAGCGGGGAATCAATATGGCAGCGTATCTGGCGCATCGTTGTCAGTTGGCCGTTGCGGTTTCAATAGCGCTGGCGGTGACGGCGGCAAGCCGTTCCAGGTCACGTTCATCCACGCAGTAGGGTGGCATCCAGTAGAGGATGTCGCCCAGTGGCCGCAGCAGCACGCCGCGCTCCAGCGCATGACGGTAGGCTCTGAGCCCAACCTTGCGCGACGGGTCGAAGCCGCGCCGCGTTTCGCGCGAATGCACCAGTTCGAAGGCGAGGATCATGCCGGTCTGGCGCAGCTCGCCGACACAGGGATGCTCGGCAATCGGTGTCGCCAGCCTGGCCATGAGCTGTGCCGTCGTCCGGTTGCGCGCGATGACATCCTCGTCCTCGAAGATCGCCAGCGTTTCCAGGGCGGCCGCACAGCCCAGCGGGTTGCCGCCGTAGCTGTGCGAGTGCAGGAAGGCGCGTTCGCGGCTGTCGTCGAGGAAGGCCTCGTACACGTTATTCGTGGTCAGCACCGCAGCCAGCGGCAGGAAACCGCCGGTCAGGCCTTTCGACAGGCAGATGAAGTCCGGGGAAATGCCGGCCTGCTCGCAGGCGAACAGACTGCCGGTGCGACCGAAGCCGACCGCGATCTCGTCGGCGATCAGGTGTACGCCGTACTGGTCGCAGAGCTGCCGCGCGCGCCGCAGGTAGTCGGGATGGTGCATGCGCATGCCGCCGGCGCACTGCACCAGGGGTTCCAGGATCAACGCGCTGATCTCCTCGCCGTGGCGTTCGAAGATCGCCGCCAGCTCATCGGCGCGACGTCGCGCCACGTGCTGCGCCGACTCGCCGGGCTCGGCGTGCCAGGCATCTGGCGACGGCGCGAAGATCGGTTCCAGCAGCAGCGGCGCGTAGGTGCGGCGATACAACGGGATGTCGGCCATCGACAGCGCGCCCAGTGTTTCGCCGTGGTAGCCGTTGGTCAGCGCCACGAAGCGCGTGCGCTTCTGGTTGCCACGATTGCGATGGCTGTGGAAGCTCATCTTGAGCGCGATCTCCACCGCCGCCGAACCGTTCTCGGCGTAGAACACACGTTCAAGCCCTTTCGGTGTGAGCTCGACCAGCTTCTCAGCGAGGCGAATCGCCGGTTCATGGCTGAATCCGGCGAAGATCACATGCTCCAGTTCGTGCGCCTGCCGCGCGACGGCATCGGCGATGCGCGGATTGGCGTGACCGAACAGATTGGTCCACCAGCTGGACACGGCATCCAGATAGCGTCCACCGTCGTGGTCGATCAGCCAGGCCCGTTCGCCGCGTGCGATGGGAACCAGCGGCAGCGTGTCCGGGTGCTCGCGCATCTGCGTGCAGGGATGCCACAGCACGGCGAGGTCGCGTTGTCGCCAGTGTTCGGAGTCGTGTCGGGCGTCGGTCATGGGATGCAGGCGGCCTGATACTATCTGCGGGCGTTCCGTTCAGTCGGAATCAGACCGTATTGTCGAATCGAGACCCCGCATGATCCAGCGCTTGTCCCGCTCTGTCCAACATCGACTGCCTGTCCGAGGCTTCACGCTGCTGGAAGTGGTGGTCGTGGTGGCCATCCTTGCCATCCTTGCCGCCGTGGTCGTCCCGCAGTTCCTCGACCGTCCCGGCGAGGCGCGCCAGGTGCGGGCGAAGCAGGACATCGCCGCGGTGGTGACGGCGCTGAATCTCTATCGCCTCGACAACTACCGCTATCCCAGCACCGACCAGGGCCTGGAGGCACTGGTCAACAAGCCGGCCGGTTCGCCGCCGGCGGACAACTGGCGTTCCGGTGGCTACCTGCAGCGCTTGCCGGTCGACCCCTGGGGCCAGCCCTATCGTTACCTGAATCCCGGTCGCCACGGTGACGTGGATGTCTACAGCCTGGGTGCGGACGCTCGCGCGGGCGGTGAGGGCGAAGACGCCGACGTCGGCAACTGGGACGGCTGAGCAGTCGCACGAGCGGCAAGACCGATGACGCAGCGCGGCCTGAGTCTGCTCGAAGTTCTGGTGGTCATCGCCATCGTCGCGGTGATGATCGCAGCGCTTACGCTGAGCTTTGGCGGTAGTGCATCGCGGCGGCTGGAAAACGCCGCGCGCCGCGCACAGGCGCTGGTCGAACTGGCTTGCGACCGCGCCAGCCTGAGTGGCGGTGACATGGGCATCCGCGTCACCCGGGACCGGTTGGACTTTGGCTTCATGGACGCCGCCGGCTGGCATGCCATCGCCGGGCAGGACAGCGGCGATCCGCTGCGACCGCGCGCGCTCGGCGATGGTGTCACGCTGCGCCTGCAGCGTGATGGTCGCGATCTGCGCCTGGGAGATGCCACCGTCGGGCCGCAGCTGGCCTGTCTCGGCTCCGGCGAGCTCACGCCGTTCGCGCTGGAGTTGCGTGCCGACGACACCGACGAGGCCTGGCGACTGCGTGGCGATGCCATGCGGCGCTTCACGCTGGAGCGTATCGATGCGGCCCGTTGAGCGGCGTCGGCGTGGTTTCACGCTGCTGGAAGTGCTGGTGGCGCTGTTGATCCTCGCCGTGGTGATGGCGGCGCTGATCCGTGGCGTTGGCCTGGAAGCGCGAGCGCTGACGGCACAGCGCGACGGCACGCTGGGCCTGTGGGTGGCCTCCAACCGGATCGCCGAAATCCGCCTGCTGCCGGGTGCGGCGCCCGTTGGCCGCAGCAACGGGCGCGCGCGCATGGGTGGGCGCGACTGGACCTGGCGTGCCGAGGTCAGCGGTACCGAGGTCGCCGGCATCCAGCGTATCCGCGTCAGCGTGTTCGAGGACGACAGCGCCGTGGATCCGGTGGCGACGCTGGAAGGCTTTGACGATGGCGGGCTGCGTTGATGTGTTCAAGACGCCAGCGCGGTTTCACGCTACTCGAACTGCTGGTTGCGGTCGCGCTGTTCGCCGTGGTCGCGGTGCTGGCTTACGGCGGCCTCGACCAGATCGCGCGCCAGGGCGGTGACCTCGAAGCCGAGTCCGCACGTCTGGCCGACGTGCAGCGTGCCGTGGACCGTCTGGTCAGCGATCTGCGGGCCACCGCACCGCGTCCCGTGCGCGATGGCAACGCAGGACGCTTGCCGGCGCTATCCGGCGACCCGTTGAGCATCGAGTTCACCCGCGCGGGCTACGGCAATCGCCTCGCGGAGCCGCGCGCGGAGCTGGAGCGTGTCGGCTACCGGTTGGAGCAGGGCCACCTGCGACGCCTGCACTACGCGGCGCTGGATCGCCCGTCGCCGCTGCCCGAGCGCGATGACGACCTGCTGGATGGCGTGCAAGAACTGCGTTTCAGCTACCGCAGCGTCGACGGTCGCGAGCTTCCGGCCTGGCCGGCAACGCGACAGGGCGATGCCAGCCTGCCCGGCGCGGTACGCGTCCTGCTACGGCTCAAGGACTATGGTGATATCGAACGCCTGGTTGAGCTGCCGCAGGGAGATGCGTCGCCATGATGCGTCACTCTTCCCGGCCGCAACGGCAGCGCGGCGTCGCCCTGCTGGCCGCCGTGCTGGTGGTTGCCATCGGCCTGTTGCTGCTCACCGCGCTGTTGCAGCGCGGCGAAGTGCAGCGCGCGCGTAGCGGCTACCTGCAGCGCCATGAACAGGCCTGGCAGCTGGCGCGCGGCATGGAAGCCTGGGCCGGTCGAATCCTGCGCGAGGCAAGGCAGCGCGGCGCCGGCATCGACAGCCTGGATGATCCCTGGCTGCAACCGATGGCGCCGATTCCGCTGCCGGCCGGGCAGATCAGTGGCCGGCTGATCGACCGTGGCGGCTGCTTCAACGTCAATGCGCTGTGGCGCGACGGAACCGACAACCCGTTGGCTGCCGCGCGGCTGGAGCGACTGCTGAAGGCCGTCGGATTGCCGGAAACCCTGCTGCCGACCATCCAGGACTGGATCGACCCCGACTTCAGCCCACGCGGCGGTGGTGCGGAGGACGCCTTGTATCGCGGCCGGCCGCCCGGCTATCTCGCTGCCAACGCACCGATGCTCGACCTCAGCGAGCTGCGGCTGCTGAACGGCGTCGATGAAGCCGCCTACGATCAGCTGCGTGGTCTGCTCTGCGCGTTGCCTGACGACACCAGCATCAACCTCAATACCGCGCCGCCGGCACTGTGGATGGCGCTGGACGAGCGCATCACCGAGCCGGTGGCGCGTCAGCTCGCACTGGATGGCCACGCTCGCTATGGTGGCATTGATGCCGTGCGCGCGGCGCTTGTGCGGCAAGGTATTGAAGGCGTGAATCTGGATGGCTGCGGCGTCGGTACGCGCTATTTCCGCGCCGCCATCCTGGTGGAAGCCGATGGCACGCCGTACCGCTTCGGCGCGCTCCTGCGCCGGGACGAGAACGGCGTCGCGGTTCTGCTTCGCTGGCAGGGCGACTGAGCCGGCCAGCTGATCCCGGCGGGTTGCTACAATCGATGCAATGTCACGCCGCTTCCTGATCCACCTCACCCCTGACCTCCATGCCGCCGACGGCATCGCTGCGCGTTGGCGCCGGCTGGACGCCGATGGCGTCACGCAATCGGGGCTGCCGGCGGGTGTGGGCAACGCGGACGATGTCAGCGTGCTGGTGGGTGGCGAATGGGCGCTGCTGCTCAAGGCGCCGTCGCTGCCCGGGTCGCGCAGCCAGCGCGAGCAGGCCGTCGCGTTCGCGGTGGAGGACCAGTTGGCGGCGCCGGTGGAATCACTGCAGATCGCGCTGGGCGAGGATCGCGGCGGTCGCGCCGAGCGCCTGGCCGTCATCGATCGCGCCCTGTTGCAGCGTCTGCTGCGACGGCTCGCCGACGCCGGCATCGAACCGGATCGGCTGTTGCCGGACTCGGCGCTGCTGGACAGCGCGGCCGGTGCGGCCTGCCTGCTGTTCGATGGTGATCGCGCCCTGCTGCGTACCGCCGATGGCAGCGCGCTCGTTGGTGATCTGTCCGAACTGGCGCACTGGCTGCCGCTGTTGGTTTCGCGCTCGGCCCTGTCTGGCGGCCTCGACGCCTACGGCGGGAATGGCGCCTGGCCGGGCGGACTGGATCAGCCGCAAGGCCTGCGTCTGCAAGCGGTCGATGATGTCCTCGCGTGGCTAGGTTCACGTCTGGAAGTAGCATCGGCACCAAACCTGCTGCAGGGCGAGTTCCGTCCGCGCCATCGTCGCGAAGGCCAGATGAAGGTCTGGCGCTGGGCGGCCGTGCTGCTGCTGGCGGCTGGCATCAGCGGAATGTTGCATGCGCTGCTCGACTACCGCGCGCTGTCGCAGCGCGTCGATGAGCAACAGGCGGCAATGGAAACCGAATACCGCCGGCTGGTGCCGGACGCTACGCGCGTGTTTGATCCGGTCAACCAGCTGCGTTCGCGGCTGAGCGGTTCGTCAGGCAGCACCAGCGATGGCCTCGACCTGATTGCCCGCGTGGCGCCAACGTTCGCCGCTGCCAACGTGCTGCCGCTGTTTGCCATGGACTATCGCGACGGCACGCTGGAAGTGACGCTACGCGCCGGCAGCGTCAGCGCGCTGGACGACATCCGCCAGCGCATCGGGGCGCTGCCAGGACTCAGTGCCGAGCTGACCTCGGTGACGCCGGGGCAGGGCGCGACCGAAGGCCGTCTGCGCATCGTCCGTCGAGCGGGAGCCGCCTCGTGATGGCGCGCTGGAACGACTGGTGGCAAGCGCGCGCCGAACGTGAGCGCTGGATACTGCGGATCGGCGCGCTGCTGGCATTGCTGATCCTCGGCTACGGCCTGCTCTGGCTGCCGCTGTCGCGCGCCCGCGATGGTCTGCGCCAGCAGGTGCAGCAGGGTGAACGCGACCTCAACTGGATGCGACAGGTGCCGGCATCGGCGCTGACCGCTCCGTCAGCCACGTTCGTCGCGCCGAGTGGTGAATCGCTGCTTTCCCGCCTCGATCGCGGTGCCCGCGCCGCTGGTTTGGGCAACGCGCTGCTGGCGGTGGAGCCAGTGACCGACGGCGAAGTGCGCATGCGCTTCCAGCAGGTGGACTTCGACGCCGCCATGCGTTGGCTTGAGACGCAGTCCGCGGCCGGCATCCGCGTGCGCGAACTGTCCGTGCAGCGCGCGGAAAGCGAGGGTCGTAGCGACCTGCGCGTTGCGCTGGGCGAAGGGGCGTCGAACTGATGCCGCGCGATCAAAACCATGCGCGGATGCAACACGGCCTCGGCCGTCTCGGACTGCTGTTCGGCATCCTTGCTTTGATTGTCCTGCTACTGGTGGCGCTGGTCTGGTTCTTTCCGGCGAGCAAGGCCATCGACTGGGCCGGTGATCGCCTGAAGCCGCTGCAGTTGCAGGATGTCAGCGGCAGCGTCTGGAACGGGCAGGGTCAGGCCTCGCTGAACGGACAGGCGCTGGGCCGTCTGCGCTGGCAGGCCAGTCCTTTGTCGATGCTCGGCGTGAACCAGCGCATGCAGCTGCAGCTGGATGGTGGAACGGTGATGGCGGATGTCGATCTGGCGCCGGGTGCGATGAACGAGATCCAGTTGTTCCCCTCGCATTTCAGGGTGCCTGCCCAACTGGCGGCACCGGCACTGGATGTTCCCGCACTGCAGCTGCACGGCGACATCGATATCGACATCGAGTCGGCCACCGTCGGCATGGCGTTGCCCAAGAACGTGAAGGGCCGCGCCGTGTGGCGTGGTGCCTCGGTCAGCGGGCCGGCACAGGCGGTGCTGGGCGATCTGGAAGCCACGTTCGAAAGCCCGCCGGCTGGCGGACTCAGTGGCAGGCTGAAAGACCTTGGCGGCCCATTGATGCTGGACGGCGAATTCCACCTCGACTATCGCGGCTATGCTGCCAGCGCGACGCTGCGCGCGCGAGACGACAACCCTTCGGTGCGCGATGCGCTGCGCTACATCGGCGAACCACAGGCCGACGGCAGCAGTCGTTTCGAGTTGCAGGGCAGCCTGCTGGGTCTGCAATGAATGATGCCGCAATGAGCAACCACCCCATGAGCGACGCGTTCGACATCGATTTGGACCAGGCACTGGACACCGCCAAGCGCGCGGCGCAGGCGGCTGCCGACATCATCCGTGATGGCTATGAAGCGCAGCAGCGCGGCGCCGATGTCGGCGTGCGCATCAAGGCCGATCAGTCGCCGGTTACCGAAGTCGACGAAGCCGCCGAACGCGCCATCCGCGAGATCATCCTGGCCGATTTTCCCGATCACGCCATCTATGGCGAGGAGCAAGGTTGTAGCGGCGAAGGCGACTGGCTGTGGCTGGTCGATCCGCTCGACGGCACCAAGAGTTTCGTGCGCGGGCAGCCGATGCTGTCCACGCAGATCGCGCTGATGCACCGCGACAGGCTGGTGCTGGGCGTGTCATCCGCACCGATCCTTGGTGAGCTGGCCTGGGCACGACGCGGCGGAGGCGCCTTCCTCGACGGCAAACCCATCCGCACCGTTGCCTGCGAGACGATGGCCGAGGCGGCGGTGTCCACCGGCAACCTCAAGTCGCTGGCGGCGGGGAAGTGCTGGAACGTACTCGGCGAGGTCGCGCGTGAGGCAAACCGCCTGCGCGGCTATGGCGACTTCTTCCACTACCACCTGCTGGCGCGTGGTGCACTGGACGTGGTGATCGAGTCTGACGTCAACATCCTCGACGTGGCCGCGCTGGCGGTGATCATCGAGGAAGCGGGTGGCGTGTTCACCGATCTCGATGGCCGCGCGCTCGATCTCGACACGCGCAGCGTGCTCGCCGCCGGCCCGACGCTCCACGCGCAGCTCAAACCACGATTCGAAGGATGGCGGGCATGAGCATCGACAAGCCACCGAAGCTGCCCATCATCCACGAGCGCGAAATGCAGGAGTTCGGCGAAGGCCGCTTCCGCATCGAGCGCATCGACCTTGAATTCAGCAATGGCGCGCGTCGACATTTTGAGCGCCACGTCGGGCGCGGCCCGGGCGCGGTGATCGTCGCCGCCTTGCACGATCCGGAGACGATTCTCCTCATCCGCGAATACGCCGCCGGCACCAACCGCTATGAACTGGGCCTGCCGCGTGGCCGCATTGATCGTGGCGAGGAACCGCTTGAAGCCGCCAACCGCGAGCTGAAGGAAGAGGCCGGTTTCGGTGGTCGCAAGCTCACGCTGCTGCGCGCGCTGACGCTGGCGCCGACCTACATGAGCCACCAGACCTGGCTGGTGCTGGCCGAGGATCTGTATCCCGAGCGCCTGCCCGGCGATGAGCCGGAGGAACTCGAGGTGATTCCGTGGCGGCTGGATCGCCTGCACGAGCTGATGCTGCGTGACGACTGCTCGGAAGGCCGCTCGCTGGCCGCGATGTACATCGTCCGCGACTACATCGCCCATCGCGAAAAATTTGATATCCAAGGACCATCTACATGACTGAGTGGCGCGACGCCATCATCGACATCGCCCATCAAGCCGGCGACGCCATCATGGCCGTGTACCGCCGCGATGATTTCGACATCGAGACCAAGGGCGACAATTCACCGTTAACGGCTGCCGACCTCGCCGCCAATCGCGTCATCGTCGATGGCCTGCGCGCGCTGACGCCGGACATCCCGATCCTTTCCGAGGAAGGCAAGGAAATCGCTTGGGACGCGCGCCGCGGCTGGACGCGTTTCTGGCTGGTCGATCCGCTGGACGGCACCCGCGAGTTCATCAAGCGCAACGGCGAGTTCACCGTAAACATCGCGCTGATCGAGAACGCCGAACCGACTCTCGGAGTTGTCCATGCGCCTGCGCTGGACTACACCATCTGGGGCCAACGCGGCGTCGGCGCCGCACTGCGCGAAGGCAACGAGGACATCGGCGTACAGACGCGTCGCCCGGCCATCGCGCCGCTGCGCGTCGCCGCCAGCCGCTCGCACCTCGACGACAAGACCGCCGCCGCCATCGCGCGCATGGGCGACACCGAGCGTCGCGGCATGGGCAGCTCGCTGAAGTTCTGCAAGATCGCCGAGGGCAGCACCGATGTTTACCTGCGCTTCGGCCCGACCAGCGAGTGGGACACGGCGGCCGGCCAGTGCGTGCTGGAAGCCGCCGGTGGCGTGGTGCTGGGCATGGACGGCCAGTCGTTCCGCTACGGTCGCAAGGAATCGCTGCTGAATCCCGAGTTCCTCGCGCTGGGCGATGCTGATCTCCCGTGGCGCGACTGGTTGGCGTGAGCGAGTCCACGGCAAATCCGAAAGACATCACGCGCCTGCTGCGCATCATGGCGCGGCTGCGCGATCCCGACGGCGGCTGTCCTTGGGACGTCGAGCAGGACTTCGACAGCATCGCGCCGTACACCATCGAGGAAGCCTACGAAGTCGCCGACGCCATCCAGCGTCGCGACCTCGCCGACCTGCGCGACGAGCTGGGCGACCTGCTGTTCCAGGTTGTGTTCCATGCACGGATGGCGGAGGAAGAGGGCCACTTTGACTTCGGCGACGTGGTGGAAGCCGTCAGCGACAAGATGGAGCGTCGTCATCCGCATGTCTTCAGCGATGCCGATGTCGCCGATGCCGAAGCGCAGACCGCAGCTTGGGAAGAACACAAGCGCCGCGAGCGCGAAGCCAAGGGCGAAGACCGTAGCGCTCTCGCCGGTATCGCCCGTGGCCTGCCGGAATGGCAGCGCGCCATCAAGCTGCAGAAGCGTGCCGCCCGCGTCGGTTTCGACTGGCCCGGACCGGGACCGGTATTCGACAAGCTGGCCGAGGAAATCGACGAGGTGCGCGTCGAGTTCGATGCCGTGGCCCAGGACGACAGCGACGCCGTGAAATCACGCCTCGAAGACGAGATTGGTGACCTGCTGTTCGTCGCTGCCAACCTCGCGCGCCACGCTAAGGTTGATCCCGGCGCTGCGCTGCGGCGAGCCAACGCCAAGTTCGAGCGCCGCTTCCGCCGCATGGAACAGCTGGCCGCAAGCGACGGCATCGACTTGAGCCAACTACCGCTGCAGGCGCAGGATGCCTACTGGGATCGCGCCAAGGCCGAGGAGCGCGAGGAGGGAACAGCATGAGCACCACCGAACACACACCGAATGCCGTCAGCGCCGAGCACGGCTTCGCCAGCTTCCGCGAGTTCTACCCGTTTTATCTCGGTGAACACCAGAACACGACCTGCCGCCGTCTGCATTTCATTGGCAGTACTGGCGTGCTGGTGTTCCTCGCGTTGGCCGTCTTCACGCTCAATCCCTGGTGGCTGCTGGCCATGCCGCTCTGCGGCTACGGCTTCGCCTGGGTCGGCCATTTCTTCTTCGAGCACAATCGCCCGGCCACCTTCAAACACCCGATCTACAGCCTGATCGGCGACTGGGTGATGTACCGCGACATCCTGATCGGCCGTATTCCGTTCTGAGCGGGAGATGATGATGCGTCGAGTGGTTGCCGGCCTGCTGGCCTTGCTGTCTCTTTCTGTTTTTGCTGCTGAGCCCAAGCAGCCCGCGAGTGGCGGCTACGCGCTGATCATCCACGGTGGCGCCGGGACGCTGCAGCAGAAGGACCTGTCGAAGGAAGCGCTGCACGCCATCCGCACCGATATAAGTCGCGCGCTGGATGCCGGTGACGCCGTGCTGCGCGACGGTGGCAGCTCACTGGACGCGATCAACGCGGCGCTGGTGATCATGGAGGACTCGCCGCAGTTCAACGCGGGGCGCGGCGCAGTGTTCAACGCCGAGGGCGTCAACGAGATGGATGCCTCGATCATGGACGGTCGCGACCAGCGTGCGGGTGCGGTGGCCGGTGTGCATCGCGTCAAGAACCCGATCAAGCTGGCGCGTGCGGTGATGGAGAAGTCCAGGCACGTGATGCTGGCCGGCGACGGCGCCGAAGTGTTCGCCAGGCAGCAGGGCATCGAGCTGGTGGATCCGAGCTACTTCCGCACCGAATCACGCTGGGAAGCGCTGCAGCGGGCCAAGGCCGCCGAGCAGCCGGGTGCGAACGTGGCGCAGGACAAGGAAAAGCATTTCGGCACGGTCGGCGCGGTGGCACTGGATCGCGACGGCCATATCGCCGCGGCGACTTCGACTGGCGGCATGACCAACAAGCGCTGGGGCCGCATCGGTGATTCGCCGATCATCGGCGCCGGCACCTGGGCCGACGACCGCTGCGGCGTCTCGGCCACCGGCTGGGGCGAATACTTCATTCGGCTGGGCATCACTCACGACATCTGCGCCCGCGTCCGCTACGCCGGACAGTCGCTACAGGCCGCCGCTGACGAAGTCATCCAGAAGCGCCTGCCGGAAGCCGGTGGCAACGGCGGCATCATCGCCATCGACCGCGACGGCCACGTCGTCGCCAGCTTCGACACTGCCAACATGGTCCGCGCCTGGATCGACAAGGATGGCAGCCGGCATATCGCGATGTTCGAAGAAGAGCTGCCGACCGAGCAACGCGGCAATTTAGGTTGGAGTGAAGAACAATCCGCCCGCGAAACGCTCGGTGTGATGACTGTGTTGGGGTTTGCAGGCTCGCCCCATCCTACTGGTTTGGTAGATGCCTCAACCCGATAGCCTCGTCCATGTCGAATGCAGCAGGTCGTGGGCAGACTTGTGCCACCACTTGATCAAGCTGTGGTGTCTCGGGCTCACAGTGCCTTTAAGCAGGGCGCAGTCGTGGATAGTGAAAGAAGCGTCGATGCCTCCGCCACGCAAGTGAAAATGTGGAGGCGGGTGATCCTTAGGGTAAACATAGATGCTCAGTCCGTTGATCCGAGCCACAAGCTCTCAAATGAAGTACAACTCGCCGCTGGGAAGTACGCCATAGCCACCACCCAACACATGCTCGAGCACCCGCAGCGCGTTTTCCACGCTGGTGGAATTTGCAATTTCTTCGCGTAGATCTTCGGGAAACCTTGTCACAGAACTTCGACGCTATTGGCTTTTTGATTCCTCGCCATCCGCCAGGTCACTACCGCATGGATCGGCAGCCAGAAGCCGATCCAGTCGCCGTTGCTCTGGATGCGGAAAGGCAGGAACTTGAGGAACATGGCGAGGCCAGCGCAGAGGGCGATGATCAGCGCGAGACGGTTGAGCCAGCGTGATGTCGGACGACCGCGCCACAGCGCGGGTAGGGCGACCAGCAGCCCCAGGCACAACGGATTGAACAGCAGGGCGTTTTCGTTCTGCCAGGCGGCGACGTGTTCGCTGAAGCCCCACAGCCACACCAGCAGCAGGCCACCAAGTCCTGCGCCCAGCCACAGCAGGCCGAGCAGGCTGCCGCTGGCGATACGCAGTGCCGCCGGACGCTGTCGTCCCAGCCCGTAGGCGAACAACGCCGCCAGCGCGAGTCCCGCGCCAATGAAGCGCCAGCGCCAGTACGGCGGTGCATAGGGCGGATCAGCCAGCCGCGCCGGCACCAGCTCCTGCTCATCGATTACCAGTGGACTGCCATCAGCGGTCGTGGCTTCGCGCAGGGCTTCCGCCAGTCGGCCCGGCACGAAGCCCTCGGTCCAGCGCGATAGCGCGGTGTCGGCGAACGGGCCCAGGCCGGCGCTCATGCCGAGATACAGCCACAGCTCCGGCTCACCAAGACGCAGCGCCTCGCTGCGATAGCTCAGGCCGCGCGAGCGCCCAAACAGCTGCGGCTTCAAGTGGCCGTCCATGGCAGCGTCCAGCGCGTCGCGCACCATGGTCGAGCAGTTGCGGGTGAAGTAGTCGTAGCGGTAGCGCGAGTTTTCCGGCCGCGCGTTCCAGGCGAGGAATTCGGCGAGCTGATGGGCCTGGGCATTGGTCAGCGCCAGCCACTGCAGGCGCACGCCGCGACCTTCGTCGGTGTAGTAGGCGAGGTCTTCACGCAGGGGGATCGCCAGCAGCCGGTATTCCATCTGCCCATGCAGGAAGCGCAGCAGGAAGCCGGGTTCGTCGAAGTCGAAATAGCCGTAGTTGTACAGCGTCGGATCGCTGCCGTCCTGGCGGTCGATCAGGATGGCGTTGTGGCCGAAGCGCGACCAGTATTCGGCGCCAGCCTGCATGGTCACCACGCCAACGCGGGGTGCAGCGAGTGCAGTGCAGGCGAGCAGCAGCCAGAGGCCGAGCGCGCAAAGGACGCGCCCGGCGAGGCTGGGACGACTATTCATGGATGCTTACGAGGAAGGCGTGTACGCGGCGTGCATCGGCGCTGGACACGCGGAAGTGGAAGCGGCCCAGCACCAGCTCCTCGCCGGTCTCCGGCAGGTGACCGATGGCCGAGATAACCAGCCCACCCACGGTGTCGTATTCGTCATCGGGGAAATCGGCGCCAAAGCGCTCGTTGAAGTCCTCGATCAGGGTCAGCGCATCGACGATGTACTGGCCATCGGTCTGCGCCGAGATCATCTGGTGTTCGTCCGGCGCATCGTCGTGCTCGTCGTCGATCTCGCCGACGATCTCCTCCAGCACGTCCTCGATGGTGATCAGCCCGGCCACGCCGCCGTATTCGTCCACCACGATGGCCATGTGGTAGCGCGACAGGCGGAACTCCTTCAGCAGCACGTCGAGGCGCTTGGATTCGGGAATCAGCACGGCGGGACGCAAGAGCTCGCGGATAGATGTGGTCGGCTGGCCCTCAGCGAAACCACGCAGCAGGTCCTTGGCCAACAGGATGCCGAGGATCTCGTCCTTGTCCTCGCCATGCACCGGGAAGCGCGAATGGCCGCTTTCCACGGCAATGGACAGCACTTCACTGATCGGCGCATCCACCGGCAGCGACACCATCTGCGAACGCGGGATCATCGCGTCGCCGACCTGCTGTTCGGCAACGGACAGGGCGCCCTGCATCATCGCCAGCGTGTCAGCGGTTATCAGCCCGTCCTGCTGGGCTTCGGTCAGGATTTCCAGCAGGTCCTCGACGGAATCGGGGTCACCGGAAAAGGCCTGGCTCAGCCGATCCAGCCAGGAGCGCTTTTCTACCGGCTTCTCAGCGGGGCGCTCGGCGGATCGATCGAATGTGGACGCGGGACTAGGAGGTTCCTCGGACATGGTTCTCGTTTGGGCTCCCGGCGGGTTGCCGGGTGGTGGCGGCAGTCTAGCAGACTGCAGTTTGCCGGATATTTCCCGGCGTCCCGCCCGCGGAGACGGACGTTCAGCCGCGCCGTGCCTGTCATCCCCGCGTAGGCGGGGATCCAGCTCTTGCGTTCTGGTATCGGAGATCAAGAGCTTTCACTGTCCCTTCGGGCCAGCGAGTTACTTTCTCTTGCTTGTCCAAGAGAAAGTAACCAAAGAGAAGGACACCCGAAGTCCGCGCGTCAGCTTCGCTGCCGTTCCCTGCGTTGCTCGGAACCCGGCGGCCGGCGCGAACTCGGCCATCCATGGCCTCAAACAAGCGCGCCTTTCCCCGCCGGCTTCCTCCGCTACTCGGCGCTCCCACGGGATTAGGGTTGGTCGGTCTTGCCAGCCCCGGGGCTGGCGCACGTTTTAGAGCCAACTTCAAAGTTGATCGGCATCTGGAACGGGATGCCTGGCTTGTGTTCGGAGGTATCGAAGGTTTTTGTGCGCATCCCTCGAATGGCGGCTTTGCCGAACCCGTAGTCTTCGGGCATTTCTTTCAACAACTTCAATGTGGTTGCTTTGCCGCTTTCGTCAATGGTGACTTCTAGAAGAACGTCACCATTGACGCAATCGCGAGCTGCCCGCATGGGATAGATTGGAGGCGAAATGATATCGATGATGAGATCTTTCTGATCGTCGGCACGAAGCGCATCAGTCGCTAGCAGAACAGATGCAAGGCAGATGATTCGGATTGCGTTCTTCACTGGATGTGCTACCGGTGTAGTTGATTCAATCGCGTACTGCGCGTCTTTCTATTCGATGCTACTGCATGTTTCGAGCAGTCTGGGCTCTGGCGCATTCATGGGTTCATCTTTTCGTGGCCCGATGATTGGTTCGAGATCGGAGATAGGGCCTGTTGGAAAACGGATGGGTTGAGAGGAGCGCTCTTGATCTGCATTCCCGTGGGAGCGCCGAGTAGCGCAGGAAGCCGGCGGGGAAAGGCGCGCTTGTTTGAGGCCATGGATGGCCGAGTTCGCGCCGGCCGCCGGGTTCCGAGCAACGCAGGGTATGGCGGCGGCTTCATCGCCGCCACGCGGACTTCGGGTGCCTTTTCTTTTGGTTACTTTTCTTTCGGGCAAGCAAAGAAAAGTGACTCGGCAGCGCCGAAGGCGATGTCGAAAGCTCTTGATCCAAAAAACACGGCCCGCGAGCCACGACTCGCTACTCAATCACCGTGTAGGGATCCGCAATCCCCAGACTGTCCAGAATCTCGCATTCGAGCGTTTCCATCGCGAGGGCTTCCTTCTTGTCGATGTGATCGAAGCCGAGAAGGTGGAGGACGCCGTGGACGGTGAGGTGGGCGTAGTGGTTGCGGAGGGGTTTCTTCTGCTCGGCGGCCTCTTTGGCGACGACGCTGGGGCAGAGGACGATGTCGCCGAGTACCGGAAGCTTCACGCCTTCGGGCAGTTCGGCGGGGAAGCTGAGGACGTTGGTGGCGTAGTCCTTGCCGCGGTAATGGCGGTTGAGGGCCTGGGCTTCATGGTCGTTGGCGAGGCGTATCGCCAAATCGGCACGGCGCATTCGGCCGCGCAGGGCGGCTTCGACCCAGCGGCGGAACGAGGCCGGTGCGGGCAGGCCAGCGCGGGGCAGGCTGTAGCTGACGGACAGGTCGAGGTCGAGGCCGTATCGGGGGCTCTTGCGTCGGGTGGAAGCAGGCATACGAACGACGGAACTGCGACGCGGACGCGCGTCGGGCGGCCCATCGTGAACCCGACGCGGCGCAGGATCAAGCCGTAGGCAGTGTTCCTCAGCCGTCCCCGTCGCGGGCCTCGTAGGCACGGACGATGCGGGCCACCAGCGGGTGGCGGACGACGTCCTGCGCGGTGAAAAGCGTGAAGCTGAGGCCGTCGACGCCCTTCAGCACTTCGATGGCGTCGCGCAGGCCGGATTTCTGCCCGCGCGGCAGGTCGACCTGGGTAAGGTCGCCGGTGATCACCGCGGTGGAGCCGAAGCCGATGCGCGTGAGGAACATCTTCATCTGTTCGATGGTGGTGTTCTGCGCTTCGTCGAGGATGACGAAGGCGTCGTTCAGGGTGCGGCCGCGCATGTAGGCCAGCGGGGCGATCTCGATGACGTTGCGCTCGATCAGCTTCTGCACCTTTTCGACGCCGAGCATTTCATAGAGCGCGTCGTACAGCGGGCGCAGGTAGGGATCGACCTTCTGGCTGAGGTCACCGGGCAGGAAGCCGAGCTTTTCGCCGGCTTCGACCGCCGGGCGCACCAGCACCAGGCGCTGCACGCGAGCGGCGTTGAGCGCCTCGACCGCGCTGGCGACAGCGAGGAAGGTCTTGCCGGTGCCGGCCGGACCGATGCCGAAGTTGATGTCGTTGATGGCGATGGCATGCAGGTAGCTGACCTGGTTCGGGCCACGCCCGCGCACGGTGCCGCGCTTCACGCGGATCGCCACTTCCTGCGCCTGCTCGGCCTTTTCGGCGGCCAGCGCGCCGACGCCGGCCTCGTTGAGGTGCAGGTGGACCTTGTGCGGATCCAGCGCCTCATTCTCGGTGTCGTCGTAGAGCTGGCGGATCACTTTTTCGGCGCGCGGCAGGATGTCGGGATCGCCGCTCAGGCGGAACACGCCGCCGCGCTGCGCGACGACGATGCCGAGGCGCAGCTCGATCTGGCGCAGGTGTTCGTCCAGCGGGCCGGCGAGGTTGGTCAGCCGCTCGTTGTCGATCGGCTCCAGCTTGAAGGTGAGGTCGGTGACATTGCTCATGGGCGCGAA
>JACKOX010000024.1 GCA_024233975.1 Rhodanobacteraceae bacterium
CGAGCGCAGCGTGCGATCGATGGCCTGCAGGTCGCCTGCCTTCAGGGCCTGCTTCAGCGGCAGCGTGTCGGGTTCGGCCTGCGCCGGAGCCGACACCGGTGCCGGCGCGGGTGCACGACGCCAGCGCCAGGCCAGCAGCACCATGCTGATCAACCACAGCAGGCCAAGCACGATGGCGGCCGTGCGCCAGATTCCGGGCTCGGCGACCACTTCCGCCGGTGTCGCCGTGGGGACATCGCTGGTCGTTGCCGGTTCCGTCGATGCAGGCGGTGCGACCTCGCTGGCTGCACCGGCGGCCGGCACCACGGTGATGCGTCTGGGTGGCAGCGTCACCTGCTCGGCCTGGTCGGTCACCGTGTTCCACCAGCTGAGCGTCTGCGCCGGGATGTCGATGCTGCCGGGGCGCGAAGGCACGATGGCGAACTTGCGCGACGTGGTGGCACGCACCATGCCTTCGACATCCTCTTCGCGACTGCTGCTCTGGTCCGGATACACGTTGGCGCCATCAATGGGCGGCAGCGTCAGCTCGGGCAGCTGCGATCCAGCCAGGCCCAGCACACCCAGTCGCTGGTCCAGCGTGATCGGCTCACCGACCTCGACCTGCTCGGGCAGCTGGTCGCGATTGTCGAGCAGGCGCAGCTGCTCGGCCGGCAGCCACGGCGTGCCGCTGCCACCGGGCTGCGGGCGCACGTTGAGCGTCTGCGCCGGCGAATGCGCGCTGATCGCCCGACCACCGCCGAAACCAAAGCCACGACGCGACGGATCCACCGCGCGCCCACGGAAACGCACGCCGGGAATGGTCACCTCGCCACTGCGCTCCGGCAACACCAGATAGCGACGCTCGACCACGTTGTAGCGCCGGTTGGACATCACTTTCTGGTAATTGCGGTCATTGCCGCTGCGACGGAATTCGACGCCCTGCGCATCCGGTTCGTCGAGCTGACCTTCCAGCAGCGTGACCGCGTAGTACAGCCGCACCACGAAGCGCACCTGCTGCTGCACATAAGGATCGTTCGGCGTCGTCTCGACTTCGAGGAACACGTCATCACCGGCATGCGCATCGGCGGTGGCCGACGGCGGCTTCACGGTAAGGGTCAAGGGGTCGGTTTTCTCGGCGCCGACATCGAACGCCGGTATGCCGATGACGCCCTCGGCCTTTGGGGACAGCGCCACGGCCCAGAGCGTGCTCGCGCTGCGCTGGCCGTTGACGAAGTTGATCTGGCTCTGGCTCGACTGGCCGACGATGTCGAAGTCACTGCCCAGCACCGAGAAGTCCGGCTCACTGCCGCCGGCGTCACCTTGCACGTTCAGCGTGACGGTTTCACCCAGCTCGATCTCGTCGCGATCCAGCCACGCACGCGCAGCCCATGTTGGCAGGCTCGCCAGCATCAGGCACAGCAACAACAGGGACCGCCATCGCCGCAACACCGGAGCCTTCATCGATCATCTCCTTCACGCTGGCGGCGCTGCTGCTCGATCTGGAACTTGCGTCGCAGCAGGCCGCCCGGATCGTCGGGGATGCGCCGCAGCCACTGCTCCACCGCCTGCTGCTGTTCGTTCTGTTCGCGTTCGGCTTCGGTCATCGCCCGGGTTTCCTGCTGTTCCTGTTCGCCATCCTTCAGCGCCTGCTCCATGGCCTGCTGGAAATCCTGCCGCGCGGCTTCCTCGTCCTTTTCGCCATCCTCGGACTGCGCCTGCTGCTCCTCGCCATCGCGCTGCTCTTCGCCCTGCTGGCCATCCTGCTGAGACGGGTCGTTCTTCTGCTGCTGCTCGCCATCCTGGCTGGATTCGCCCTGCTGATCCTGCTGTTCGCCCTGCTGATCCTGCTCCGACTGCTGGCCCTGCTGGTTGGGATCCTGCTGCCCATCCTGCTTGTCGGACTGCCCCGACTGGTCCTTCTGCTGCTGTTCCTGTTGCTGCAGGGCCTGTTGGACGAGATCGCGATTGACCGTGGCGTCCTCCATCCCGGGCTCGAGCGACAAGGCCTGGTCATAGGCGTCAATGGCGGCCTTGAGTTCGCCCTGACGCGCCAACGCATTACCGCGGTTGTAGTGGTCATCGGCGCTAGCGCCAGCGAAGCCCTGCGCTGCGGCTGAAAAGTCGCCAGCGCGATACGCCGCACTGGCCGCCATTGAAGGATCGGTCGCCAGCGTGCGCGCGGTGTCGTTGTCGCCAGCCTGCAGCGCGTCCCAGGCGCGCTGGTCGTCGCGCTTCCACCACGAGCTGCCCGATGGTGCCTGAGCTGCTGATGCTGCCGGCATCGATGATTCCGCTGCCGATGTCGCGGACGCCGGCGGGGAAGGCGATTCCTGCGCCGCCATCGCCGGCGGCGGGGTCATCGGCAGGAAGACCAATAGTGCGAAGGATGCCACCCAGCCACGACGAAAACCCGCGGCCACCAGCGGCAGCAACAGCAACAGCAGCCATGGACCATCGTCCTGGAAGGCCCGTCGTGCGTCTTCTTCCTTCGTTCGGTCCGCGGACGAGCCCGAATCGGACAGGCTGCTGGCATCGAGCAGACCGAGACCGCGCAGGTCACCGGCGTCCGAACGCAGCATCTGATACGCACCGTTGCCGGCTGCACTCAGCGACTGCAGCCCGGCATCATCCAGCTTCGGCAGCAGGATGCCGCCCGCGCCGTCCTTCAGGAAGCCGCCACCCGGCATGGGCACCGGACCCGGTGATTCACTGCCAACACCGAGCACGCTGACGTGGAAGCCGGCCGCAGCGGCCGCCTCGGCAGCGGCTTCGGCTTCCTTCAGCGAATCCGCGCGTTCGGCCGAACTCATGGCAACGCCATCGGCAACCAGAAGAATGTCGCCGCCTTCGAAACCGGCGCCCTGCAGCAGAGCCATCGCACGACGGATCGCCATCGCCGGACGGTTGCCCGGTTTCGGCATGACGTCGATCTCCAGCGAATCCAGCAGGGCCAGCAAGGTCTGGCCATCATCGGTCACCGGCGCGACGGTGTAGGCATCGTCGGCATAGGCCAGCAGCGCGAACTGGCCGTCACGGCGCTCGCGCAGGAGGTCGGCGATCTTGAACCGCGCCCGGGCCAGCCGGTTCGGCTTCAGGTCTTCGGCGTGCATGGTCGGCGACAGCGACAGGGCGATCGCCAGCGGCGCCTCGCGCTGGATCAGCGGCTGCGGCAGTTCACGGAAGGCGGGCCCCGCCAGTGCGACGATGGCGATGGTCGAAGCCAGCAACACCAGCGGCAGAAAACGCGAGCGCGCGCCGGCCCGCTCGCTTTGCGCGTCCAGAAGACCGGCATCGACGATGTCCTGCCAGCCGTTTTCGCGCGCCTCGCGGCGGCGCATCAACCAGGCAACCCATGGCAATGCCAGCAGCGCCAGCAGCCACAGCGGTCGCAGGAAATGCAGGTCGGTCAGGCTCATGTCGTCACCTGTCCCGGTCGCCGCAGGGAAGACTGCCGATGCCCACCCAGCGCCGCCATGATCAGACCAGCCATCGCCAGCAACAGGGCCGCGGCCAGCGGCCACACGAATCGCTCATGCCGTGGGCGCAGCGGTTCGGCTTCCAGCAGCGCCGGCTCCAGCCGGTCCATCTCGGCGTAGATGCCGGCCAGCTCGGCCGTATCCCGGGCGCGGAAGTAGCGGCCGCCGGTTTCCCGGGCGATGGCCTTCAGCGCGGCTTCGTCGATTTCCGCACTGTTGGTGGAGAATGCCATGCCGAACAGGCCACCACTGCGGTCACTGCCCATGCCGATGGTGTAGACGCGGACGTTCTCCGCCTTGGCCAACTCGGCCGCGCGCTCGGGCTCCAGCGCACCGGCGGTGTTCACGCCATCGGTGAGCAGGATCAGGACGCGCTGCTCCTGGGGACGGTCGCGCAGGCGCTTGACCGCCAGTCCGATGGCATCACCAATGGCCGTCTCACGACCGGCGATGCCGACCTGGCTGTCCAGCAGCTGCGCCTTCACCGCGTCGCGATCCATGGTCAGCGGCGTCACCAGGTAAGCGCGCTGACCGAACAGCAGCAGGCCGAGGCGGTCGCCGACGCGACGCTCCAGGAAGTCACCGACCACGGCCTTCACCGCACTGAGACGCGACACGGCCTGTCGGCCGATCTGCATGTCCTCGGCGGCCATGCTGCCGGAGACATCAACCGCCACCAGGAGGTCGCGGCCGGTGGTCGGCGGCGCAGTGGGCTCACCCAAACTGATCGGGCGCATGGCCGCGACGATGAGCAATCCCCAGACCAACCAGGCCAACCAGGGTGTTCGCGCGCTACTGCGGCGGCCGCTGGAAATCGCGCTGGCGATTTCATCAAGGAAGGGAATTCGCAGGGCAATGCCACTGCCGGCGGCCGAGGGCAGCCAACGTCGCAGCAGCCAGGGCAATGGCAGCGCGAGCGCCAGCCATGGCCAGTCGAACTCGGATATGCCCCAGTCAATCATTTCGGCCACCATCGGCCACTTCGCCGTCGATCAGGCGTCGCAGGGCTTCACGCACCGGCTCGCGCAACGCGGCCACCTGGGTCTTCGATAGTGACGGCCGGAACGGAGCCTCCACCAGCAAGCGGCCCAGCGGATCACCTTCATCAGTATCAATGCCCAAAGCCTGCGACCAATCAACGCCCGCGCGCGAAGCCAGTTCGGGGCGGTAACGCAGACAGGCCCGCCGCAGCAGCGACGACCATTCGGCAACAACCTCGACACCTCCTTGTTGGTCGCGATGCTGATCCCAGATGCGATCAACCTCTGCCAGCAAGGCACGACGATGACGCTGCCGAAGCAGGCGGCGCCGGATCAGGACGCTGGCCACACTGATGACGACGATCAACAGCAATGCGAGCAGCCACCAGCCCGGTGCCGGCGGCCACCAGGAAGGTTCCGCTGGCAGATGAATGTCCCGCAGCGGGAGTTCGGGCTTCATGCTGCCAGGCCCTCACTGCGCGGCTCCGGCGCACCACGCAGGAGATCGCGCAAGGCCGTGACTGGATCGTCATCCGTCGTGACCCGATGCGCGCGGACACCCGCCGCGGCAAGGTGACCGAGTGCCGCCTGTTGCAGGGCGTCGAAATGCTCGAACCAGCGTTGTCGCGCTTCGGGTGTATCCAGGCTTAAGGTCACCGCGCCCTCTGAACCCACTGCCAGATAGTTTCCGGCTGGTGGCGGATGTCGCTCCAGTGCATCGCAGACCAGCAGGGCGATCACGTCGTGATGCGCCGACAGCGCACGCAAGGCCGCCTCGCTGCGCGCATCGACGCTGCGCGCGTCGGCCAGCAGCAGGACGTGGCTGCCCGGTCTAATCAACCTCGGCAGTCTCTCCAGTGACTGGTTGAAGGCTTCGACAGGGTCGCTCGTGGCGACTGTTGAGCGGCTCCAGGACGACAGTGCGTTGAGGACGCGCAGGATGGCGCTGCGACCGCGGGTTGGCGGCACCACATCGCCTTCACTGATGGCGGCAAGCCGGTCGCCCTCCATGCTGCCGGTCCAGGCCAGCAAGGCGCCCAGTCGTGCCGCCGCAACTGACTTGAGGCAGCTACGAGTGCCGAACCCCATGCCCGGCGAGCGATCCACTATCACCGCGGTCACGCGGTCCCTTTCGGCCTGGAAGACCTTGCTGTGGGCGCGGCCGGTTCGCGCGGTGACCCGCCAGTCGATGTGACGAACATCGTCGCCCGGCGCGTATGGCCGCGACTCCGCATAGTCCATGCCGCGGCCGCGAAACGCGGAATGCGACGGCCCAGACTCGCGACTCGCGCTGCGGCGTCGATACCCCGCCAGCAATTCCATCGCACGCGAACGCAATGCAAGCAGTTCCGCGACATCCGCATACAGGCCGGTGTTGTTGGCTTTCATGCAGCGTGAATCCCGCACCGCGGCCCTCAGGGCAGTGGGACGCGTTCCAGCAGTTCTTCCACCACCTTGTCCGCGGTAAATCCTTCCGCTTCGGCCTCGAAAGTGACCAGCACGCGATGACGCAACACGTCGGCAGCAACCGCATGGACATCATCAGGCGTCACGAAGTCACGACCTTCCAGCCAGGCAAAGGCCCGCGCGCAACGATCCAGCGCAATGGTGCCGCGCGGGCTGGCGCCGAAAGCGATGCGTCGCGCGAGGTCTTCGCTGTAACGAGCCGGCTCTCGGGTAGCCAGCACCAGCTCCACCAGGTAACGCTCCAGCGGCTCTGCGAGGTGAATGTCGAGGATGGCTTCGCGCGCGGCGAAGACTTGCTGCTCGCTGATCTGCGCAGCCACGGCGCTGCCGGCATGCAATGCCTCGCGCGCCTGCCCGCGCGCGAGCTTCAGGATATCCAGCTCGCTGTCCGCATCGGGATAACCGATGCGCACGTGCATGAGGAAGCGGTCCAGCTGCGCTTCTGGCAGCGGATAGGTGCCTTCCTGCTCGATCGGGTTCTGCGTGGCCATGACCAGGAACAGGCGTGGCAGCTTGTAGGTCACCCGACCAACCGTCACTTGGCGCTCCCCCATTGCCTCAAGAAGCGCCGACTGGACTTTTGCCGGGGCGCGATTGATTTCATCGGCCAGCAGCAGGTTGTGAAAAAGCGGACCCTGCTGGAACTGGAAACTGCCTTCCTGTGGCCGGAAGATCTCCGTACCGGTCAAATCGGCGGGAAGCAGATCCGGGGTGAACTGGATACGGTGGAAATCGCCCTCGATACGGTCCGCCAGCGCCTTGACCGCCGTGGTCTTGGCGAGGCCGGGAGCACCTTCCACCAGCAAATGACCATCGGCCAGCAGCGCAACGAGCAGGCGGTCGACAAGTGCGCGCTGCCCGATGATGCAGCGGCCCAGCTCTTCGCGTAGTCCGGTGAAAGCCGCATGCAGGTCGGCGGCCGGTGTGGTTTCTGGCATGTCCATGAGTCTGTTGTTCGCGGTTTGCATTGGGTAGCGTCTGCAGGGGGCGCCCTTTCGACACCAATGCTATCCGAGGGTTCCGCTGTCGCCACCGGTCAGAGGTCACCCGTGACCTGTGGCTGTCACCGCCCCGGGATGGCGGCCCGTCCGGCGGTTCCCGTCAGGAGAGCCATTCGGCCAGCGGCTGAGGCTTGCCGATCAGGTAACCCTGCGCGTAACGCACGCCAAGCTCACGGAGCACATCCAGCTGCCGCTCCTCCTCGATCCCCTCCACGACGACGTCGGCGCCGAGGTCATGGACCATGGCGACCATGTTCCGCAAGATCGCCATGGCACGCGGAGAGGCATGCATGTTGCGGGCATAGGCCTGATCGACCTTGACGGTGTCAAATGCCAGGCGATGCAGGTGCTCCATGCCCGAATATCCGGTGCCGAAGTCATCCATGGCGACCTTGATGCCATGGCCGTGACATTCCGCAATCACCCCCGCGACCATGCCGTAGTCGAGCGAGAGACTCTCGGTAATCTCGACCTTCACCGAAGACTGCGGCAAGCCGGCGTCGCGCGTCCGCACGACAATGCGATCGATCAACCCTTCCTCGGCAAGCTGTCGCGCGGAAACATTGATCGCGACAAATGGCGCCGTTCCGCCCGCGTGCAAGCCCTGAATGGCCTGGCAAGCCTTGTCCAGCACATATTCGCCGACCGGAACGATGAGCGAGGTCTCTTCCGCCAATGCAATGAACTCGGCAGGCGAAACGGGACCGCGCTCCGGATGCGTCCAACGTACCAATGCCTCATAGCCACCGATAACACCTGCCGGAACTTCCAGAAGCGGTTGAAGACGAAGATCGAGGCCGTCACTCGCAAGCGCATCCCGCAGCTGGGATTCCAAGCGGATCTTGCCCATGCCGCCGGCATTGTCGAAGCCATCCTCAGACTCGGTGACCTTGCCGCGCATCGCGGACATGGCGTTGCGATAGCGTTTCAGCAGACCTTCCAGCAGCGACCGGACAACCGGGTCCGACCGGTCGATGCGCTCGGCGATCTGACCACGGTCAATCTCGATCAGCTCAACATCGGTAACCGCGCGGGCGGTTGCCGTTCGGGGCGCGGCGTCAATGACGGCCATCTCGCCAAGAATCGCGCCGGCACCGAGCTCGCTGAGCAGCACTTCACGACCTTCATCGTGGGTAACAATCGCAATCGTCCCGGATTCGATCAGGTAGGCACTACCCGCCGGATCCCCCTCGTGGAACAACTCCTGCCCCGCCGCCAAAGATCGCTTCATGACAGTGCTCCCCAGCCAGTCCCGATAGCGTATTCGAATCCTATTAGCCATGCAGGGCATGAGGGCAACATGCGAGCGCCCGATTTCTGCCCTGCCCGGCGACAGATTGTCCAAATGCAGTACGTAGCATGTCTCCGAAACAAAGAAGGGCCTGGATCTCTCCAGGCCCTTCCAAACTATGGCTACATCAAATCAGTGCTTGGATGCAGGCCGAAGAATCTGTGGCGTAACGAAGATCAGCAGTTCTGCCTTGCTCTTGTCATTGACTTTGTTCCGGAACAAGTTCCCAATCCCGGGCAGGTCGCCAAGGAACGGGATCTTCTTCACGTCCTCAAGTGTCTTGAACTCATAGACACCACCAAGCACGACAGTCTGTCCGTTGTCGACGAGAACCGACGTATTGACCTCACGCTTGGAGATCTGCGGAACGCTATACAACGGCGTGGTGACGAAGCCTTCGACCTGATCCTTCTTGACATTCATCTTCAGAAAGACCCGGTCGTCCTGGGTAATGGTCGGCGTTACCTTCAGCTCAAGCACGACTTCCTTGAAGTTGACTGTGAACTGCCCACTCGCACCACCAGAGTTCTGCTGGGTGACATAACCAACTTCCTGACCCTGCTTGATCACGGCCTCCTGCTGATTGGAGGTAATCACTCGTGGATTGGCAACCACCTCGCCACGCCCTTCAGATTCGAGAGCCGATAGCTCGAGATCTAGTAGATAACCGGCGTTCAAGATCGAGAGCGCGAACTTCCCGGCCGACGTATCAGTCACCGGCAAATTCACATTCAATCCACGAGTCGGGATAGGAAGAGTCGTCACAGGTGGAGGCGAACCGTCATTATCGATAATCCAGTCGCGTATGGTATTTGCATTGTCGACGCGCGATGCGTTGACACCGTTATAATGCGACTGGTTCTCCTCGAGACCACCACTGAAGTACGTGTTGTTTCCCGTGAGGCCCGAAATGCCAAACCTCGCACCAATCTCATGAGAGAAGTCGTCAGTGGCTATCACAATCCGAGATTCGATAAGCACCTGGTCAACGGGGCGATCCAGAATTTGAATGAGCGCGCGTATTTCGGCAATCTTCGAGGGGATGTCATTCAACAACAATGTGTTGCTACGCGTATCGAACGTTACACTTCCGCGGGGCGACAAGAACCCACTTGACTGGCCTCCTGAAGCACCGCCACCACCACCGCCAGCGCCACCACTACCCTCCTGCGCATCTTCTGTGAGCAGGCTAGCGATCTCTTCCGCACTTCCATAATTAATAGGAATGTACTCGGTGACCGTCTTTTCCCTTTGTTCAATCGCGATTCTGGCGTCCGCCTGCGCTTGTTCAAAAGCCGCAATTTCGGATTGCGGAGCAATCCAGATCACGTTGCCATCCTCTCGCTTGTCGAGCTGCTTCGCCCGCAAAATGATGTCGAGCGTCTGATCCCAAGGCACATTCATCAACCGTAGAGTGATGTTGCCCTCCACAGTATCGGCAGCCACGATATTTTTGCCTGATTGTTCTGCAATCAACTGGAGGACCGTGCGCACCGGAATGTCCTGGAAATTGAAGGTAACCGGCTCACCGCTGTAGGCTTTCTTGTCTCCACCGCCAACCGTACCACCATCTCCGGCAGACGCTTGCGGATTCCCTTCAGCAACCGGTGACACCTCTACGACATATTCATTGCCGGTCTGATAGGCAAGCGACTCCATCGACCCCGCGGTATTGATTCGGATGCTGGAACCGCCGCTGTTGCGCCGAGACTCAATCGTCTGTACCGGGGTTGCAAAGTCAGTTACGTCCAAGCGCTGCGCAAGATTCTCGGGGAGCTGTACGTGTGACAGGTCGACATAAATGGTTCCGTCGTCTGTCTGCATATCGGCAACGGCGCCCGCTCCACTAAAAGTGACGATAACGCGGCCTGCGCCATCCGGGGTACGCCTAAAATCGATGTTCGAGACCGATACGCCTTGCCCAACGCGCTTCGCTGGATCTGACTGGTCAACTGCCGCAGAAGAAGTGGACGCACCCGCCTGACCACCACCAACGTTAATGACCACCCGATTTCCATCCGTCTTGGCGTCGTAAGCTGCCATGTGGAACAGGTCTATCACGACACGTGTCTTGCCGCCCGCCTCAATGGTTGAGATGGCGCTGGTAGCACCGGACCCAACAGCCATCCGGCGATTGGCGACCTCGCTGCGCGTATCCGGTAGATCCACCGCGATACGCGGTGGCGACTCGGTGGTGAACACCTGTGCATCGCCCGCTGGCCCCGCAAGCTGCAGCGTCACATCAACGCCGCCATCTGCAGATGCCGAAAAACTCACGTCCTGGAGGACATTTTCCGCATGGGCCGGGAGGGCCGCCGCGAACAGAACGGCCGTCGCAACGCCCATCCAGCGCCGCAACATTGTCCGCTCCTGTCCCTGGTGTTTCGCATTCATCGCGGTCATCGTGCTATCCCCCAATGCCTATTGGTCGTCCAGAGCGACAGTGGCGTCGCGTTCAATCCAGCCACCAGCCCCATCCGGAACCAGTTCCACCAAGTCAATCCGATCTTCATGTACTGCCAAAATCTTGCCGTCACTTTGGCCCATGTAGTTCCCCGGGCGAACGCGGTAAACAACGCCTTCCGGATCAACAATGAGTCCAAGCATCCCTGGTCCTGTTCCCAAGGTGCCGACCATGTCCAAGCTGTCCAAGGGGAACGCCTCTAGCAATTCTTTTCGACGGTTTTCATCGGGTCGAAGCCCGCTTCCTGTAATCGCTTCGCGTTCCTGCAGCGGTGCACTGAAAGGATCTCGGAGGCCCTGGGCAGAGTATTCGAATGTTTCGAACTGCTGCATCACAGGCAATGGGTCCAATGGAGGACCAGGACGCATCTTCACCTGAGCGATATATGCCTGAAGGTCCGAATTGCCACCACCACAGCCAGAAATCGATAACACTACAAAAAACAGCGCAGACCAGCCAATGAGGCGAGTTCCGCTCTTGGGCATTTCAGTCGCCGCGACTATGGTTTTCATGACTAGTGCCCTCCCGAAGCCTGAGTGGCCTGCTCTTCTTCGTCGAGATAGCGATACGTCTTAACGGTCCCTTCCAAAACCAGTTGGCCGTTAGCACTAATCGTCTGCCCATCCTTTGGTTTCAGTGAAATATCATGCATCGTCATGATAACCACCCGCGGCAAAGAGGCTACCCCGCTTACGAAGGCGCCGAACTGGTGGTAGGAACCGAGCATTCGAAGCACGATTGGCTTCTCTGCGTAGAACTCTTTGAGAACTTCTTGCCCTGGCTGGAAAAGGTCATTCTGGATTCCAGTCGCCAAAGCAGTTTGCGAGATATCGACAATCAAGTCAGGCATTTCGGTCTTGCTTGGCAGCTGACGCAACATCTGCTGCAGCATAACTTCCATTTCCTGGAGCTGCGCTTTTAATGGCTCAAGGTTAACAGCCTTCGCCTGGCTATCTTCGAATTTGATGCGCAACTCAGCTTCTTTGCGCTGCGCCATTTCGAGTTCGTCTTGCTGATGCCGCACCTTGAACCACCACCCAGCAAGGACTATCAGACCAACAATGATCAAGGCCAGAATCGCCTTTATGCCAACCGGCCACCCTCCAGCATTGGAAAAGTCGGGGTTTCGGATGTCAAAGCTGCTCACCGGACACCTCCCACGGCGTCATCCGTGTCTTCATCATCCTTGTCGCCACCGGGCTTGGTTAGCGTGACTTGAAGGGTGAACACATACGGCAGCGCCTTGTTTTCCGTATTTTTGTTTTCAATAACCTTCAGGTCTGGTTTGCTCATCCAGCCTGAAGACTCCAGCTTGCGCATGTAGGTACTGACGCGCGCACTGGATTGTGAGACACCCTCCAAAGTGAGCTGATCGCCATTTTGCTTAATTGAACCGAGCTGAACACCCTCCGGAATAGTGCGCACCAACTCATCGAAGAGGTGAACCATCTGCGACCTGTTGGCCTGGAGTTGCTCAATTACCAACTTCCGTTGCAGCAGACTTGCCTTTTTAGTTTCCAGGTCTTCGATTGACTTGATCTGAATTTCTAACTGGGCGATCTCATTCTGCAAGGTGTTGTTGCGAACCTGCTGGTTCTCAATGCGATCCGAGAAATAGGTAACGATGCCAAAAGTTACTAGCAGCCCAAGGACAGCTGCGCCCAGCATCATCATCGCGAACTGGCGCTGGCGTTGCGAGCGGCGCTCGGCGCGCCAAGGGAGTAGGTTGATTCTGGCCATTAGTCGAGACTCCTCAGGGCCAGGCCGCAGGCGATCATCAGGGCTGGCGCATCCTGCGTCAGCGACTGCGCCTGCACGCGTGAGGACAGGGACATGTTCGCCAACGGGTTGGCGATGATGGTCAGAACACCGAGCTGCTCCTCAACCATTTCGGCAATACCCGGAATCGAGGCGCAACCGCCGGCCAGCACAATCTGGTCAACACGGTTGAATTCGCTGCCCGCGTAGAAGAACTGGAGCAGTCGACTCACCTGCTGGACCATCGCTTCCTTGAACGGCTCCAGCACCTCGACCTCGTAGCTTTCCGGCAGACCGCCCTGACGCTTGGCCAGTCCGGCTTCCTCGTAGCTGAGTCCGTAGCGGCGCATGACCTCGTCGGTCAGCTGCTTGCCGCCAAACACCTGCTCACGCGTGTAGATGCTGCGCTGGTTGCGCAGCACATTGAGCGTGGTCATGGTGGCGCCCACGTCGACCAAGGCCACCAGCGCGTCCTTGGGAACCGACAACTGGTCGGAGATCAGCCGGAAGGCGTTCTCCATGGCGAAGGCTTCGACATCGACGACCTGGGCGGTGAGACCGCCGAGATCCAGCGCGGCGACCCGGACATCAACATTCTCGGTGCGCGAGGCGGCCAGCAGGACTTCCACCATCTCGGGGTTGTCCTTGACCGGACCCAGCACCTCGAAGTCCATGCTGACTTCATCGATCGGATACGGAATGTACTGACCGGCCTCTACCTGCACCTGGTCTTCCATCTCATCCGAATCGAGATTGGCCTGCATCGGGATCGTCTTGGTGATCACCGCCGAACCGGCCACGGCAGCCGCCGCGTGCTTCAGCTTGGTGCCCGAGCGCGCCACGGCACGCTTGATGGCCTCGCCGACGGCTTCGACCTCGACAATGTTCTTTTCGACCACGGCATTGGGTGGCAGCGGCTCGACCGCGTAGTGTTCCACGCGATAACGCCCGCCCGACTGGCTAAGCTGCAAGAGCTTTACCGCGGTGGAGCTGACGTCGACGCCGACCATCGGTGGCTTTTTCTGTGCGAACAGACCCACGGTTTCTCCCCTTCCCACGGGCTCTTAGGAGCGAATACTACACAACTACATTAAATACTGATTCTTCACGAAATGGCAACACTTTGTGAATTTCGGCCGAAATTCGTCACCTGACACTTTCCCGGAAGAACTCCCGATATCTTGCTGATCGTCAATCATGGCCGGGGCTCGCGCCGCCTGTGCTCATGCTGCCAGCCCCCTCGCTGAAAGCTTCGCGCGGTACGCCGATCCAGCCTGTCCTGCTCCCGCCAACACCCCTCCTCGACGGATTTGGGCGCTTTTGCGGGCAATTCCGGCGTTCATTGTTTCGGCCCTTGGTGCCGCGATCTATACTCCTGTCGCCCTCTCTCTGCAAACTCCCCAAGGTTTCACCATGGCAAAACTGCGCCGCCTGATGCGGCTGGGACTTTACTTGAGCCTGGCCGCGGTGCTGATCGGCGGGATAACGCTCGGCGTGCTGTACTGGCTGATCGCTCCCACGCTTCCGGACGTGTCCGCACTGCGCAACGTCGAGCTGCAGGAACCGCTGACGGTCACCAGCGCCGACGGCAAGCTGATCGCCCTGTTCGGTGAAACCCGCCGCTACCCCGTGCACATCGAGAATGTCCCGGAACGGGTGAAACAGGCGGTCATCGCCATCGAGGATGCCCGTTTCTACGAGCATCCCGGCGTGGACTGGCGTGGCGTGACCCGTGCGGTTTGGCTACTGACGGTGTCGGGCAAGGACCGTGTTCCTGGTGGCAGCACGATCACCCAGCAGGTGGCCAAGCAGTTCTTCCTCAGCAATGAGTATTCCTACACCCGCAAACTCACCGAGATGTTCCTGGCGCTCAAGATGGAGCGCGAACTGGGCAAGGACGAGATCCTCGAGCTCTATCTCAACAAGGGTTTCTTCGGGCACCGCAGCTACGGCATCGCCGCCGCCGCCGAGTTCTACTACGGCAAGACGCTGGACCAGCTGACCCTGGCCGAATGCGCCATGCTAGCCTCGATCCCCAAGTTCCCGTCCAGCGGCAATCCGATCACCAACCCGGAGCGCGCACTGGTACGACGCAACTATGTCCTGGAGAGGATGCACGAGGTCGGCTTCATCAGCGCCGCCGAGCTGACCCAGGCACAGGCCGAGGCCAACCACGCGCATCCCCACGAACCGCCGGTGGAGCTGGACGCGCCGTATGCGGCGGAAATCATCCGCCAAGCGGCCGTCGACCGCTACGGCGCCGGCGCCATGACCGATGGCTACCAGTACGTGACCACGCTGGTTTCCGCCAACCAGGAAGCCGCCAACCAGGCCATCCGCCAGGCGCTGCTGGACTATGACCACCGCCACGGCTGGCGCGGGGCAGAAGCAAAGGTGGACATGGGCAGTGCCAATTCGCCGAGTGCATGGGCCAAGACGCTGCATGCCTACAGCACGATTTCCGGCCTGATGCCGGGGCTGGTCACCCAGGTGGATGCGGATGCCGCCACCATCTACCTCGAAGACGGCCAGAGCATCGTGCTGGATGCCGCCGCCATGCAATGGGCCGCGCCCTACAAGTCCGAGGACTCCCGCGGTGCGCGACCGAAGTCACCCGGCGACATCCTTGCTCCCGGCGACATCGTCCGCGTCACCCGCAACGACGAGGGCGACTGGGGACTGGCGCAGCTTCCCAAGGCGCAGGGCGCCATCGTCTCCCTGGAGCCCGAAGATGGCGCCATCCTGGCCATGAGCGGCGGTTTCAGCTTCGCGCTCAACAAGTTCAACCGCGCCACCCAGGCCAAGCGACAGCCGGGATCGAGCTTCAAGCCCTTCGTCTATGCCGCCGCCTTCGACAAGGGCTTCAACCCGGCCTCGATCGTGCTGGATGCGCCGGTCGTGTTCCACAACCGCAGCACCGGCGAAACCTGGCAGCCGCAGAATGACAATGCCGACTTTGCCGGCCCGATGCGCCTGCGCGAGGCCATGGTCACCTCGCGCAACCTGGTCTCGGTGCGACTCCTCGACGCCATCGGCATCCCTTACGCACGCGACTACATCCAACGCTTCGGCTTCGAGGCGGAAAGCCTGCCGCCCAACCTGTCGATGGCCCTCGGTACGGCAGCACTGGCGCCACTCGAACTGGCACGCGGCTACGCCGTGTTCGCCAATGGCGGTTACCGGGTCGATCCCTATTTGGTCCGCGAAGTCCGTGATCGTGACGGTGTCATCGTCCAGTACACCCACACGCCGCGGGTCTGCGCCGGCTGTCCGGAACGCCTGGCCGCCGCAGGGACTTCGCAGATCCCGGACGTCGCCGAAGGCGGCTTCGACCTCAGCCTTGGCGGCAGCAGCCGGAGCACCGCCGTATCGACCAATGTGGACATGACCGGCCCGCCCGAGGTGCTGCTGGCGCCCGAAGTCGTTGATGAACGCACGACCTGGCTGGTCCGCTCGCTGATGCGCGATGTGGTGCGTCGCGGCACCGGCCGGCGCGCCATGGCGCTGGGCCGCAACGACCTCGGAGGCAAGACCG
The DNA here is from genome assembly GCA_024233975.1 of Rhodanobacteraceae bacterium. Classification (GTDB taxonomy): domain Bacteria; phylum Pseudomonadota; class Gammaproteobacteria; order Xanthomonadales; family Xanthomonadaceae; genus JACKOX01. Next base: position 15,952 of record JACKOX010000024.1, read on the forward strand.
GCACCACCAACGACCATCGCGACGCCTGGTTTTCCGGCTTCGGTGGCGGCATCGTCACCACGGCCTGGGTCGGCATGGATGACTTCTCCTCGCTGGGCCGTGGCGAATTCGGCTCGGCCGCCGCGCTGCCGATGTGGATGATCTACATGGGTACCGTGCTGGAAGGCGTGGATGAGCACCTCCCACCGATGCCGCCGGGAGTGGTGACCGCGCTCATCGATCCAGACACCGGGCTGCTCGCCGCGCCGGGAAGCAGCAACGCGATCAGCGAGAGCTTCAAGCGCGAGGACATCGCCCGCCTGCGCAACCGCAGCGCGGACACCGCCGCGCGCGCCACCGACCAGGAGGCTTTCGACATCTTCTGATCCAAGGTCCGCGCATTTCGGCGCGGACTGGGTTACAAACACGGTAGGAAACTGGTCGCGACGCGACCGGAAACCGGATCGATCGCCAACTCGGGGGAGAACACGACATGCACCGCGCCCAGCAGCACGCCGAAACCCGAACCCGCGAACGCCGCCGTCGTCTGGCGGTGGAAGCCGCCCGCCTGATGGCCGAATCCGGATTGCGGGATTTCGCCCAGGCGAAACGAAAGGCGGCCGAGCGACTTGGCATCCACGAGGATGCGTCGCTGCCGCGCAATCGCGAGATCCAGGACGCCCTGCTGGAACACCAGCGCCTGTTCCAGGGCGACTCCCAGCCGCAGGCGCTCACAGCGCGCCGTGAAGCCGCGCGGCAGGCCATGCGTCTCCTGCAGGCCTTCGAACCCCGACTGGTAGGCCCGGTGCTGGAAGGCAGCGCCGACGATCATTCCGCAGTGAACCTCCACGTCTTCAGCGATGATCCACAGGCCATAGACTGGCACCTCAGCGAGCATGGCATTCCGTTCGACAGCGGCAGCCGCCGCTATCGCAGTGGCCCGGACAGCGAATGGGAAGCCCCGCTGGTCAGCTTCACCGCCGACGGCATCCGTTTCGAGCTGAGCCTGTTTCCCCTAGATGGCCTGCGCCAGGCACCGCTGGACCGGATTGATGGCCGCCCGATGAAGCGCGCCACCATGGCCCAGCTGGTGGCGTTGCTTGAGGCATCCACGGATGCCATGGAGGACACCGGAAGTCCGGACCAGCCGGTACCCGACTCGCCATTTGCAGACCACTGAACGCCGCATGGCACCAGCGCGGCGAGCCGACAATGCCCCAGCTGCGCTGCGCGGCGTTAACCTACAACCCTCCGCAGCCGCCACGAGCCAATATGGCCAGTGATCGCCAGCCCGAAAACCCCGTCGAAAGCAGCTCAGCGGAGCAGGGACAGGTCACGGCCATCCTTTCGGCGGCGCACGGCGATGGCGGACTGCAGCGTGAAGATCTCGACCGCCTGTTCGGGTTGATCTACGTCGAGCTGCGACGGATCGCCGCCCGCACGCTCGGGCCAGGCCAGGGCGCCACACTGAACCCGACCGCATTGGTACACGAGGCGTACGCCAAGCTGATCGGCGGCAATCCGCTGGACATCGAGGGTCGGCGTCACTTCCTCGCCCTGTGTGCCCGCGTCATGCGGCAGATCGTGATCGATCACGCGCGCGGACGCTGTGCCGACAAACGCGGTGGCGGCGCCGCGGCACTGGAGCTCGACGAGAACGACCCGCTGGACCTGTCGCGCCCGGAATCCCTGCTGGCACTGGACCGGGCGCTGGAACGGCTGGAAACGCGCGACCCGCGCCTGGTCCAGCTGCTGCACTACCGCGTTTTTGCCGGTCTGGAACTGGCCGAGATCGCGCCGCTGCTGCAGGTCACCGTTCGCCAACTGCAGCGTGACTGGCAACGCGCGCGTATCTGGCTGGTCGACGAGATGCTCGACACCGACGAAGGCTAGGCCGGGGACGTCGGCACCCTGGACATCAGGGCTGCGCGTCGTACTTGGCCAGCGCAGCCGCCGCCTGATCGGCAAGACTGTCCTCCCGGTCCTTCAGGGCAGCCAGTCGCTGCAGGATGCGCCGACCTTCTTCGCGATGCCCGCCGAGCAGCAGGCTTCGCGCGATCGGCAGTTCCAGCATCGTGATCCACGGATGATCCTCGCCCAGCGCCGCGATGGCCTCGCTGCGTGCCTCGCGCCAGATTTCCACCGCGCCGTCATAGTCTCCGCGGTCACTGGCCAGATTGGCGAGATGCCCCAGCGTGGTGGCGATGTCACGGTGGGGAGCGTCATGCAGGATTCGATGAGCCGCCAGCACCTGCCGAAGTTCGGCTTCGGCCGCGTCCGGCTGCTTGCTCATGCGCAGCGCGTAGGCCAGGTTGGTCCGCACAGCCAAGGTGCGCTGGTCGGTTTCGCCAAACTGCTGCAGGTGCCGGTCAAGCGCCCTTCGCAGCAGTGGCAAGGCCTCGTCGAAGCGGCGGTCACGCAGTAACACGGTGGCCAGCTGCGCTTCCAGCTCGCTGCGCTGCAGCCAGACCTTGGCGTCATCCGGTTCGCCCCGGGCTTCCAGGTGCCTAAGCGCCTCCGCCAGATGCGTTTCCGCCTCGGCGATATTGCCGGCGCTGGACTCCACCGCACCAAGCAGTCGCAGCGCGGGAATCCGCCAGACATCCGGGTCGCTGGTCGACGACGCCTGTTCCAGCTGGCGCATGAGCAGTTCGCGCGCATCCGTCCAGCGACCCAGACGGAAGCGCGCGTCGGCCAGCGCGAAGCGGACGTCCATGCTGTCGGGATGCGCCGCGCCGAGGCCGGCTTCACGCAGCGCCAGGGCTTCGGAAAGCGAGGCATCCGCATCCGACTCGCGCGAACGATTGAGCATGATGCCGCCGATGTCGCTCAACAACTGCGCCAACAGCAGCGGCTGCCCTTTGAAATCGGCGCGCGCCTGGGTAACACCGTCAACCAGCAACTCGTCGATGTCGCGACCCCGGTTCTCGGCATCCTGCGGGTCGCCGCTGCCGATCAGCTTCAGCAGGAAGCCGTGCATGGACTCGGCCCGCAGCCGGGCGAGCTCGGCGGCGTTACGCTCCGCGGCAAGACGCATGCCCTGCCAGGTCGCAGTCACCGCATAACCAACCAGCAGTATGGCGATGACTGCGCTGGCGGTTGCGCCAAACCAGTGACGACGCAGCCAGCGCGCGGCCAGATAGCGACGCGTCGCCGGGCGTGCCTTGATGGGCCGCCCCTGTCGCCAGCGCTCAAGATCCTCCGCCAACTCGCGGGCGCCGGCGTAGCGGGCACGTGGATCGGCTTCCAGCGCATGCAGGATGATGCTGTCGAGGTCCCCGGCAAGCCGGCGCCAGTGCCGTGAAAGCGCCGTGTTGTCGGTCGCTTTGAGGCGCTGACTGGGACGCTGCGCACCGGCGCGCATCGCCGCCAGCAACCGCAGGGCATCGCCTTCGGCCGCTTCGAAGGCGCGATGACCGGTGAGCAGGCGGTAGAGCAGCAATCCCAGCTGATAGACATCGCTGGCCACACCGGCGGGCTCGCCGGCCAGCTGTTCAGGACTTGCCCAGCTCAGCGTGTAGGCCTGTGCGTGCGTGGCCGTTCGTGCGCCATCACCGCCGTCTTCGAGCATCCGCGCGATGCCAAAATCCAGCACGCGGACCTTGCCCTCATTGTCGAGCAGGATATTGGCCGGCTTGAGGTCACGATGGATGACCAGCTGCCGATGCGCGTGATCCAGCGCGCCGGCGACCTCGATAACCAGATCCACGCGCTCCTCGATGCCCAGCCCCTGCCAGGAACAGGCCTCGTCGATCGGGTCGCCATTGACGAACTCCATCGCCAGCCACGGCCGGCCATCGGGCGCGGTGCCGGCGTCGATCAGCCGCGACAGCCGCGGATCATCCAGACGGGCGAGGATCTGCGTCTCCTGAAGGAAGCGGCGGCGCAGCTCCTCACCGCCCATGCCCAACGACATGACCTTGATCGCGGCGTACTGGCAGGCCTGATCGAGGAAACGCTCGGCCTCGAAAACCTCGGCCATGCCGCCCTGCCCGATGCGCCCCACCAGCGTCCAGTCACCAAGGCGCTGACCTTCATGCAGTGTGCCGGGCAACCGGGACAGTGCATCCGCGTAGAGCGGGGTTTCAGCGATATGCTCCAGACTCTCGCTACGCGACAGACCCGCCAGCAGCCGACGCAGGCGCGCCGCGATACGTGGTTGCTCCTGATCCAGGGCCAGCAAGCGCGCCGCGCGCGTCTCTGGATCAAGATCCAGCAGCTGATCGAGCTCGCGATCGAGCTCCCGCCATTGCGCCTCGGATGTTTTCGCGCCAGATGTGCTCATCGTCGCAGCCGCCCCGCCCTGCCGGCCATTATCGACCGCATCTTCAGGCAAGACGACAATCGCCGCCACAAACGACAGTCCGAACGGAAAACGCCCCGCTTTCGCGAGGCGTTTTCCATCAGGCGGACTGCGATCTGATCGCCGCGATCAGCGCTTGGCCATCGGCACGTAGTCGCGCGACGCAGCACCGGTGTAAACCTGTCGCGGACGACCGATGCGGCCGGCCGGATCGTTCTGCTGCTCCAGCCAGTGCGCCACCCAGCCAGCGGTGCGGGCAATGGCGAACATGACGGTGAACATCTCGGTCGGGATATTGAGCGCCTTGTAGATGATGCCGCTGTAGAAATCGACGTTCGGGTACAGCTTGCGCTCGACGAAGTAGTCGTCCTTCAGCGCCGCTTCCTCCAGCTTCATCGCCACCTCCAGCAGCGGGTCGTTGACGCCCAGTTCGCGGAGCACTTCGTGGGTCATCTCGCGGATGATGGTCGCGCGCGGATCGAAATTCTTGTAGACGCGATGACCGAAGCCCATCAGGCGGTAGTCGTCGTTCTTGTCCTTGGCGCGGTCGACGGCGGTCTGCACGCGGGAGGCATCACCGATTTCCTCCAGCATCTTGAGGACCGCCTCGTTCGCGCCGCCATGCGCCGGCCCCCACAGCGCGGCGATGCCGGCCGCCACGCAGGCATACGGATTAGCGCCGGTGGAGCCGACCAGGCGCACGGTCGACGTCGAGGCGTTCTGCTCGTGATCGGCGTGCAGGATGAACAGCAGGTCCAGCGCCTTGGCCGCCACCGGGTTCAGCTCCAGCGGCTCGCTCGGCACTTCGAACATCAGGTGCAGGAAGCGCGTGCAGTAGTCCAGGTTGTTGCGCGGATAGCGCACCGGCCAGCCGATCGAATGGCGATAGCAGGCGGCGGCAATGGTCGGCACCTTGGCGATCAGGCGGATCGCGGCCATGCGGCGCTGCTCCGGATCGTCGAGATCAAGGTCATCGTGGTAGAAGGCCGCCAGCGAGCCGATCATGCCGCAGAGCATGGCCATCGGATGCGCGTCGTGGCGGAAGCCGTGCAGGAAGCTCTTGAAAGCCTCGTGCATCATCGTGTGATGGGTGACTTCGTGGTCGAAGGCCTGGAACTGCTTGGCATTCGGCAGCTCGCCGTTCAACAGGAGGTAGGCGACTTCCAGGAAGCTCGACTGCTTGGCCAACTGCTCGATGGGATAGCCGCGATACAGCAGCACGCCTTCGTCACCATCGATGTAGGTCACCGCGCTCTGGCAGCTTGCCGTCGCCGTGAAACCCGGATCGAAGGTGAAATAACCCGTTTCCTTGTAGAGCTTGCCGATATTGAGGGTCGGCGCGCCCAGCGTGCCCTGGACCACCGGCAGCTCGACGGAACGGCCGGCGGCGGAATCGGTCAATACGACGCTCTTGTGGCCGTTATCGTTTTGGGACACGGGCGTACTCCTTCACAGTCGTTTCAATTCGAATTCGGGGTGTGGCGGCACCGGCGGTTTTGCCGTCTCGACGGCATCGGTGTCGCCCTGCAGCGCGGCGTCTTCACGCCACCGGCCATATCGCCGGCTGGGTGATCGCCTGAGGCAGGAGCGGCATTATCGCATACCCGGCGGTACGGCGAAGCGCCTGCGATGCCCCGCAAACACGTCGCATGGCGAAGCTGCGGAGCCGATCACGCCACGCCGGTCACGGCACGAAAAAAAGCCGGCCAACGCGGAGGTTGGCCGGCTTCGATGCTGCCTTGCCAGCGCCACTCGGGCGCCCGGCAGGTCCCTGCTCGGGACGGATTACTTGCCGTAGCGACGACGGAACTTGTCGACGCGACCGCTGGTATCCATGATCTTGTGCTTGCCCGTGTAGAACGGGTGCGACTTCGAGGTCACTTCCAGCTTGATCAGCGGGTACTCGTTACCGTCTTCCCACTTGATGGTCTCGTCGGACTTGATGGTCGAGCGGGTCAGGAAGGCGAAATCGCTGGACAGGTCCTGGAAGACGACTTCGCGGTAGTTCGGGTGGATTTCGGGCTTCATGGTTCTGCTCCAGACTGGGCCGGTTGATCTGGCCGGAAAGTCTTCGGGCCGGGGAAAAAGACGACCATTGTAGTCAGCGCCCGCGTCGGGCGCAAGACCGGACCCGGTACTCAGCCAGCCTCCAGCGTGGAGGCCAGCAGGTCCTCGAATCCACCCTGATCGATCGACAGCACGATGCTGGCGTTGGGCTTGCGGCCGAGGCGGTCTTCCCAGTCGACCACCGTGGCGCCACGGCAATGCTCACCCGCCGTCTCCACGGCCACGTGATGGCGCTCCATGCGCTCGACCAGCTCCGGCCGCAGTACGATCGCCATCGCCAGCGCATCGGCGGCGAGGAAACCGGCCCGGCCGTGATCCTTCGTAAATCGCCGCGCCGTGCCGGAAATCGCGCCATAGAAGCTGGTCAACGGGTGGTCCGTGTCCAGCCAACGGTCCATGCTCGGGTAAGGAATGGCGTGGCGGACGGTGGCTTCCCAGTCGACCAGGTCAAACTCGGGCCAGCGCGAGAACACCACGGCAGCGGCCTCCGGATCGAAACCGATGTTGAACTCCGCCGGCACGCGATGCGTGTTGCCGCGCCCGGTCACGGCGCCGCCCATGATCAGCAGCCGCTTGAACAGCGACGGCAGCTCCGGCTCCAGCTGCAGCGCCAGCGCCACGTTGGTCAGCGGCCCGAGCGCGACCAGCGTGAGCTCGCCCGGTCGCGTCTTCGCCTCGCGGATGATCGCCAGCGCGGCATGCTCGGTGCGCGCCTGTGCGGTGGGCGGCAGGTAGCCCACGTCGCCAAAACCATCCTGCCCATGCACGAAGGCGGCATCCGGCGCGGGATGCAACATCGGTTCCGGGCAGCCGGGATAGACCGGCGTCGACCAGCCACCCATCTCGCAGAGCTTGAGGGCGTTGCGCACGGTATGGCCGAGGCCGACGTTGCCGGCGGCAATGGTCAACCCGACCACGTCGGCATAGCGGTGCGCCATCATCAGCGCCAGCGCGTCATCCACGCCGGGATCGGTGTCGATGAGAAGGGTCAGCTTGGAGTTGTTGTCGCTCATGGATTTCCAGTCAATTCGATGCCTTGCGGGAAAAAATTACCGGCCGGCCGTTCGACCAGGGCAATGAAGGCAAGGCTTCCAGCAAGGCGGATTCGACGAATCCAGCCTCGCGCAGGCGCTGCAGGATATCGCGTCGGTAGTCGCGGAAGGCCAGAATGCCTTCGCCGCGCAAAGGATCGATGTGATGCAGCGGGGGCTCAAGGTGCCGGATCGCGCCATCGGCGTCCAGCTCGGCGCGTTCGACGGTAACCTCGCCAGCATAGACCGGCACGGTGAACAGCATCACGCCGCCAGGGCGAAGTACCCGCAGGCATTCGCGCATTGCGCGGAGGTCGTCGGGCACATGTTCCAGCACTTCGGTATGGGTGATGAGGTCGAAGCTCTCGTCGGCATAACTCAGGCGCTGCATGTCCTCGCAGCGAACACCATCCCGCAGCTCGCCGGACTGCGCGTCCGAAAAATACTCCGAACAGGCCACCGAAGCCGCACGGCGGCGAAGCCAGGCGGTCAACGGGCCACGTGCTGAGAACTCGCAGACATCCCTGCCAGACAAGCCCGGCATCACCTTGCAGATCGCCCGACCCATCGCCAGGTGTACGGTACTGGCCGCGCAACGCAGGCAGCGCACGGCGGCTTCGTCATCGCCGCGCAGGCGAACCAGCACACTGGGACCACAGAACGGGCAGCGAACCGGCCGCAGTCGGAACTCGCGCCAGCGCAGCAGCTTCAAGCCTTGTGCCAGGCGCGACATCAGGCTTCCGCAAAGCGCTCGGCGGCGCCCACCCAGCGCGCGATCAGCGCCTCGGCGCGCGCAGGTGATTCCGACAGCAGCGCTTCCGCCGCGCGCTGCACGTCCGGCAGCAGGTCGCTGTCGCGCGCCAGGTCGGCGATACGGAAGCCCGCCTCGCCGGTCTGTCGCGTGCCCAGCAGCTCGCCAGGGCCGCGCAATTCGAGTCGCGTTCGGCGATGACCGACAGCATCGTTGCTTTCGCGCATCACCTCAAGACGCGCCTTGAGCGTTCATCTGACAACGGCGGCTGGTAGAGCAGCACGCAGGTCGAGGCCACTTCGCCGCGGCCGACGCGACCGCGCAGCTGGTGCAACTGACAGACGAAGTCGGCGTTCGCATTCTCGATCAGCATCAGGCTGGCATTGGGCACATCGACACCAACCTCGATGACGGTCGTTGCCACCAGCAGGTTCAGCTCGCCGTCCTTGAATGCCTGCATCACCCGTTGCTTGTCGGCGGCCTTCATGCGCCCGTGGACCAGACCGACCGCCAGTTCCGGCATCTGCGTGGACAGCGCCGCATGTGTGGCCTCGGCGGCCTCGGCGACGATCTCCTCGCTTTCCTCGATCAACGTGCAGACCCAGTAAGCCTGTCGCCCTTCCGTGCAGGCCGCGCGGATGCGCTCGACGACCTGCTCCCGGCGCGCGGCGTTGACCACGACAGTCTGCACCGGCGTGCGCCCGGGCGGCAGTTCGTCGATGACGGAAACATCGAGATCGGCATAGGCAGTCATCGCCAACGTGCGCGGAATCGGCGTCGCGGTCATCACCAGCTGGTGCGGACGCGCTTCGCCCTGCAGACCCTTGTCGCGCAGCGCCAGCCGCTGGTGCACACCAAAGCGGTGCTGCTCGTCGATCACCACCAGCGCCAGGTCGCGGAACACCACGCCATCCTGGAACAGCGCATGCGTGCCGACGATGAGGTCGGCTTCGCCGGCCAGTGACGCCAGCGCGCTCGCGCGCGCCTTGCCCTTGATGCGTCCGCTGAGCCGGCAGACGTTCACGCCCAATGGCGTCAGCCAGCCCTCGAAGCTGGTCGCGTGCTGTTCGGCCAGCAGTTCCGTTGGCGCCAGAACGGCGACCTGCCGGCCGGATTCGATCGCCGCCAGCGCCGCCAGCGCGGCGACCACCGTCTTGCCCGAGCCGACATCGCCCTGCACCAGTCGCAGCATGGGTTCGGTGGCGACAAGATCGCTTCGAATGTCCGACAGCACCCGCTGCTGGGCAGCCGTAAGCGCGAATGGCAGCGAGGATTCCAACGATGCCGACAGGCGCTGATCCGGCTGCAATGCCGGACCACGGTGCCGACGGATGCTCATGCGCTGGCGACGCAGGCTGAGCTGGTGCGACAGCAGTTCCTCGAAGGCCAGCCGCCGTTGCGCAGGGTGGATCCCGGCCTGCAGCGCGCTGACATCGACATCCGCCGGCGGCGAATGGACTAGGCGCAGCGCAGCGCCCAGCGACGGCAGCTGCAGCGATGCCAGCGCCTCCGCCGGCAGCAGCTCCAGCTGATCGTCAGACGGCAGCACCGCCAGTGCCTGCTTCATCAGTCGCGTCATCAGCGTCTGCCCGACGCCATCGGTCAGCGGATAGAGCGGCGTCAGCCGATCCGCCGTCCGACCGCGCTCGGCATCACCGATGCGCTGGTAGGACGGATGGATCATCTCGAAGCCGATGCCGCCGGCACGCACGTCGCCGAAGCAGCGCAACCACGCACCAGGCTGGAACTGCGAGGCCTGCGCGGCGCGGAAGTGGATGAAGCGCAGCACCAGCGTGGCGCCGGAGTCATCACTGATGGCGACACGCAGCTGCGGCCGATAACGGAAACCGCGCTCGACTGCCTCGATGCGGCCTTCGACCTGCACTTTCTGTCCCGCCTGGAGGTCACGAATGGCCACGACGCTGGTGCGATCCTCGTAGCGAAGCGGCAGGTGGAACCAGAGGTCGCGCAGCTGGCGCAGCCCGAGCTTTTCCAGCTTGGCGGACAGTGACGGACCGATACCCTTCAGCTGCGCCAGCGGCTTGCCGCCCGCGCCGTGATCCCGCAGCGGATCGACGCGATCCTTGCCGGCCTTAGTCGAGGACGAGGATGGCATCCATCTCCACCGGCGCACCCTTGGGCAGGGCCGAAACCTCAATCGTGGAGCGCGCCGGGAACGGCTGCGGGAACACCTCGGCCATCACCGCGTTGACCTCGGCGAAGCGCGACAGGTCGGTGAGGTAGATGCCAACGCGCGCCACCTTCGACAGCGAACCACCCGCCGCCTCGCAGACCGCCGCCATGTTGCGGAACACCTGGCGCGTCATTTCGGCGAGGTCGCCATCAACGAGCTCACCGGTCGTGGGGTCCAGCGGAATCTGCCCGGACAGATAGACCGTATCGCCACAGCGCACCGCCTGCGAATACGGACCAATCGCGGCCGGCGCCTTGTCGGTGTGGATGATTTCTCGGGACATTCTCAACGCCTCGCCAATCACGGAAACGGCGATTGTACGGGACTCACGAGCCGCTCAGCCGTTCCGCACCACCAGGGGAACAAGGAGACAGTGCAGCCATGCGTACGGCACGAGAAAGCAGACCAGGCAGAACAGCGCGGCGAGATGAAAAACTCCAAACGACATGCTGCCAAGGATGGATAGCGGCATTAGAGCGGCCATAGGGATCATGAAGCCGGAAAACAGCAGCGAAAGATAGAACGGCAGCGAGCCAACGCTGACCCGAACACCACAGGCACCACACTGGACCGACTTGCTGGGCGAAAGGCCGAGCTTCCGCCAGCAACTCATGCATGGAACACCGCAGGCGGGACAACCCAACGAGCGCAAAAATCTACCGCCGCTGATGAGGATCAGAGCCGCCGCACGCCGTGGACGACGTTGAGGCGGCGCACGCGACGCATCACCTTGGCGAGATGGCGGCGTCCCTGCACCTCGATGTCGAAATGCAGCACGGCGACGCGCAGGTCGCGCTCGCGGTATTCGACGTGGTCGATGTTGGATTCGGCTTCGGCAATGGCCGATGCCACCTGCGCCAGCACGCCGGGCTTGTTCTCGACGTCGACGCGCAGCGCGGCGTGGTAGTCGCCGGTGACTTCGCGATCCCAGGCCATCGGCACGCAGCGCTCCGGCGACTTGCGCAGCTCGGGCACGTTGCGGCACTCCTCGCGATGCACGACCACGCCCTTGCCTGCCGACAGGAAGCCCATGATCTCGTCGCCGGGAATCGGCAGACAGCAGTTGGCGAAGGTCAGAACACCGCGCTCGTGGCCACTGATGGTGATCAGGTCGAGGCGGCTGGGCGCCAGCGGCTCTGGCATCGGCGCGCCCTTCTGTGCGGTCAGCTGCTGCGCCACCTGCTGCGGCATGCGGTTGCCCAGCGCGATGTCGGCCAACAGTTCTTCCAGCCGACGGAAGCGGTTCTCGTCGAGGTATTTGTCGAGGCGCTTGTGTGGGATGCGATCCAGCGATGCATCCAGCGCACCCAGCGCGCGATCCAGCATGCGATGCCCCAGCTCCACCGCGTCCTCGTGCTGCAGGCGCTTCAAGTGATGGCGGATGGCCGTGCGCGCCTTGCTGGTGGCGACGAACTCCAGCCAGTCGGCCTTGGGCATCGACGACTTCGCAGTGACGATCTCGATCTTCTGGCCACTGGCCAGCTTGCTGTGCAGCGGCGCGTTCTTCTTGTCGACGTAACCGGTGACCGCGTGGTTACCGACATCGGTATGCACGGCGTAGGCGAAGTCGAGCACCGTCGAATTACGCGGCAGCGCCAGGATGTCGCCCTTGGGCGTGAACACGTAGACCTCGTCCGGAAACAGGTCGACCTTGACGTTGTCGAGGAATTCCAGCGAGCTGCCGGCCACCTGCTGCGACTCCAGCAGGTTGCTGATCCAGGTGTGCGCGCGGCTCTGTGCGCTGTTCGGCGCATCGCCGCCGTGCTTGTAGACCCAATGCGCTGCGATACCTCGCTCGGCGATCAGGTCCATTTCCTCGGTGCGGATCTGGATTTCCACCGGCGCGCCATACGGCCCGAACAGAACCGTGTGCAGGCTCTGGTAGCCATTGGCCTTGGGAATGGCGATGAAATCGCGGAAGCGCGCATCGAATGGCTTGTAAAGCGCGTGCACCGCGCCGAGGACGTGGTAGCACTGCATCACGTTCTGCACGACGACGCGGAAGCCGAACACGTCCAGCACCTGCTCCAGCGTTTTGTGTTCGCTGCGCATCTTGCTGTAGATGCTGAATGGCGACTTCACCCGACCCATCACGCGCGCGCTGAGCCCTTCGTTGGTCAGCTTCTGCGCGATCTGCGCCTCCAGCTTGGCCATGGCCTCGCGGCGTACCACCGGCTGGCTGGCGATGCGCTTGGTGAGCACGGCGTGGCGGAACGGATTCATCGCCTTGAAGCCCAAATCCTGCAACTCGGCCTTGACGTGGTTCATGCCCAGCCGCTGCGCGATCGGCGCGTAGACTTCCAGCGTTTCGCGGGCAATGCGCCGGCGCGAGTCGCCGCTCATCGACCCGATGGTCCGCATGTTGTGCAGGCGGTCTGCCAGCTTGATCAGGATGACGCGCAGGTCGCGCGCCATCGCCAGCAGCATCTTGCGGAAGCTCTCGGCGGCAGCTTCCTGACGATCACGAAAATGCAGCTTATCCAGCTTGGTGACGCCGTCCACCAGGTCGGCGACGGTTTCACCGAACTCGCGCGAGATGGTCTCGCGGCTGATGTCGGTGTCTTCCAGCACGTCATGCAAGATCGCCGCGCAGATGGTCTGCTCGTCGAGCCGCATCTCGGCAAGAATGGTGGCCACCGCAAGCGGATGGGTGATGTACGGCTCGCCGCTCTTGCGGGTCTGGCCGACATGGGCCTCGTCGCCTAGTTCGAAGGCGCGATGGATGCGGTCGACCTGATCCTCGTCGAGGTAGGCGGCCAGTTCGTCTTCGAGCTTGCCGTAGGCCGCCAGCGCCAGCGCCGAACCGGTTTCGTAGTCGCCGGGAACGTCACTAGGATGGTCGGGATTATCCCGCGCGGCGACCGCCATGCCTGCGACGTCGGCAGGGGCAGACGGTACTTCAGCTTCTCGACGTTTGGCGCTGGGACTCATGATGCGAGCCTACGCGGGCGCTTGCCGGACGGCAACGCCGGGATGGCCGTTGCGGCCATCCCCAATGTTCAGTGGGCGACCCGGCGTGCGGGCCGGACGACTCAGAGGTCGTCGCCACCCTTGCCCAGGTCTTCGTCGACCTCGGCAGCCGCCCATTCCAGGGCTTCACGCTCGGCACGCTCGCGCTCGGCGGCGTCGACCTGGTCGATCAGCTCGGAATTCACGGTCTGCGCGGCGATTTCGCGCAGCGCCAGCACGGTGGACTTGTCATCGTGCTCGGCGTTTTCCAGGGTCGCTTCCACGCCCTTGGACAGCTGGCGGGCGCGCTTGGACGCCATCAGCACCAGTTCGAAACGGTTATCGACAACCTTCAGGCAGTCTTCAACGGTAATGCGGGCCATAAGTCTCCGGACGGCGGACCGTCTTGACAGATGCAAAGGGGCGCGGATTGTACGGCTGCGGCGGCCGGGATGCAACGCAAAGCACTCCACCACGCTTGCAAATCAATCGCTTGCGGCAAAACCGACCTCGGAACTACTCCGCCAGCAATGTCTCGATCAGCTTTGGATGGCGAAGCTGCTGGATGCCGGTGCGGCGGCGGCTGGCGCTGAAGACGGCGCACATCTCGTCCACCGAGCGGTCGAAATCCTCGTTGATGACGACGTAGTCGAACTCGTTGTAGTGCGACATTTCCTCGCGCGCAGCGGCGAGGCGCTGCTGGATCACTTCCTCGCTGTCCTGGCCGCGGGTACGCATGCGCTGCTCCAGCGCCTCGCGCGAGGGCGGCAGGATGAACACGCCGATGGCTTCCGGCACTTTCTCGCGCACCTGGCGCGCACCCTGCCAGTCGATTTCCAGCAGCACGTCGTGCCCGGCGGCCAGCTGCGGTTCCACCGACTGCCGCGCGGTGCCCTTCCAGTCGCCATGAACCAGCGCGTGCTCGAAGAAATCGCCAGCGGCGACCATCTGCTCGAACTGTTCGGCGCTGACGAAATGGTAGTGGTGCGCGTGGCGTTCACCAGGACGCGCCTTGCGCGAGGTGAACGAGATCGACAGGCGGATGTTCGGGTCGCGGTCGAGGCAGGCGTTGACCAGACTCGACTTGCCCGCACCCGACGGCGCCGCGACGATGAACAGGATGCCGCGCGCCGGCTTGCCGTTGTCTGCGAGGCTGCTCATGTAGGCATTACTCAAGGTTCTGTACCTGTTCGCGGAGCTGCTCGATCAGCACCTTGAGGTCCACCGCCAGCTGGCTGGTGCGCGGATCCACCGACTTCGAGCCCAGCGTATTGGCTTCGCGGTTGAACTCCTGCATCAGGAAGTCCAGGCGACGACCAATCGGCTCGCCGCTGTCGAGTACGCGACGCGCCTCGGCGACGTGTGCGGCGAGGCGATCCAGCTCCTCGTCCACGTCCAGCTTCGACAGGCCCAGCACCAGTTCCTGCTCGATGCGGCCCGGATCGATGGGCGTGCTGAATTCGGACAGTTTGGTTTCCAGCTTGGCCTTCAGCGCGGCGCGGATTTCCGGCAGCCACTCGCGGACCTTCTCCGCCAGCGCCGCGATACCGTCCAATCGCTCGCGCATGGCGTCGGCCAGTTTCTGACCCTCACGTTCGCGCGAGGCAATGAAGCCGTCGATGACCTCGTCGGCCAGCGCCAGCGCCTGCTCGTGCAGACCGACCAGGTCGGCCGGACGCTCGTCGATCACGCCGGGGAAACGCAGCAGCTCGGAAAATTCGGTGCGCAGACCGGGAAACTTCGACTCCAGCGAAGTCGCCAGCTGGCCCAGCTGGCCCAGCAGCTCGTCATTGACGCGCAACGACGCGGAACTGCTCGCAGCGGACCTCAAACGCAGTCCCATGTCGACCTTGCCACGCTGCACGCGCGCGCTGACCCGCTCGCGCAGCTGGGGCTCCAGCACGCGCAGGTCCTCCGGCAGCTTGATGGTCAGCTCGAGGAAGCGGTGGTTGACCGAGCGCATCTCGCCGCTGAGCAGGCCGTTGTCGGTATCGCGCTCGGCGCTGCCGTAGCCGGTCATGCTGCGTACGCTCACCGGAAGGCCTCCACGAAACGGGCAGTACCGGCGGACGAAAGAGCGAAAGGCATGCGAAAACCCGGTGCGGCGCGAGGGTGCGCGGGGAGCGAATGGTAAACTGCCCGGCCCGAATGCCCAAACCGGAACCACCTTGTCCGACTTCAAACGACCCAGCGGCCGCGCCGCCGACCAGCTGCGCGAGATCCGCATCCAGCGCCATTTCACCCGCCACGCCGAAGGTTCGGTGCTGGTCTGTTTCGGCGATACCCAGGTGCTGTGCACGGCCAGCGTGGACAACCGCGTGCCGCCGTGGTTGCGCGGCAAGGGCGAAGGCTGGGTCACCGGCGAATACGGCATGCTGCCGCGCGCCACGCATACCCGCGGTGATCGCGAAGCCGCGCGCGGCAAACAGAGCGGTCGCACCCAGGAGATCCAGCGCCTGATCGGTCGCAGCCTGCGCGCCTGCGTCGACCGCAAGGCGCTGGGCGAGCGCGTGATCACGCTGGACTGCGACGTACTGCAGGCCGATGGCGGCACCCGCACGGCAGCCATCACCGGCGCCTGGGTAGCGCTAAGCGATGCCGTCAACGGGCTGGTCAAGTCCGGCGAGATCAAGTCCAATCCGATCCACGGCGGCATCGCCGCGGTGTCGGTGGGCGTGTATCGCGGCGTACCGGTGCTGGACCTCGACTACGCCGAGGACAGCGACTGCGACACCGACATGAACGTGGTGATGAACGACGGCGGCGGTTTCATCGAGGTGCAGGGCACGGCCGAAGGCCACGCCTTCCGCCGTGGCGAGATGGACGCGCTGCTGGATCTGGCGCAGGCTGGCATCGCATTACTGGTCGAGTCCCAGCGACAGGCGCTGGCGGGCAGCTGAAGCAGCACCAACGGCATCGGGAGAGACCGCCATGAAAGGCCAACGCGTGGTCCTGGCCAGCAGCAATGCCGGCAAGCTCGCCGAATTCGACGGGCTGGCGAAAACCATCGACGTCGAGCTGGTCAAGCAGGATGACCTCGGCATCAGCGGCGGTGAGGAAAACGGCCTCAGCTTCGTCGAAAACGCGCTGATCAAGGCACGGCATGCGTCGTTCCAGAGCGGTCTGCCGGCGCTGGCCGATGACTCCGGCCTGTGCGTCGACGCCCTGGACGGCATGCCCGGCCTGCGCTCCGCGCGCTATGCGGGCGATGATGCCAGCGCCGAGGACAACATCGACAAGCTGCTGCTGGCGATGAAGGACGTGCCCACCGAAAGGCGACACGCCCACTTCTACTGCATCCTGGTCTACCTGCGTCATCCGGAAGACCCGAGCCCGCTGATTGCCGAAGGCTTCTGGCACGGACGCATCCTCGAAAGCCGGCGCGGCAAGGGCGGCTTCGGCTACGACGCGGTGTTCTTCGATCCGCTGGTTGGCCTCACCGCTGCCGAACTGTCGGCGGACTCCAAGCGCGTCATCAGCCATCGCGGACAGGCGCTGTACGAGCTGCGTCGCAAGATCTATCGCCTGAAGTAGGCGCAAGGTGCGTGCTGATTCTGGCGACCCCATGCAGACAGGCGCAACATTGCTGACGCCAGGCTTGTCGCTGTACATCCACATCCCGTGGTGCGTGCGCAAATGCCCGTACTGCGACTTCAACTCGCATGCGCGCGGCGCGGAGCTGCCGGAAACCGACTACGTCGCCGCACTGATGGCCGACCTGGAACAGGATCTGCCGCTGGTCTGGGGCCGTCCGGTACACAGCATCTTTTTCGGCGGCGGCACGCCCTCGCTGTTCTCGGCGCGCGCGATTGGCGACATCCTCGATGGCGTGGGTGCACGACTGAATCTCGCACCGGGCCTGGAAGTCACGCTGGAATGCAATCCGGGCACCGCCGAACACGACCGTTTCGAAGGCTATCGCGCCGCCGGCGTGAACCGTCTCAGCTTCGGCATCCAGAGTTTCGATGACGGCTGCCTAGAACGGCTCGGCCGTATTCACAACGCCAGCGAAGCCGAAGCGGCTGTGCGCATGGCGAAAGCCGCCGGCTTCGACGACTTCAACCTCGACCTGATGTTCGCCCTGCCCGGCCAGACGCTCGACATGGCGCTACGCGACATCGAACGCGCGCTGGCGCAGGAGCCGACACACCTGTCGCACTACCAGCTGACCCTGGAACCGAACACCGTGTTCGCGGCGAAGCCACCGGCCGGCATTCCGGACGAGGACGGTGCCTGGGACATCCAGGACGCCTGCCACCAGCGCCTGTCCGATGCCGGATTCGCCAGCTACGAGGTGTCGGCCTGGGCGCGTCCCGGCCATCAATGCCGGCACAACCTGAATTACTGGCGCTTCGGCGACTACCTCGGCATCGGCGCCGGCGCGCATGGCAAGGTCACGCTGCCGGCAGAGGAGCGCATCCTGCGCCGCTGGAAGCACAAGCACCCGGCGCGCTATCTTGAAACCGCCGCCACGTCGGAAAGGATCGGCGGCGACGAGGACATCAGCCCGGCGCAGCGGCCGTTCGAATACATGCTCAACGTCCTGCGACTGGTCGACGGCGTACCGGCAAGTGATTTCGAAGCACGCACCGGCCTCCCACTCGACCAGCTGCAGGGGCCACTGGAAGAGGCCCGTAACCGAGGGTGGCTGGTCGCGGACAGCAGGCGAATCCAGCCAACCGAACTCGGTCGGCGATTCACCAATGACGTCATCAGCCTGTTCCTCGCCGCCGACTGACGCCCCGGACTGGCATCCAGTGGCGTAAAAGTGTGAAATGCATCACACGAAGGGCGGGCGATTGAAGCCTGCCGTTTTCCGCTGCAGTTGGGATAACTCCAGGTGGGAGAGCAACATGTTTGATCGGCAAGGGTCCGCGGCGCCGCCGCCCAGTCTGGCCCAGCGCAATTTCCCGCGACGCGTACGCATGCTGCTTGAGGGCGTGCTCAAGCTGGTGTCCGACGACATCGAGCGCGGTCTTGGCGTCACGCTCAACGAATTCGAACAGCATCTGTTCAAGCTCGCCGAGCAGGCCCGCAGCAACGAAGTGCAGCAGCATTGCTTCGAGGTGCTGCGCGAGGTCAAGCGCAGCCGCGGCGACCTGACGCCGCGATTCCTGATCGGCCTGGAAGCCAGCCTGGCCACGATCCAGGACGAGCGTGTCCACGGCATGCTGGGCGACGGCCCCAAGACCGGCGAGCTGTCGCTGGTCACCGAGATCGACATCGATGAAGCCGGCATCCTCAACGAGATCGCCACCCGCGCCGAGATCCGCAACAGCCTGCCAATCTTCCTGCTGGGCCAGCGCTTTGGCGTGATCGCCGGGCGTCCGGCCTTCGATGCCGAGACCCTGCCGGTTGGTCCGCATGCGCTATGCCGCATCCTTCGCGACGTGGCTGGCTGCTTCAACATCGGCGAGCAGGATCGCGTGCTGTTCTACCGCCAGTTCGAGCGCGTGGTACTGCCGCAGACGCACCTGCTGCTGGAAGCACTGAACAACTACCTGATCCAGCAGAGGGTATTGCCCACGTTGACCTTCGTCCCGGTGCGCGCCCACAAGATGGCCATGGACGAAGTGGATCAGCAGCAACACACGTCCACGGAGCCACGCCAGCGGCCCCCAACCAAAGCACAGGCCGCGCCGGCAACACCTGCTCCACCGCCACCCTCGCCAGCGCAGGGGACGCCGCCCACCGCGGCGGCTGGCGGCTCGGATACCGAAATGTTCGAAACCCTGCGACAGCTGCTTGGCGGTCGTCGCAGCCTGCTTGGCAAGCTTGGGGCCAGCCAGCCCGGCAAGGGCGCCTACACCGCGACCAAGAGCGATGTGCAGACCGTGCTCGGCATGCTGCAGTCGCGCCCGGCCAGCGCCACGGTCAACAACGGCAAGGCCAAGGCCCGCACCATCCGCCAGGTGAAGCAGGACCTCCTGGCGCAGCTTCGGCGCGTCGCGCCGGGCGATGCCGCGCCGCAACTGGAAGAAGAAGACAGCGACGCCATCGACCTGGTTGGCCTGCTGTTCGACAACCTGATGCAGGACGTGCGCCCGAACAGTCCCGCCGCCGAGCTGCTGACCCGCATGCAGGTTCCTCTGCTGCGCGTGGCCCTGCAGGACAAGAGCTTCTTTACCAAGCGCGAGCATCCGGCACGGCAGATGCTGGCCAATATCGCCGAGACCGGCGCGCAGTGGGTTGGCGAGGACGAAGTCGACCGCGGGCTGATCGACAAGATGCGCGTGCTGGTCGACCGCGTGAACCACGATTTCGATGGCGACCCCGGCATGCTCAGCGGCATGGTCAACGACTTCGGCAGCCACCTGCAGCTGGTGCAGCGCAAGGCCGATGTCGCCGAACGCCGCCACATCGAGGCGGCGCGCGGCAAGGAGAAACTCGAGCTGTCACGGCTGCACGCCGCCGAAGCCATCGACCGCCTGCTCAAGGGAAAGCACGTGCCGAAGTTCCTGCACACGCTGCTGGCGCAGGCCTGGACCGACGTGCTCGCCCTGACCCTGCTGCGTCATGGCGAGGACAGCGACAACTTCCGCCTGCAGCAGCACGTGGCGCAGCGGCTGATCGAATCCGCGGCCAGCCGCCATGCCGGTGGCGAGGCGTTGATCGGCCCGACCGAAGCGGCTTCGCTGCGCGATGACATCGAGCAGGCGCTGGGACAGGTCGGCTATCACAGCGAGGATGCGCTGGCGATCGCCACGCGCCTGCTGGCGCTGTCGCAGGACGAAGAGCACGACGACCCCGCTTCGCGCACCGAACTGGCCATGCGCCTGAAGAACCGCGCGCGGCTTGGCGAGGGCGTTACCGGCGAGGATGGCGAAGGCGCAACGGACAAGGCCCTGACCCCCGGCGAGAAGGCGCAGCTGGAGATCATCCGCAAGCTGCCCTTCGGCACCTGGATGGACTTCACCGTCAACCAGCAGGGCGACCGCGTGCGTCGCCGCCTGTCCTGGTACAGCACGGTCACGGGTCACAGCCTGTTCGTGAACCATCGCGGCCAGCGCGTGGGCGAATACACGCTGCGCTGGCTGGCGCGCGAGCTGAACCGAGGCAACGTTCACATCGTCGAGGCCGATCAGGGGAATATGATCGACCGGGCATGGAGTCGCATCGTCAGCGCGTTGCGCTCCTTTGCCGGCGGCGCCATGGGCAGCAAGGCCGCCAGCCATGACAAGAGGGCGACGCCATGACCGAATACCGCCGCGCCAAACGCAAGCACGCCACGGAAGTCATCGACGTCTACGACTGCATGACCGAACAGGTCATCGGTCGCATCAGCAACCTGTCGGAAACCGGCATGATGCTGATGTGCAGCCAGCCACCATTCGACGACGCGCTGTTCCAGTTCCGCTTCACCGTGAATGACGAGCAGGGTCGCGGCCGGCCGATCGAAGTCGGCGCGCATCACCTGTGGACCGACGCTGCCAATTCACCGGGCCAGCACTGGGCGGGCTTCCGCTTCATCGACGTCACCCCGGAATGCCTGACGGCGATGCGCGGCTGGGTGGAGAAACCCGGCGGGACCTACGTTTGAAGCTGCGCCAGCGGAATCCAGCGACCCCGCATTACCGCTCACCGGTCAGCAGATCGGCACGCCGCCTCGGCGGGTGGCTGCTGGCAGGCTCACTACTCGTCGGCCTGTCAGGCTGCGAGGAGAAGCCACCACTGCACGAAAGCATGGTGGTCTTCGGCAGCGAAGCCGACTTCGACGTGGTCACCGACCAGCCCGACCAGGCGCGCCAGGCGCTGGGCCATATCGCCGAGCGGCTTGCCGAATACGACCACGAATGGCATCCGTGGATTCCGGGGCCGCTGGTCGACATCAACCGCGCCATCGCCAACGGCGAGCGCGCCGAGGCACCGGCGTCGGTGATCATGCTGATCGACCGCTCGCGGCCGTTCCAGAGCATGACCGACGGCCTCTACGACCCGGCCATCGGCGGCCTGCTGGAGATGTGGGGCTTCCACACCAGCGAATTCCCGGTGACGACACCGGCACCAGACGATGACCAGGTCCGTCGTTGGCGCGAATCGCTGCCAACGCTGGACAGCGTCCACATTGAAGGTCGCTGGATCAGCAGCGACAACCCCAACGTGCAGCTCGACTTCGGCGCCATCGCCGAGGGTATCGCCGCCGAGGAAGCCGCGCGCACCTTCTCCGACTACGGCATCAACAACGCGCTGATCACGCTGGGCGGCGATGTCTACGCGCTGGGCAAGCGGGGCAAACGCCCGTGGCGCGTGGCCCTGCGCGATCCCTTCGGCGACGTGCTGGGCGGTGTCGAGCTGTCCGGCCGTGAAGCCCTGTTCACCTCGGGCAACTACAACAAGTTCCGCGAGGCGCCCGATGGAACGCGCTGGGCCCACGTGCTGGACCCGCGCACCGGCATGCCGTCCAGCGGCGTGGCCGCGGTGGCGGTGCTGCATCCGGACCCGGTGCTGGCCGATGTTGCCGCGACCGCGCTGCTGATCGGCGGCCCGGCCCGCTTCATCGAGCTCTCGCAGCGCATGAAGCTGGGCTGCACCCTGCTGCTCACCGAGCAGAACGAGCTGATGATCACCCGTGCCATGCAGGCCCGCGTCACGCTGCAGCGGCAGCCGGTGATGCTGGGCGAACCGGTGGATCTCGGCGACAGCTGCGCCCAGAAAACGCCCTGACCGGGAGCTGTCCCAACCACCGGCACGGATGCATGCGATCCGGGCATTCGGCACAATCGTCGGCTACCCCATGCTGAGTGGTTCGCAAAACCGGGCATCCTGCCGCGGTTTGCAGGAAAACGGTCGCAGCCAGGCTGCACCACTTTCCCAAAATCAAACACTGGCATGTTTGATTCGTCGGCACATCCCTGTGCCGAAGCGGTTTCTCAAACCGCGCAACTTTCGAGGATCAGCGACGTCATGTTCCAGAACGACCTTTCCCGACTTTTCGCCGAGCACATCGCCACCCGCCAGCGCGAGGCCGAAGCCGTGCTCGCCGCCAGTGGTCTTGATCACCTGCTGATCGCCGCCGGCGTGGACAAGTACCGATTCCACGACGACATGCCGTATCCGTTCCGGCCGAACCCGCAGTTCCTCGCTTGGGCGCCGCTGGACCACCACCCGCGCTGCTGGCTGGCAATCACGCCGGGCAGGAAGCCGACGCTGGTCTACTACCAGCCGGACGATTTCTGGCATCTGGTGCCGGCGGACCCGAGCGGCTACTGGGTCGATGCCTTCGACATCCGCATCGTGCGCAACGCAGCGGACATCGCCGCCGAGCTGCCGCCGGCCGCGAAGGCCGCCATCCTTGGCGAGGCCGATGCCGCCATCGACGGCTACGTGCCGAACAACCCGGCTGCCGTGGTCAATCCGCTGCACTACGCCCGCGCGGTGAAGACGCCCTACGAACTGGTGATGATGCGCCGCGCCCAGCAGCGCGCCGTCGCCGGCCATCGCGCCGCCGAAGCCGCCTTCCGCGCGCATGAATCCGAACTCGGCATCCAGCGCGCCTACCTCGCCGCCAGCGGCCACCTCGACTGCGACCTGCCCTACGGCAACATCATCGGCCTCAACGAACACGGCGCCGTGCTGCATTACCAGCATCAGGACGCCACCGCGCCCAGCGACAGCCGCAGCTTCCTGATCGATGCCGGCGCGCAGGTGGTCGGCTACGCCGCCGACATCACCCGCACCTACGCGCGCAGCGTCGGCCCGTTCCAGGACCTGATCGACGGCGTCGACGCCGTGCAGCAGCGCCTGTGCGCCGCGGTGCGCGCCGGCACCGACTACGCGCAGCTGCACCTCGACTGCCATCGCCAGCTGGCGCAGGTGCTGGTCGACCAGGACGTGCTCAACGGCAGCGCCGAGGACGCCGTGGCGTCGGGCGTCAGCGCCACCTTCTTCCCGCACGGACTCGGCCATCTGATCGGCCTGCAGGTGCACGACATCGGCGGCTTCATGGCCGGCCCCGACGGCGGTCGCATCGAACCGCCCGAAGGCCATCCCTTCCTGCGCCTCACCCGCAAGCTCGAGCCCGGCATGGTCGTCACCATCGAACCCGGCCTCTACTTCATCGACAGCCTGCTGGCCAAGCTGAAGGAAGGCGCCCATGCCGACATGGTCAACTGGAAACGCGTCGACACCCTGCGCCCCTACGGCGGCATCCGCATCGAAGACGAAGTGCTGTGCACCGACGACGAACCTGAAAACCTCAGCCGGGCGGCGTTTGCGGCGGCGGGTTGATCGCTTTCGCCTTTAGACTGAGTTGAGTCAACAATACCCAGCACGGCATCAGTCCAGATCAACGAGATACCGGATCGATAAGGCCATGTCATGCGCAAATCGCAAACGTTCCTATTGATTGGCTGGATCACGTTGCTATCCGTAGCTTGCGCATACGCGGCATTCGGCGATGCGCCGATATTCGGATTCGCTGGCTTCACGCTTGCAATGTTGCTTTTGCCACGCCGCCGTCATCGCCAACCCGCTGGTACAACCGCGGCCTTAATGCCACTTTTACAGCTGGCAATTCTGATCCTCGTTGTCGTGGGGTTCGTGTACTTGAACCTTCGGGGTGCCAACAACGGCCACAATCAGGAAACCTGGGCATCGTTTGAGGCATGGCAATTTCGACCGCTGGTTGCCTTGGCGTTCTGGATCCTAGGTCTGGCTTCTGGATACCGTGCCTTTGGCTTCGGCATCAGGAAGGACCCATGAAACGTGGATCCACGCTCGCGATCTTGCTGGCAACGCTTGCGACCGGCTGCGCAAGCTCGCTGCGAACCGAGTCCGCTTCGTGCGGCCAAGCCCGCATGCTGAGCGCGGAGTTTTCAGGCCTGACTGTTCTTGACGTTTGGGGCGCAAAACAAGCGTTCGCGAAAATCCTCATCGACAACCCCAGCAAGGCGACCACCAAGTTATTTACGTCAACTGAAGTTGGCCCCGTGCTTCACGGTTACTCCTACGAACTCCAGAAACTGAAGGACTCCGAATGGAAACCTGCCGTTCTCGTTTTGGAGGAGCTTTCACGCCCTACAACGAGTATCAAGCTCAAGCCGAACACGCTAACAGCAATCTATGTGAACGTTGACGGGATAGCGACTGACCCAACCCGGGATCAAACGGCGATCTATCGTGTGGACTTTGCGACAAGTGACGGTTGTCGATTTGTTTCGGACGAGTTTGGTATCTAGGCAGCAGAAGGAATCGAGGCCGCGATAACTGTCCCTTTGATCGGATCGGCACGATTCTGTGCCACCCCGCTGGGTGAGGCGTCTAGGTGAATCGGGCATCTCCATCGTCGCTCCACAATTACGCCGCAGGCTTGCCACCAACGTCGAAGCACTGCACGCCAGGAGCTATCTCATGACCATGTTCTTCGCCCTTGTCATCGCCGTTACCCCAAGTGGGTTCTTCCTCTTTCGCACAAAGCCGGCACGCGTTGCACGGACGACCTCCGCCCGCCGAGCGATGCGGATTACCGATCCACGCACGCAGAATCCTGGCAGACATCGCCTGTGGCAACTGCAGACGAACGGCTGCCAGTGCATCAGCGCGCGCCGCCTCGGCGGCCGTCGGCCCGAGGTAGAGGACACCGTGCCCGTGGCCGGCGCGGGCTCAGGCAGCGTCACCTACCGCTGCTACTACCGCCCGATTTCCGATGCGCGGCGCCAGCCGAGGCGCGCTGGGGAGGAGCGCCGCGCCGAGCTACGCTTCGACCTGGCGCGCGGCGACCGCCGCATGCAGGGTGAGCGCCGCCGCTTCCGTGAGGCCTGGGGAGCGGGCAAGGCCCACTGATCACCAAGGGCTCTGCCGATGTGCAGAGCGATGGCATCGGGAGCCGACAGATTGATCAAATAGCTCAATCGATAATCACCGGATGGAACTTGAGAACAACCACATCGTCTCGGAACAATGCAAAATAGTACGGATCTCTATATTCACCTCTGGATATCGCTGCCAAGCAGTTGACTTCTCGCAACTTGTCTCCAGGCTGACGAGCTTCAACAATCGCAACCCACTCTGCATTATCTTCCGGGTTTGGGTTGCCGCTTCTCTTAGCATCAGTGATTACTTCGGAAGCACTAAGCGGAACGGACACGCGACAGTCGGAGAGGCCCATTCGATTCTCAACTGATCGGGATTCCCGCTTGAGGTGTGCGGAGTCGGAAGCACAGCCCGTTCCCGCTATGGCGACAAAGCAAACTGCGCATCGCTGGATGAAAGAAATCAGCGTCATTGATCTTCCGATTTGCTCCGTTCGATTTACGCCGCCGCCATCCAGCCCTCGATTTCATCCACCGACTTCGGCGCGTCAGCGCTGAGGATGTCGTAGCCGTCCTTGGTGACCAGCACGTCGTCTTCGATGCGGACGCCGATGCCCTGCCACTTTTTGGCGACGCCGCGGGCGCCGGGCGGGATATACAGGCCGGGTTCGACGGTGAGCACCATGCCGGGTTCCAGCAGGCGGTAGTCGCCGTCGATGCGGTAGTCGCCGACGTCGTGAACGTCGAGGCCCAACCAGTGGCCGGTCTTGTGCATGTAGAAGCGGCGGTAGCTGCCGTCTTCCAGGTTCTGCTTCAGCGTGCCCTTGAGGATGCCCAGCCGAATCAGCCCGGCGGTGAGCACGCGCACGGCCTCGTCGTGGATGGCAATCCATGACACGCCCGGCTGGATGATGTCGATGGCGGCCAGCTGCGCGTCCAGCACCAGCTCGTAGATCTCGCGCTGCGCATCGCTGAAGCGACCATTCACCGGGAAGGTGCGGGTGATGTCCGAAGCGTAGCCACGGAACTCGGCGCCGGCATCGATCAGCAGCAGGTCGCCATCTCGGTATTCGTCGCGATTGGTGACGTAGTGCAGCACGCAGGCGTTGGCGCCGCTGCCGACGATGCTGTTGTAGGCGGGCACGGCGTCGTGGCGGCGGAACTCGCGCCACAGCTCGGCCTCGACTTCGAACTCATGCGTTGATGTCTTGGCGGCGCGCATGGCGTACTTGTGCGCCTGGGCTGCAATCCGCGCGGCGTGGCGCATCTGGCGGATCTCGTCGCGGCTCTTGAACAGGCGCAGGTCGTGCAACAGGTGGCCGAGTTCGAGGAATTCGTGCGGCGGCTCCACACCCTGGCGCACGCGCTGGCGCACGCGATTCACCCAGCCCATCAGCTTGAGGTCGAATTCGGTGTCGCGGCCGAAGTGATAGAACACGCGCGTCCGGCCTTCGATCAGGCCCGGCAAGATGTCGTCGATGTCGTCGATGGCGTAAGCGTCGTCGAAGCCCAGCTGCTCGACCGCGCCCTCCGGCCCGAGACGCGCGCCGTCCCAGATTTCCCGCTCGGCATCGCGTTCGCGGCAGAACAGCAGGCATTCGCCGTGCTTGCGGCCCGGCACCAGCACCAGCACCGATTCCGGCTCGTCGAAGCCGCTGAGGTAGAGAAAATCGCTGTCCTGCCGATACGGGAAGTGGCTGTCGTTGTTACGCACGCGCTCGGGTGCGGCCGGCAGGATCAGGATGGCGTCCTCGCCGGCCATGCGCATCAACTGGCGACGGCGGCGAGCGTATTCGGCGGGCTTGATCGGTGACGGGGCTTTGGGAACGGACTTGTTCGGCATGGTTGGCGGTTGTGTTGTCGGTTGCTGTCGGTTCCACCGCTACGCGGCTTGAACCGACCTACATTCTGTTTATCCAGAAAAGCCTCTAACGTTGCTCGTCATCCCCGCGAAGGCGGGGATCCAGCTCCTTGGCGGACTCTCAGTATTGAAGTCACTGGGTTCCCGCTTGCTCAGCATTCGCTGAGTTGAAGCGTTCGCGGGAATGACGATGATTGCAGCCTTGCGGCGTTGGCCAAAGCCATCAGCAGCATGAATCGCGCTCCAAGATTTTCCACCGATCACCGATCACCGCTCTCAAATCAATGCAGGCTGTGACCGGTGCCGTCACCGGCGCGGTTGCTGTCGCTGTAGAGCAGCAGGGCGGCGACGCGGACGAATTCCTCGATTTCGGTCAGCGATTCCTCGTCGACGTCGTCCTCGTCTTCATCGAGCTCGGTGGCGGCGATGCCGGCGAGGTCGTTCAGCGCTTCGGATGCCTCGTCGCTGAGATCCGGCTCGCCGCCGGCGCTGAGGCCGAAGCCGCCAAGGAAGCCGCGACACCAGGCGAGGACGGCTTCGGCGCGCGCCGCCATGTCCTTCTGCGGCGGCAGCAGCAGTTCAAAACCGTAGTCGGGATCGTTGAGCTGCTGTTCGCTGCACAGGTACAGGCGATCCATCGCGGATTCCGGCAACAGCGCGGCCTGGCCGGGATCCAGCGCCAGCTGGCGCAGCCAGTCGCGACGCTGCACCACGCCGCCGCCACAAAGCAGCCCGCACAGCGAACCATGCAGCTCGGCGGCGTCCACGCCGAGGCCCATGGCGTCGACATCGTTCTGGATCTGGTCGTGGTCGGGCAGTGCCACCGTCTGCATGCGTGTATCCGGCATCGTCATCGAATGTCGAAATGGTATCAGCACCGGCCCGGCACAGGCGCCGCGGGCGCAGGCTTGTTGCCCTCCGGGCAGGCACCTACACTGCGACGACACCTGACCGGACGACCATGCCGATGCAGCCAGCGACCCCGCCCGTCCCGCCGCTTGCGCCCTCGCGCGGGCGACGGACGATCATGGCGCTGCTGGTCCTGCTGTCATCGGCGCTGCTCGGCATGCCGGCGGCGGACGCCACCCGGCGCGAGCACGAGTTCCGTGCGCTCGGCAGCGATGACAGCCTGGCCAACCAGAACGTCGTCGGCCTGTTGCAGGACGACCAGGGCTTCGTCTGGCTGGCGACCGACAACGCGCTGCAGCGTTACGACGGCCGCGGTTTTCGCGTGTTCCGCCATGATCCCGGCAATCCGGACAGCCTGCCGGCCGGGCGCCTGACCGCGCTTGCCGACGGACCCGACGGCAGCCTTTACGTTGGCAGCAGCACCCGCTTCGTCTACCGCTTCGACCTGGCCTCGGGGAAGTTCATCGCCCTGCAGCCATCCGCCAGTGGTCGCACGGCAGGACGCGGCGATCGCGTCCGTGCGCTGTTCTACCAGAGCGGGCGCGGCCTCTGGGTAGGCACGGATTCTGGCATCGACCTGGTCGATCCGGCCACCGACACGCGACAGGCGGTACTCCGCTTCGCCCTGCGTGACGATGGCGACATCCGTCATGTGCGCATGGCCTGGGACGGCGGACGCCGGCTGTATGCGGCCACCGACGAAGGCCTGTACCGCATCGACACGGCGACGCGCGTGGCCAGCCGCATCGTCGGCATGGATGCCGCCTACAGCCTGCTGCTCGACCACCGTGGTCAGCTTTGGGCCGGCAGCGACGGCCAGCTCTACACGCTTTCCACCGACGATCTGGTGCCGCGCGCCATGCTCGATGCGCCGCTGGAGGGCGCGCCGCGGGTGCAGGCGATCACCGAGGACCCGCAGGGACGCATCTGGTTCGGGGCGGGTTCAAGCCTGCACCGGATCGCGCAGAACGGCCGACATACCCGTCTGCCGTCGCTGTCACAGCCGCTGGGCGGCCTGCCCGACGCCAGCATCACGGGGCTGATGGTCGATCGCGCCGGCCTGATCTGGGTCTGCTCCAGCGGTGCCGGCGCATACACCGCACGCAGCTGGGGCGATGTCTTCAACTTCATCACCGACTCCTCGACGGTGGTTCACGGCGGTAACAGCGTGCTGTCACTGGCGGACGCCGGAGACGACAGCATCTGGCTGGGCACCGCCAGCCTCGGATTGCGGCATTACCGCTTCGCCGACGACAGCTTCACCGCGGGACTGGGAGCACCGGCCTCCGGCAGTGCCGCGCTGCCAGCGCAGGTATCGGTGACGGACATCGCCCACGCCAGCGACGGCAGCCTTTGGCTGTCCAGCGACGCGGGCCTGATCCAGCGGCTCGCCGATGGCCGCTATCGCTGGTATCCGCTCGACACTGGGCATCCACTGCCGCTGACCAGCATCGCCAGCGGCGACGATGGCGCGGTCTGGCTGGGCAGCGTCGAGGACGGCCTGCTGCGTTTCGATCCAGCCTCCGGCGAGGTGGTGCAGCGCTGGCGGACCGAGGACGACGACCTGACCAGCCTCAGCAGCAACCGCATCAACGCACTGCATCTGGACGCCGCGCAGCGTTTGTGGGTCGGCACCGAGGATGGCCTCAACCTGCTGCTGCCCAGCAGTGTGCAGGTACGGCAGTTGCGCCATGACCCCGCCGACGCCAACAGCCTCAGCGGCGATGTCATCACCAGCATCAGCGAAACCCGCGACGGCAGCCTGTGGATCGGCAGTCCGCAGGGACTGGATCGTCTGCAGTTCCAGCCGGGCCAGAGTGCTCCCGGCATCGAACGCATGAAGGGAACCTCGTGGCTGGTTGGCAGCGGCGTGCTGGCGGCCCTGGAGGATCATGCCGGCCGGCTCTGGGTCAGCTCCGACAACGGCATCACCCGGCTGAACCGGGATGGCGATGGCAGCCATCGCTACCAGGAAGGTGACGGCCTGCAGGGCCTGGATTTCCACGCCGGAGCGGCGCTGGAACTGGACGATGGACGACTGCTGTTCGGCGGCACCAACGGCATCAACCTGCTGCCCGCTGACTGGGCGGAAGAGGCCAGCTTCGACCCGCCGGTCGCACTGGTTTCAGCCTTCGCCGGCAACCGCCACGACGCCGTGCTGCCCCTGCTGCCACCGCAGAACCTGAGCTTCTCGCAATCCGATGGCGTCCTTCACCTCGCCTTCGCCGGACTCGACTACGACCATGCTTCCGAGCTGCGCTACCGTTATCGGCTGGTCGGCGTCGACGAGGACTGGGTCAATGCTGGGAACCAGCGCTTCGCCACCTACAGCAGCCTGCCTCCGGGCGACTATCGCTTCGAGGTAGGGGTGGGCGATGGCGACGGCCGCTGGTCGCGGCAGACGCTGTCGCTGCCCATCATCATCACCCCCAGCATCTGGAACAGCCGGCTGGCCTGGTTCGCCTACGCCCTGATCGGCACGTCATTGCTGCTGTGGTTCCTGCGCTCCCAGCACCTGCGCCGCCAGCGCCGCCAGGACCTGCTCAACCAGATCAGCGAACGCGAGGAACGACTGAAGCTCGCACTGTGGGGTTCCGGCGACGAATTCTGGGACTGGGACCTGCGCAAGAATTCGCTGTTCCGCATCGGTGCCGACCAGCTGTTGGGCGAACACGCGGACCAGCGCCTGAGCACCGATGACTGGCGTGCCCGCGCCGTGCACCCCGACGACCTGCCCAAGGTGCAGCAGCGCATTCAGGCGCACATCCTCGGCGAAGCGGAGTTCTACGAATCCGAGCATCGCGTGCGCAACGCCGACGGCAACTACGTGTGGGTGCGCTCGCGCGGCAAGGTGGTGGCGCGGGATGAGGACGGCAATCCGCTGCGCATCGCCGGCACCGCATCCGACGTCTCGCTGACGCGTCGCGCGGAACGCGAACGGCGCATCGCCAGCGAGGTGCTTCGCAGCATGAGCGAAGCCGTGGCCGTGTTCGACCAGAGCTTCGATTTCGTCTCGGTGAACCCGGCTTTCTCGCGCATCACCGGCTACGAGGCCGATGAGGTCATCGGGCGCAACACCTCGCTGCTGGACAGCCCGCAGCATGGCGACGAGTTCTACCAGCGCACCCGCGAACTGCTGACCCAAACCGGCCACTGGCAGGGCGAGATGTGGCAGCGACGCAAGGACGGCGAGGAATTCCTCGGCTGGATCGAACTCAATGAAGTGCGCGACAGCCAGCACGAGCGCACCCACTTCGTCGCCGTGGTCAACGACATCACCGACAAGAAGCGCGCCGAGCAGGAGCTGCGCTACCTCGCCAACTACGACACGCTCACCGGCCTACCCAACCGCACCCTGCTGTCCGAACGCTTGGCCCGCGCCGTGGTGCGTGCAAGGCGGCAGGATGCCCGCGTGGCGGTGCTGTTCCTTGACCTCGACCGCTTCAAGGACGTCAACGATTCGCTGGGCCACGCCGCCGGCGATCGCATCCTCAAGGCCGCCGCGGCACGCCTGCTGGCGACGGTGCGCGAGACCGATACCGTCGCCCGGCTCGGTGGCGACGAATTCACCGTGGTGCTGGAGGACATCGAGCATCCCGATGTCGCCGAACACGTGGCGCGCAAGATCATCGTGGCCTTCGGGCAACCGCTGGAACTGGATGGCCGCAGCGAAGTGGTGATTTCGCCATCGGTCGGCATCAGCCTGTACCCGGACCATGGCCTGGTGCCCAGCGACCTGCTCAAGTTCGCCGACACCGCCATGTACCAGGCCAAGGAGCACGGGCGGAACACCTTCCAGTTCTACACCGAGGCCATGGACGCCGAAGCGCGTCAGCGCGCGACGATGATCGCCGCGCTGCGCAAGGCACTGGAGCGGGGCGAGTTCCGCCTGGTCTACCAGCCGCGCATGTCACTGCGCGACGGCCGCATCACTGGTGTCGAAGCGCTACTGCGCTGGTACAGCGAGGACATCGGCGAGGTGCTGCCATCCACTTTCATCCCGCTGGCAGAGGAAACCGGGCTGATCCTGCCAATCGGCGAATGGGTGATGCGGGAAGCCTGCCTGACCCTGCGCCGCTGGCAGCAGAACGGGCTTACCGAACTGGGCATGGCCATCAATGTCTCGGTCGGCCAGTTCCTGCGCGGCGGCCTGCCGCAGGTGCTGGGCGGACTGATCAACGAACTGGGCATCAGCGCCGGCAAGGTCGAGCTGGAAGTC
>JACKOX010000025.1 GCA_024233975.1 Rhodanobacteraceae bacterium
TACTATTCTCTTGGACAAGCAAGAGAAAGTAGGTCGGCAGCGCCGCAGGCGATGTCGAAAGCTCCTGATCCTAGAGACGAAACAGCAAGAGCTGGATCCCCGCCTGCGCGGGGATGACAACGACACCAGGCTGAATGCCCGCTTCGCGGGCATAGCGTGAGCTACAGATTCTGGTAATTCGGCCCCGACCCACCTTCCGGCGTCACCCAGTTGATGATCCGGTACGGATCCTTGATATCGCAGGTCTTGCAATGCACGCAGTTGGCGGCGTTGATCTGCAGGCGACGGCCGCCTTCGTCCTCGACCATTTCGTACACACCGGCCGGGCAGAAGCGGGTGCAGGGGTTGTCGTATTCCTGCGTGCACTGCTCGATGCAGATCGAGGTGTCGGCGACATGCAGGTGGACCGGCTGGTCCTCGTCGTGTTCGGTGGCGGCGAAGTAGACGCCGGCGAGGCGGTCGCGCGGGGCCAGCGTGCGGTCGACGTAGTCGCGCTTGGGCTTTTCGGCATTGGCGAGATTCTGCAGGGTGTTCCAGTCCGGCTTGCCCTTCAGCGTCCACGGCGACAGGCCGGCGGTAGCGGTTTCCCAGGCAGCGTTGGCGAGGCCAAACCAGAGGCCGCGCTTGAAGCCCGGCTTGATGTTGCGGACCTTCTTCAGTTCGGCCATGGCGTCGGAGGCGCGCAGCTTGGCGTCGAAGCCTGAGCTATCCGTCGCGCCCGCCTTGTGCGTTTCCGCGACGTG
Organism: Rhodanobacteraceae bacterium; assembly: GCA_024233975.1. Taxonomy (GTDB): domain Bacteria; phylum Pseudomonadota; class Gammaproteobacteria; order Xanthomonadales; family Xanthomonadaceae; genus JACKOX01. The sequence continues at coordinate 744 of JACKOX010000025.1, forward strand.
CTCGGCGGCGAGCATGCCGCTGCGGATTGCCTGATGCGTACCCTTGATCTTCGGCACGTTGAGCAGGCCGGCGGTGTCGCCGATCAGCAGGGCGCCGGGCATTTCGGTCTTCGGCAGCGACTGCCAGCCGCCGGTGACGATGGCGCGGGCGCCGGCGCTCATGATGTTGCCGCCGTCGATCAGCGACTTCACGTGCGGGTGGTTCTTCCACTGCTGGAAGGCTTCCCACGGGCGGTATTCCGGATCGCGGTAGTCGAGGCCGGAGACGTAACCCAATGCGACGCGGTTTTCGTCGAGGTGATAGAGGAAACTACCGCCGTAGGTGTGGTTGTCGGCCGGCCAGCCGATGCTGTGCACGATCTTGCCTGGCACGACGCGGCCTTCCGGCACCTGCCACAGCTCCTTGATGCCGATGGAGTAGCTCTGCGGATCGCTGTCGGCATCGAGCTTGAAGCGCTCGATCAGGCGCTTGGTCAGGTGGCCGCGCGCACCTTCGGCGAGCACGGTCAGCCTTGCGCGGATGTCAATGCCCTGCGTGAAGCCCGGCTTGTGGCTGCCGTCGCGGGCGATGCCCATGTCGCCGATGCGCACGCCAGCGACGCTGCCGTCGTCGTTGTGCAGGGTTTCCGAGGCCGCAAAGCCCGGATAGATTTCCACGCCCAGCGCCTCGGCCTGCGGCGCCAGCCAGGCGCACATCGCACCCAGCGAGACGATGAAGTTGCCGTGGTTCTTCATGCCCGGCGGCACCGGCAGCCGGCGACCGCCGGTCTTGTTCAGCAGCCAGAATTCGTCGTCGCCAGCCGGCACGCAGATCGGCGGCGGCGCTTCACGCCAGCCGGGCAGCAGCGCGTCCAGCGGGCCCGGCTCGATGACCGCGCCGGACAGGATGTGCGCGCCGACCGTCGAACCTTTCTCGATCACGCAGACCGAGATCTCCGGGTCGAGCTGCTTCAGGCGAATGGCGAAGGCAAGGCCGGCCGGGCCGGCGCCGACGGTGACGACGTCGTATTCCATCACGTCGCGTTCGGTGGCTTCGCTCATTCGGGACTCCGGCAATCTGAAAGGGGCCATTATACGGACTGGTACGGACCGAGCCGCGTCGCGATGCACGGCGCGGCACAATGGCGGCATGGACTTCGAATCGATTCCGCTGCCCGGTGCTGAATTGCGACTTTATCGCGCGTTTCTTCCCGCCGAATCTGCGGATGCGACGATGGCTGCGTTGATCGATGAGGTCTGCTGGACGCAGCGGTCGATCCGCATCTATGGCCGCGAGGTCCTGCAGCCGCGCCTGTTGTGCTGGGTGGGCGACCCGGAAGCGCGCTATCGCTATTCCGGAGGCGACTATGAGCCCGAGCCGTGGACGCCGACGCTGTCGGGTATTCGGGAGCGGATCGAATCCGTGACCGGTTCGCGCTTCAACAGCGTGCTCTGCAACCGCTATCGCGGTGGCGACGATGCCATGGGCTGGCATAGCGACGACGAGCCGGAACTGGGCGCGCAGCCGGTGATCGCCTCACTCAGTCTCGGTGTGACGCGCGCCATGAAGTTCCGCCCGCGCAAGGGCTTCGTGGAAGGTCGAACCGGCGAATTGCCGTTGGCGCATGGCGACTTGCTGGTTATGGCGGGCGATACGCAACATCACTACCAGCACGCGATCGCACGCAGCCGACGGATCACCACCGAACGCATCAACCTGACATTTCGCCAAGTGATGTCGAGAACCTAACCACGCAGCATCAGCACCACGCCCAGCAGCGTCAGAGTCATGCCGAACAGGCCGCGACGGCCGGGGCGCTCGTCCAGCATCCACCAGGCGAACAGCACGATGAAGGCCGAGGTGGTTTCGTTGAGTACGGCGGCGGTGCTGGCGTCGGTGTAGGCGAAGCCCGCCAGCCACAGCAGCATCGAGGCGAACTGGCCGACCGTCGCTGCGATCAGGATGCGCTTCCAGGGCAGGGCGGACAGCGCTGGCGTGCGCTTCCATTCACCGCGCGCCGACGACAGCAGCATCAGCGCGGGCAGGGCGGCAGCAGTTCGCAGCGTGGCGATCCAGAACAGCGGCGCGTGCTCCAGCGTGCGTTTGAGCATCACGATGGCAACGGCCATCAGCATCACCGAGACGAGGCCGATCATCACGCCGCGCAGCGTGTGCGTGGGATGCGTGCGCCATTCCTTCGGCGGCTTGGCGACCAGCAGCACGCCGCCGCTAACCAGCAGGAAACCGAGGATCTGGATCGCGCCGAGCCGCTCGCCGAGGAACACCACCCCGAGCAGGATCACGAATGGACTGTAGGCATTGCCGACGATGCCCATGCGCCCGGCGCCGAGTTCATTGAGCGCGCGCAGGTACAGGGTGTCGGCCAGCGCAATGCCGACCAGGCCGCTGAGCACGGCAAGGCCGATTTCGATGCTGGACAGGCCGAGGCTGGCGCCATGCACCAGGAACGCCGTCGGTAGCAGCAGCGTCAGCACGATCACGCTCTTGATCGCGTTCAACGCCAGCGGCGGCAGCTGCTCGCCCAGGCGGCGATACATCACCACGCCCACCGCCCAGGTGGCAGCGCTGCCGAGCGCGCAGGCTTCTCCAAGTCCGATCACGCCGGTCTTCCTGAAAGTCAGTTATATGGCCGTAACCGGCGCGGCTTGTCGGGCCGGTTGGCAGGCGGCACAGTATCCGCCAATTCGCGCGACCTGCGTGTCCCTTCCTGTCCATTACCGCCGGTACGCGCTGGCGACGTTCGAGAGCGCCTGATGTCACCGTTGCCCAGTTTCGAAAGCCGGATCGCCTTCGTGGTCGAGCTGGGTCGTCGCCTTCACGAGTACGGCACTTCGTCGCAGCGACTGGAAGCGGCGCTGCAGGGCGTTTCCGAGCGCCTGCGCATGGCCTGCCAGCTGTGGTCGAACCCGACCGGCATGATCGTGTCGTTTTCCGACGTCGGGCCGCAGGGTGATCCGACGCTGGAAGTCAGCCGCATCATCCGCCTGCCGCCCGGTGACAACCATCTGGGGCGGCTGGTCGATGCCGATGCGATCGCCGAGCAGGTGCTGAACGGCGACATGGATCTGGAAGCCGGTCGCGAGGCATTGCGGGCGCTGGACCAGCCGGAAACGCGTCGCCAGCGCTGGATGATGCTGATGGCCTTCGGCGTGACCGGTGCCTGCGTCGCCGGGCTGCTGCGCGCCGGCTTTGCCGACATGGTTTCCGCTGGCCTGGTTGGACTATTGATCGGCCTCCTCGGTGACCTCGCGCAGCGGTCACAGCGTTTTGGCGAGAGTTTCGAGGCGGTGGCGGCCCTGCTGGCGACCGTGCTGGCCGGGCTGATTGGCGCCTTCATCTGGCCGATCTCGCTGCAGACCGTGGTTATCGGCGCCCTGGTCATCCTGCTGCCCGGTCTGACCCTGACCAACGCGGTGAACGAACTGGCGTCGAATCACTGGGTTTCCGGTTCGGCGCGCTTTGCCGGCGCGGCCACGGTGCTGATGAAGCTCGCCTTTGGCGCGCTGGTGGGCGACCAGTTGTTGGCGCTGTCCGGCATCCAGCAGCTGGGCAGCGGCATCATCAAGACCTCGGCGCTGGTTGAGTGGTTGTCGCTGCCGGTGGCCGGCCTGATGTTCGGCATCCTGTTCCGCGCGCACCGGCGTGACTATCCGCTGGTACTGATTGCCGCCGTCATCGGTTATTCCACCACCCGTTTCGGCGGCTCCTGGCTCGGCAGTGAAATCGGCATTTTCCTCGGTGGCTTCGTCATCAGCTCGGTGAGCAATGCCTATGCGCGCTGGTTCAATCGCCCGGGTGCCGTAATGCGCCTGCCGGGCATTATCCTGCTGGTGCCGGGTAGCGTCGGTTTCCGCAGCCTGTCGTTCATGTTCGAACGCGATTTCACGCTGGGATTCGATACCGCCATCACCCTGCTGACGGTGCTGGTATCGCTGGTGGCGGGACTGCTGTTCGGTAATCTGCTGATTACCTCGCGGCGCAGCCTCTAGCGGCCATTACGCGGCCAGGAAAAACAAAAGCGCCGACGCGATGTCGACGCTTTTGCCGGTCCCCCCACGACTGGAACCCGGGCCGCGAACGACCCGCGCGCTTTCGCTCAGATCAGCAGGTCGCTTTCCTTCTTGCCGCCCTTGATGGCGTCCACGAACCATAGCGGGCGCTTGCCGCGGCCCGACCAGGTCTGCGAGGCGTCCTTCGGATTGCGGTATTTCGGCGCCACCTTGCCGGTTTTCTTGCCACCGCTCTTGCCGCCAAAGAGTTCCTCGATGGTGTAACCCTCGTCCTTGGCGATCTTGATCAGCTTCTTTTTCACGGCATCGCGCTGTTCGCGATGGATTTTGGTTTTCTGCTTTTCGGCCTTGGCAATCAGTGCGTCCAGTTCGCCGTAGCCCAGCTTGTCGAGATCGATAGCCATTGGATGTCCCCCGTATATAGACCTGGCTGGTTGATATTGATGGCGGCGATTGGCCGCTCACCCCTGATTAACTGGACCCAGAACATACGGTTTTCTCATGGGCTTTTTCAAGGGATTTTCCAGCGGATATTCCGTGGATTACCGAAAATCACTCCGCTCCCGCCGACCTGCGGAGTGTTTTTGCCGCTTGCCGGTTCTGACGGTTTTCCATGCTTGCCCGTGGAAGGCGCTGACGGTAGCGTTTCTTCCGGGGTGGTCGGGATGAGTTGGGGTGAGTATGGGGTTGCTGGATGAGCTGGAAGCCGAGGCCGAGCGCCGCCGAGCTGCGGCTGCGGCGGAAGTGGACCAGGCGGCGGAGCGTGATCGCATCTGGCGCGAGGTCACGCTGCCGGGCATGGCGGCCCTGGCCGACTACCTGAAGCAGCTGAGCGAGACGCTGGGACTGGTGGAGCACCGGCCACGTTTTGCCTACCCGCTGGACGGCTATGGCGAGGTCCATGCCGAGGTGGAGCCCACCTATCGCCTGACCAACGAGCCGCGCGGCCACCAGCACACGATCCAGTTCGAGTTCGGCGCCAATGTGGTCAGCGAGGCCTGTCCGAGCATTTCGGTTTCCGGCATCAGCCGGGTCAAGGCGATTGCCGGCCTGCTGCAGCAGAAGGGTCTCTCCGGCCAGCTCGACCCCAAGTACAACGACAATCGTGAAGTGATCGAGGCGCGCTTCCAGGCGCGCGGCAAGTTTCCGATGAAGCTCGAAGTATTCGCCGAGCAGCATGCCGACGGCGTGCAGTTCCGGATGAACAATCTCGATGGCTTTGGCGCCAGCCAGCGGCGTTTCCGCGGCGATCAGCTCAACGCCGAGCTGTTCGATGCGCTGGGTCGTTTCCTTGCCCGGGAAACCACGCGCTTTGCCGGCGAAACGCTGGCCGAACCGGTGCGCCAGAAGCTGCAGGACAAGGTCGCCCGCGAACGCGAGCTGCGCGACTGGAGCGAGCGCATCGAGGAGCAGCTGAAGGACGGCGAGACGCGCGTCCGCGCCAGCATGGCTGGCGGTTGGTTGACGCGCCTGTTTCGGCGCTGACCGGCCGCGTCAAGGCCGGTCGGGCGCTCGGCCTCGGATTGCCAGGTCAAGCGATACCGAGTTTTTCCAGCAGCGCGGATCGGTCGAGGTTCTGCGCTTCGCTGTCGCGGCGGCCACGATATTCGAAGGTGCCGGCTTCCAGACCGCGTGGCGACACCACGATGCGGTGCGGCACGCCGATCAGTTCGATGTCGGCGAACATCACGCCCGGACGCAGGCCGCGGTCGTCGAAGGCGACGTCCATGCCGGCCTTCTGCAGGTCGGCGTACAGCGCCTCGGCGGCTTCGATGGTGGCAGCGTCGCCCTTCGGGTTGATCATGCAAACCACGGCATCCCACGGGGCCATCGGCTGCGGCCAGATGATGCCGGCCTCGTCGTGGTTCTGCTCGATGGCGGCGGCCACGATGCGCGACACGCCGATGCCGTAGCAGCCCATCGACATCACCCGTGCCTTGCCATTCTCGTCGAGCACGGTGGCGTCCATGGCGGCGGCGTACTTGTCGCCCAGCTGGAACACGTGGCCAACCTCGATGCCACGGGCGATGCCCAGCGTGCCCTTGCCGTCCGGCGAGGGATCGCCCTCGACCACGTTGCGGATGTCGGCGACCACGGCCGGTTCCGGCAGGTCACGGCCCCAGTTGACGCCAGCGATGTGGAAACCGTCGCGATTGGCGCCGACCACGAAATCGGCCATGGCGGCGACGCTGCGGTCGGCGATGACGGTGATGGCCTTCTGCGGCTTCAGCGGCCCAAGGAAGCCGGGATTCGCGCCCAGGTGGTCACGGATTTCGTCTTCGGTGGCGAGGCGGGATTCGCCCATACCGGCCAGCTTGCTGAGCTTGATTTCGTTGACGCCGTGGTCGCCGCGCACCAGTGCCAGCACGAACCCGACCGTCTCGTCACCCATCAAGGCCACCGATTTCACCGTGCGCGTCAGCGGAATGCCCATCAGTTCGGCGACTTCTTCGCAGCTGGTCTGCGTCGGCGTGTCGACATCGCGCAGGTCTTCGGCTGGCGCAGCGCGCTCGCCCGGCGACACGGCTTCGGCCATCTCGACATTGGCGGCGTAGTCGCTGCCGTCGGAGAAGGCGATGGCATCTTCACCGGAGTCGGCCAGCACGTGGAACTCGTGCGAGGCCGAGCCGCCAATGGCGCCGGTGTCGGCGTGTACGGCACGGAAGCTCAGGCCCAGACGGGTGAAGATACGCTCGTAGGCGCGGTACATGTTCCAGTACTCGGTATCCAGGCTATCGGCGTCGATATGGAAGCTGTAGGCGTCCTTCATCAGGAATTCGCGCGCGCGCATCACGCCGAAGCGCGGGCGGATCTCGTCGCGGAACTTGGTCTGGATCTGGTAGACGGTCAGCGGCAGCTGCTTGTAGGACTTCAGCTCGTTGCGCGCGAAGTCGGTGACCACTTCCTCGTGGGTCGGGCCGTAGCAGAACTCGCCGTGCTTGCGATCCTTGATCTTCAGCAGCTGGCCGCCGAACTTCTCCCAGCGCCCGGTTTCTTCCCACAGTTCCTTCGGCTGCACCGAGGGCATCAGCATCTCGACGGCGCCGGCGGCGTTCATTTCCTCGCGGACGACGTTCTCGACCCGGCGCAGCACCTTCAGGCCCAGCGGCGACCAGGTGTAGATGCCGGCGGCCAGCTTGCGGATCATGCCGGCGCGCAGCATCAGCTGATGGCTGGCGATCTCGGCGTCGGCGGGGACTTCCTTGGTGGTGCTGAGGTGGAACTGGGACAGGCGCATCGGGGCGTCATCAATCGCGGAAAGGGTCGGCGATTGTACCGGTCTAGCGGGTGATCCGCTTCAGTTCAATGTGGGCACCGATTTCTTGAGCACCCACAGGGACCAAGCTCTGAACTGGGATCGGCTCTTAGGAATCAGGCAGATGGGCAAACACACCAATCCACTCTTTGAAACTCACTTCAAGCGATTCATTTGTGCGAAATCATGGTCAAAAAGCAAACGTCGGAATCGCCCGTCGAGTAGGCGTTGACTTGAAGCAAAGAGATTGCCCATACGAGTCGCGGGCGAATGCGATGGGTAAGGAGAGCCAATCCGAGGCATGCGCCATGCGGTGGACTCTTTGACTAAGGTCACTGCATTGTGAAATTCGCTCACGTCGTGAGATCAAGTTCACCGTCGACAATTCGGTCAAGGGAGTTCGATATTCGTGCTGACAGGTCAAGCACTTCGAGAAAGTCCCGCAGCGAGTTTGGCAACACAGTTGAAAGCTGAGACTCCGCCAAGTCCAACTTGACATGGGCGTGCTGGAAGTGCTGTGGCCGATGGCCTGAAGTCGTCAGCGATCAACACGTGTGCAGTAGAACAGCTAGTGTGGATGTCTTGAGGCGGCGCCTATTCATTGCCACCACGCGCCGGACTCGGCACGACATTGGTATCCGGGCTGATGCGGACGGTTTCGTAGGGGCGGCCTTCGGGCGGCTGGTCGGTGATCTGGGTGCGGCCCTGTGCGTCCTTCCAGCGATAGACGGCGGGCGCGTACTGCGGCGAGGTCGGGTCGTCGCGCGGGTCTTCGGGTTCGCCGAGCAGGTGCACGCGCAGCACCTTGGGCAGCGACTTTGGCGACAGCCAGGCCATGCCGCCGATGATCACCGCGACGGCGACCAGCAGCATCAGCAGGCCGCGCAGGGCGCCACCTTGCTGGCGGTGATTCCGGGTCACGGCTGCGGCGGTTGGGGCGGCTGCGGACGGCAGTAGATGTCGACCTGCTTGCGCGCGATGTCGAGCTGCGAGGCGCGCTGTGCTTCGTCCAGCACCTCCACCTCGCCGTCACCATTGAGGTCCATGCGCACCTCCTGGGATTCCTCCAGCGTCTTGATGTTGGCGCGGACGCGCTGGCAGAGGTCGCTTTCCGGCTTTGGCTCCGCCTCCTTGGCTTCCTCCTCGGCGGTCTTGCGCGCGATCGGCGGCTCGCGAACGTCGCGCTCCTCGTATTGCTCGCCAGTGGGCGGGTCCTGCGAGAAGTGGGTGACGCCGTTCTGGTCGGTCCATTTGTAGACCTTGTCGGTGGCCGGCTGGGCGGCAAGCGGCGCGGTGATCAGCAGGGCCAGCAGGGAGCAGGCGAGACGGATGTTCATGGCGGCGTCCACGGGTCGGATCCTGTCTGCCTTGGTAGCACCGGCGCCGAAAGACCGCAAGCACCGGGCTGAATCGCCACCCACCGCCCCGGAAACCTGTGTCCGGTGCGGTTACACTGGGAACTGAGCCAATCAAGGCAAGCCAAGGGATACGGATGAGCGCATCCAACGAGCCGGCGCCGCGACCATCGCGCGGCATCTACCTGTTGCCCAACCTGTTCACCACGGGCGGTCTGTTCGCCGGTTTCTACGCCATCATCGCCGCCAGCGCCGGTCACTATGCCGATGCCTGCATCGCCGTGTTCGTCGCAGCCCTGCTGGACGGCCTGGATGGTCGCATCGCGCGGCTGACCGGCACGCAGAGCGAGTTCGGCACGCAGTACGACAGCCTGGCCGACCTGGTCAGCTTCGGCATGGCGCCAGCGCTGGTGATGTATCACTGGGCGCTGGTCAGCCTGAAGGAATACGGGCCGGTCTGGGGCAAGGTCGGCTGGACCGCGGCCTTCCTCTACGCGGCCTGTGCCGCGCTGCGGCTGGCGCGCTTCAATTCGCAGGTCAGCGTGATCGACAAGCGCTGGTTCATTGGCCTCGCCAGTCCGGCGGCGGCGGGCCTGGTGATGTCCTTCATCTGGGTGATGACCGACTTCGAAGTCAGCGGTCGCCGGCTGGAGTTCATCGCGCTGGGCGTGACGCTGGTTGCCGCACTGCTGATGGTCAGCCGGTTCCGCTACTTCAGCTTCAAGACGTTGCCCATCGCCGAGCGCGTACCCTTCATCGTGGTGCCGCTGGCCGTGCTGGTGTTCGTCTCGCTGTACCTGTTCCAGTCCAAGCTGCTGCTGGCGCTGACCGCGGCGTATGCGCTTTCCGCACCCGTGACCTGGGTGCTGGGACGCCGCCGGCGCCGGGCGGAGACCGCTGATGCTGTAGTGGGCCCGTCATCGGAGGAATCATCGCCAGTGGAGCCCAAGGGCGGCGAATGAATGCCGTCGTGGCTGACGAGGCGGTGAGGCTGGAGCGGCGCATGCTGCCGCTGCTGGCGGAGCTGAGCCAGCAGCTGGCGCTGTCGCTGGATCTGGAGGAAACGCTGCGTCTCGCGGTGGACCGGATCACCGATTTCATGTGCGCCGAGGCGGCCGCATTGTTCCTGCTGGAAGGCGACAACCTGGTCTGCCGTGCCTGCGCCGGCCCGGTGGATATCCGCGGGCTCAGCGTGCAGCGGACCCGCGGCATCGTCGGTCGCGCGGTCACCAGCAACGCGCCGCAGCTGGTCCGCGACGTGCGCGAAGACCCCGATTTCCTCGGTGCCATCGACGAGAACACCGGCTTTGTCACCCGAAGCATCCTGTGCACGCCGCTGTCGACCGCGAACGGGCCGATCGGCGCGCTGCAGGTGCTGAACAAGCGCGATGGCGGTCTGTTCGACGCGGCCGACAGCGACGCGCTGCGACTGCTTTCCGCGCCGACGGCGCTGGCGGTGTCCGGTGCGTACATGGCCGGCGAACTGCTGGAACAGAACCGCATCCGCCGCGAGCTGAACATGGCGCGCCGTCTGCAGCGCTCGCTGCTACCCAAGCGTCGCCGCGGCGGCTATCCGGTGCGCGCACTGAATCTGCCGGCACGCGAGATATCCGGCGATTTCTACGATTTCTTCGACCTGCCCGACGGACGCATCGCCTTTGCTTCCGGCGACGTTTCCGGCAAGGGACTGGATGCCGCTTTCCTGATGGTCCGCTGCGCCAGCCTGCTGCGCTGGGCCGGCAAGGAAGGGCTGCTGCCGTCGCAGTGGATGGCGCGGGTCAACGATGAGCTGGGCGAGGCCATCGCCTCGGGCATGTTCGTCTGCGCCGTGGCCGGCTACTACGACCCGAAGTCGCAGACGGCCGTCTGGTCGAGCGCGGGCTTTCCGCCGGTGCTGCGGGTGGATCGCGAGGGCCGGGTGCAGCGCTTCGTTGCCGAAGCGCCACCACTGGGCATCATGGACGGCCTCGATTTCCCCGAGCAGCGCGCGGACCTGCGTGATGCCTCGCTGTACCTGTATTCGGATGGCGTCACCGATGTCCGCGACAGCGAAGGTCGGACACTGGACGTCGAAGGCGTGGAAACGCTGTTGTCGGAACTGGCGGAACTGAAGCCGGAACCACGGCTGCATGCCATCGTGCGCCGGCTGCGCGGCTACCGGATGACCGACGACACCACGCTGCTGCTGATCGAGGGCGGCCACGGCGACTCGCCGGAGCTGCTCGACATCGCCTTCCCGGCGCGGCCGGAGGAACTGGCCAACATGCGCCGTCGTTGCCACGAGGCGCTGCAGCGCATCGGTGTCAACGAACAGCTGGCCGGGGCGCTGATCCTCGCCATCGACGAGGCGGCGGCCAACGTTATCCGCCATGCTTATGGCGGCGCCTGCGGCAGCCGAGTGGAGCTGCGCATGGTCCACCGCGAGGACCACTTGAACATCGAGCTGCGCGACTTCGCGCCGTGCATCGATCCCGCGGCGGTGAAGGCCAAGAAGCTGGGCGAATGCCGCGCGGGTGGGCTGGGCGTGGCGCTGATCGACGAAATCATGGATGGCTGGGAGCTGCAGCCGGCACCGGACGGCAAGGGCAATCGCCTGCGCATGTGGAAGCGGTTGCCGGCCAGCGCCGATGCAACGACAACGGAATAACCAGGGAACGCGAATCGACATGAAGCGCTGTCAGACGGAAGACCGGGGCGACTACCAGGTGGTGGTGTTGTCCGGCGAGGTGGATCTCAGCTGGTCGCAGCAGGTGCGGCGCGAGGTGCTGGATGCCCTCAAGCTGAGCGACAACGTGGCGGTCGACCTGTCCGCGGTGAGTTACATCGACTCTTCCGGCATCGCAGCGCTGGTCGAAGGCTTCCAGCAGGCGCGCGGCAAGGGGCAGCGTTTCGTGCTGCTGTCGGCATCGCAGCCGGTGATGGCCGTGCTGAAGCTGGCGCGGCTGGACAAGGTGTTCCATCTGGTGGATTCGCTGGACTGATGGAAGCGCTGCTGCGCCCCTTCGAACTGCTGGGACGGCGCACCCTCGCCATGCTGGCGGCGTTGGGCTATGGCGGCATGCTGCTGCTGGACGCGATCCGCTTCAGCCTGATCGGCTGGCATATCGGCCAGCCGGTGCGTCCGCGCATGATCTTCGAGCAGATGCGCCAGGTTGGCGTCGACGCCATTCCCATCGTGTCGATGCTGGCGATGACCATCGGCATCATGCTCGGCATCCAGTTCATCGCCGCGCTCAGCGAATTCGGTGCGGAGAGCCAGGTGATCGTCGCCTCGGCGAAGTCGATCACCCGCGAGTTCGGCGCGCTGATCACCGGCATCGTGGTCGCCGGGCGCAGCGGTTCGGCCTTCGCCGCGCGTCTGGGTTCGATGATGGTGTCGCAGGAAGTCGATGCGTTGGCCGTCACCGGCGTGGAGCCGGTGCGCTACCTGGTGGCGCCAGCGCTGATCGCCATGCTGGTGATGCTGCCCTGCCTGACGCTGTTCGCCGACCTGGTCGCCATCATCGGCGCCGGGCTGTATTCCGCCGGGCCGCTGGACATGAGCCTGTCCGGCTACCTGTGGCAGAGCCTGCACCTGCTGACGCCACGCGATGTCTGGGAGGGCGTGTCCAAGAGTTTCGTGTTCGCCACGCTGATCACCCTGATCGGCTGCGCGACCGGCTTTTCGGTGACCGGCGGCGCCGAGGGCGTTGGTCGCGCCACCACCCGTGCCGTGGTGCTGTCGATCAGCGCACTGGTGATCGCCGACATGCTGTTCAGCTACTTCCTCAACCGATGAGCCAGCCAGCAACCTGCCATTGCGGACTATGGGAGAGCTCGCCGGGGACCCTGCGATCGCAGGGCGTCCCGGAAGGCTTCTGCGGCATCTGCGATGTGTGCGGTGCGCCCGGGCACGTGCGCGCGCATCCGGCTGCCCCGGTTTCGGGCGCATGGTGTGACGCCTGCTATTCCAATCTTGCCACCGGCAACGGCGTCCTGATCGCCCGGGCAGTGCCGTGGATTGCCTTGTCGCTGGGCTTGCTCGCGGCTGGCGTTGCCGTGTGGAGGTCCCTCGCATGAGCAGCGCTCACGTCGATGCCGCATATGAGGCGGAGTTCCAGAACAGGGAACCCGACGTTCCGGTGATCGACGTCACTGGTCTTGAGGTTTACTACGGCCGGCGGCGCATCCTGCACGGCATCGACTTCCGCGTGATGCCCAACGAGATCCGCGTGATCATGGGTGGCTCGGGTTCCGGCAAGAGCACGCTGCTGCGCGCCTTGCTGGGGCTGAAGCGGCCAACCCGCGGCGTGGTCAAACTGCTCGGCACCGACATCGCCCGCGCCAGTGCGGCGGAAATGCTGGCACTGCGGCGCAAGATGGGCGTGAGCTTCCAGGGCGGCGCGCTGTTCACCTCGATGACGGTTGGCGACAACGTTGCCCTGCCGCTGCGTGAGCACACCAAACTGGACGAAAACACCATCCGCATCATGAGTCGCCTCAAGCTGGAGGTGGTCAACCTTGGCGGTTTCCAGGACCTGATGCCGGCGCAGCTGTCCGGCGGCATGGTCAAGCGCGCGGCGCTGGCTCGCGCCATCGTCATGGACCCGAAGCTGCTGTTCTTCGACGAACCATCGGCCGGCCTCGATCCGGTGGTGTCGGCCGAGCTTGACGAGCTGATCCTGCAGCTGCGTGATGCCATGCGCATGAGCATCGTGGTGGTCACCCACGAGCTGGAAAGCGCGTTCAAGATCGCCGACAGCATTACCGTGCTCGATCAGGGTCAGGTGCTGATGACCGGCACGGTCGACGAGGTGAAGTCCTGCAAGAACGAGCGCATCCAGGACCTGCTCAATCGTCGCCCGCGCGAGGTCGAGGTGAACGTGGACGAATACCTGCGACGGCTCACCGAAGAGGAAGGCTGAGGCTGTCGCTGGTCGATGCGATTTGCCGCTCGCTGCTAACATTCGCGCATGACTGACCCTACCGATTCCGACGCCGAACCGGCGCGCGGCGCGGCGCTGCACTGGCAGCTGATTGCGCTGGTGTATGACCTGTTTCCGCTGGCCGGCATCGTTTTCTTCGGCTCGGCCATCACCTACGCGCTGAATGGCGCGGAGCCGGTGACGCCCGGCAGTTGGCAGAGCCGCCTGGAGTTCGTGTTCCTGCTGCTGCTGTGTTTCAGCTACTACGCGCTGTCCTGGCGACGAGGCGGGCAGACGCTGGGCATGCGCGCCTGGCGATTGATCCTGCGTGGTGACGGCGATGGTGGCGTGGTGCCGGAATGGTCGCGACTGGCGCTGCGCTGGCTGGTCGCGTGGCCTTCGCTGCTGCTGTTCGGCATCGGTTACTGGATTGCTCTGTTCGATCCGCTGCGCCGGACCTTGCCGGACCGGCTCAGCCGGACGCGCATCGAGCGTCGTCCAAAACGCTGAGCCCTGGCGTCAGACCTGACGCCGGAAATACAGCCAGGACACGGCGATCAGCAGCAGCGGCGGCACTGCGCTGGCCAGCCGCATGTCGATGCCGTAGACCTCGGCCATGTTCAGCATGAGGTTGCGCACCAGCAGGTGGTAGCCGACGGCGATGACCACGCCGACCATCAGGCGCTTGCCAAAACCGCCCGAGCGCAGCGAACCGAAGGCAAAGGGCAGGGTGGCCATGAGCATCGCGAGGATGTTCAGCGGGTAGAACCAGCGCTGCCAGTACGCGTTGGCGAAGGCCCGGTTGTCCAGTCCGTTCTTGGTCATGTAGTCGAGGCTTTCCGACAGCTCGCGCGTGGACATGTAGCGCGGTCGCGAGGTACCGAGGCTCAGCACCTGCGGATCCAGCCCGGAAGCCCACTGCTCGGACTCCAGGTTTTCGGTGCGCACGTGGTCGTCCTCGAAGTGGCTGCGGCTGAGATCGTGAAGTGTCCATTCGCCATGGCGATGCTCGGCGAGTTTGGCGGTGGTGATCGACAGCAGCCGGCCTTCCGGGTCGAAGGCGAACAGGTCGACGTCGGACAGCTCCACCCATTGCTCGGCGCCTTCGCCGCGCACCAGTCCCTGCTTCGCGTTGAGGTAGGTGTCGCCTTCGCGTGCCCACAGGCCGGACCAGCGGGCCACGGCCATCTGGTCGGATTTGGCGGCAACCACCAGCGCCTGTGCCTCGCGCTCGCCGGCGGGGCCGATGGTTTCGGCGACCAGCATCATCGCGCCGGCGAACAGCGCGACCACCACCAGCAGTCCGCGGACGATGCGCCGGCGCGACAGGCCGGAGGCGCGTAGCGCGGTCAGCTCCGAGCGTGCGGCCAGCGCGCCGAGGCCGAGCAACGCGGCCAGCACCATGGCGGTGGGGAACAGTTCATAGGCGCGCCGTGGCAGCGTGTACAGCGTGTACAGCAGGGCCGAGCCCACGCCGTAGCCGCCGTCGCCGATTTCGTCCAGCTCGCTGATGAAGGCGGTGATGCCGTCGAAGCCGAGCAGCAGCAGCCATACCGGCAGCAGCATGCCAAGCACCGCGCGCGCCACCAGACGATCGTGGATGCGCCAGCCGAATCGGGCAGCGAGGCTCATGCGCGGGCCACCCTGCGCACAGGCCGCTGCCGTGGCCGCGGCAGTGACTGCGCGCGCCACAGCAGCCAGGCACCAGCCAGCAGCACCGGCGCATGCACCCACCACAGCCCCAGCCAGTCCGGGATGCTGCCGTCGGCCAGCCAGGCGCGACCAAGGCCAAGCAGGTTGAAGTAGACGATGTAGGCGACCAGCGCCAGCAGGATGCCGCCGTGGCGCGAGCTTCGCGGTGGTGAGCGCGCCAGCGACAGCGCCAGCAGCGCCAGCAGCAGGGCCGACAGCGGCGTGGCCACGCGCCAGTGCAGCTCGGCGCTGTCGGCGGGGTCGTCGCTGCCCAATAGTGCCGCGGTCGGCATGCGCTCCTGGGTGGTGCCGGAGTCGTTGGGTTCGCTGTCCGGCACGCGGATGTCGTTGCGCTCGAAGCGCATGATCCGGTAGTTGCTCTGTCCGGGGCTGCCTTCCACCCGGAAACCGTCACTCAGGCTCAGGTAGCGCTCCTCGCCCTGGCTCTCGCGGAACAGCTCGCCCGAGCGCGCAGTGACCACGTCGATGCGGCCGTCCTTCTTGGAATGCACGAACAGCCGCTTGAACTGGCTGCCGTCGGCGGACATTTCCGCGAGGTAGACCACGCTGGCGCGGCCGGGAATCTCGACGAAACGCCCGGGCTCAAGGCCGGCGACCAGCAGCGAGCGATTGGCGGCGTCGATCATGTCCTTGGAGCGGTTCAGCGCGGACGGCGTCCACCACAGCGAGGCCATCGCCACCAGCAGGGTCATCGGCAGTACCAGTAGAGAAATGGCCGGCAACAGGCGTTGTGGTCCGATGCCGGCTGCTGCCAGCACGGCCATTTCCGAATCGCGGTACAGGCGCCCGACGCCTAGCAGTACGGCAAGGAACAGCGCCAGCGGCAGCAGGATCGGCAGGAAGCGCACCGACCGCAGCCCGAGTTGCGAGAACAGCAGCGATGCCGGGAACTTCCCTCGCGCGATCTCGCCCAGCATGTCCGCCACGATGCCGCCCAGGCTCAGCAGGGCCAGGATCAGGGCCACGGCCAGGAACGTGGTCAGCAGTTCGCGCAGCAGGTAGCGGTCAAGCACGCGCATCGGGTTGGCAGGATTCCTCGGAGCTGGGTGATTGCAGGCTGGCGGCGGGCGGCCTGTTAGAATGGCCGCCTTTCGCGTGCGGCGTCCGCTGCCCGCAATCCTTCATCGCGCCAGCTGCCCGCCGATCCGTCGGCCGCAAAGGCGCCAATTGTACGGAATGGAGACCGCATGGCACTCGAACTTTCCCTGAATCGTACGCATCCGGCTGAAATCGACAGCGATTGCGTGGTGATTGGCCTCTTTGCGGACCACGCGCTGGACGGCAGCGCCGCCGAGCTCGACCTGCGTGGCGAAGGCCGCCTCAAGGCGCTGATCGAGTCTGGCGACGTCAGCGGCAAGGCCGGCAAGACCACGTTGCTGCACGGCCTGCCGGGCGTGGCCGCCACGCGCGTGCTGGTGGTTGGCCTGGGTGATCGCGATCAGTTCGATGCCGGCGCCTTCCAGAAGGCGGCGGATGCCGCCTTCGCTGCGCTGCGGATCGGCTCCAGCCGTCGCGCGCATTGCTGCCTCAATGAATTCGCGGTCAAGAGTCGCGACGCCGACTGGGTGCTGCGCCAGGCCGCGATTCGCGCCGAGAAGGCCACCTACCGCTACACCGCAACGCGCGCCAGCGCCGCCAAGCCGACTGGCCTTGAAATGGTCAGCTTCGCCGCCGACGAGTCGAAGGCCGCGATCCTTGGCGAGGCTGCCGGCATTGCCGAAGGCGTGTGCTTCGCCCGCGAGCTGGGCAACCTGCCGCCGAACATCTGCAACCCGGCGCATGTCGCCAGCGAGGCGATCAAATTTGCCGCCGAGCACGACGGTGTCGAGTGCGAAGTCATCGAGCGCGAGGAGATGGAGCAGCTGGGCATGGGCTCTTTGCTGGCCGTCGCCCGCGGTTCCGCCAACGCGCCGAAGCTGATCGTGCTGAAGTGGAATGGTGGCGGCGACGCCAAGCCGTTCGTGCTGGTCGGCAAGGGCATCACCTTCGATACCGGTGGCATCTCGTTGAAGCCCGGCCCGGGTATGGAGGAGATGAAGTTCGACATGTGCGGCGCGGCCACCGTGCTCGGCAGCTTCGTCGCCGCGGTCAAGCTAAAGCTGCCGCTGAACCTGGTCACCATTGCCGCCGCGGTCGAGAACATGCCGGATGGTGACAGCTACCGTCCGGGCGACGTGCTGACCTCGATGTCCGGCAAGACCATCGAGGTGCTGAACACCGACGCCGAAGGTCGCCTGATCCTCTGCGACGCGCTGACCTATGCGCAGAAGAATTTCGAGCCGCAGACGCTGATCGACGTCGCCACGCTGACCGGCGCCTGCGTCGTCGCGCTCGGCAAGCACGCGCACGGCCTGATGTCCAAGCACGACGACCTCGCCGATGAGCTGCTGGCCGCCGGCAACGACGTCCATGACCGCGCCTGGCGCCTGCCGTTGTGGGACGACTACCAGTCGCAGCTGGATTCCGTGTTCGCCGATTTCACCAACCTCGGCGGCAAGTGGGGCGGGGCGATTACCGCCGGCTGCTTCCTGTCGCGCTTCACCGAGGGCCAGCGCTGGGCGCACTTGGACATCGCCGGCAGCGCCTGGGACGAGGGTCGCAAGGGTCTCGCCACCGGTCGTCCGGTGAACCTGCTGGTGCAGTGGCTGATCGACCGCTGCGCCTGAGCCCGGTACCCGCGAGCCACTGCGCATGAGCGACGAGCAGCGTCCGCACGACAGCGATCCGCAGGAAAGCGGTCCGGACACGCCACCGGTGGACGGCACCGTGCCTTCCGCCGAGGCATCGGCTGAGCCGCCCGGGCGTGACCCGGCGATTGCCCGCGGCAAGTCGCAGGCCATCGCCGCGATCCTCGGCCTGTCGCTGATCAACGGCATGCTGGTCACGAAATTCGGCGGCGGGCTGGAAGGCGGCAGCAGCCCGACCGACCTGCTCACCGCGCTGGCGCTGTTCGCCGTCGGCTTCTGGTGGCTGCATCTGGATGGCCGCGAGTTCGGCTATCGGCGCAGTCCGCTGTTCAACGTCGGCATCGTGCTGCTGGCGCTGTTCTTCGTGCCGCTGTACTTCATGCAGACCCGCCCGCCCGGCAAGCGCCTGCCGCCAGTGCTGGGTTTCTTCGGCCTGATCCTCGCCAGCAGCGTCGCTGCGGCCGTGGGCGCGATGATGGCCGGCGGCGATGCCGGAGCTGCGCTCTGACATGCCGCGCGCCGATTTTTACCTGATCCAGAAAGACCGCTTCCGGGAGCAACCGCTGCTGCTGGTCTGCGAGCTGGCCAAGCGCGCGCTGGCGGCGCAGCAGCCGACGCTGATCCTGGCTCGTGACCCGGAGCAGGCGGAAGAGCTGGACGAGCTGCTGTGGGCTTTCGACGACGATGCCTACCTGCCGCATCAGATCGCCGGTGTGGACGAGGACGACGCCGTCACCCCGCTGCTGGTGGTGGTGCCGGGCACGGAAACGCCGGACCGCCCGATGGTGATCAACCTGCGCGACGAGGCCGTCAGCGGCCAGTTCGAGCGCGTGCTGGAAGTAGTGCCGGCCGATGAATCCGCCCGCGAGCCGCTGCGCCAGCGCTGGCGCGATTACCAGACTCGTGGCTTCGAGCTGAACAAGCACGACATGTAGCCCTGGGACGTTGGCGGTTCCGCCGACAGCGCCCAGCCACTACAATCGCCGGCTCCCTCCCAGATGATCAGGCCGGCGTCCGCAGGCGTCCGGCAGCCGCCCATGGAAAAGAGCTACCAGCCCGAAACCTTCGAATCCCGCCTCTACCAGCGCTGGGAGGACGGCGGCTATTTCCGCGCCAGCGGCGAGGGCGAGCCCTACACCATCATGCTGCCGCCGCCGAACGTCACCGGCACGCTGCACATGGGCCACGCCTTCCAGCACACGCTGCAGGACGCGCTGATCCGCTACCACCGCATGCGCGGCTTCGACACGCTGTGGCAGCTGGGTACCGACCACGCTGGCATCGCCACCGAAATGGTAGTCAACCGCAACCTGCCGGAAGGCGAGAGCCGCGACAGTCTCGGTCGCGAGGCCTTCATCGAAAAGGTCTGGGAGTGGCGCGAACAGTCTGGCCACACGATCGAGCGGCAGATGCGCCGTCTGGGTACCTCGGGCGACTGGGATCGCGCGGTGTTCACCATGGATCCGATGGCCGTCGAGGCGGTGAAGGAAACCTTCGTCCAGTTGTTCGAGCAGGGCCACATCTACCGTGGCCAGCGCCTGGTGAACTGGGATCCGGTGCTGAAGACCGCGATTTCCGACCTCGAAGTGGTCAGCGAGGAGGAAAACGGCAACCTGTGGTCGATCTTCTATCCCTTTGCTGACCAGAGCGCGGTTGCTGCCGACGCTGGCGAAGAGCTGAAGGGCCCGAACGGCGAATACGGACTGACCGTCGCCACGACTCGTCCGGAAACCATGCTGGGCGACGTCGCCGTGGCCGTGCATCCCGAGGATGAGCGCTACGTGAAGCTGGTCGGCAAGACCCTGCGCCTGCCGCTGTCGGACCGCGAGATTCCGGTCATCGCCGACGACTACGTCGAGCGCGAATTCGGCACCGGCTGCGTCAAGATCACGCCGGCGCACGACTTCAACGATTACGCCATCGGCCAGCGCCACGGCCTGCCGATGATCAACATCTTCACGCCGGACGCCACCATCAACGACAACGGCCCGGAGCGTTTCCGTGGGCAGGATCGCTACGACGCGCGCAAGGTGGTGCTGGCCGAGCTGGAAGCCGAAGGCCGTCTGCTGGAAACCAAACCGCACAAATTGATGGTGCCGCGCGGTGACCGCACCGGACAGGTCATCGAGCCGTTCCTCACCGACCAGTGGTTCGTGAAGATGGACGAGCTCGGTGCGCGTGGCCTGGAGCTGGCCGAGAAGGGCGACGTGCGCTTCGTGCCGGGCAACTGGATCAACACCTATCGCCACTGGATGGCCAACATCCAGGACTGGTGCATCAGCCGCCAGCTCTGGTGGGGCCACCGCATTCCGGCGTGGTACGACGACACGGGCACCGTGTACGTCGGTCGCAGCGAAGATGAAGTGCGCGAAAAGAATGGCCTCGCCGCCGATGTCGCGCTGCGCCAGGACGACGACGTGCTGGAAACCTGGTTCAGTTCCGGTATCTGGTCGCACAGCACGCTGGGCTGGCCGGATCCGCAGCTGATGGCCGAGCGCGGCTTCGACCGCTACCTGCCGTCTTCGGTGCTGGTCACTGGCTTCGACATCATCTTCTTCTGGGTCGCCCGGATGATCATGATGACCGAGCACTTCACCGGCAAGGTGCCGTTCAAGGACGTCTACATCACCGGTCTGGTGCGCGATGCGCAGGGCCAGAAGATGTCGAAGTCCAAGGGCAACATCCTCGACCCGATTGATCTCATCGACGGCATCGATCTCGAATCGCTGGTCGAGAAGCGCACCCGCGGCCTGATGCAGCCGCAGATGGCGGCGAAGATCGAGAAGGCCACGCGCAAGGAATTCCCGGACGGCATTCCGGCCTTTGGTGCGGATGCACTGCGATTCACTCTGTCGGCGCTTGCCAGCCACGGCCGCGACATCAAGTTCGACCTGAGCCGCTGCGAAGGCTACAAGAACTTCTGCAACAAGCTGTGGAACGCCGCGCGTTTCGCGCTGATGAACTGCGAAGGATTCAGCGCCTCGGGTTCACCGCAGCCGAAGACCGATGCCGAGCGCTGGATCCTGTCGCGTCTCGCGCACACCACGCGCGAAGTGCACGAACAGTTCGCCGCCTACCGCTTCGACCTCGTTGCGCAGGCGGTCTACGAGTTCACCTGGAATGAACTCTGCGACTGGTTCCTCGAGCTGGCCAAACCGGCGCTCAACGGCGACGACGCCGAAGCCGCCGCCAGCACGCGCCATACGCTGCTCTACGTCATCGAAGCCACGCTGCGGCTGCTGCATCCGCTGGTGCCCTTCGTCACCGAAGAAATCTGGCAGCACGTCGCGCCCAAGCTCGGCATCGACGGCGAGACGATCAGCCTGCGTACCTACCCGGAGAACGATGACTTTGCCGTGCACGGTGAGGCCGAGGCCGATATCGAGTGGCTGAAGAGCGCCGTCTCCGGCCTGCGCCGCATCCGCAGCGAAATGGGCGTGCCGCCCTCGAAGCAGGTGCCGCTGCTGCTGCAGGGCGGCAACGACAGTGATCGTGCGCGTGCCCATCGCTTCGATGGCTCGCTGCGCTTCCTCTCGCGCCTGGAATCCATCGACTGGCTGGACACTGGCACGGAACCGCCGGCCGCTGCGGCTGCGGTGCTGGGCGAACTGAAGCTGCTGATTCCGCTGGAAGGCCTGATCGACCTCGGCGCCGAACGTTCGCGCCTCGACAAGGAGATCAAGCGCATCGAAGGCGAGATCGGCAAGTGCAACGGCAAGCTTGGCAACGCCCGCTTCGTCGACAACGCCCCGGCCGAAGTCGTCGACCAGGAGCGCGCCCGCCTCGCCGAATGGACCACCCAACTCGACGGCCTGAAGCAGCAGCGCCAGCGACTGGGCTGAGCGCCTAGCCGCGCGGGTGGTGCTGCCCGTGCAGTTGCTTGAGCTTCTCGCGGGCGACCAGTGTGTAGATCTGCGTCGTGGACAGGCTGCTGTGGCCGAGCAGCATCTGCAGGGCGCGCAGGTCGGCGCCGTGGTTGAGCAGGTGGGTGGCGAAGCTGTGGCGCAGGCCGTGCGGCGTGATGCGCTCCGGGTCGATGCCCGCGACCACCGCCAGCCGCTTGATGATCCGCCAGAAGTGCTGGCGGGTCATCGCGCCGCCACGCGCCGCGATGAATACCGGGCCACCGGCATGCGGCGGGCGGCCTTCGGCGATGTAGCGTTCCAGCCAGTGGCGGGCTTCCTCGCCCAGCGGCACCAGTCGATCCTTGCCGCCCTTTCCGGTGACACGCAGCACGCCCTGCCGCAGGTTCAGCGCCGTGGCCGGAAGGTCGACCAGCTCGCTGACGCGAAGACCGGTGGCGTACATCAGCTCCAGCATGGCGCGCTCGCGCAGCTGCTCTTCGGGATGGGCCGCCTCCAGCAGGGCTTCGACTTCGGATTCCGACAGTGCCTTCGGCAGCGATCGCGGCAGGCGCGGTGATTCCAGTCGCGCGGCCGGATCCGCATCGATTCGTCCCAGCCGATGGAGATCGGCATAGAAGCGGCGCACCGAGGACAGCGCCCGCGCGTTACTGCGCGCCGAATAGCCGTCGCGACTGCGTCCGGCCAGCCAACGGTTGAGGTGGTCCGGGCTGGCGGCTACCAGTGAGCTGCCCGCGCCGCCAAGCCACACGGCCAGGGCGGTCAGGTCGCGACGGTAGTTGTCGAGCGTGCTGCGCGCCAGGCCATGCTCGGCCCAGCTTCGCTCCAGCCAGGCATCCACCAGGCGCTGTTCGGCCGGCGTGGCATCGCCGGCTTCGCGGGCCTTGGCGCGGCGTTTGGCGATGGCTTCCCGACGGTTGCTCATGGCGAAAGCGTAGCAGTCCGTCGCCTTTCGGTAAGATGCCGGTACGTCGTCGCCCGGCGACGGAGGTCATGGGGTCTGGCGGAAGCGATGAAGCGCGACAACATCAACTATGTGCTGGTGGGCGTGGTGGTAGCCGCGGCGCTGGGTCTGCTGCTGGCGACGCTGGTCGCGATCACCGGTCGCGGCGGCGAAGCCACCGGTTACCACGCCTATTACGACAACGTCACCGGCCTGAGCTTCGGCGCGCCGGTGTTCTACGAAGGTTTCCGCATCGGTCAGGTCGACAGCATCGAGCCGGACCGCCGCGAAGGTCATACCCGCTACCGCGTGGAATTTTCGGTCCGCGAGGACTGGGAGATTCCCGATGACAGCATCGCCCATCTGGTGTCGCAGGGACTGCTGGCCGATGTGTCCATCGGCATCCGGGAAGGGCAGAGCACCAGCATGCTCAAGCCGGGCAGCGAGATCGAGGCCGCCGGTGGCGCCGATCTGTTCGCCGCGATGAACGACCTGGCCGGCGAGTTGACGGTGCTGACCCGCGACCGCATCCGGCCGCTGGTCGATACGCTGGGAGCTCGGCTGGATTCGATCAGCGGCACACTGGACGACAACCTGCCGGGCATTGCCAGCCAGAGCCGCGAGCTGCTGGAGCGCCTGAACCGCTCCGCTGCAGCGCTGGAGCAGACGCTGGGTCCGGAGAATCGACAGGCCGTCGCCAGGACCTTGCAGAATGTGGCCGCGCTTTCCAACGACCTGCACCAGACCCGCGAGCGCGCGGATGCGCTGGTGGCGGCCCTGAACGACACGGTGGCCGAGAACCGCCCCGATATCCGCAATGCCGTGCACGACCTGCAGCAGACCGTGGCCGCGGTCGCGCAGCGCATCGATACCATCACCTACCACCTCGAGTCCTCGAGCCGGAACCTCAATGAGTTCAGTCGCGAAATCCGCCAGGCGCCCAACCGCCTGCTGTTCACGCCGCCGCCCGACGAGGTGGAATGAGATGCTCCGTCCGCATTCACTGCGTATCGGGCTGGCGCTGCTGGTGACGCTGGCGCTGGCCGGTTGTGCCGGCGGCCCCGCGATCCCCGACACCACCTACTATCGCCTCGGGCAGCTGCCGGTGGTGCAGGCCTGGGAGGCGCCGCTGACCCGGCAGCCGATCGTGGTTCCAACCTTCGTGGCCGACGGCGTGCATTCCGACCAGGCGCTGCTGTATGCGCTGGACGACGAGGGCATGCGCCTGCGCGCCTATCACTACCAGCTGTGGGTGGACCCGCCGACGCGCATGCTGCAGCGCCGGCTGATCGCCACGCTGCGTCGCGCCAACGTGGCGCCGCTGGTGGTCGATAATCTGCCGCAGGCCCGCGAGCCGGCACAGATCAGCGGACGCATCATTGCCCTGGAGCGTGTTCCTTCGGGCGGGTCGTGGACGATCCAGGTGGCGCTGGGACTTCGCTACCAGCCGCCGCAGTCCAATCGGCTGGATGCGCCGGGGGATGAGTCCGATGGCGTCGATGGCGACGGCATGGTGCGCGTCTACCGCGAAACCCGTGCCGTGCCCGACGGCAGCGTGGAGACGTCGGCGCGAATGATCGGCGATGCTGTGGACGCGATCTTCGTGCAATTCATGGCCGACCTTGAAGCCATGCAGGCGGTCTCGCAGTAGTGCAGGCTGCGGTCTGCTACTCCGGCAACCAGCGACGGGTGCTGGACGCACTCGGCCTGTCGCCGATGCGGGCGCGTTCGCCGGCTGGCGTCCGCGGTCCGGGGCAGTCGACTTCGGGTGTGGTGGAAATCACGCTTACCGGCGGTCCGGTCGATGGCGCCCTGCTGGCAGCCATCGTTGCCATGATGGGTGCATCCAGTGTGTTGCGTGTCGGTGACGACGTGAGGCTCCGGCTTCCTGCCTCGGAAGCCGATGGTCTTGATCCGTCGATCCAACTGGCTGAGTTGCGCTGTCGCCCCGACTGGAAACGCCGGTTGTGGGGCTGCCAGCGTCGGCTTCGCCGGCAGGCCGGCGGGTGAGCGCCAGCGCGCGTTCCCTGCCGTTCGCCCAGCTGCGTCCAATGCGGCTGGAGGATCTGGAGCAAATCGCTGCGATCGAACAGCAGGCCTACAGCCACCCTTGGACCGAGGGCATCTTCCGCGACTGCCTGCGCGCCGGCTATAGCTGCTGGAGCCTGGAGCAGGCCGGGGAAATCATCGGCTACGGCATCCTGAGCGCCGCTGCCGGCGAGGCCCACGTGCTCAATGTCTGCGTGCTGCCCGAGGCGCACGGCGAAGGTCACGGCCGGCGCCTGATGAAGCGGCTGATCGATCTGGCGCGCTGGCACCAGGCCGAGCGCATCTTTCTGGAAGTCCGGCCGAGCAACAGCCGAGCCATCGGGCTATACCAGCGCCTGGGCTTCGCCGAAATTGGCCGTCGTCCGGGCTACTACCCGGATGGAAAAGGGCGCGAGGATGCGCTGGTGATGGCGCTTTCGCTGGAGGCACCGCGGCGTCCCTGAGCGTGGATTGGCCGCTGGTCCGGCCGGGCAGGCCGCCTTTCGGCGACGGGGCGCCGCATTTCCGTTATCCTGCCTCGCCGGTGCGCGGGCGGAACTCCAGCCCGGCTGCGCGGTCTTTGAAACACCCCGATACGATACTGAGGTTTCACCCATGTCCCGTTTCCTGATCGGCGCCCTGATTGGCGTCATTTCCTGTGCCGCCATTGCCGGCGACGCCACCAGCGCGAAGGAAGAGAAGATTCGCGCCGCCATCCAGTCGCTGGTTCCCGGTGCCACCATCGACAGCATCGCCGACGCGGTTATCCCGGGCCTGGTGGAAGTCCAGGTTTCCGGCCAGGTGGCCTACGTGTCCGAGGACGGCAAGTACCTGTTCCAGGGCTCGATCTATGACATCAACGGCAAGAAGGACCTGACCGAGGCCTCCCGCGCCGAAGTCCGCCAGACCGCGCTGAAGGATTTCGGCAAGGACAAGCGCATCATCTTCTCGCCGGCGAACCCGAAGCACACGGTGACGGTGTTCACCGACATCGACTGCGGCTACTGCCGCAAGCTGCATGACCAGATCGCCGACTACAACGCGCAGGGCATTGCCATCGAGTACATGTTCTTCCCGCGCGCCGGTGTCGGCAGCGCCTCCTTCGACAAGGCCGTGGACGTCTGGTGTGCGGCGGATCGTCGCGACGCGCTGACCGAAGCCAAGGCCGGTGGCGAGCCGGTGAAGGCCGAATGCCCGAATCCGGTCGAGGCCGAGTACGCGCTGGGCCAGCGGATTGGCGTCAACGGCACGCCGGCGATCTTCACCGCCGACGGCACCCAGATCGGTGGCTACGTGCCGCCAGAGCAGATGCGCGCCCGCCTTGACCAGCTGGAAGGCACCGGCGCCAGCAAGCCCTGATCGGCCAGCGCCATGACAGACAACGCCGGGTTCCTGCCCGGCGTTGTCGTTTCCGGGGGCGCCAGAACGCCCCGTTCCGGCGCATCGAGGCCGCGGATTGGCTATCATTCGCGCCCCCGCTCCTGACCGGTGTTCCTGTGGTTTTCTCCATGTCCTGCGGCCCCTGCTTGTTGTGAAGATCCTGTCGTGATGATCGTCCTTGAAGGCCAGTCGGCCCTGTCCGCCTTCCGTCTGGATCGCCTGCGCGAGCGTGTCGAAGCCGCTGTTGGTGCTTCGGCGGCCACGCCGCGGCTGCTGTCGGCCAACTGGATCTACCTGGTCGAACCTGAAGCCGGCGCGACGCTGGATCGCCCGCAGCTGCTGCGCGTGCTGGAAGCCGGCGACGAGTTGGCTGCTGACGACACCGGCCGGCTGCTGGTCCTGCCACGCCTTGGGACGCGCTCGCCGTGGGCCAGCAAGGCGGTGGACATCCTCCGTGGTGTCGAGCTGCCGATCCGCCGCGTCGAGCGTGGTGTCGCCTATCGCTTCGACCAGCTGCCGGCCGATGGCGCCGCGATGCAGGCATTGACGGGCGTTCTCCACGACCGCATGACCCAGTCCGTGCTGGGCCGCCTGGCCGAGGCGGGTCAGGTCTTCGAGTCGCCGGCCAAGGGCGCCCTGCGCCGCGTGCCACGCGACCAGCTGGTGCAGGCCAATGTGGAACTGGGGCTGGCATTGTCGGACGACGAGATCGACTACCTGCGCGAGCGCTACGACGCGCTGGGTCGCGATCCCAGCGATGTCGAGCTGATGATGTTCGCGCAGGCCAACTCCGAGCACTGCCGTCACAAGATCTTCAACGCGGAATTCGTCATCGATGGCGAGGAGCAGCCGCTGTCGCTGTTCCGCATGATCCGCAACACCCACGCCGAGTCGCCGCAGCTGACCCTGACCGCCTACAGCGACAATGCGGCAGTGGTCGAAGGGCATCCGGCGCGCCGTTTCCGCCCCGAAGGCGACGGCGGCGTCTATGTCGAATCCGAAGCCGTCGATTCGGCCTTCGCGATCAAGGTCGAAACCCACAACCACCCGACGGCGATCTCGCCGTTCCCGGGCGCGGCCACCGGTAGCGGTGGCGAGATCCGCGACGAGGGCGCGACGGGTCGTGGCGGCAAGCCCAAGGCCGGCCTGTCCGGTTTCTCGGTCAGCCACCTGCGCATTCCCGAGTTGCCGCAGCCCTGGGAGCAGGCACGGGCTCTGAATCCGCGCATGGCCTCGGCGCTGGAAATCATGACCGACGGGCCGATCGGCGCCGCGGCCTTCAACAATGAATTCGGTCGGCCGGCGCTGTGCGGCTATTTCCGCAGCTTCGAGCTCAGCGATGACGCCGTGGATGGCCCGACCCGCGCCTACGACAAGCCGATCATGCTGGCCGGTGGCCTGGGTGCCATCGACCGCGAGCAGGTGGCCAAGCTCAGCATTCGCCCCGGCGATGCCGTGGTGGTGCTCGGTGGTCCGTCGATGCTGATCGGCCTTGGCGGCGGCGCGGCCTCATCGCTGGCCTCCGGGCAGAGCAGCGAGGATCTCGACTTTGCCTCGGTGCAGCGCGAAAACCCGGAAATGCAGCGACGCTGCCAGGAAGTCATCGACCGCTGCTATGCGCTGGGTGACGACAACCCGGTGCGCAGCATCCATGACGTGGGTGCGGGTGGCCTCAGCAACGCCATCCCCGAGCTGCTGCACGATGCCGGTGTCGGTGGCGAAATCGACATGACGGCCGTTCCCAGCGACGACCCGTCGTTGTCGCCGATGCAGCTGTGGTGCAACGAATCCCAGGAACGCTACGTGCTGGGCGTGGCCGCCGAGCATCTGGCCGACTTCGAGGCCCTGTGCCGGCGCGAACGCTGTCCGTTCGCGGTGGTTGGCAAGGCCACGGAAGCCGAGCACCTGTTGCTGCGCGACGCGTCCAGTGAAGCGGCTGGTCTCGGGCATCCCATCGATATTCCGATGGACCTGCTGTTCGGCAAGGCGCCGCGCACGCTGCGCGATACGCGCTCGCCGTATGCCGCGCCGTGGTCGCGACTGGACCCGCGCGAAATCGACCTGCAGGAGGCTGGCCTCCGCGTGCTGGCGCATCCGACGGTTGCTGCCAAGCAGTTCCTCGTCACCATTGGTGATCGCAGCGTGGGCGGTCTTTGCGCGCGCGACCAGATGGTCGGGCCGTGGCAGCTGCCGCTGGCCGACTGCGCGATCACGCTGTCGGATTTCAGCGGCCATGCCGGCGAGGCAATGGCGCTGGGCGAGCGCAGCCCGCTGGCGCTGATCGACGCCGCCGCCAGTGCACGCATGGCCGTCGGTGAGGCGCTGACCAATCTGGCCGCCGCACCGGTGGCGTCGCTGTCCGAGGTGAAGCTGTCCGCCAACTGGATGGCCGCCTGCGGGCATGAGGGCGAGGACGCATTGCTTTACCAGGCGGTCAAGGCCGTCGGCATGGAGCTCTGTCCCGATCTCGATATCGGTATTCCGGTCGGCAAGGATTCGCTGTCGATGCAGGCAGCATGGCAAACGGATGGAACACCGCAGAGCAGCGTGTCGCCGGTGTCGCTGGTGGTCACCGCCTTCGCCCGTGTCGCCGATGTTCGCGAGCAGCTGACGCCGGTGCTCAGTCGCGCCCAGGATGGCGAGCAGGACAGTGAGCTGTGGTTGCTGGGGCTTGGCGCCGGCAAGCAGCGCCTCGGTGGCTCGGTGCTGTCGCAGTGCTATGGCCGCATCGGCGGTGCCTGTCCGGACCTGGATGACGTCGAGTGCCTGCGCGATTTCTTCGGCCTGATCCAGGATGCCCGTCAGGCCGGCCTGCTGCTGGCCTATCACGATCGCAGCGATGGTGGCGCCTTCGCCGCGCTCTGCGAAATGGCCTTCGCCGCCCATTGCGGTCTGGAAATCAATCTCGACGGCTGGGGCGAAAACCCGCTGTCCACGCTGTTCACCGAGGAACTGGGTGCGGTGGTGCAGGTGCCGGCATCGCGCCGCGCGGCCTTCGCCGACCTCATCGCGCGGCACAATCTCACGCATTGCGCGCAGCGCATCGGCGAGGTGATCGCCGCGCCACGCATCCGTGTCGCCAAGGGCGGCGCCACGCTGGCGGAGTGGTCGTGGGAAACGCTGTTCGACGCTTGGTGGAGCACCACGCACGCCATGCAGCGCCGTCGCGACGAACCGGCGTCCGCCGACGAGGAGCGCGACAGCGCGCGTGACTTCGATGCGCCCGGCCTGCAATGGCGGCCCAGCTTCGATATCGATGACGACATTGCCGCACCGTACATCGCCACGGGCGCGCGGCCGCGGGTGGCGATCCTGCGCGAGCAGGGCGTCAATGGCCAGGTCGAAATGGCGGCCGCGTTCCATCGTGCCGGGTTCGAGGCGGTGGACGTGCACATGTCCGACCTGCTGGGTGATCGTCGGCAACTGGCGGACTTCCGCGGCCTCGTGGCCTGCGGTGGTTTCTCCTACGGCGACGTGCTTGGCGCCGGGCGCGGCTGGGCGGTGTCGGTGCTGGATCATCCGCGCCTGCGCGATGATTTCGCGGCCTTCTTCGCCCGCGAGGACAGTTTCACCCTTGGCGTCTGCAATGGCTGCCAGATGCTGTCCTCGCTGAAAGACCTGATTCCCGGTGCGGCGCACTGGCCGCGATTCCTGCGCAATCGCAGCGAGCAGTACGAGGCGCGGCTGGTGCAGGTGAAGGTCGAGGAGTCACCTTCGCTGTTCTTCGCCGGCATGGCTGGTTCGCTGCTACCGGTGGTGGTGGCGCACGGCGAAGGCCGCGCCGCATTCGCCAGCGAAGCGGATCGCGAAGCGGCCAATGTCTGCCTGCGCTACAGCGATGCCGAAGGGCAGCCTGCGACGCGCTATCCCGCCAATCCGAACGGTTCGCCGGACGGCATCACCGGGCTTGCCAGCAGCGATGGCCGTGCCACCATCCTGATGCCGCATCCCGAGCGCGTGTTCCGCAATGCCCAGCTGAGCTGGCATCCGGACATGGTCGGCGAGGCATCTCCCTGGTTGCGCATGTTCCGCAACGCACGGGTCTGGTGCCGGTAATGCAGATCAGCCCGCTCCGGCAGTTCCTGCTGGCCGCCCTGCTATGGCTGCCGGCCTGTTTCTTCCTCTGGGCCGTGCTGTCCAGCGCCGTGGTGTGGCCGGCGGTGCGCATTGGCGGCTGGCTGCTGACGGTCGAGGTGTCGCAGGCCATCGAGAGCATCATGCAGGTCGGCGCGCAGGTGGAGATCAATACCCGCCTGATCACCCAGGTGGATGGCCGCGCCGCCCAACTGGTACTGACCTCCAACCCGCTGATCTACGCCTGGTGCCTACCGTTGTTCGCCGGGCTGGTGATGGCTACGCCTATCGCGGCCTCGAAGCGTCTGAAGCAGTTCGCCATCGGCCTGCCGATCCTGTGGCTGGTGGCGTCCTGGGGGCTGTTCTTCGACGTGGTCAAGCTGATCATGTTCAATGCCGGGCCGATGGGGCAGGCGGTGATGCAGCAGGCCGGCTGGAACGCCGATGCGGTAGCCTTGGGCTACCAGTTCGGCTACCTGATCCTGCCGACGGTGGTACCGGTGGCGCTTTGGATTGCCTTGAACCGTCACTTCCTCGAAGCCCTGATTGGCTGGCGCGAGGAACCTGACGAGGACGACGGTGGTCACAGTGCCCGTGACGACGCGAATGATGGAGAAACCCTTGTCTGAAGCCACGACCAGCAGCGAAGCGCCAGCCGTCCCGGCATCCGCCAGCGGCAGCGCCGGCGATCTGCCGCCGATCGAGGCGCAGATTTCGCAGGAGCTGCTGTCGCGCGGCCGCCTGAAGGAGGCCGATCTCGGCCGTGCCAAGCGCCTGTACGCGGAGTCCGGTGGCAGCTTCGTCTCGCTGATGACGCGCCTTGGCCTGGTGTCCGAGCGCGACGTGGCCGAAGCCAGCGCCGAGGTGATGAACCTGCCGCTGGTGGCCGCCAAGGATTGCCCGGAAGCGCCGCCGGCTGACCTCAGCCTCTCCACGCGCTTCCTAAAGCACTACCACGTCTGCCCTGTTGGCGAGGATGAAGCCCATGTCGACCTGCTGGTCGCCGACCCGCAGGAGCCGTACGCGATCAACGCCGTGGGCCTGGCTTCCGGCAAGTCGGTGCGGGTCAAGATCGGCCTGCGCTCGGAGGTCGATGACCTGATCGAGCGCTATTACGGCAGCGGTCGTTCGGCGATGGGCACCATCGTCGAAAACCTGGCCGAGGGCGAGGGCAGCGAGGACGACATCGAACACCTGCGCGACCTGGCTTCGGAAGCGCCGGTCATTCGCCTCGTGAATCTGATCATCCAGCGTGCGGTCGAGCAGCGCGCCTCGGATATCCATATCGAGCCGTTCGAGAGCCGCTTGAAGGTGCGCTACCGCATCGATGGCGTGTTGCACGAGGTGGAGTCACCGCCGGCCGGATCCACCGCCGCGGTCATCTCGCGCGTCAAGATCATGGCCAAGCTGAATATCGCCGAGCGCCGCCTGCCGCAGGACGGCCGCATCATGATTCGCGTGCAGGGCAAGGAGCTGGACCTTCGCGTGTCCACCGTGCCGAC
Organism: Rhodanobacteraceae bacterium; assembly: GCA_024233975.1. Classification (GTDB taxonomy): domain Bacteria; phylum Pseudomonadota; class Gammaproteobacteria; order Xanthomonadales; family Xanthomonadaceae; genus JACKOX01. The sequence goes on from JACKOX010000025.1 coordinate 32,460, forward strand.
CGCGCATGGCGAATCGGTGGTGATGCGTATCCTTGACCGCGAATCGGTGGTGTTCGACTTCGAGACGCTGGGCTTTACCGACAAGTTCCTTGGCCGATTCATCGACGTGCTGGAGCGGCCGCACGGCATCCTGCTGGTCACCGGACCGACCGGCTCGGGCAAGACCACCACGCTGTACACGGCGCTGTCCAAGATCAACACGCCGGACGTGAAGATCATCACGGTCGAGGATCCGGTCGAGTACCAGATCGAGGGCATCAACCAGATCCAGGCCAAGCCGCAGATCGGTCTCGACTTCGCCGGCGCGCTGCGTTCCATCGTCCGTCAGGATCCGGACGTGATCATGATCGGCGAAATGCGCGACCGTGAAACCGCCGAGATCGCCATCCAGTCGGCGCTGACCGGCCACCTGGTGCTGTCCACGCTGCATACCAACAGCGCAGCTGGTGGCGTCACCCGATTGCTGGACATGGGCGTGGCCGACTACCTGCTGACCTCGACCATCAACGGCATCCTGGCGCAGCGACTGGTGCGCCGCCTCGATCCGGAGACCGCCGAGCCCTACGAGGCGATGCCCGAGGTGATCAGGGAGTTCAAGCTCGAGAAGTACACCGACGAGCGTCCGATCCGTCTGTGGCGCCCGAAGCCCAGCACCAACAGCTCCACCGGCTACCACGGTCGAACCACGATCATGGAATTCCTGGTGATGACGGACGCTATTCGTCGCCTGGTCATGCAGCACGCCGACATGGGCGTGATCGAGCAGGAAGCCCGCAAGGAAGGCATGTTCACCATGTATGAGGACGGCATCCGCAAGGCGCTTCAGGGCGTCACCACCATCGAGGAGGTCCTGCGGGTCACGCAGGAGGCTTGATGCGTCGCATGTCCACGGCTTCCGAGGCGTCTGCCTGATGGCGATGTTCCGTTACAAGGCGATCAGCGCCGCCGGCGACATGATCGACGGCCAGATGGAGGCCGCCAGCGCCGACGAGGTGATCGTCCGTCTGCAGGATGCCGGCAATGTGCCGGTGGAAGCCAAGCCGGCCGACGCCGGCGAGCGCAAGGGTCTGTTCGCGAGCATCGGCCAGCGCGCCGTGCTGAGCCAGAACCAGATCCTGCAGTTCACCCAGCAGCTGGCAACGCTGCTCGGCGCCGGCCAGCCGCTGGATCGCGCGCTGCAGATCCTGCTGGATCTGCCGGAGTCCGAGGGTGCGAAGAAGATCATTGAACGCATCCGCGATGCGGTTCGGGGAGGCTCGTCGCTGTCAACGGCACTTGAGCAGCAGCACGGCGCGTTTTCCCGTCTTTACATCAATATGGTGCGCGCGGGTGAGGTCGGTGGTTCGCTGGACGACACGCTGAAGCGTCTTGCCGACTACCTGGAGCGAAGCAAGGCGCTGAAGGAAAGCTTCATCAACGCAATGATCTACCCGGCCATACTGGTGATCATGGTGGTGCTGTCGCTGGTAATCCTGATGGCTTGGGTCGTACCGCAGTTTGTGCCGCTATTCGATGACATGGGTGTGGAACTCACCCTGCTGACTCAGGTCGTATTCGGAGTCGGCAATCTGATGCGGGACGGCTGGTGGATGTTTGTCATTGTCGCGGTGGTTGGTGCTTGGTTGTTGCAGAGGCAGCTCTCTGATCCGGAACGTCGCCTGCGGTTCGATACATGGATTCTGAAGCGCAAGCTGATTGGTGGCGTGCTTCAGCGCATGGATACCGCGCGGCTTGCACGTACGCTGGGGACACTGGTCCACAACGGTGTGCCGCTGTTGTCGGCGATTTCCATCGGGCGCAACGTGCTGGGCAACACAGCCCTGGCGAAAGCGGTCGATGAGGCTGCAGAAGACGTCAAGACTGGTGGCGGACTCGCTTCCGCTCTGTCCCGAAGCAAACAGTTCCCGCGTCTTGCTCTGCAGATGATTCAGGTTGGCGAGGAGTCCGGCGCATTGGACGAGATGCTGATCAAGGTCGCCGATACGTTCGATGTCGAGGTGAAGAACGGTCTGGACCGCCTGTTGGCGGCGCTTGTTCCGATCATCATCATCATCATGGCTTTCACGGTGGCGCTGATCATGCTCGCCATTCTTATTCCGATTTTTGACTTGACCAACGCAGTGGGGTGATCCGATGACAGTTCAAGACAAGCGAACGCAGCGCGTCGTGCAAAAGCGCCAATCCGGTTTCAGCTTGATGGAGATCATGATCGTGATCGTCCTGATCGGTTCGATCGTGGCATTTGCCGCTACCCGTATTTTTGGTCAGGGTGATCGTGCGAAGCAGCGCCTCACCCAGGCGCAGATCAGTACCCTTGTCGCCAAGATCGAGGCTTACTCGCTGGACAATGGTTCGCCGCCGGAGCGCCTCGAAGATCTGGTCAAGCAGCCGGGTAACGCGCCGAGTTGGCTGGGTCCCTATGCCAGCGAGAAGGAACTGGTCGACGGCTGGAATCATCCGTTTGACTATGACGCCAATGGCAGTTCCGGAGGCGTCGTGATCAAGTCCATGGGGTCGGACGGAAAGGCTGGTGGCGAGGGCACCGCCAAGGACATTTCGAACGCCGACTGAGCGGCTGAACGGCATGCGTCGCCATCGCGGATTCACTCTCCTCGAAATCGTGGTGGTGATTGTGTTGATCGCCGTCATGGCCACGGTGATCGCCATGTCGGTCACCGGTGGACTCGACTCGGCAAGGGTTCGCGCGGCCAGTCGTGACGTGGCCGCTGCGCTGCGCTACACGCGCGGCCAGGCCATCGTCCATCACGAACAGCGCACGCTGGCCTTCAATGTCGACGAGCGCAGCTACCAGATGCCGGACAAGGATCCGGTGCACCTGCCCAAGGGCATGGAAATGGAGCTGCTGACCGCGCAGTCCGAAATGCTGGACGAGGGCGTCGGCCAGATTCGCTTCTATCCCGATGGCTCCTCCGGCGGCGGTCGCGTGACGCTGATGCGCGGCGAGGCGCGCTGGGAGATCGAGGTCGAGTGGCTTACCGGCAAGGTCCGCCTGCTCGACCCCAACGAAACCGACGATCGTTGAATCATTCACGATTCGTCGTGAACTCATCGCCGATCCCACAGTCATACGCCGCATGCCTTTCATTCACCGCCAGCGCCAGCAGGGTTTCACGCTGATCGAGATCGTCGCGGCCTTCGCGATCCTCGCGATCGGGCTGGCGCTGTCGATGAGCATTGCCAGCGGTGCGCTCAGCCAGGTGCGGCGCGGTACCGACTTCACCGAGGCCGCGCTCAACGCCAAGTCCAAGCTGGACAGCATTGGTGCCGGCACCCGACTGGAAGAGGGAACCGATGGCGGTGAGTTCGATGATGGCTCGCGCTGGGAGCTCGAGGTCAGTGCCTACGAGCCGGAGCTGGTTTCCAGCGGCGCGCTGTCCACGCCGTCGCCCGTCGACATGTACTACCTGCGCCTGACCGTGTTCTGGAACGAAGGTCGCAACGAGCGGCAGGCGACGTTCTCCACCCTGCGCACGCTGACGCCGGATCGGGGGCGCTGATGCGGGCGATGCGATCACCGGCAACCCGCCAGTCCGGATTCACGCTGCTGGAAATCCTGCTTGCCAGCACGCTTCTGGCGATCCTGCTGACGCTCGCCTATTCGACGATCAGTGGCGCGGTCCGCACGACGCGCAGTGGCGAGGCGCAGATCGAGCGCACCGACGAAGTCCGGGTGACGCAGGAATTCCTGCGGCGCCAACTGTCGCACGCCATGCCGGTTGCCTTCGAGGAGCCGGAAAGCAATGGCGACCGCAAGGTTTTCGAGGCCGATGGCGAATCCCTGCGCTTCGTCGCGCCAATGCCCGGGCATCTTTCACGCGGCGGCCTGCACGTGCAGTGGCTGGAGCTGGCTCGCGGTCGCGACGGCTACCGGCTGGATTTCGATCATCACCAGTTGAACGGCTACGATCCGGACGATCCCAAGGGCGACGACGAGCGTCCGCCCGTGACCCTGCTGGACGGCATCGCCGATGCCAGCTTCGAATACCGGGAGCTGGACGAGCAGGGCGAGCTGGGCGATTGGGATACCAGCTGGGACGACATGGAAATGCTGCCGGTCCTGGTGCGGCTTAACGTGCGCTTCGAGAACGAAAACCGCAGCTGGCCGCTGTTCGAGGTGCCGATGAAGCTGGCTGCGGCCAGTGCCAGCAGCAACCGTTTCCGCGCGCGCCGACCGACGCGGCCGAGCAGTTCGTCGTCACGCATGCTGGAAAACCGCAAGTGATGCGCGGCCCGGTCCGACAAATGCGCGGCATCGCCTTCGTGGTGGTTCTGTGGCTGCTCGCCTTGCTGGCCATCCTGCTCGGTGCTTTCGCCCTGCTGGCGCGTACCGAACACATCCAGTCGCGCTCGCTGTTCGACTCCACCCAGGCGCTCTACGCGGCTGAGGCAGGCGTCAACCTGACCGTGTTCCAGCTGATGGTGCCCGATCCGCAGCAGCGCTGGATTCCCGATGGTCGCGTTTATCCGTTCACGTTCGATGGCGCCGAGGTCGAGATCAGCATCACCGATGAATCCGGCAAGATCGATATCAATGCCGCGGATTCGCAGACGCTGGAGCAGCTGTTCCTGTCCCTGGGCGTGGATCCCCTGGAGTCGCAGCGACTGGCCGATGCCGTGGTCGACTGGCGCGACCCGGATGACCTTACCCAGGTCAATGGTGCGGAGGCGCCCGACTATGAGGCAGCCGGCCTCGACTACGTGCCGTCGAACCAGCCGTTTAACACCATCGGTGAGCTGCAGCAGGTGCTCGGCATGACGCCGGAGCTGTTCCTGGCCGCCGAGCCCGCACTTACCGTGTATACCGGGCAGGGGCGGCCAAACCCCGCATTCGCGCCATTGGAAGCCTTGCGCGCGCTGCCCGACATGACCGATCCACTGGCCCGCGAGCTGATCGAGATGCGCCACCAGATGGATGCCAGCGGCGGCGGCCCGGTAGCAACGCTGCCCAACGGACAGCCCCTCATGGTGCGTGGCGGCACCGGCACGTATAGTATTGAGTCCCGCGCGACCCTGCCCAACGGGGCATGGACCCGCTTGCTGGCCACGGTCCGCATCGGTAGCGCCGACGCCTCGGATATCGCCTATACCGTCCTCCGCTGGGAAGACGGGGAAGCCCTTTGATGTCATCCACACGAACCCTTCCCGACGCTATTGCCGGCCCCTTGCGGCGGCTGACCACCCGCTACGCGGAAAGCCCGATCCCGGGATTCCTGAGCTGGTGGGGCGAGAGCCTGCGCAGCTGCCTGCCGGCGAAGTGGCGCGAGGCGATGGCGGCGGAGGCGGCACAGCTGTGGCTGCAGCGGGATGGTGACAGCCTTCGCCTGCGGCGATCGGATGCGCCTGACGATGCGGCGCCTGTCGTGCTGGCGTTGGGGTCCGACCAGGATGTCGGCAGCGCCTTCATTGGCGCCACCAGCGAGGCGCAGCGTGCATTGCCGCGCGTCCTGCTGCTCGAGGACTCGCGCGTGCTGCGTCGACGACTGACCCTGCCGGCCGCCACCGCCGACAACCTGCGTGCGGTGGTCGGCTATGAGCTGGACCGGCAGACGCCGTTCAAGCCCGACCAGGTCTATTACGACTGCCGGATTGCCCGTCGTGATGCCGCATCCAAGCAGATCGAGGTTGACCTGATCCTCACGCCACGTGCCGCCCTTGACGCGGAGCTGACGGCGTTGGACGGTATCGCCGAGGGTCTGGATGCCGTGGATATTGTCGGTGAGGATGGCCAGCCGACCGGTTGCAACCTGTTGCCCGCCGAGCGGCGTGCGCGACGCGGGCATGGTGTCGTCCTGATCGCACTAGGCTTGGCGGCGCTGACCGTCGTCCTGCTGGCCATGGCTGGCGCGCAGTCGCTGGACAACCGGCGCGATGCGCTGGCGAGGCTGCAGGAAGAGGTCGATGCGCGCCGTGTCGAAGCGCGTCGGGTCAACCAGCTTCGCGAACGCCTGACCGATGCCGTCGAGGGCGCCAATTTCCTCGCGGTTCGGCGCAGTGAGACGCCGCCGGTTCTGGACCTGGTCAACGAACTGACCTACCGGATGCCGCCGGAAACCACCTATCTCGAACGGCTCAGCCTGAGTGGCGACAAGCTCAGCATTTCCGGTCAGAGCAACCAGGCGGCCGAGCTGGTGGGCCTGCTGCAGCCATCGCCGCAGATTCGTTCGGTATCCCTGTCCGGCAGCATCCAGCCGGATTCGCGAACCGGCAAGGATCGTTTCACCATCGCCGCCCAGTACGTGATGCCCGACGGCGGCATACAGCGCGACTACAGCGCATTCGCGACCAAGCCGGAAGCGGACGTCAAGGTCGACTCGGCCGGCGATGCCAAGGAAGATGCCGGTACGGAGGAGCGCCGATGAGCCGCACCGATGCTCGACGTGATCGTGTCCTGGCAGTCAGTCTGCTGGTAGCGGCCTTGATGCTGGTCTATCTGCTGTTCGTGCATTGGCCGCTGGTGATGCCGCACCTGGCCCTGCGGGACGAGTTGATTGCCCTGCGTGACCAGGAAGCCAGCCTGCGCGCGACCGCGGCGCAGCAGCCGGCGCTGCAGGCACGACTGGCGGAAGTGGCCGAAGCCGAGTTGCGTAATCCTGGCTTCCTTGCTGAGGAAAGTTTCGACCTGGCCACCGCCGGCCTGATGCAGCGGCTGGAATCCGTGGTCGCGGCCTCCACCACCGACAGCGACCGTTGTCAGGTAGTCAACAAGACGCCCTACAAGTCCCGTGAGAAGGAGCGCTTCGAGCGCGTTACGGTGAAGGTGCGCATGCGTTGCGAGGTCGAGGAGTTTTCCAACGTGCTGCACGAGATCGAGGGCGGCAGTCCGCAGCTGTTCGTCGGCGACGTCAACATGATTTCGCGCCGGCCGACCTTCAACCGCCGGATTAACCAGGCACCGCAGCGAGGCTATCTGGATATCAGTTTCGATCTGTACGGCTACCTGCATCAGCGGAGCGACGCCGATGGTTAATTCGGGCGCGAAACTGATGATCGTGATGCTCGGGACGGCGGCGCTGTGGGCATTGCTGGTTCTGATATCGACCTGGTTGGGTCTGGGCGGTCGCTACAGCCTGCATCCCGAGGATCTCGGGCGCGTTGAGGCGGTGCCTGCGGTCGCGCTGGCGGGTTCCGCAACGCAGGTGCCCGACATGGATCGTTACGCCGCCATCAGCCAGCACCCGCTGTTCAACGCCGACCGCCTGCCATTCGTGGGTCAGGGCGGTAACGAAGACGAGGCGGTGGTTGAGGAGGAAGTCATTGTTCCGCTGGACGCCATGCTCACCGGTGTGATCAAGATTGGCGACGATGCCGCCATTGCCTTCGTCAAGGGCAACAAGAGTGGCGAAAGCCAGAGCGTCAAGGTCGGTGAAAACCTCCAGGGTGACTTTTCCAGCTACAAGCTGATCGAACTTGAGGCGCGCAAAGCGGTCTTTGACGGTCCGCGCGGCCGTAGCGAACTGGAGCTGGAAGTGTTCAATGGCAAGGGTGGAGCGCCACCGACGCCGTTGCGGAAACAAGAGCAAGCGGCTCAGTCCGAAGACAACGGGCGCGAGCAGGCAGAAGATTCAGCCACCGAAGACAATTCGCCCGAGGCGCAGGCCGAGCGGATTCGCCGCCGGATCGAGGAACGCCGCCGGCAGATGCGCGAAGAAGCCGAGCGGGCGCGAGCCGACCAGGACGGCTGAACCAGGAGACGAGAGAAGTGATGCGACGACCCCATTCAGTCAAGGCCGTGATTGGCGTGGCCATGGCTCTGCTGGTCACCCTGACCGGCTGTGCCAGCCAGAACACGCGTCCCGCGCCGTACCAGCCGCGACCGATCGAAGAGCAGGCGTGGCGCCCGGACCCTGCGTCGGCACAGTCCGCGTCGGCAGAGACTCTTCCGATGGCATCCGGTGATGCAGCCCCTGATACCGGCTATCGGAGCGTCGATCCGGGAACGGGAAACTTCATTGACAAGAATGCTGCGCGTCTGCCGCCGCCGGCGGAAGCAAAGGACGGCGATGTTTCCTTCAATTTCGAGGGAGAGTCGCTCAACGCGGTATTGAAGGTCATCCTGGGCGACTACCTGCAGCAAAACTATGTGATTGCTCCAGGCGTGCAGGGCACGGTGACCTTCTCCACCGCCAAGCCCATGCGCCGCGATCAGGTGATGTCTATCCTGGAGATGCTGCTACGCTGGAATAACGCCACGCTGGTGTGGGATGACGGCCGCTACACGATCCTGCCCGTGGATCAGGCATTGCCGGGCAATCTTATCCCGGGTGTCGGCAAACCGAATCGCTTGGGCTATCAGGTCCGCGCGGTGCCGCTGAGTTACATCTCCGCCACCGAAATGGAAAAGTTGCTCAAGCCCTATGCGCGGCCGAATGCCGTGATCAGCACCGACAACGCGCGCAGCATGATCGTGCTGGCTGGTACGCCGGTCGAACTCAATAACTATATGCAGACCATCCAGATCTTCGATGTGGATTGGCTTGAAGGCATGTCCGTTGGCATCTTCCCGATGCAGCAGATCGAGGCCGACAAGGTTGTCGGCGAGCTGGAGAAAGTATTCGGCGTCAGCTCCGACACCCCCATGGCCGGTCTTTTCCGCTTCATGCCCCTGGAAGGCATCAACGCGGTCCTGGTCATCACTCCGCAGCCCAAGTACCTGCGTACGGCGGAAGAATGGCTGTCCAAGCTCGATCAGGGTAGCAGCGGTGGCGGTCAGCGGCTCTACGTCTACGAAGTCAAGAACGTGAAGGCCACCGACCTTGCGGATACGTTGAGCGACGTATTCGGCGCTAATGGTGGCGGCGCGCGAAGCAGTAGCGGGAACAACGTGGTTGGTCCCGGTCTGCAGCCGGCTACGATTCGCAGTAGCGGCGTGAATCGAACCTCACGTAGTAACAATTCTTCCGGTCGATCCATTAGCAAAACGGCCGTTGAGGCTTCCGAGAAGTCATTGGCTGCGGATGAGACGGATGGTGGGTTGCGCATCAGCGCGCTGTCTCCCGGCGTTGATCAGCCGCTGGTTCAGGGTGGCGGGGTGCAGGCACCAGCGCCGTTGCGTGCTGGACAAGCTGGGCGAGGCGGTGCTGGAAACGGAAACACGAGCACAGGTATCGCGATTGGCGATTCCGAGGAAGTCCGTATTTCCGCTGTCGAGGAAAGCAACTCTCTGCTAGTAAAGGCGTCCCCGGCGCAGTGGGAGTCGATCCATCACGTCATCGAGCGTTTGGATCAGATTCCGCTGCAGGTCCATATCGAGGCGCAGATTATCCTGGTCACTTTGAACAAGACGCTGAGCTACGGTGTTCAGTGGTATTTCGAGAACAGTGTGCCTTCCACCTTGCCAGGACTCCCCACAACGACTACCGCAAAAACTGGTCCGGCATATGGACGGACTTCATGGGGTGACGTGGCAGGAACTGTCGGTGCTCTGAATGGGTTGTCGTGGACCTTCTTGGGGCCTGATGCTGCTGCGGTGATCGAGACTCTCGACAAGGTTACATCGCTCAAGGTGCTATCGGCTCCGTCGGTTGTTGTGCTCAACAACAAATCGGCTTCCATTAATGTAGGCAAGCAGATTCCGGTCAACACGACAACAATCAATCCGAGCAATGGTGGAACGACGGGAACCTATAGCAATGTTCAGTATTTGCAGACGGGTATCACCTTGGATGTTACGCCGAGAGTGAATCCAGGAGGGCTGGTCTTCCTGGAGATTCAACAGGATGACAGTACGCCCGAGGCGCCGGATGCCAATACCGGCAATAGACCAATAAGTCAGCGAACCATCTCCACGGAAGTTGCGGTGCAGAGCGGGCAAACGGTAACGCTGGGGGGGTTGATTCAGCAGTCTGATGGCAAGGGTAGTGCTGGCGTACCGGGTTTGAGTCGGATTCCAGTCATTGGAGGCCTTTTTGGTAACAAGACAGCATCCACCGATCGCCAAGAGTTGTTGGTCCTCATTAGACCCACCGTCATCTACAATCAGGAAGACGCCCGCCGCATCACCGAGGAGTATCGCGATCGCTTCCAGGGTCTGGAGCCGCTTAGGGTCCGGGTCGAGGAAGACTGACCTTCAATGCCTGCCCAAGGTGGGGTTGTTCAAGGGTGGATAAGAAATCAATGAAGAGAATGTCTATGAAATTCAGCTATGTCTCTATAACTTTGGCCATTGCGGCTCTCATCGGAAGTGTGGTGCTGGTCGGCTGTGCTGGCGGGGGTGGGGCAAAGAAGGGAGATGTTTTGGCTGATCGTGCGACCCAAAGATGGAATTTCCTGGTCAACCGTGATCCGGGAAGTGCCTGGGAGTATCTGACGCCGGGTTCCCGGGCAGTGACACCCAAGGATCGATACATCAAGGAGACACTGGTCAAGCCCGTGAAGTGGACCGCCGCGCGTTTCGTCAGCGAAAACTGCACCAAGCCCGACCTTTGCAAGGTCCAGATGACGGTTGACTACAAGATCCGGAGCCACCTGACGGGGGTCGGGGTCATCCAGTCCACCCAGATATTGGACGAGACCTGGATTCGAGAGTCCGGGACCTGGTATTTCCTGCCGTCGGGAGACTGATGGTGGGGATTGCGCCGGTATGCTGCATATCGTAGACTGCCGACGCTGTTGCCTAACCTTGCCCATAAAAGGCGGACCAAAACCGCTTAACGGAGCACGGTTAGCTGTTAGCAAAAGCCCTGTGGTTGATTAGGAGTGTTGTGATGAAAAAGAGTTCTTTGACGACGGCCGTCGTCGCCGGCCTCGCCGGCGTCGCGGGTCTCGTTAACGTTTCCAACGCGGTGAACGTGAACCCGGACGGTCTCGGCCAGGTTCTGATCTACCCGTACTACACGGTCAACGGTGGCAACTCCACCCTGATCTCGGTGGTTAACACCACCAACGACGTGAAGGCCGTCAAGGTCCGTTTCCTTGAAAGCCTGAACTCGCAGGAAGTTCTCGACTTTAACCTGTACCTGTCGCCGTTCGATGTCTGGACGGGTTCCGTGAACGCGTCTCCGGATGGTCAGGGTGATGGCGGTGTCATGGTCACCTACGACACCAGCTGCACGGTGCCGTATTTCTACGAGCAGTTTCAGGATGTCGGTTTCAACTTCGGCAGCCTGACGAATGCCGATATCGGCGGTACCTATCAGGGTTTCTTCAAGAACTTCCAGTACCGTTCGGGCGGTCATAACCCGGATGGTGGTCCGAACGATCTGGTTCGCGCCCGCGAAGGTCATCTGGAAATGATCGAAATGGGTCGCGTCGTTGACGACGGTGACTTCAGTTCAGCGGCGGGTGCGTCAATCGAGGCCGTTGATGATCTGGCTGACACCGGCGGTGCGCTGGCGACGGCTGCCACTCATACCGATGGCGTGCCGAACGACTGTCAGGCGCTGCTGGATGCGTTCCGCAATGTGGCAGGCGTGCCTGGGCAGTGGCTGGTCGACGTCAATGCCGACGTTGATACCCCGAATGGTGGCCTGTTCGGTGGTGCCGAAATCGTCAGCGTTGCTCAGGGTACCAACCTGTCGTACAACGCTGATGCGCTGGAAGGCTTCTTCCAGACGGCCGGCGCTGACTTGCACACCTTTACCGGTAACGTGCTGCCGAACCTGACCCAGGCCGAGCCGGCCATGGCCAACGTGTTCGACAATGGTACGCTGATTCAGTTGGACTTCTCGTCCGATCCGAACGGCAACTTCCACCCGGGTCTTGACGCCGTTTCTGCGGCGATCATGCACAACGAGATCTACAACGAGTACCTGACAACTCCGGGTATCGGTGCATCTTCCGAGTGGGTCATCACGTTCCCGACCAAGCTGCTGCACATTGACGACACCGTCACCGAAGCTGAGCGTCGCCCGTTCACTGAGGCGTTCGATTGGAATGGTACGCCGGACCTGTCTGATCCGAACCCGGCTAACTGGACCCTCAGTGGTGCCTGCGAAGACATCCTGCTGAGCTTCTGGGATCGTGAAGAGCAGGTCACTGGTCGTGGCGTTGCTTCGGGCACCAACTGCCCGTCGCCGTTGCCGCCGGGCACTGATCCGAACTCCTGTGATCAGAATCCGACGATCAAGACGCCGCCGCTGTGCTTTGAGGCGAACGTCGTGGCCTTCAACCAGGCTGGCACCATTGATTACCTCGACGAGTCCGCAGTTCTGGGTTCGAACTGGGCAATCAACATCCCGCTGGTGGATCAGTACGGTCCGAGTGGCGATCCGGCTCCGGGCGCCAACTACTTCAATGAAGGTTGGGCTCGCATTGACTTCACCCGTTCGCTGAACCCGTTCACCGGTTTGGTCGAAGTTGAGCACCATTACATGGTGGCTGACTCGGTTCTGGGTGGTGGCATCGACGTGGTTCTGGGTCTGCCGACGGTTGGTTTCTGGGCTACTCAGTTCCTCAACAGCGACGTTTCCGGCGGTGTTCTGGCCAACTACTCCGGCCTGCACAAGCATCGTGCGGATCGTGATGGTTACGCCACCGATGATCCGACGGTTCTGGATCCGGATGGTATGCCGCTGCCGAACGGTTTCGACTGGTCGTAATTGGCGGTTGCACGACAACGCTGTCATCAGCGTTGTCGTTGCTCCAAGCAACACCAAAGGCCCCTCATTTGTGAGGGGCCTTTGTTTTGGTGGGTCCAAGCTCTGTCATGGTTGGTACTACCCCCCATCAAGCTTGCTTATCTGGTCGAAAGGGTTGAATGAGAGGTGGCCATAATTCAGGTGCGTCCATTCAGCAAGCGTAAACCCCTTGTGTATCAAGCTTGAAAAGCAGCGCTTGCTGCTGGATGGGGATCTGGAGATGGCGAGGACTTCGTCACATTCCAATCTGGCGGCAGCATGACATAATCAAAATAAACGACCAGACGCAGTTGAGGCCATCACGGGCAACGATGGCGGCGTATACGGCAATGGACCGGGTCGAATGCTTTGGCTTGATCAGGTAGCCTATTCCGGCAAGCCATTGCTCCCAAGAAATCGGAGATGAAATCAGCCATGCAACATCGCCAGCGCAATGCTTTCTGCGGCCTGTCCGCAATGTTCTTCTTGGTCGCCGGTAGCGCGATCGCCCAAGACAACAACGTGAAGTTCGTTTTGCCAGGCGCTGGAGGCGATGGTGGAACGGTGCCTACCCTCAACGGTCAGGCAATCAACTGGGACGCAAACGGTGATCTGGTGGTTGTTTGCACCGATGACGACCAAGATGGTTTCTGTGACGGTACCGTTGGCAAATCGACGGGGTCAACCGAAGGCGCTGCCTCGGTTGGGATGCTGAAGTTTTCGTCGGGCGGAACCATTACGAACAACGGCGCAAACACGACGATTGGCACAACGCAAAGCCTCGGTGTGACAGTCCAGTGGCAGGCTGCTACTACTGTCGATGTGTGCCAGATGACCACGACGGGCAGTCCGGCGCCAACGCCTAATTGGACGAGCCAGAAGGTCGATATTTCAGGTGGTACGACGAAGAGTCAGAATTTCACTCTGTCAGCGAGTCAGACTGCGGACCTGAACTATCAATTCTCACTGACCTGTTACAACTTGGCCGGTAGTGACGAGGTTACGGGTACCAAGATCATCACCGCGACGGTGGAGCAGCGTACGTCTGGTGGTGGTACCGGTGGTACTGGCGGTACGGTATAC
>JACKOX010000026.1 GCA_024233975.1 Rhodanobacteraceae bacterium
GGGCACCGCGCTGGCTGCGCAATCCGCACCTGCAGTCCGTACTGGCCTCCTCCCGGCTGCGCCGCATCACCGGTGGTCGGCGGGCTTCCACCATCGAAGCACAGGCAGAGGAGCACCTGCTCGACTGCGGCGACGGCATCCGCCTGCAGGGCCGCTTCAACGCCCAGGAGGCACTGCCGCAGGCACGCGGACTGGTGGTGCTGTTCCATGGCTGGGAGGGCAGCACCGCATCGAGCTATCTGCTGCGCACCGGGGCCATGCTGCTGGACGCCGGCTTCGACGTTTTCCGCCTCAACTTCCGTGATCACGGCGACACCCACCACCTCAATCCCGGCATCTTTCACAGCTGCCGCATTGCCGAAGTCGTCGGTGCCGTGGCGGCCATCCAGCGGCAATGGCATCCGAGCTTCCTTGGCGTGGCCGGCTACTCGCTGGGCGGCAATTTTGCCCTGCGGGTCGCGCTGCGTGCGCCCGCCGCCGGGATTGCGCTGGACCATGCCGTGGCGATCTGCCCCATCCTGTCGCCACCGCACGGCCTGGAAGCCATGGAGCAGTCGCCATGGTTCTACGAGCACTACTTCATGCACAAATGGGGCGCCTCGCTGCGACGCAAGCGTGAGCTGTTCCCGGACGAAGTGCCGGAGTCGCTCACCAGCGGCAGCGGCGTTCGCGACCTGACCCATCGCCTGATCGAACACGGCGGGGAATTCGACAGCCTGGCGGACTACCTCGACGGCTATTCCGTTGCCGGCGACCGGCTGGCGCGCCTGCAGGTGCCGGTAAGCATCCTCACCGCCGCCGATGACCCGATCATTCCCGTCGAGGACTTCCGCCAGCTGCAGCTGCCCGACAATGCGCGGCTCGACATCGCGGAACACGGTGGCCACTGCGGCTTCCTGCTGGATGCCCGCTTGAATGGCTATGCCGAGCAGTACGTGACGCAGCAGATGCTGGACGCCTGCGAGGCCCGCAACGATGCCATTGCTCCCATCAATGAGAAGGCATCCGTCGCCAGCTGAAGCACGGGCATCGCGCTAGACTGTGCTGGTCGATTTCCCGCGGAGCCGCCGATGCGCCTGACCCGATCCATCCCGGCACTCCTGATCCTCGCGGCAGCACCTGCCGCCGCGCTGCCGCTGACCGACATCCAGCTACCCGACGGCTTCCACATCGGGATCGCCGCCGCCGACCTCCGCCAGCCGCGACAGATGACGATCGGTGATGACGGCACGCTGTATGTCGGCAGCAGCAGCGGCCAGGTCACCGCTCTGCGCGACGAGGATGGCGACGGCCAGTTCGAACGCCGCCAGACCATCGCCCGGGACCTGCGCCTGCCGGCGGGCGTCGCCTTCCACGATGGCGACCTCTATGTGTCCGCCGTGTCGCGCATCCTGCGCTTTCCGGACATCGGCGAGCACCTTGCCGATCCACCGCCGCCGGAAACGATCACCGACTCCCTGCCAACCGACGGCCATCACGGCATGAAGCACATCGCCTTCGGCCCGGACGGCCGCCTCTACGTGCCAATTGGCGCGCCCTGCAACGTCTGTGATCGCGACGGCTACGCACGCCTCACCAGCATGACCACCGGTGGCGAGGACCAACGCGTGGAGGCGCTTGGCATCCGCAACACGGTCGGCTTCGACTGGCAACCCGGCAGCGGGCAGCTTTGGTTCAGCGACAACGGCCGCGACTGGCTGGGCGATGACAGTCCCGATGACGAACTCAACCGCGTCAGCCGACGCGGTGAGCATTTCGGCTTTCCCTATTGCCATGCCAACGGCGTTGTCGACCCCGAGTTCGGCGCCGGCCATGATTGCGCCGACTACACCGCACCGGTATTCGGCCTCGGTGCACATGTCGCTTCGCTCGGCATCCACTTCTATCGCGGCGACCGCTTCCCCGAACGCTATCGTGGCGCGCTGTTCATCGCCGAACACGGCTCCTGGAACCGCTCGCGCAAGGTGGGTTACCGCGTCGTGGTCGTGCGTTTCGACAATGGCGCGCCGCAGCCACCGGAAGTGTTTGCCGAAGGCTGGCTCGACGGCCAGCAGAACTGGGGCCGTCCGGTCACCATCACCGAAACCGCCGACGGCGACCTGCTGCTCAGTGACGACCAGGCCGGCGTGATCTACCGCATCCGGTACGATGCGGCGAACACAACGGAATCCTGAACAGGGAGCACATCTATGAAAATCGAGAGCAGCAGCTTCGGGAATGGCAGCGCCATTCCCGCCGACTTCGCCTTTGGCAAGCGCGGCGACAGCGAGGCACCCATCGCCTTGTCCAGCAACCGCAACCCGGCCCTGCGCTGGCACGACGCACCGGAAGGCACGCGCAGTTTCGCGCTGGTCTGCGTGGACCCCGATGTGCCCAGCAGCGGCGAAACCGTGAACCGCAAGGATGTCGACGTACCCGTCGACCTGCCGCGAACCGACTTCTACCACTGGGTCGTGGCGGATATCCCGGCCGACTGTAGTGGCATCGCCGAAGGCGCCTGCAGCGATGGCATCACCCCGCACGGCAAGCTGAACCCTGCCGGGCCAGCAGGCAGCCGCCATGGCATCAATGACTACACCGGCTGGTTCGCCGGCGACCCCGACATGCAGGGCGACTACCATGGCTATGACGGCCCGTGCCCGCCTTTCAACGATCCGCGCCTGCACCACTACCACTTCCGGCTGTTCGCGCTGGACGTGGACTCGCTGACCTTGCCCTCGCGTTTTGGTGGCGCCGACCTGCTACAGGCCATGAAGGGCCATGTCCTCGCCGAGGCCGAGATCCACGGCACCTACAGCCTCTACTACAAGGACTGAGCCCGGCGCGGTAACTGCCGCCAACAAGCCCAGCGCCACCCTCCTCGACCATCAGCTTCCAGCAAATGAAAACGGCCGCATCGCTGCGGCCGTTTTCGTTACTGCTTGTGAGTCCGGTCAGTCCTCGAAGCCATCCTTGAAGATGTCCGCGGCAAGGCAGGTCACCGTCACATCCACCGTGGCCGTGATTCCGCCATTCACCTCGTAGGTGAAGCTGTCGGCGCCACAGAAACCATTGGCTGGCGTATAGCTGACGTCACCCGCCGTGAAGCTGGTCGAGCCATTGCTCGCCGCTCCCACCGCCGTCACCGCCAGGCTGCCGTCGTCCGGATCCGCCAGGTCGTTGGCCAGCACGTCGATGACATTGCCGCTCGAGTTCTGCAGCACCGTGGCACCGTCGTCGTTCGCCACCGCCGGGCCGTCATCCACCGGGGTGATGGTGATCGTCACCGTCGCCTCGTTCGAGTCCGCGCCCGCCGCATCCTGCACCGTGTAGGTGAAGCTGTCGGTCGTCGTCTCGCTGCCGTCATGCGTGTAGCTGAACGTGCCGTCCGGGTTCAGCGTGAACGACGAGGCATGTGCCGGGCCCGACACCAGGCTGACGTTACCGCCCGGCGTGCCGTCCTCGACGTCGGTGTCGTTCGCCTTCACCGTCGTGCCCGCCAGCGTGCCGCCCTCGAGGACACCATAGGCATCGTCGTTCGCCACCGGCAGGTCATTCACCGCGTTAACCGTGATGGTGAAGACCTGGCTGGCGCTGGTGTCCACGCCACCGTTGGCCGTACCGCCATCATCCGACAGGGTGATGGTGATGTCGGCGCTGCCATTGGCATTGGCCGCCGGCGTGTAGCTCAGGTCGCCGTTGGCCGCGATGGTCGGACCCGCAGCGAACAGCGCTGCGTTGGTGTTGCCGGTCACGTTGAAGGTCAGGTTCTGCGTGTCGCCGTCACCGTCACTGATCGCCGTGGCCCAGCCGGTGACGCTCTGTGCACCGGCGTCCTCGTCTACCGCCTGATCCGCGCCCTTGGTGAAGCTCGGGGCGTGGTTGATCGGCGTCACCGTGATGGTGAAGACCTGGCTGGCGCTGGTGTCCACGCCGCTGTTGGCCGTACCACCGTTGTCCGACAGGGTGATGGTGATGTCGGCACTGCCGCTGGTACCTGCCGCCGGCGTGTAGCTCAGGTCGCCATTGGCCGCAATGCTCGGTCCCGCGCTGAACAGGCCGGCGTTGGTGTTGTTGGTCACGTTGAACGTCAGCGTCTGGCCGGACTCATCCGCCGGACCGGCGCTGATGGCCGTCGCCCAACCGGCCACGCTCTGCGCACCACTGTCTTCGGCCACGCTCTGGTCGGCGCCCTTGGTGAAGCTCGGGGCGTCGTTCACCGCGTTCACCGTGATGGTGAAGACCTGGCTGGCGCTGGTGTCCACGCCACCGTTGGCCGTACCGCCATCATCCGACAGGGTGATGGTAATGTCGGCGCTGCCATTGGCATTCGCCGCCGGCGTGTAGCTCAGGTCGCCGTTGGCCGCGATGGTCGGACCCGCAGCGAACAGCGCTGCGTTGGTGTTGCCGGTCACGTTGAACGTCAGGTTCTGCGTGTCGCCGTCACCGTCACTGATCGCCGTGGCCCAGCCGGTGACGCTCTGTGCACCGGCGTCCTCGTTCACCGTCTGGTCCGCGCCCTTGGTGAAGCTCGGGGCGTTGTTGACGGTGACCGTCATGTTCACAGGTACGACACTGATCGGCGCCATCATGTCATTGCTGTTGACGCACAGATTGGCGCTGTAATCACCCGCGACCAATCCGGTAGCGTCTACCGACACGCTCGAAGTACTGCTGGCCATTGCTCCAGACGTACCCGATGCTGGGCTGACTGATAGCCATGGCACATCGGAAGGCGCCGCGCAGACATCTTCTGCATTGACATTGATGATCGGATTGGAATCCGGGAAGCCGACCGAGGCAAACGTGTCCGGCGTCGCCAGGCCACAGGCTGCCGCCATGATGAAGGCCGGGTGCGTGGAGCCAGCAACGTTGCCACCAAGGAAGAAGTTGTTCGGCACCGTCACTTCCACCACCAGATCGGTGGAAGACGGATCCGCCAGCATGGCCATCAGCGGCACGTTGATGATGCTGTTGTCATCGGCCGCGGAGATCGCGACCGATGTCGAGGCAATCAAGGTCAGATTGGCGACCGTGACGGTATCCACCGGATCCGTGCCCGGGATCGAGTAGACATTGACCGTCATTGTCTGTGCCGCGGGAACCGCTTCCATGCCAATGTCGATACTGTTGATCTGCACCGGACTGCCGACACCCGGATACTCGTTCAAGTAGTAGCGGCGGAAGATGCTATTCGGGCCGGTCGGGCAGGAAACGCCATTCAGGGCTTCAAGCGTCGAACTGTCGATATTCTGGGTAACCAGCGTATCGGCCTTTTGCAGATCGGCAGCGAGACTTCCCTTTCCGGCACGAGCCATCATCTGCCCCACGCTGTCATAGGACGCGTGGGCGAGCTTGTCACTACCGAGAGCTGCGTGGAAACGTGCCGTTCCCGCCCGGTCTATGACGTTGGCGATACCAACAGCCTCATCGATCGACCAGTTAAGCGCCATGTCACCCAAGTTACCGATGGTCAGGTCCTGCGCATCGGTCTGGTCGGCCGTCACCGAGAAGTTCAGTGAGGCCGGCGACAAATCGATGACCGGCGAGGCGACGTTCATCTGGACGGGAACCTCGACCAGGCTATTGCCCACGCTGTCGTTGCTGGCAACACACAAAGTTGCGCTGTACGTGCCCTGGACAAGGCCAGTGGCATCCACGTCGACGCTGACAACGTCGGTCAGCCCTGCGCCGACACTGCCGTTCAATGGAGCAGCACTGAGCCAGCTCACCGAGCTGATCGGCTCACACGCTCCACTGTCCAGCAACAGCGTGATGGTGACGCCGGACCAGTCCATCGTGTCCGCACCCGTGCTGTTCCAGTCATTGAGGAACGTAAACGTCCAAGTGCCCGTGCCGTTCACGCCTGCACCAAAGGCAGCGGCGTGCTCGCTGCTGTAGGCGCCATTCGCCGACGAGCCGGATCCCTGGAAGTCCCAGTCCGCCGCACTGCCGCAGTTCGCCATCTCCCCGGCGCCCGAGCCGGAAAGGCCACCGACAACGAAGAATTCGCCATCGGGTGCCTCGACCAGCATGCAGGTGTCCGAGGCCCAGGAACTGCCCGTCATCCCCGCCACCGTGCCGTCGAATCGGAAACCCACGACGGGCAACGATGTCGAAACCGGAGCGGTTCTCACCACGGCAGCACCGCCGTTTGCCAGCGAATCAACGGAGAAGTCCGTGAGCGGAAGCGACAGTGCTGCCTGCTCCAGGAAATTCCAGTCCAGCGTGCTGGCGCCGACGTTCTGAATGCTGAGGTTCGCCGAATCCGTGGTTCCGGTATCCAGCGCATAGCTGAGGCTTGCCGGCGTCACCGAGATTTCCGGCGAATCCGCCACCGGGGTGATGTTGATGGTGACGGTCGCCACGTTGGACGGCTGGGCATTACTGTCGGCGACGGTGTAGGTAAAGCTGTCGCTGAAGTTTTCGCTGTCATCGTGGGTATAGCTGAACGTGCCGTCGGTATTCAGTGTGAAGGCGGAAGCGAAGGTCGGACCAGTCACCAGTGTGACGTCGCCACCCGGAATGGTGTCCTCGTTGTCGGTGTCGTTCTGCTTCACCGAGGTGTTGCCACCATCCAGAACCGTCGCGGTGCCGCCTTCGAGGACGGTGATGCTGTCGTCGTTGGCGACCGGCAGTTCGTCGCAGATCACCGTGATGGCGACCGTTGCGGGCGCGCTGTCGGCCGTGCCGTCATTGGCCGTGTAGGTGAAGTCGTCCGTCGGCGAACCGTCATTGCAGTAGGCCGCCGTCGGCGTGTAGCTGAAGCTGCCGTCGGCATTCAGGACAACGTTGCCGTTGGTCGGCTGCACCAGATTAGTCGCCGTCAGGGTGTCGCCATCGACGTCCGTGTCGCCATCGAGCACGCCCGGAGCCGCCACGTTCAACACGTTGTTGACGTTGGTGACATAGGCATCGTTGTCGGCCACCGGCGCGTCATTCGTGCAGGCGATGTCGATGGTGACCGTCGCGGTGGACGAATCCACGCCATCGGTAGCGGTGTAGGTGAAGCTGTCGGCACCCACGCCGCAATCATCGGCCGCCGGCATGTAGCTGAAGCTGCCATCGGCGTTGACGACGCCACCCACGATCGTGCCGTTGGACGGCGGCGTGGTCAGCGATGCGGTGATGCCAGCACCCGTATCGTTACCGAGAACACCCGGCGCCGCCACGTTGAGCTGGGTGTCTTCCGTGGCGTTGTAGGTGTCAGCGTTGGCAAAGACCGCCGAGGTGGACACCAGCGCACAGATTTCCAGCGTCCAAGCGTCGAACTGGCCACCATCGCCAGCGGCATCGTCGGTAATGCGCAGGGTCCAGTCACCGTCGGGATCCACCGCGTTGAAGGTCGACAACGGATTGGTCGGGCTCGCGTCAATCGCCGCGCCGTTCGGATCACCCGGCGGACACACGGCGCCAATAGCCGTGGCAGCGGAGTCATCCAGGTTGATGTGGAAGTTGTCATTGCTTCCACAGATATCACCGAAAACGCGAACCGTCGTGTTGTCCGGGGCGATCAGGTCAACATCCAGGTCGGAATCCCAGGTATGGGTGCCGCGCAATCCAAGGACGTTGACGTCCGTGATGGTCGCTCCCGCAAGACCCGACACGGTTGCAATCGAATCGGTCACCACGCCACTACCAGGACCAATCGACGCCGGCAATCCGGCTCCCGGGAAGGTTGCACAGACCAGGTTGGCCGTGGTGAAACTGAAGTCGGCGGAATCCGAGCCGAGACCGCAATGGTTGTCGGCACGCACACGCCAGTAGTAAGTCGTGTTCGGGCCCAACGAGCTGGGCATGGCGTGGCTCGTGGTGCCCACGGTGGTCGTGTAATTGATGCTGCCGAAGGCCGGATCGTCATCCACTTCCAGCGTGTACTGGCGGGCGCCCGCTACCGCGGACCAGGTGAACGTGGGCTGGGTATCCACGTCGGTGGCACCGTCCGCTGGAATGGTCAGCGTCGGTGCTGCAGGCGCCGCGTCATCCAGCTGCAGGGATACCGGATCCGAGTGGCTGTTGAAACCATCGTTGCCGGTGACGCTGAAGTTGTAGTCACCTGCAGCGACGGCAGCAGTGCCCAGGGTCAGGACGGATGTGCCGGGTGCCGCCACCGGATTGACCGAGAAGCTAATGGCAGATCCAACCGGCTGTCCGGAGGCACCCAGATTCACGTTGCCGGCGTAGCCATTCAGGGCCGCCACATCAACGTTCCACTGTGCATCCAGTGGCTTGCAGACCTCGGCGATGGTGGGTGTCGCATCGATGCCGAAGTCCGGCGTCGCCGAGCAGTTGTTGCAGACGAAAGCGAAATCCTGGTCGGTGCCATCACCCATGTTGGGGACGCCGTCGCCGCTGATCGCAGCCGCCGTCACCGTGATGCTGATCGGTCCGGAGACACCGGCCGGCAGGAACACCGCCTCGTAGTTGTTGGCCGTGTCGGCGAGGCCGCCCGTGGTGCTGAAGGCACCGGAGAAGCGGTTACCCAGGTACGTATTGCCGCCAACGGTGACTTCCAGATTCAGGTCGTTGACCTGCGGCGTGGTGTCGGAAATTGCTCCAAAAGCGTCAGACCAGGCGATGGCGATTCGCAATGGCTTGGCGTTGTCGACGACCGACCCGGTCCAGGTGAAGGTCTCGCCCGGGTTGTCGAACGTGGTGGTCTGGTCGGCAAGATCCCGCGCAGTGGTCGCATCGAACATGGCACCCATGTTCGGCATGCCGTAGCCCTGACTGTTCGACGGCAGGTTGTCGTTGGCGCCGACACCATCGAGGTAGGTCGGGTGCGCCATCATGTACGCCTTCATCATCGCCGCGCTGGGCGCGCTGATGCCGTACTCACTGCCCAGCCAGTAGTAGATGAGCGATGCAACACCGGACACCGCGGGTGTGGAGTGGCTGGTGCCGCTCGATGCCGCAATGTCGGTCTGCCCGCTGGGACGATACTGGTCACAGACGCTGTCGCCGGTATAGCCAGGGCCGGTATTCGCCGTTCCCTGGATATGCGTACCCGGTGCGATGACCTCCGGCTTGGTGCGTCCACCTTCAGCAGGGCCGCGACTGGAGAAGCTGATGACGTCCAACGCATCGTTGGCGCCGGCGGCCGAGATGAGACAGCCATCGGTCCAGCTTCCGTCTTCGTCGCTGGGGCGGAAATTCTCGGACGCACCCACCGTGATCATGTTCTTGCCGCTGCCGGGCGAACCCACGGTGGACGACCCGCTGCCGTCATTGCCCGCGGCGAAGATATGGATCATTGGCTGGTTGCCAGCCTCGCCAAGGTCGCCGTCTCGGGTACCCAGGTCGTAAGCCTGGGAACTGTCGTCGTAGTTGCCCGCGACACCCGCACCCCAGGAGTTGCTGGTGATCGCCGCGCCACGATCCTGCGAGCTCTTGATGAGGCCAGCATCTGTTCCACCGCAGTTCGAGACATCGAATCCAACACTGTCGAAGATTCGCGTATGCGCAAGGCGGGTAAACGGGTTGACGCCCTGCGCGCGCAGGTATCCGTTGTTGTCCGTCCAGGGGAACACGGCCGTGTCATCGTAGCTACCCACAATGCTGGTGTTGATATGTCCGTGGCCATCCGTTCCCCACTGCGACTCGCTCGTGCAGTTGCCGTTGGAAACCAGGCGGGTGGGATTGCCCGAATTTCCGCCGACATGGAAGGTCCGGTCATCGTTTTGGCCAATGCCGTCATCCACGATGTCGACGATCGGGTAATCGGCCGGGTCGGTCGACAGGCCCAGTGACGACAGCCACGCGAAGTAACCCGGACCACTGGGGCCGGTCTGCCCACCATTGAAATTGCCGGCAATGATCTGGTTCTGCACCTCGTCGTATTTCCGACGCGGGTGGCGGATTTCCAGCGCCAGCACATCGCCCATGGCGGCGATCTTCTCGATGTCGGCGGCATTGACCGTCATCCAGGCGGATTCAAGCACCTGTCGATCCGACCAGCCGCTGATCCCGCTCTGCGAGAAGGCTCCGAGGGCCGACTTGGTAGCCGCGTTGCCACCGTGCTTGACGATCTGCACGGTGATGTCCAGCTGACTGTCGCCAGCAAAGCCAGCAAGCGCCTTGTGTGCAAGTTCGCCACTCAGCTTGTAGAACGGCTCGACCGCGCGCGCCTGCAGGAAATGGTCCGCCGACTCGACCCGGCGACCCAGCGCCAGCGTCGCGGCATGATCGGCATAGATCAGGTAACCATTGCCGCTGACCGGCTCGATCAGCTGTGCGCCGGTAGCGCGCACCTCGTCCAGCCAGTCCTCGATGAGTGGACCGGCGAACTGCACGAGTTGGATGTAGTGGTCGCTACCCTTGCCGAGCGTAAAGCCCTCGGGGATCTGGACGCCTGTCGTGGTATCCGGGTTAGCACTCAATGCGCCCGCCTCAAAGACCACGTCCGTCGGCTGCAACCGGGTGCGCCGCGGGGCGGAGGCCAGCAGTTCGTTTCGATGGGCCGCATCCACTCGCCACAGCTGGAAGGCGCCGTAATCGTGCACCAGCCGGAGGCCCGCCTCACCACCGGAGTAGATGCCTGGCGGAATGACGACAAAGCTGAAATCGCCCTGTGTCGTCTTGACCACAGGTGCTGGCGCCGCCTCGACGGACGGAATGGGCGACATGCCGCCGACGACGGTCGCCAGTGCGGCATAAAGAGCGGTTCTTTTGAACATGCGGAATCCCCGAAAATCAGGCTGCTGCCGAGATCAGGCCGACATCCTTGGACGAATGCCGCCCCCAACGCCGGAGCAAGCCGAGAACAAACCCAAACTGCTTTTTGTGATGCGCTATGCCATTCGCATGCGCTTCCCCATGCGCGAACGTACCCAAATTGCCGACGAACGGCAACTGGACTCTGGTCGTAGTCGCACCGCCCAAGGGTAGGCACCAGCCCTGCCGGGGCTGCGACCACGCTTTGATGGCAAAGACGGTGGGGCTATACTTGCCGGTCTTTGATTCCGGGCACCCGGCTGGGGAAGCCGAGTTGCCGGGGTCTCCCACCCTTTTCCGATCTTTTCGCAGGTGACCGCGTGCGCAACCACGACCTGACGTTTCTCAAGCATTTCTCGCAGATGATCGCGGGCCTGGCGGTCCTGACCGTTGTGCTGATCATCTTCGCCAACTGGATCTACTGGCAGCAGCCGACCGACCCGAATCCGGCCGCTGAAGCCGCCACCGACGCGCGCATCGCGCCGCTGTCGGGCGTTTACGCCGGCGACACGGGCGCCGCGGCGATGGCCGCTGCCGCCGAGGAGGCCCGCAAGGCGGCCGCTTCGCAGGTGGCATATGGCGGCACGCTGGACGGCAGCGAGATTTACGGCCAGCTGTGCAGCACCTGCCACAACACCGGCGCTGGCGGCGCGCCGACGCTGGATCGCGCCCATTGGGACGCACGCGTGGCGCAGGGCATCGACACCCTGATCAAGCACGCCGAAGAAGGTTTCCAGGGTGATGCCGGCCTGATGCCGGCGCGTGGTGGCAATCCGGCGCTGTCCGATGAGCAGGTCGAGGCCACGGTGCGCTGGATGGTCGACAACCTGAAGTAAGCGGCCATGGACCTTCTCGCATCACGGGGTTCCCGTCGATCCACAACGCCGCCTTCGGGCGGCGTTGGCGTCTCTGCGATCGCCTGCGCCCTGCTGGCCCTGTGCCTGGGCGCCTGCTCGCCCGGCCCGTCGCCAGCCTCACCGGAAAAGGAGGCGGCGATGACCGCTGACAGCCTCGCCCCGTCGCCCGGCACTGCCGATGGCATTGCCGGCATCCAGGGACAGGGCGCACGCAGCCCGCTGCTGGGACAGACAGTGACCGTCCGTGGCGTGGTCAACGGCAACTTCCTGCGTGGTCTGGGCGGCGTGTTCATCCAGGGCGAAACCACCGACGGGGCACCGCAGCGCGGCCTCTACATCGAGCCGACGGAAGCCGGTGGCGAGCCCGAAGAGCTGCACAAGGGCGACCTGATCGAGGTCAGCGGCGTGGTCGAGGAGTTTGGTGACGAGCCAGCCAGCCTTACCGGCCTCCGCGATGCGCGCTGGCGCGTGCTGTCCTCGCGCCACCCGGTGGCGGTACTGCAGCTCGATGCCCCGCCGCCGAGCTGGGAGCCGCTGGAAGGCGTCAGCGTGCGCATCGACGCGCCGCTCACCGTCACCGACAACGGCGGCCTGTTCAAGTATGGCGAGTTGGCGGTGGCCTTTGGCGGCCGCGTCTACCAGCCCACCGAGCTGGCCCGCCCCGGACCGGAGGCGGACGCCGTCGCGGCCGACAACGCCCGCCGCAGCCTGCTGCTGGACGACAACCGCAACCGCCAGTTCCCGGACCGGATCTGGTACCTCGAAGGTGCGGTCGACACCACCCATCCGCTGCGTGCCGGCAGCGTGATCGAAGGCGTCAGCGGCGTCGTCGACCAGCGCCACGGCGCCTACCGGCTGCAGCTCGACGCACCACCGTCGCGGATCAACCAGGCGCCACGTCCTGCGGTGCCGGCGATCGAGGGCGACCTTCGCGTCGCCGCCTTCAACGTCCTCAGCCTGTTCAACGGCAATGGCCTGGGTCGCGGCTTCCCGACGTCGCGCGGCGCCAGCACGCCCGAAGAGTACGAACGCCAG
Source organism: Rhodanobacteraceae bacterium (assembly GCA_024233975.1). Lineage (GTDB taxonomy): Bacteria > Pseudomonadota > Gammaproteobacteria > Xanthomonadales > Xanthomonadaceae > JACKOX01. The sequence continues at coordinate 12,585 of JACKOX010000026.1, forward strand.
CGTGACAAGCTGGTGGCCGCGATCACCGCCGCGAAGCCGGACATCCTGGCGCTGATGGAGCTGGAGAACGACGGCGGCGGCCAGCACAGCAGCCAGGCCGACCTCGTCGACGCCCTCAACCGGGCGATGAAGCAGCAGGGCGAGCAGGCCGACTATCGCGCCGCCTACAACGGCCCCGGCCCGGGCCATGACGTCATCCGCGTGGCCCTGCTGTATCGCGCCGGCCGCGTCGAGACGGTGGGCCGCGCTCAGAGCATCGATGACGGCCCGTTCGAAGAGCGCAGCCGCGCCCCGCTGGCGCAGGCCTTCCGCTTCGGCGATGCACCGCCATTCGTGGTGGCGGTCAACCACTTCAAGTCCAAGGGCAGCTGCGACGAAGCCAACGATGACAACCGTGACCACGGGGACGGGCAGGGCTGCTGGAATGCGCTTCGCGTGCAGTCCGCGCAGCGACTGGCGCAGTGGCTGGACACGGATCCGACCGGCATCGGCAACAAACGTGCGCTGATCGTCGGCGATCTCAACAGCTACTCGCAGGAAGATCCGCTGGTTGCGCTGCGCCAGGCAGGCTACGTCGACGCCTTCGAAGGCAGGGCCACGCCGGAGTACAGCTTCATCTGGAGCGGTTCCTCGGGCAGCCTCGACCACGGGATGGCCAGCCGCGAGCTGGCGCCGGCGATCATCGATGCCGCACACTGGCACATCAATGCCGACGAGTCGCTGGCCTTCGACTACCAGACCGAGCACCGCAGTGACGACGATGATCGCGCCCGCTACCGGCCCGACCCGTACCGCTCCTCCGATCACGACCCGCTGCTGCTGGGCCTGCGCTTCTGAGGACCGCCCGGTTCCGAGGACTGCCCACCCGCATACCCATCGGCACAGAGAACCGGCCGGCCGCTCCGGTATGATCCCGGTTCCGATGTTCCGCGACTTCGCACGAACGAACGACTGAATGACTGACGCACCGGCCACCACCGCGCCCGCACCCGACCGTTTTCCCGCCGAGCAGGCCAGTTTCTTCCTGCCCGGACCCGCGGGTCGCCTGGAAACCGTCACCGACGTGCCCGAACCCGAGCACGCCCGCGCCGGCACGGCGATCATCTGCCACCCGCACCCGCTGCACGGCGGCACGCTGCACAACAAGGTGGTGACGATGATCGAGCGCAGCCTGCGCGAGCTGGGCCTGCGCACGGTGCGTTTCAACTTCCGCGGTACCGGTGAGTCCGAAGGCGAGCACGACGACGGTCGTGGCGAAACCCTGGATTTGCTGGCCGTGGCCGAATGGGTACAGACCGTGCGCCCGCACGACGCGCTGTGGCTGGCCGGGTTCTCCTTTGGCTCCTACGTCAGCCTGCTGGCCTCGCGCCACCTGCCGGTCAAGCAGATGATCTCGGTGGCGCCACCGGCCGGTCGCTGGGACTTCTCCGCCATCCTGCCGGGCGACTGGCCGTGGCTGGTGATCCAGGGCGAGGACGACGACGTGGTCGAACCGCAGGCCGTCTACGACTGGGTGGAGTCACTGTCCGAACCGCCGCAGCTGGTGCGCATGCCGGAAACCGGCCACTTCTTCCATCGCCGCCTGATGGACCTGCGCGGCGTGATCAAGAACGGCGTCCGGGCCAACCTGCCGCCCAAGCTCAACCCCTGATCGCACTGCAGCTGCGCGCGGGCAGGGCGAACCGATGAGTCCGCTGGACAAGCGCCCCAGCGACGCCTACACGGAAGGCGTCGCCAGCGGTCGCTGGCAGGCCGACCCGGCACAGAAGGAAGCCCTGGCCTCGCTGGACCGCATCCATGACGAACTGATCACCGCAAGGCCGGCCGGTTTGCTGGATCGGCTGTTCGGACGCGGGGCCATGCCGGCTCGTGGTCTCTATCTCTGGGGCAGCGTCGGGCGAGGCAAGACCTTCCTGATCGATCTCTGTTACGAGCAGCTGCCGATCAGCGGAAAACGTCGCGTGCATTTCCACCGTTTCATGGGTGAAGTGCATGCGCGCCTGGCCGAGCTGGGCGACGTCAGCGACCCGCTGGAGCGGATCGCCGGGGAATGGGCCAGAGATCTGCGCCTGCTCTGCCTCGATGAGTTTTTCGTCACCGACATCGGCGACGCGATGATCCTGTCGCGCCTGCTGCAGGCACTGTTCAAGCGTGACGTCTGCCTGCTGACCACCTCGAACATCGAGCCCGATGGCCTGTACCGCGACGGGCTGCAGCGCGCGCGCTTCCTGCCCGCCATCGAGCTGCTGAAAAAACACTGCGAAGTCGTCCACCTCGACAGCCCGACCGACTATCGCCTGCGCACGCTGAGCCAGGCGCCCGTCTACCTGCACCCGGCCAATGACGATGCCGAAACCGGGCTGCGAGGCCACTACCAGCGCCTCACCACCGACTACTGCCACGAACCAGACACGCTGCTGATCAACGGTCGCGCCATCCCGGTACGCGACCACGACGAAGGCGTGGCCTGGTTCAGCTTTGCCGCGCTGTGCGACGGCCCGCGCGCGGTCGCCGACTACATCGAGATCGCCCGCGATTTCCACACCGTACTGGTATCCAATGTCCCGGTATTCGAAGCCAGCGACGACGACCGCTTCCGTCGCTTCGTGCATCTGGTTGACGAGCTCTACGACCGCCACGTCAACCTGATCGTCAGCGCCGCCGTTGCTCCGACGGACCTGTATCGCGGCGTGCGACTACAACTGGAGTTCGAGCGCTGCAGCAGCCGACTGATCGAAATGCAGTCGCGCGCCTACCTCGCCAGCGAGCACCTGCCGTGACGTTCAAGCAGCGTCTTGCCGGGTGGCTGCCAATCACCCTGCTGGCCACGGCCTGCGCGTGGTTCACGCTGTGGCTGTTCTGGCCGGGCTACATGAGCTGGGATTCGGCTGACCAGTGGCGACAGGCGCTGAGCGGCGACTTCAACGACATCGCCCCGCCAGTGATGGGCCTGATCTGGCGCCAGATTGACCGCCTGATTCCCGGCCCAGGCGGCATGCTGTTGCTGCAGGTCCTGTTGTGGTGGGGCTGCATCGCCTTCGCCGTGTACATGACCCAGATCGGTCGACCGCGACGCGCGACCCTTCTTCTGCTGGCCATCGGCTTCTGGCCGGCCCTGTGGGCGGTTCTGCCGCATATCTGGAAAGACGTGTGGATGGCGCTGGCCTTTACCGGCGCGCTGCTACTCCTGCTGCAGGAAAGCCGGCATCCCTCGCGCGGGCTACGCGCCGGATCAATCCTGCTGCTGGCAATCGGCTGCGCGTTCCGCCACAACGCCATCCTCGGCACCCTGCCAATACTCTGGTGGATCGCTACGCGGGAGCTTTCCGGTCTCGCCGCCCGCCCGCGACCGTCTCGCCGACTCGCCTTGCTCCAGCGCCCACTGCTGACCGCAGCGCTGGCGCTGGCTGTCATGCTTGCCGCAGGTCTGCCGACGCGACTGGCCGGCGCACAGCGCATCCACGATCAATGGGCCGTGGTTTCCATCTGGGACATGGCGGCCATCTCGCTGCATGAGGAGCAGATGCTGGTGCCCTCGGCGCTCATCAATCGCCCCTTCACGCTGGATGAACTGCGCGGGAAGTTCACGGCATACAGCAACACCACCATCTTCGGCACCGGCATGTTCCGCAACCCGTTCTTCGGCGAGCTGACGACCGATGAGCGGCGGGCGGTCTATTCGGGATGGCTGGGTCTGGCCTGGGACCATCCTGGCGCCTATCTTGCGCACCGCGGACGTCTATCGGCGCTGTTGTTCGGGCTTGATCCAGCAGGCCTGCCCGACTCCCTCGTGCTATCGCCAAGACTGGTTCATCTGGAAGGGAATCCCGCGTTGCAGCCAGAACGACCGCGGCTGCAGCGCCGGGTGCAGGATTGGCTCAATGCTCGTATCGATGGGCCTTTCTTCGCCGGCTGGATCTATGCACTCGCGGCGCTGGCACTTGCAATCCTTGGTTGGCGACAGCGCGACCGCCATGCACACGACGGCCTGGCTTCCGTGGCTGCCACATCCGGACTGTTGTATGCGCTACCGCTCTGCGTGCTCAGCGGCAGCGCCGAATTCCGCTACCTGTTCTGGATGATCCTGTCGGTGGGGCTTGCTGCCCTGCTGGCGTTCTCGTCGCCCGCAACCCGCGAGGCTGATAGCAACTAGGACGGCTTGCGGACGTAAAGGCCATCAAACACCGTCTGCCAGTCGGCCTCGCCTTTCCGGACCTCCCAGTGCTGGCGCACGGTGCCGTCGGGGTTGGGTGTCCAGGTGACGCGCTGCGGGTCCATGCCGCTGCCATCGGCGGCAGGCAGCTTGCCGTGCAGCACCATCGCACCCTCCTCGATGCCTCCGACAAGGTGCAGCACCATGCCGGTGCCACTGACCCAGAACTGGTGCCACTTCCCATCGTTGCGGTCGTAGGCGCTGTAGCTGACGCCGGTTCCGCCACCCGCGCCGGTCCAGTGTTCGTTGATGGCGCAGCCGTTTTCCACCGCGTCGATGCGGTTGGCGCCGATCTGCCTGTCGCCGCTCATCACCACCCAGTCACCGATCCAGAAATCGAACTGGTGGTGCAGGGCGTCCTCGCAGCTGGGAACAGCGGGCTTGGTCACGGCGGCCTCCTGGCCTTCGGCCATCACGTGGATCGAGAAGCAGACGGCGACAAACAATGGCAGCGCCATCGAAAGACGCTTGGACAGGTTGGGGCGCATGTCGATCTCCAGGATGTCTGGCGGCCAGCATACGGGCCGGGATGGCGCCCCCGTGCTGGATGGCCGGATTCGCGCAATCGCTGTCTGATCCGTGAAGGGCCGGCTTCACGCCCGGGGGACTTGCACGCAGGCCCGAGCTGTCGAAAAATTCGCGCCGACGCGGTTCCCGCGTGGCTCTGCCTCCGGCCCGGAGGTGCACTTGTGGCGTCCGCGTCATGCAACATCCCTGCCTTTCCTGCGGCGCCTGCTGCGCCTGCTTCCGGGTGTCGTTCCACTGGTCGGAGTCCGATCCCGATCTTGGCGGCATCGTGCCTGCCGAACTGACGGTCAAACTCGACCCGCACCGTGTCGCCATGCGCGGCACCGAAGGCGGACCAACGCCGCGCTGCGTGGCGCTGGCCGGCACCATCGGCGTCGACGGCCACTGCGGCATCTACCCACAGCGCCCCAGCGTCTGCCGAGAGGTCGAGCCGGCCTGGGAGTTCGACCGCGCCAGCCCGCAGTGCGACAAGGGCCGACTTCGCCACGGTCTTGAACCACTGACGCCGGAGGTCTGGATCGAATACCGGCGCAATCTGGTCGCCGACAACGATCCGAACCATGAATCCGGGCATCCGCCCACCGCGCCGCGCGCCGCCTGATCGACCGCACGAGACCCTTCCCGCGCCGGATGTGGCAGCATCGCCCTGCGATTTCGCAATCACAGGGAGAGAGGATCGATGACGGGTAGCGCACCGCTGTTGTGGCAGAAGACGCCGGAAACCGGCCATTTCATCAACTCGGTGGCCTGCAGTGCGGACGGCACGCGGGTGATTGCCGGCACCTTCCTGCACACCTATCCCAAGAGCGACGCCTACGCGACGACCTTCGCCAAGCGCCGCGGCCTGCAGGCCGACATCGATCTCGACACCACCGGCATGTTCCACACCTATTGCTGGGACTATCAGGGCAACCTGCTGTGGTCGGTGCTGAGCTCCACCTACGAAGGCGTGTACTGGGTGGCCATGTCAGCCGACGGCAACGTCGCGGCGAGTGGCGGCTGGTACAGCCAGAGTCCATTGAACGGCTACATCGCGGCCTATGACGCCGGCACTGGCGCGCCGCTGATGCCGAACTACCCGACCGACTCACGGGTCAACCAGGTCGCGCTGTCCGCCAACGGCACCGTGCTGGCGGCTGCCAGCAACAGGCTGCACCTGTTCATCAACACCGGCTCTGGTTTTCCGGGCACGCCGTGGGAATGGACGCCGCCGCCGTCCAGCACCGGCGACGACGTCAACGTCATCGCCTGCGGCGTTTCCGCCGACGGTCAGTACGTCTGCGCCGGCACTTCCAGCGGCAAGGTCGTTCTGTTCAAGATCGCGAACGGTGCGGTAACGCAGACCTCGCCCACCTGGCCGACGACCGACGATGGCAGCATCGTCCATAGCCTGGCGATGGCGACCAATGGCGCCGGCTTTGCCGCCGGCATGTCCGCCGGGCAGTTCGGCTATTTCGACTGCGCCAGCTTCCTCACCAGCGGCACACCGACCTGGGTCAACACGCTCAGCGGCAATGCCGGTGCGGTCTATGGCGTCGGCATCGCGGGTGATGCCGGTACCGTGAGCGTCGTGGTGAATACCGGCGATACCGGCGAAGTCGCGGCCTATAGCAACGCCGGCGTCCAGGCGGCCCAGCTCTGGCTGCGCGACCTGCCGGCCAACCCCAACGAAACCAGCATCGACGGCCGCGGCATCTGGGTGGCCACCGCCGATGGCCATCCCGACGGCACGCCCGGTCACTTCACCCTGTTCAACGCCAGCAGCGGCGACCAGGTCTGGCAGTTCACCACCGGCAACATGAGCTGGCCGATCCAGCTGTCCGAAAACGGCCGCGTATGCGTCGCCGGCTCGGATGACGGCAGCGTGTATTTCTTTGCGCCGTTGCTGCTTTGCCCGGAAGAGTGAGTGCGACTTCAGGCGACCCGGCTATCGCGATACCGTACCAGGTGCACCAGCAGTAGCGAGATAGCCGCTGGGGTGACGCCGGAAATGCGCTGCGCCTGGCCGACACTGTCCGGGCGCACGGTTTCCAGCTTCTGGCGGACTTCGGCGGAGAGGCCGCGCACGGCGGCGTAGTCGAAGCCATTCGGTATCACGGTGGATTCGTTGCGCTGCTGGCGGGCGATCTCGACGTTCTGGCGATCAAGGTAGCCGGCGTACTTGCTGTCGATCTCGACCTGCAGCGCCACGTCCTCGGCGGCAACGCCGGGACCGATGCCGTCGACCTGCATCAGCTTGTCGTAATCGAGCTCGGGACGACGCAGCAGGTCGCGGGCGCTGGCTTCGCGGCTCAGCGTGATGCCGTGCGTGGATTGCAGTGCTGTCGCCAGCGCATTGCCCGGCGCGACGTTGAGTGAGTCCAATCGTGCACCTTCGGTGGCGATGGCTTCGCGTCGCTCGCTGAACGCGGCCCAGCGGGCATCGTCCACCAGGCCCAACTCGCGACCGGTTTCGGTCAGGCGCAGGTCGGCGTTGTCCTCGCGCAGCTGCAGCCGGTACTCGGCGCGCGAGGTAAACATGCGATACGGCTCCTGCGTGCCGTTGCGGATCAGGTCGTCGATCAGCACGCCGATATAGGCCTGGTCGCGACGCGGCGTCCATGGCGCTTCGTCCCGCGAAGCGCGTGCGGCGTTGAGGCCGGCGATCAGGCCCTGAGCGCCGGCTTCCTCGTAGCCGGTGGTGCCGTTGATCTGGCCGGCAAGGAACAGACCGGGGATCGCCTTGGTTTCCAGTGACGCGCGCAGGCCGCGTGGGTCGAAATAGTCGTACTCGATGGCGTAACCCGGACGGCTGATGTGCGCGTTCTCCAGACCCGGAATGCTGCGGACGAGATCCAATTGCACATCGAAGGGCAGCGAGGTGGAGATGCCGTTCGGATAGAACTCGCTGACACCCAGGCCTTCCGGCTCCAGGAAAATCTGGTGCGAACTCTTGTCGGCGAAGCGCACCACCTTGTCCTCGATGGACGGGCAGTAGCGCGGACCAACGCCCTCGATCTGGCCGCTGTACATCGGTGAGCGATGCAGCGCGGCGCGGATGATGTCGTGGGTGCGCTCGCCGGTGTGGGTGATCCAGCACGGGCGTTGCTCGGGATGCTGGTCGCGGCTGCCGAGGAAGCTGAACACCGGTCGCGGCTCGTCGCCGGGCTGCTCCTGCAGCTGCGAGAAATCGATGCTGAGACCGTCGATGCGCGGCGGCGTGCCGGTCTTAAGGCGGTCCGCACCCAGTGGCAGCTCGCGCAGGCGCTTTGCCAGCGTCGATGCCGGCGGATCACCGGCCCTGCCGCCATCGCTCTGGCGCTCGCCGATATGGATGCGCCCACCAAGGAAGGTGCCGGCGGTCAACACCACGTTCGGCGCGTGGAAGTCCACGCCCATGGCGGTACGGACACCGCTGACTCGACCGCTCTCCAGCAGCAGGTCGTCCACCGCCTGCTGGAACAGCTCGAGGTTCGGCTGCGATTCGACGGCACGACGAACGGCGGCCCGATACAGGTTGCGATCCGCCTGGCAGCGCGTGGCGCGTACCGCCGGACCCTTGCGCGCGTTCAGGCGACGCCACTGGATCCCGGCCGCGTCCGCTGCCTGCGCCATCACGCCACCGAGCGCGTCGATCTCGCGCACCAGATGGCCCTTGCCGATGCCACCAATGGCCGGGTTGCAGCTCATCTGGCCGACGGTCTCGATGTTGTGGGTCAGCAGCAGCGTGCGCGCACCCGAACGTGCCGCGGCCAATGCGGCCTCGGTGCCGGCGTGGCCGCCACCGACCACAATCACGTCATAGCTGTTCGGATACTTCATCGTCGTTCCAGGATTCATTGCCGGCACCGTCGCCGACTACGCTAGCGCGTCTGCAGTCCCAAGCGTCAGTACGATCGAATGCCGCACCGAGCTTCGTTGCAGGCATTGGGTATGAGCATGTCGCATAGCGTCATTTTCCGACAGGAAGTTGCTGTATGCCAGTGATATCCCGGGCAAAAATGGGCGCACCACTGCAATCCCGGGCTGGCACGAAGCCTGCATGGAACATCCCGCACCCGCGACGGCAGGTCACAAGACCGGCTGAATGAACAGGGATCGGCCAAGCGCGCCGCGGGGAAGCAGTCAGGCGCCGACCGGAAGGGGTGGTGGCCCTGAATCCCCGGTTCGGGCGGCAGCGCCATCAGGCTGCTGTCGCCCGGACTTTCAGTGGGGTACCGGCTCGCCACAGCCAATCCGCCGCGAAAACCCGCCTCGAATACGAAAACGCCGCCCAACCGGGCGGCGTTTTCGCTTCTGAAAAAGTCGACGCCCGGCGGTCTTTGGAACAGGGGGAATCCAGGGGACCGTATGCCGGGCGTCGAGCAGCTGCTGTCGTTTGGTCTCCGGTCAGCGACTCGTTGCCTCTTCGCGCTTGTCCGCGATGGACGAGGAGCCTTGCCGGGATGCGACGCATTGCGTCAGCTTGGAGCCGATGATGCGCCGCGATTTTGATAGGTGCAAGCGATCAGAGGGGCATATTTGGCGACTGTTCAGGCGATAAAGCCAGAAGCGTGAACCAGCACACACTTCATGCTGGTTCACCCGTGCCGCCCGCCGCGTTTGCCCCACCGATACGATCAGTCATCCCCGCTTCGCGACGAGCGCGCGCTTCGCACCCGGCTGCTACTGCTGGAGCGCGATGACTTCTTGCCCGACGACGAGGAAGAGGACGAAGAGGAGCGGCTTCCGCTGCTCGGCTCGCTGCGAACCGCGGGAGCCGGCCGGCTCTCCACCCGCGGCGGAGCGCGATAGCTGTCGACGGAGCGAGTCGGCATGCTGCTCTGGCGCTGGACATCGATGACCGGCGCCGGCCGCGAATAGCGGCTGCTGTCCACCTCGCGGCTCGGCGCCGCATAGATTGCTTCGCGGCGCGCGCTGCTGCTCCGGTTTGCCGGCTGCGGCGAAGAGCGATAGACGTTGCTGCGTGTCGTCGAGCTGCCGACGTCGCGGCTGCGCGTCACCGTACGCGAACGGATCGTCGGCGCACTCTCCTGGGACGTACGTGGTGCCTGCACGCTGTTGGAGTAACGCGTCCGCGCCGGAATCTGGCTCTCGTGATCCGGCACGGCGCGGCGATAGCGACGCACGTCCTGGGCAGCGTCCATCATGTTGCTCTGGTTGCTGGCCGGCTTCGCGGCACGCTGGCTCGTCGTCGGCCGGGTGTAGGTGCGGACGCCACCGCGCTCCAGCGACGGACTCACGCCGCGGTCATTGCGGACATCCAGCGCCGGCTTGGCGTTGGTCGTCGTGCGCCGATACTCCGCGTTGCGCACCAGCTCATCGCGCGCCACGCGATTGCGATCGACGCTGCCGCTGCGGGCATTGCCGCTGACATTCGCCGTATTGGCAGTCTGTCCCGACGGGTAGTAGGCAGCACGTGGGCCGCGTCGATCCGGCGACGTGGTCGGATAGGCACCACCATTGCGGAATGCCGCACTGCCCAGCTGGCCACGCTCCTGGTTGCGCAGGGCCACGACCCGCTCGGCTTCGTTGCGGGCGCTGCCGTAACGCGGGCGATCGTTGTGCCGGTCGTGGTAGTGCGAGTGCTGGCTGTACCACGGATACCAGTCGTAGTAGTTGTCCGCCCAACTGTAGCGGTACGGCGAATAGGCCATGTAACCGCCGTACGAATAGCCCCAGCCGCTGCGATAGCTGTTACCCCAGGTCAGCGACAGGCTCCAGTAGTCACGGGGGAAATAGGTAACGCCGTAGTAGTAGCCCGGGTAGTAGTAGGGGTCCACGTACCAGTGGCTGATCGGCCAGAAAATCGAGTAGTAGGCCGGCCACATCAGGTAGTCCGACGCATAGCCGTAGCCAGCGTAACCACCACCGTAATAGTCACCGTAATAGTAGTCGCCGCCGGCGTAGCCACCGTCGTAATAGCGGTCGCGGTAATAGCCATCGTCGGCGTAACCGCCATCGTAGTAGCGGCCATCGTCGTAGTAGCCGCTGTCGCCGTAATAACGGCCGTCACGGTAGTAGTCGGACGACGTGGTGGCGCAGCCGCCCAGGGCAGCCAGCGCCAATAGCAGCAGGAAACGCGTCATCGCATTTCTCCCCCTTTGGTGGATCTCGCCCCATCTTGGACGAAAGCGGTGAATCGGTCATGAACTCCACCAGAATGGCCGGATATCCGTTCAGTTTCACGCTGCTCGCCGTTCGTGACGGACGTCGCTTGTGGGTCCGCAGGGGCGGGTGCTACGTTGCCGGCCCTCTTGTCGCGGATGTGCTCATGGCACTGCATCAGGTCAGTGGTCGATGGAAGCTTGGCCTGGTGCTGACCCTCAGCACGGTGGGCCTGTGGGCGACGCTGCCAGTGGCGCTGAAGATCTCGCTGGAACAGATGGATGCGGTGACCGTCACCTGGTTCCGCTTCCTGTTCGCTGCAGTGCTGATGACTGCCTGGCTGCTGCCGCGCGGCTCGCTGCGCAGCCTGCGTGGCCTGGAACGCGGGCACTGGTGGCTGCTGGGCATCGCCACGGTCGGGCTGATCGGCAACTACGTGCTCTACGTGATCGGCCTCGACTACACCACGCCGGCCAACGCCCAGGTGATCATCCAGCTGGCACCGCTGCTGATGGCCATGGGCGGCCTGCTGGTATTCGGCGAGCGCTTCTCGGCTGGCCAGTGGCTGGGCCTGCTGGTGCTGCTCGGCGGTCTCGGCCTGTTTTTCCGCGACCAGCTGCTGGTGCTCGGCAGCAGCTCGCGCTACCTGCTGGGCGCTGGCGTGATCGTGGCCGCCGCCGTGGTCTGGGCGATTTACGCCCTGGCGCAGAAGCAACTGCTGGGGCGCCTCGGCTCGCCGGTGATCATGCTGGTCATCTATGCCGTTGCCAGCGTGCTCCTGTTGCCCTGGGCATCACCCACACAGCTGATGGCGCTGGACACGAAGCACTGGCTGATCCTGCTCTACTGCGCGCTCAACACACTGGCTGCCTACGGCGCCTTCGCCGAGGCGTTGGCGCACTGGGAAGCCTCACGGGTCAGTGCAGTACTGGCGCTGACACCGCTGCTGACCTTTGCCGCAGTGGCGATCACCCACTGGCTGGCCCCGCAGATGGTGGCTGCCGAAAAAATCGGCGCCATCGGCTTCGCCGGAGCGCTGATGGTGGTTGCCGGTTCCGCGCTGACCAGCCTGCTTGGCCGGCGTCGACGCCCGAAACTCGCCTGCGAGGCAACCGACGGCGAAATCCCCGCGCCCATCCGGCCCATACCCGAAGCCGAGTCTGCTCAATAAGGCAACCGTTTCAGACCTGCTCGGCTGGAACTCGTACCGCGCCTTCCATCAGCACCCGGGCCGAACGCGACATGATGGCCTTGCGCACCACCCACTGACCGTCGACCTGCTCGGCTTCGGCACCGACACGAAGCGTGCCGCTGGGATGACCGAAGCGCACCGCATCGCGCGTGCCGCCACCGGCGGCGGCATTGACCAGCGTGCCGGGAATCGCCGCGGCCGCGGCGATCGCCACCGATGCCGTGCCCATCATCGCGTGGTGCAGCTTGCCCATCGACATCGCTCGCACCAGCAGGTCGATCTCATCCGCCTTGATCGTCTTGCCGCTGGAGGTGACGTGATCGGCCGGTGGTGCGACGAAGGCGATCTTCGGCGTGTGCTGACGCTTCGCCGCCTCACTGACATCGCTGATCAAGCCCATGCGAACCGCACCGTGCGCACGCAGCGTTTCGAACATCGCCAGGGCCTTGGGATCGCCGTTGATCGCCTCCTGCAGCTCGCTACCGCTGTAGCCGATGTCGGCGGCATTGACGAACACCGTCGGGATGCCGGCATTGATCATCGTCGCCTTCAGCGTACCGATGCCTGGCACATCCAGATCATCGACGAGGTTGCCCGTTGGGAACATCGCGCCGCCGTCATCGCCATCGTCGGAGGGGTCGACGAACTCCAGCACGATCTCGGCCGACGGAAAGGTCACGCCGTCCAGCTCGAAGTCACCGGTTTCCTGCACCTCGCCATTGCCGATCGGCACATGGACAATGATGGTCTTGCCGATGTTGGCCTGCCACACCTTCACCGCGAACGCGCCGTTCTCCGGCAATCGCGATTTTTCGATGAAGCCGTTGGCGATGGCGAATGGCCCAACCGCCGTGCTGAGGTTGCCGCAGTTGCCACTCCAGTCCACGAAGGCGGTGTCGATGGACACCTGCCCGTACAGGTAATCGACGTCGTGACCCGGCTGCGAGCTCTTCGAGATGATCACGCACTTGCTGGTGCTCGACGTCGCCCCGCCCATGCCGTCGGTGTGCTTGCCGTAGGGATCGGGCGAGCCGATCACCCGCATCAGCAAGCGATCACGCGCCTCGCCGGGCACCTGTGCGGCTTCAGGCAGGTCATCCAGTCGGAAGAACACGCCTTTCGACGTCCCGCCGCGCATATAGGTAGCAGGGATTCGTGCTTGTGGTTTGAAAGTCATGTCGTCGCTTCCGGACTCAATCGAATTGGCGAGGCTTGTACGGCAGCTCAGACTGTTTGGCGCGACGTCGGGCGATGCCGATGTTGCGGCCACGTAGCAGGCGCAGCTGCCAGCGCTTTTCGGCGCGCAGGCCGGCGCTGACGGAATCATTCATGGCATCAAGCACGCGCTTGGCGGCAAGGACGGCATCGGGTGATCGCTCCGACAATTCATGCGCCAGTTCCAGCGCGGCTTCCAGCGGTTCATCGGCTTCGCGAGTGGCAAGGCCGATGCGCGCGGCTTCCGTGCCGTCAACGATGCGTGCGGACATCACCAGCTCTTTGGCGACATCCGCGCGGACCAGTCCACGCAGACTGCGGCTGAGTCCCATGTCCGGCACCAGGCCCCAGCGCGCCTCCATGATCGACAGTTTCGCGTCGGCTCGGGCAATGCGGAAGTCCGCACCCAGCGCCAGCTGCATGCCGGCACCGTAGCAGTGGCCATGGATCGCCGCGATCACCGGGAACGGCAGGTCACGCCAGATCAGGCAGGCACGCTGGAACAGGTTCATGCCCGGCTTCAACAGCGACCACAGGGCCAGCAGGCGATTGCGTGGGTTGTTGAGATCGTTGAGGTCGATGCCCGCGCTGAAGCACTCGCCCGCGCCGTGCAGGATCGCGGCGCGGATGCTCCGATCCTTCCGCAGCGCCTTCGCACAGGCGATCAGTTCGCGCAGCAGCTCGAAACTCAGCGCGTTACGCTTGTCCGGCCGATTGAGCGTGACCAGCGCAACATCACCGCGTCGCTCGACGCGCAGACAGCGGTAGCTCATCTGACCCACTCAGGCAGCCTTCGACGACTCCAGGAAGTCCTGCGCGAAGCGCTGCAGTACGCCGCCGGCTTCGTAGATGGTGACTTCCTCGGCCGTGTCGAGACGACAGGTCACCGGCACGTCGACCGTTTCGCCACTGCGGCGGGTGATGACCAGCGTCATCTCCGCACCTGGCGCGATGTCGCCCTTCACGCTGAAGGTCTCACTGCCGTCGATGGCATAGGTCTTGCGCGTGTCGCCGTCATGGAACTGCAGCGGCAGCACGCCCATGCCGATCAGGTTGGTGCGGTGGATGCGCTCGAAGCCTTCGGCGACGATGGCCTCGACACCCGCCAGACGCACGCCCTTGGCCGCCCAGTCGCGCGAGCTGCCCTGGCCGTAGTCAGCGCCGGCGATGATGATCAGCGGCTGGCCGCGATCCATGTAGGTTTCGATGGTTTCCCACATGCGCATGACCTTGCCCTCCGGCTCCAGCCGCGCCAGCGAACCCTGCTTCACGCTGCCGTCCTCGTTGCGCACCATTTCGTTGAACAGCTTGGGATTGGCGAAGGTGGCGCGCTGTGCGGTGAGGTGGTCGCCGCGATGCGTGGCGTAGGAATTGAAGTCCTCTTCCGGCAGGCCCATCTTCGCCAGGTATTCGCCGGCGGCGCTGGACGCCATGATCGCGTTGGACGGCGACAGGTGGTCGGTGGTGATGTTGTCGCCCAGCACCGCCAGCGCGCGCATGTCGGTCATCGTGCGCGGCTTGGCCAGCGCGCCTTCCCAGTAGGGCGGACGGCGGATGTAGGTGCTCATCTCGCGCCATTCGTAGAGCGGCGATGCCTTGTTGTCGAGACCAATCTTGCGCAGGAACATCGGGTCGTAGACGTCGCGGAACTGCTGCGGCTTCACCGCAGATTTCACGATGGCGTCAATCTCGGCGTCATCCGGCCAGATGTCCTTCAGCGTGATCGGCTTGCCGTCGGCATCGTGGCCCAGCGCGTCCTTCTCGATGTCGAAGCGGATGGTGCCGGCAATGGCGTAGGCCACCACCAGCGGCGGTGAGGCGAGGAAAGCCTGCTTGGCATAGGGATGGATGCGGCCGTCGAAGTTGCGGTTGCCGGACAGCACCGCCACCGAGAACAGGTCACGGTCGACAACCTCCTTCTGGATCACCGGGTCCAGCGCACCGGACATGCCGTTGCAGGTGGTGCAGGCAAAGGCGACGACACCAAAGCCCAGCTCCTCCAGTTCCGGGAGCAGCTGCGCTTCTTCGAGGTAGGTCTTCACCGTCTTCGAACCCGGCGCCAGCGAGGTCTTCACCCACGGCTTGCGGGTCAGGCCGAGGCGATTGGCATTCCGCGCGATCAGGCCGGCGGCGATCATGTTGCGCGGGTTCGAGGTGTTGGTGCAGCTGGTGATTGCGGCAATGATCACCGCGCCATCGGGCATCTGCCCAGGCTTGTCTTCCCACGGGCCGGCAATGCCGCGGCTTGCCAGTTCCGACACCGGCAGCTTGGCGTGCGGGTTCGACGGCCCGGCCATGGTGCGCTCGACGCTGGACAGGTCGAAGTGCAGCACGCGCTCGTACTCCGCCGTCTCCAGCGCATCGGCCCACAGACCAGCTTCCTTGGCGTAGGCCTCGACCAGCGCGATGCGGTCGTCGTCGCGACCGGTCAGGCGCAGATAATCGATGGTCTGCTGGTCGATGTAGAACATCGCCGCGGTGGCGCCGTATTCCGGCGTCATGTTCGAAATCGTGGCGCGATCACCGATCGACAGGCTGTCGGCGCCTTCGCCGTAGAACTCCAGATACGCGCCGACCACTCGCTCGCGGCGCAGGAACTCGGTCAGCGCCAGCACCATGTCGGTGCTGGTGATGCCCGGCTTGAGCCTTCCGCTCAGCTCGACGCCGACGATGTCCGGCAGGCGCATCATCGAGGCACGGCCCAGCATCACCGACTCGGCTTCGAGGCCGCCGACGCCGACGGAAATCACGCCCAGCGCATCGACCATCGGCGTGTGCGAATCCGTACCGACGCAGGTATCCGGGAAGGCCACGCCGTCGCGCAGCTGGACTACCGGCGACATCTTCTCCAGGTTGATCTGATGCATGATGCCGTTGCCGGGCGGGATCACGTCGACGTTCTCGAAGGCGTCCTTGCACCAGTTGATGAAGTGGAAGCGGTCGAAGTTGCGACGATCCTCCACCGCGCGGTTCTTCTGGAACGCGTCCTTCTCGAAACCCGGATGTTCGACCGCCAGCGAGTGATCAACGATCAGCTGCGTTGGCACCACCGGATTCACTTCGGCCGGATCGCCACCCTGGTCGGCAATGGCGTCACGCAGGCCGGCCAGATCCACCAGCGCGGTCTGGCCGAGGATATCGTGGCAGACCACACGCGCCGGGAACCACGGGAAGTCGCGCTCGCGCTTGCGCTCCACCAGCTGGCGCAGGCAGTCCTCGAGGATGGCCGGATCGCAGCAGCGCACCAGGCTCTCGGCATGGATCCGCGCCGTGTAGGACAGGCCGTCCCACGCGCCTTTCCGGATCGACTCCACCGCCTCACGGGCGTCGAAGTAGTCGTGGCTGGTTCCCGGAAGTGGCTTGCGGTGGGCGGTATTCATGCGGCGATCCTTGCGGTGAACGTATGCGGAGAGTCCACATTATCCGTCGCCAGCAGGACACTAGCCAAACGCGCGCCACTACGGCGCTCTCGATTCGTCAGCCCGGCAGACGAACCGCCTTCTCCGGCGTCAGGCCACGCCAGGTTTCAGGTTTGATCCTGCGCTTCATGCGCATCACCGCCATCATGTGCGTCGGTTTGACCTCACCGGCCAATAGCGCTGCCTCGTCCGCTGCCTGAACACGGTCAATGAAGTTCCGGTCCCATTCCGCATGCGCATCGAAGTTCCAGCCAAACCCGCGGTCAATGAATGGGTCGATCACATTGCCAAAGCCAATGAATTGTTCGAAGCCGAAGCGCTTCACCAGCAGCGGCAAGATGTCCTGGCTGCGGATACCCTCAAAGCCCTCGACCGAACAATCCCAGTCCATGAACTGTTCTTCCTGCCGCTTGAGCTGCTGGTTGAAGCGATAGGCTTCTGGCAGCTCCGACCAGAACCGGTCGACGATCTGCCGGGCTTCCGGCCAGCGCTGGTGCCCATTGCGCCCGATCATGTCCGAGGTGATGAACGTTCCATCTCGCGCCAGCCATCGCGGGATCCGATCAAACAACTCCTCAAGATCGATGACGTGATGCAGGCACTGATTGGCCATCACGATATCGAAACCGCGTTTCGCCCCAACCCACTGGTTGAAGTCAGCGACTTGGAAGTCGAACTGATTCGTGAATCCGGCTTCATCAACCTGTGCGCCCCGCTCCAGCATGGCGGAACCAGATCGAGGCAGGTGATGCCAGCCGGTTACTCCCCAATCCCGCAGGCACTGGGCAATGCGCAGCTCGGTGTCGCAATTGCCTGCGCCGATACTGAGGACGCGCAGCACTCTGTCTCTTGGTGGCCCTCGGTCAGCGATATGTCGAGCATAGAACTGGTCAGGGTTGAGAAACGGAAAGACTCGAGAATCGGGCGCAGATACCGGTTGGACCAGTAGTGGAAATTGGCGGCAGTGCGTTGACATCGATTTCCTTTTCGAAACGCTGGGACTCTCGCCAAGACGACGCGAATAGTCTTCTTCGTCGAGTTGGCTGACCGGTATCCGTTTTGTCCGGCAAATGGCCATAGCCACCGTTTCATCTCGTCAAGCATTGCTCGCTTCCCGTTTCATCTATCAAGGCAGGTGTCGGCGATGTGCCTGATGCAAACGCTGCGGCACCCTCATCAAGGAGTCTGGAGTGGTTTCCAGACGCCAACGCATCCAGCCCCGCCAGTACGTGGCGACGGCGCGTGGGGTCGAGTTTCGTGCTGCTCTCGAAGGCCGTCAGCAGGCGTGCGGCCAGCTGAGGATTGTCGCGATCCGCGGCGGCGATGCGCTCCAGCACCCAGGCATAACCGGCGCCATCCTTGCGGTGAAAGCCTGGCGGATTGCCGCGGGCGAAGCGGTCGACCAGCGCACGGACGCGATTCGGGTTGTTGGGTAGCCACAGTGGCGAATCGACCAGCGCCTTGAGCCGATCCAGCGTGTCTTCGCGCGGACGCGTGGCGACCAGCGCCAGCCAATGATCGGTCCGTAGCGGATCGTCGCCAGCCTTGCCGCGGAAATCCGACAACAGGCGATCGGCATCCGGCGCATCGTGATGGATCAGCGCGCGCAGGGCCGACAGGCGCTCGGTCAGCGTGGTGGCGTCGCGATACTGCCCTGCGGCCAGCGAAGCACCGTCGGCACGCCGTGACAAAAGGGCCAGACAAGCGCCTCGAATCCGCCGTGCCGCCACCGACGTCGGCGAATACGCCGCCAGGGCATCATCGCGGAAAGCGTCGTAGGCAGAGGACAGCGGCGCTTCCAGATCGGCAGCAACCGCATCAAGCAGCGCCTCTCGTCGCGACCACAGGCGATCGAAGTCCAGCGTCTCGACCTCGTCGGCAATGCGGCCGAAATCGGGTGGCGTCAGGCATTCAGCGACGAAAGCCGGATCGGACACCGGCAGCGTCAGCAGGCCGCGCAGCGCGGCCTGCCAGGCCGACGCGGCCGGCGACGACAGCGGCTCGTCGTTCAGCAGGAAGTGCAGCCACAGACCCTGCGCTGCCTCCCAGCGACTGAGCGCATCGTTTTCCGCATGCAGCAAACGGATCCGTGTTGCGACATCGGCATCAAAGCGAAGGCGAACCGGCGCCGACAAGCCCTGCAGGAACGACGCCAGCGGCGCGGCATCCAGACCGCCGAAGCGCAGCTCGTGGTATTCGCCGGTCAATTCGATCAGGCCATCGCGGACCACCGCGTCGCCTTCGGGAGCGGCGTTGATGGGCTGGTTGTCCGCGTCATAGAGCGCGTAGCGCAGCGGGATATGCAGCGGCCCCTCGGCCGCCGCCTCGGCGGCCACCGGATTTCGCTGCCGGAACGACAGGCGATAGTGGCGCGCGTCGGCATCGTAATCCGCCTCGATGCGCAGTTCCGGCGTGCCCGCCTGCGCATACCAGCGCGCGAACTGCGAGAGATCACGGCCACTCGCTGTCGTCATCGCGACGAGGAAATCCTCGACGGTAGCCGCGCGACCATCGTTGTCTGCAAAGTAGCGATCCAGACCGGCTCGGAAAGCCTGTTCGCCCAGCAGCGTGTGCAGCATGCGCACCACTTCCGCACCCTTCGTACACGGTGACGGTGTAGAAGCTGTCGATGCGCTGGTAGCTGGCCGGTCGCACCGGATGCGCCAGCGGCCGGCATCCTCGGCGAACTGCCTCGTTTCAGCAGGCGCACGTCCTCGATGCGCTTCAATCCGCGCGAATGCAGGTCGGCGCTGAATTCCTGGTCGCGAAACACGGTCAGGCCTTCCTTCAGCGACAGCTGGAACCAGTCGCGCAGGGTCACCTGGTTGCCTGACCAGTTGTGGAAATACCGTGGCCGATCACCGCCTCTGATGTTGAGGTAATCGGTGTCAGTGGCGCTGTCCGGATCGGCGAGGATGTAGCGGCTTGAAGATGTTTAGGCCCTTGTTCTCCATCACGCGCCCATGTTGAAGTCGTTGGCGGCAACCACGTTGAACACGTCGAGGTCAGTAGCGACCGAAACGCTGCTCATCCCAGCGCATGGCGGCCAGCACCGATCCAGCGCGTGCTGGCAGCGCGGCACGTCGTTCTTGGCGGCCCAGATATTGACCGTCACGTCGCGACCTTCGGCCGTGGTGAAGCCGGCACTCAGGCGGTCAAGCTCACCGGCCACCAGCGCGAACAGGTAGCACGGCTTGGGATGTGGATCGTGCCAGCGCGCCCAGTGGCGCCCGTCGTCCAGCTTGCCGCTTTCGACGGGATCACCGTTGGCCAGCAACACCGGGTAGCGCGACGCATCGGCGCGCAGGGTGACGTCGTAGACGCTCAGCACGTCCGGCCGATCCGGGAAAAAGGTGATGCGGCGGAAACCTTCGGCCTCGCACTGCGTCAGCAGCATGCCGCCACTGGCGTACAGGCCTTCCAGCCGCGTGTTGGCCGCCGGATGGATGCGCACGCGGGTCTCGACCACGGCGGCACGATGTACTGACGGCAGCAGCAGGGTGCGCGGCTGCAGCTCGTAGTCCTCCTCGCCCAGTCGCTCGCCATCGACGCGGACCGACAGCAGTTCCAGGCCTTCGCCATCCAGCCGTAGCGGCGCCGCGGGCCCATCAGGATTGGGCTCGACATGCAGCCGTGCGGTCACTTCGGTGAAGTCCGCACCAAGATCGAACTCCAGCCCGATCCTCGGACAAAGCCAGGAAGGCGGCTGGTAGTCGGCCAGGCGGATGTCGACGGCGGCGTCTTGCTGGGAGGGTTCTGACATGGCGCGAGAGGCTACCATGCCGTCGACGATCCGCCCGTGAACAGGACCGGAAATCCACCGAATGACCGACCATTCCCTGACCCCGCCAAGTTTCGAGGACCTCGAGGCCGCCGCCGGCCGCATCGCCGGCCACGTGCGGCGCACACCGGTCCTGCGTGACGAGACGCTGGACGAACTGGCCGGCTGTCGGCTGCTGTTCAAGTGCGAGCACCTGCAGCGCGTCGGCGCCTTCAAGTACCGCGGCGCCACCAATGCCGTGCTCTCACTGGGCGACGCGGAAGCATCGCGCGGCGTGGTCACGCAGAGTTCGGGCAACCACGGTGCCGCCATCGCGCTGGCCTGCCGGCAGCGCGGAATCTCGGCAACGGTGGTGATGCCGCGCAGCGCGCCGGCCAGCAAGCGCGACAACGTGCTTCGATACGGCGCGCGCATCGTCGACTGCGACACCGATCAGGCCGCACGCGACGCCGTCACTGTCGAGGTGCTGCGCGACACCGGCGGCACGCTGATCCATCCCTTCAACGACGCCCGCATCATCGCCGGCCAGGGCACGGCGACACGCGAGTTCCTGCTGCAACTGGCCGAAGCCAATCAGCAGATCGACACGGTCATGGCGCCGGTGTCCGGCGGCGGCCTGCTGTCCGGTACGGCGCTGGCGGCGAAGTCCATGCAGCCGGGTATCCGCGTGATCGGTGCCGAGCCGGCGCAAGCCGCCGATGCCTACGAATCGTTCCGCCGAGGCGAGCGCACCACCAACGTGCCGATCGACACCATCTGCGACGGCCTGCGCGCCACCATCGGCCCGCTGCCCTTCGCCCTGCTGCAACAGCACTGCGACGACATCCTGCTGGCCAGCGAGGCACAGATCATCGAGGCCATGCGCCTGGTCTGGACGCACCTCAAACAGACCGTCGAACCTTCGTCTGCCGTCCCGCTGGCCGTGGTACTGGCCAATCCGGATGCCTTCGCCGATCGCGATATCGGCATCATCCTCAGCGGTGGGAATGTCGATCTGGCGCAGCTGCCTTGGCAAACCGCCAACACGCACCAAGATAGGTAGCCGGAACGTCGCAGCTACATGCAGTGTCCATGACGAACCCACTGCCAACCAATCTCCGGAGTTTCCTGGTGAAGTCTTTTTTCCCGCTGTTGTTGCTGTTGCTACTGAGCGCCTGCGCTACCACTCGCCCCGCCAACGACATTGCCTGCAATGCACCAGTCAACATTCCGGAGGGCGATCTGCTGCTGTTCGGCGAAATGCATGGCTCCGTCGAAACACCAGAGCTGGTAGGTCGCGTTGCCTGCGAGCAGGCAAAGCACGGCCCCGCTGCGCTCCTCGAGCCCTCGGAAGAGTTCTGAATTTCGAAGAGCAGGCCGCATTCAACGACCGCATCAGATGGACAGCGATGGCTCCGCAGAGGCGCGCGGTCGGCTGCTTGCCGGTCGCTTCCCGGGCAGAAAGGCCGATCGCAGCAGATCTGCCCAGCCTGCTTCTGGAGCAGGTTCGCTTCATGGCGTCTGAACGGCCTGCCGCCATCCGCCGTTTCGCCTCGATTCAGATAACGGCGGTGGTCGCGACAAGGCGCTGCCGCATCGATTGCGCAACCCGGACCAACATCCCCGACCTGCCCATCATCGCGCTGATGGGCCCGCACCATACGGCGAGCCACTGAGTTCAGTTGACAGAACCGTTTAACCAGTGGAAGCGCTACTTCAGGACATGAACCGGTTTCGATACTGTGCGGCATCCGCGCGGCACCGTTCAACCTGTGATGGAGGAATGCGGATTCAACAGATGCGATACCCTTGGTAGCTCATCAGGGTTTTCCGAAGGTTCGCCACGAGGCGGATATGCCATCAGCTTCATGCTGCCAAGCATCACGGCATCTCCTCCTGCAGTGGATCAGCAGTAGCCGCTGGCGGTCGAGAACCCGATCAGCCCATCGAAACTCCGTCTTCGCGCCAACGGAAGGGATGCTTGCGCGATGGGCCACTTCACGCGACAGTGAAGCGATCCCGGATTCCTTAGCGGAGGCCCCATGCGCGCACATCGTTCGTTGATCCGCCTGCTGTTTCTGGTTCCGCTGCTGGCCCTGCTGGGTGGCTGCGGCTACAACAGCATCCAGTCCAAGGACGAGGGGGTGAATGCCGCCTGGTCCGAAGTGCTGAACCAGTACCAGCGCCGCGCCGACCTGGTGCCGAACCTGGTCAATACGGTGAAGGGCTACGCCAGCCACGAGGAAGAAGTATTCACCAAGGTGACCGAGGCCCGGGCCAAGGTCGGGCAGATCAAGGTCAGCGTCGACCAGCTGGACGACGCGGTGGCGATGCAAAAATTCCAGGCCGCCCAGGGTGAGCTGTCCAGTGCGCTGTCGCGACTGATGGCGGTCAGCGAGAACTATCCCGACTTGAAGGCCGACGGTCTGTTCCAGAACCTGCAGGCGCAGCTGGAAGGCACCGAGAACCGCATCACCGTGGCGCGCAACCGCTACATCGAGGCGGTGCGCGACTACAACACCTTCGTGCGCAGCTTCCCGCAGAACCTCACCGCCAAGATGTTCGGCTACAAGACCAAGGCCAACTTCACGGTGGAGAACGAGGCGCAGATTTCCACCGCGCCCAAGGTCGACTTCGGCAAGGACTGAGGCGACGCGGAAGGCCACGACCGTGTTCCGTCGAACCCGACTGCATGGCTTGGCTGCGTGGCTGCCCGCGCTGGCTGTCGCGCTGACGCTGTTCGCCGGCCTGGCGCTGGCACAGCAGGCCGTGCCCGCATTGACCGCGCGGGTCACCGACCTCACCGGCACGCTGGATGCCGGCGAGCGCAAGGCGCTGGAACAGCAGCTGCTTGAGCTGGAGACAGCGCGCGGCGCGCAGATCGCGGTGCTGATCGTGCCCACCACCGGGCCAGAGGACATCGCCGCCTACGGCATCCGCGTCGCCGACGCCTGGAAGATCGGTCGCGAAAATGTCGACGATGGCGTGATCCTGATCGTGGCGAAGAACGACCGCCGCGTGCGTATCGAGGTGGGTCGCGGTCTGGAGGGCGCCATCCCGGACGCCGCGGCGGCACGCATCATCCGCGAGTACATCACGCCGCGTTTCCGCGCCGGCGATTTCGCTGGCGGCATCAACGACGCGGTCGGCGTGCTGCGCGACCTCGTCAATGGCGAGTCGCTGCCGCCGCCGCTCGCCGAAGAACCGGCGGCGGGTGCGGAAACGTCCACCATCCTGCTGATGAGCGCGTTTGCCGGCTTTTTCCTAGCGGGACTGCTGCAATGGGTTCACTTCGGCCTTCGCGGCGTGCTGACCGGCCTGGCCGGCGGCTGGGTGGCCAGCGCCCTGGACGGCAGCCTGTTCCTGGTGATCGCCGGCGCCGTCATCGCGGGACTGCTGGGCATGTTCGTCCGCACCACCGGCGGCGGACGCTATGCAAGTGGCGGTGGTTCCGGAACCTTCGGTGGCTGGAGCGGCGGGAGCGGTGGCGGAAGCTCGGGTGGTGGTTTCAGCGGTGGTGGCGGCGGATTTTCCGGCGGCGGCGCCTCGGGGAGCTGGTGACATGCGCTGGATCCGACACCTGCTCAGCCGCGTGAACCGGCATTTCCCACCGGCGACGATGGACGCCATCCGCGACGCCATCGCCAATAGTGAACGTCGGCAGCTTGGCGAGATCGTGTTTGCCGTCGAGGGGCGTCTGTCGTTCACCGACCTTTGGCATGGCAGACAGGCCCGCGACTGTGCGATCGAGGCATTCTCGAAGCTGCGCGTGTGGGACACCGAAGGCAACAGCGGCGTGCTGATCTACCTGCTGCTGGCCGACCACGCCATCGAGATCGTCGCCGACCGCGGCATCGCCCGGCACGTGCCCGACAGCGATTGGCAGGCGGTTTGCGGCGACATGCGCCAGCGACTGGCCGGTGGCGATTTCGAAGGCGGCGTCATCGCCGGTATCGAAGCCATTCGCGAACGCCTCGACCAGCACCTGCCCAGCGACAACCACGCCAATCCCAACGAACTTCCCGACCGCCCCATCGTGCTTTGAGGCTCAGCGCTTCCGCCGGATCGGGATGCGGTCGGCAGGAAAGGTCGCGATTTCACCGTTGCTGGCATGGCCACGACGCGGCTGGCCGGGCTCCGGGCCCCAGGCATGGGCGTTGATGACTTCCCAGGTGCTGGGCAGGCGGCCGTCGGCGTCGCGCCAGATGGCGTAGGCATCGAACACGGCCCGCATGCGCGCCTTGCCGGTCAGGCCACGGTGGCGATCTGCCGCGGCGTTGTTCGCGCCCATGGCGCGCAGTTCGCGCATCAGTGTCGGCACGTCGGCATAGGTCAGGTTGAACTCGTCGCGGTCGATCACCGGGTCCTTGAAGCCGGCGCGCTGCAGGGCATCACCGATCGCCTGGATGGGCGCGAAGTCGCTGACATGCGGCTGGTCGTCGACCCTGGCAAAGGCTTCACGCAGCTCGATCAGCGTGTCCGGGCCGAAGGTGGAGAACAGCATCAAGCCACCGGGACGCAGCACGCGACGCATCTCGTCCAGCGCGACCGGCAGGTCGGCCACCCACTGCAGGCACAGGCTGGAGAAGACCAGGTCGATGCTCTGGTCGGCGAAAGGCAACGCCTGCGCGTCGGCGCAGACCGGGCGCAGTGGTCGCCACCAATCGCCGCGTCGGCGCGCATGGCGCAGCATTGGCAGCGCGATGTCCATGGCGATGACCTGCGCCTTTGGGAAGCGCTGGCGAAGCGCAGCGCTGCCGCGACCCGGCCCGGCACCGATATCGAGGATGGTCTTCGGCTGCTGGATCGCTTCGGGCCGGATGGCGAGATAGTCGAGCTGCTCCAGCAACCGGTCCTCGACCTCGCGCTGCAGCACCGCCACGGCTTCGTAACCATCCGCAGCACGCGAGAATGACCGTCGCACCTGGCGACGGTCGAATGACTTTGGTCCGGAACTCATCGCGCTATTTTGACGCGTTGCGACCGCTCACGCCCAACCGGCCTTGCAAGGGCCGTCATGCCTGCACGCCGAAGAACGCCTTGATCCGCGTCGCGACCTCATCCGCATGGCTCAGGAACGGCGCGTGTCCAGCGCCGTCCACGCGACAGGTTTCGGCGTTGCGGCAAATGGCCGCCGCGGCTTCCATCGCCGACCAGTTCACCAGGCGGTCACGGCGACCGCCCAGCCACAGGCTGCGACCGTCCAAAGCGGGCAATGCGGCGCGCAGATCCGTATCTGCCAGCAGGCGCAGGCCGGTTTCCAGCACATCGGAATCCGGTTCGCCACGTGCGAACAGCTGCTGCTTCAGCGCGCGCAGCTCATCACGCAGGTGGTCGGAGCCAAACGCCTCCAGCGCGAGGAACTGCTCCAGCGTGCCGCGGTAATCGCGCCCCAGGCCGTCTGCGAAACTGGTGAACAGCGAGGGCCGCACGCCGTCCGGCCAGTCATCGCCGGCGACGAATCGCGGCGTGGCCGACAGCATGACCAGCGACGTTACGGAATCCGGGTGCTTCAGCGCGCCGGTCAGCGCGACCAGGCCACCGAGCGACCAGCCAAGCCAGGCCGCGGAGGGGGTCATTTCGGCGATGCGGCGAGCGCAGTCGTCCAGGTCCAGACGACCGTCGTCGCGGCTATGGCCGTGCCCGGGCAGGTCGACCACATGCAGTTCGAAGGTCGAAGACAGGCGCTCCACCAGCGGCGAGAACACGCCGCCATGCATGGCCCAGCCATGGATCAGCACCAGGGGCTGGCCCTGGCCGATGCGCTCGACGTACATGGAAGGGTCAGGCCTTTTCGGCGTCGTGGGGCAGGCGCTGGCAGACTTCACCCAGCGCGGACAGCAAGCGATCCACATCACCCTCACTGTGGGCAGCCGACAAGGCGACACGCAGGCGTGCACGGCCTTCGGGCACCGTCGGCGGACGGATCGCGGTCACCAGGATG
Organism: Rhodanobacteraceae bacterium; assembly: GCA_024233975.1. GTDB lineage: Bacteria > Pseudomonadota > Gammaproteobacteria > Xanthomonadales > Xanthomonadaceae > JACKOX01. The sequence goes on from JACKOX010000026.1 coordinate 38,943, forward strand.
CCGCGCTTTTCCAGTTCGCGCGCGGCGTACAGGGCGGCGCTGTTGCCACCGACCAGCAGCGGCTGCACCGGGGTCAGGGACTCCATCAGCGGCAGGCCCAGCTGCTGCGCGCCACGGCGGAACCGACTGACCAGCGCGGTCAGTTTGAAGCGACGCCAGCTTTCCTTCTGCGCCACGCCAATGGCGACGCGTCCGGCCACCGCCAGCGCCGGCGGCAATGCCGTGGTGTAGCGGTAGGCGCGCGCGTTCTGCAGCACGCCTTCGATCAGTTCGGTGCTGCCAGCCAGCACGGCGCCGTAGCCGCCAAAGGCCTTGCCCAGCGTTACCAGGTTGAGCGCCACCTCGCGCGGCCCCAGACCGCAGTAGGCGGCACTGCCGCGACCATTCGGGCCGATCACGCCCGCACCATGGG
>JACKOX010000027.1 GCA_024233975.1 Rhodanobacteraceae bacterium
CCCTCAGCGCCAGCGTCGCGACGCCGCCGGTATCGACACTGACTACATCCAACACCATGGGCGTCTGGTACGACGAACCCAACGCGGTGTTGTACGCCCTGTTCATCGCGCCGGGCGGCAACCGCGAAGTGGTGAGCATCGATCCCACCACCGGCGTGGCCACCGGCCTCAGCGGCGCGATTGGTGGCGAGGCCATCACCACCGCCAGCGGCGTTTTCACCGGTGATTCGGCCGGCGAGCGGGTGTTCTTCATTGGCACGCCAGCCAGCGATGATCCGGCCGACCCGGGCAGCATCTACGTCGTGTCCACCGTCGACGGCACCGAAACCCATGTGATGCTCGGCGACGACTACGACGAGAACACCATCCAGGGCATTGAGTGGGATGCCAGCACCGATACGCTATGGACCATCGTCCATTTCGACCGCGACCATATCCAGCGCGCCTTGGGCTACATCGACCCCGATGGCGGTGACCTGACCCTCGATTTCGACCCACTGGACAACGGCGATCCCATCTCCACCAGCAGCGGCCTGATCGCGCTTGACCCCGACACCCAGCGCCTGTTCTTCATCGGCAATCCGGACGGCGCGCCGGGCATCAGCATCTACACCGTCAACCTGAGTGACGGCACCGGCAGCTACCAGGAGTTGACTGGTGGTGGCGTCAATCCGGGCGCCATGGCCGGGATCGAGGTCGTTCGCGGACCGCAGCTGTCGCTGACCAAGAGCGATGGTGGCGCCAGCGCGGTGCCGGGCGACACCATCAGCTACACGCTGACCGCCAGCAACGCCATGGGCGTCGGCGACTCGCATACCACCGAGATCGTCGAGATGGTGCCGGCGAACACCACATTCAATGCGGGAGCAAGCACGCCCGGGTGGAGCTGTGCGGATGGGTCCGCGTCAGGAACCAGCTGCGTGCTGTCGCTGCCCGACCTCACCTCGGGCGCCAGCAACGTGTCGACCTTCGCCGTCGACGTGCTGCCCTCGGTGTCGGCGGGCACCACCCAGATCAGCAACAGCGCCACGCTGCAGGCCTTCAACGCAATCGATAGCGCCATGGCCAGCGACACCACGCCGGTTGCGTCCGCCGCATCGCTGACCTTGACCAAGGACGATGGCGACGCCAGCGCCGTGCCGGGCGATACGGTCACCTACACGCTGACCGTGTCCAACACCGGCAACCAGGACACCGCCAACCTGGTGCTGCACGAAACCGTGCCCGATAACAGCAGTTTCAATAGCGGCGTCAGTACCGCGGGCTGGAGCTGTGCGAACACCACTCCCGGTTCCGCCTGCGATTTCAGTATCGGCACGTTGGGCGGCGGTTCCCAGGTGATGATCGATTTCGCCGTGGATGTCGACAATCCGCTGGCGGTCGGTGTCACCGAGCTCAGCAACTCGGCCAGCGTGACTGCCGACAATGCCGGTGGCTTCAGCAACTCCGACACCACGCCCATTACCGCTTCGCCGGTGCTGGGCGTCAGCATCAGCGACGGTGGCATCGGTGCGGTGCCGGGCGACGTGGTCATCTATGCCGTCGACTACCAGAACAGCGGTGACCAGAACGCCGACTCGGCCGCGCTCGCCATCGTCATTCCGGGGCAGACGACCTTCGTCGCCGCAGCCAGCGATGCCGGCTGGGATTGCCAGCCCAACAATTCACCCGGCTCGACCTGCACACTGGACATCGGCCTGCTGGCGGGAGCGGGCGGCAACGGCAGTGCCGATTTCGCCCTGGTGATCTATGACCCGGTCGATGCCGGCACCACGCAGATCGACATTGGCACGACGCTCAGCGCCAGCAACGCGTCCAGCGCCAACGCCAACGACAGCACGCCGGTTGCCGCGAACCCAATCCTCAACCTTTTCAAGGGCGACGGCGGCATCAGCTCCGTACCGGGGGCCAGCATCAGCTACGCGCTGGTGGCGATGAACGACGGCAACATGAGCGCCGCCGACACCGTGCTCAGCGAAACGGTACCCGCCAACAGCAGCTTCGACGCCAGCAACAGTTCCCCCGACTGGACCTGCCTGCCGGACGGCAATCCCGGTTCGACCTGCACCGCCGATATCGGCACGCTGATCGGCTACGACTTCGCGGTGCGCCTGTTCGCCGTGCGCGTCGACAATCCGGTCCCCGCCGGCACATCGCAGATCAGCAACAGCGCGACGCTCGACGCCAGCAACGCGCCGGCTCCCGCGGCGGACAGCGATGACACGCCGCTCAGCGTGGTCGTCGATCTGCACGTCGAGAAGCTGGACGGTGGCGTCACCGCCTTCGCCGGGCAGCCGCTCAGCTACACCCTGAACTACGCCAACAACGGCACCCAGAACACGCTGGACACCACCATCAGCGAGACGGTTCCCGCCAACACCTCCTTCAACGCCGGCCTCAGCAGCGCAGGCTGGAGCTGTGCGGATGGTTCGACGGCCGGCACCGCCTGCACCCTGGACCTGGGCGAACTCGCCGCTGGCGCCAGCAGTGCCGCCATCTTCTCGGTGGACGTGGTCAGCCCGCTTCCCGGCGGCGTCACCCAGCTGAGCAACACGGCAAGCATCGGCGACAACGGCTTTGGTGGCACCGACGCCAATGCCGCCGACAACAGCGCCAGCATCGACACGCCGGTGCTGACGCCGCTCCTCGACCTCGCCATCAGCAAGGTCGGCATTCTGGATGTGATGAGTGGCGTCGCCGACTACGAGATCGTCGTCGAAAGCCAGGGCAACGTTGGCGATACCGGCAGCCTGCTGAGCGACCCGCTGGATGACCCGGCCTTCGACAGCGCAGCGGCAGCATGGAGTTGCATCGCCATCCTTGGCGCCAGTTGCCCGGCATCGGGAAGTGGCCCGCTATCGATGACAATGGACCTGCCCGCCGGAAGTGCGGCGACAGTGCTGTTGAGCGTGCCCATCCTCCCGGGCGCCGACATCGAACAGGTGTTCAACACCGCCACCATTGCACGCATCGACATACCAGCTGATAGCCGTTCCCGGCAACAACAGCGCCACCGCGTCGGTCGGTCGCTGCCTGTTCTGCGACGGCTTCGAAGACCCGCACAATGACGCAACGCCCCGGCAGCCTCAAACGGCTGCCGGGGCACTCTTCCAGTGCAACACCTGAAAAATGCCGGCAGGCTCGACGCCAAGTTTGCCGCATGCTAGGATCGCTGGCTTTACGGGGCCAGACAATGAAACCCCAACACGCGCTAGCCGCCCTGGCATCCTGCGGCCTGCTGCTCGTGCTCGCCTTCTGGTCGTGGCTGCAGCCCGAAACGCCGCACAGGTCGGGAAAGTCGCCGAAGAGGACTGCTGCCGGCGAAGCCTACGATGTAGATGCGAACGGGGTCAGCGACGACTCCAGCGTCACCAAATCCTCGATGGCAACCCAAACCCGGGCTGCGAGGAAAGCACTTCCGAAACACCATCGCTACCCGCCTTCGATACCCGTTCAAGGACAGCTTCGATGCGCTGCTTGACGCAACGGAATGGCAGCAAAGCACGCGGCCTGTCGATTGATAGGCGAGAGCAGGCGATGCCAGAGCGTCTCGCCGCGGCTCAAGGTGCTGCGACTACCTGCCAAGCCAAGTACCTGCGTCACCCCGATGAAGCCGACTCATGCAGTCTGGATCAATTCAAGAGCCTGCGAGCCGACGTCCCAAGAATCCGCGCCTGGACCAGAATCAACTGAACTACGAAAGCGCAATTTGACGCGTAACGTCAGCTGCTTGATCAAGGATGAGAACTGCGGCTGGGGTGGGACATTACACTCGTCCGACCGCCTGGCGAGTTCAGGATCATTGCGAGCCGCAACGATGCTGATGACATCCATTCGCAGCTCAACACGCCCGGGGTCAATTCCTGAAGGCCACGACTTTTGCTGGAAGCCGGGCAGATGCTCGGTCAGTATCGGCTACATGCGAAGACTACTTCACCGGAGAATGCGCTTTGGAAGCTGGCGCAGCCAGATGCCGATTCCGAGCGCGCTCTTGAGCGTCGATTGTGCCTGGCCATGATATGAGCAGCCCTCTCGCCACTGCACTCCCGCTGGACAGAACCCGGTCTTTGTCGCGGCACTAATGGGAAAGGATGGCTGAGGCACAGTTCGATACGTTTTCGGAGGCCTAAGGTTTCCGCTGGCAACGACACCCGCACAACAAGTCGCTCGGCAAAGACTATGAGCGTTACTTGCCAATACACGCCCAGGCAAACCTCGCTACAAGATTCCACCAAATAGTTCTGACGGTGCATTGGAATTTGAAAGACTCGGCCTCAATCGAGACCTGAACCAGTGCGATATAGAGCCTGCGCTTCTTGACAACTAGCTGAACTCGGCCTTACTGCGGGAGAGGACAACTTCGAGCAACGGGGCGTCCACGTCTCCCGTACCCGCCGCTGCCTACTCCGCTGCAGCTCTGCCACGATCAGGAAGGTGATCACCACAAGCAGCGACCAGCTGCTGATCTTGCCCCAGTGCACCAGCTGCCAGCCGTCATGCTGGTCGGGGTAGACCCAGGCGCCGAAGAAAGTGGCGATGTTCTCGGCGATCCAGATGAAGAAGCCGATCAGCACGAAGGCCAGCGGCATGGGCATCCAGTAGCGGCGCTGGAACGGGGTGAAGTGCACGCGGCAGTGGCGGAACTGCCAGAGCAGGACGGCGATCAGCAGCCAGCGCCAGTCGCCGATGAAATGGTGGGTGAAGAAGTTGGCGTAGATCGCCAGTGCCAGCGGCAGCGCGACACGATGCTTCGGGTATCCGGTCAGGCCCAACTCGAACTGCCGCCAGGCCTGGGTCATGTAACTGGCAACCGCCGCGTACATGAAACCGGCATACAGCGGCACACCAAGCACTTTCGTGTAGCCGGCTTCCGGATAGCTCCACGACCCTATGCTCGGATGCGTCTTGAACACTTCCAGCGCGAAGCCGAGCACATGGAACAGGCTGATGACGCGGACTTCCTCCCAGGTTTCCAGGCGCAGCCACAGCAGCAGCGCCTGCAGGCCGAGTGCCGCCAGCAGCAGGAAGTCATAGCGCGGAAGATCGCCCAGCGGCAGCCATTTCGACAGCGCGAGAATGGCGAAGAAGCCACCGGCGAACAGGCAGCTGCGGACTTCCTTCAGACCGAACCAGAGGAAGTCGCGCACTACGTTTTTCCGGATCAACTGGCGACGGAACGAAGTGCTCATCCAGACCCGTATCGTGGTCTCCATGTTCATGGTTTGCCTCCTGCCGAAATCGGACGGGAATCCGTGCAGCAACAGATTGCGCGGCCCAGACGGCAACGACGGGCAAGAATTCGGGAGATTTGCAGGCAGTTGCAGGCACCTTCCTCGTACTCACAGACGTGAGCTGCCGGCAAATGTTCGCAGGTCGGAACTGGCTACCGCTGGGCGCGTCTGCGGCGCTACACTCGCCCGAACCGGCAGCCAGGCTTGCAGCGTTCGAGACCGGAGACGCGACGCCGGTTCGCGCCCTCGATAAATGCCCAGTGTCGCCGGTGGCGCGAGGGCGGGAGCCAACCGATGCGGCCTGCCCTTCGCCATGTCCGTGCCCTGCGTGCAAACCGGGCACTGTCGATCTCCTCACGACGGCCGATCAGCTGCCTGCCCGCGCTGCTGATCGCTCTGTGCCTGCTGCCAATGCTCGCTGCAGCCACCGAGACCACGCTGCTCAGCGCGAACTTCAACGACAAGCCCATCGGCATCTTCTCCGGCACCGGCGGCGCCGACGTGGGCGAGCCAACACTGATACTCGGGCCGATAGAGCGGCAAATCATCGAGGTCTCGCCTGGCGACCATGCCTTGCACCTGAGCCGCAGTTTCCCCGGTGCAACCCAGACCAGCCAGGTGACGTTCAATCTCAGCGGCAACGCCGAGCCCACTACCGGGCAGTTGCGCATCCGCTATCGGCTGCGCATGTCGGCCACCAACGACATCCAGCGCATCCAGATCAACGAGGCCGACGGCTTCGGCAGCAAGTTTGGTCAACTCAATCCGGGGACAACCGGCTCCATCAGCTTCTACGACAGCACCAGCTTGAATCCCATCGGCGCGGCAACCAGCTACACCGTCGACCAGTGGTTACAGGTGGAAATTGTTTACAACCTGGATCAGCACACCGATTCACTCTGGATCGACGGCAACCCGGTGTTCACCGCGCACGACTACGCGATCACCGACCGAGGTATCGGTCGCGTCAGCTTCGGCTTCCCCAATGCCGGCAACGGTACGGTCGGCGGCTTTGATGTCGATGACATCGAAGTGCTCTACGACGCCAATCCCGGGCCCGATGTGGTGCTGGATGCCGACTTCCAGGACAAGACGCCTGGCGCTCCCATCGCGACAGGCGGCGCGGCACTGGGCGAACCGGTGTCGATTGACGCTGGCCTCGACACCGAAATCGTCGATACCGGCAGCGGCGAACTGGCTCTGCATGTCGTCGGCCCATCCAGCAATCCCACAGCGCTCGGCCTGCGCTGGCGACCGCTGGACGGCATCGAGGTGGAGTCCGGCACGCTATACATCGATGTCGCTTTCACCCCCGAGGCATTGGACAAGTTCGGCATCGGTGTCTTCGAGGCCGATGGCGTCACCCGCAATTTCGGCAGCCTGGCCTTCAGCAGTGGCGGCGACATCGTCGCCGCTGATGCGGCGGGCAGCATCGGCGTCGTCGGCAGCTACATCGCCGGCAGCACGATCAGCCTGCATTACCAATTCGATCTCGATGCGCAGACCGTCACCGTACTGGACGGCGCATCAACCCTGTATGCCGGACGCGCCTACGGCGTGGCGGATCGCGGTATTGGTCAGGTTGTGTTCGGCATGTTGTCCGGCAGCAGCAGTGGCTCGCCCTTCCGGATTGACGACCTAACGGTTTCAGGCACCGCCGTGCAGCAGATTCCGGCGGTGATCGAATTCCTTCAGCAACCCGGCTGGGCGTTTCCGAACCTCCCGATGTCGCCCTCCGTCGAGGTCGCGGTGGTGAACGTTTTTGACCAGATCGTGCCCGACGGCACGACCGTCGATCTGGAACTCGCCAGCGGCCCGGCTGCCGCCATCGGTGGCGCCTCGGCCACCACCAGTCTCGGCCAGGCCAGCTTCCCCTCCCTCAACATCGACACTGCCGGCACTTTTACGCTGCGAGCCCTTAGTGGACGCACCGCCGAGGCCACCAGCTTTCCCTTCGAGATCAGCAACACCCCGCCATTCCCGTCGGTGCTCTATTCCAAGCACGCGGCCCCGGCCAACGGCACGACGGTGCAGAGCGGTGAAAGCCTGACCTACTGGCTGGCGGTGTTCGTGCAGAACCAGCCGCTGGACACCGACCTGGTGTTCGCCGATACCCTGGGACCAAACCTGCACTTTGGCGGCATCGATGCCATCGAAACCTCACCCGGCTGGCAGACCGATACCAGCGGCAACCCCCTGCGTTTCACGCTGCCTGCGGGAACCGCCGTCGGCAGCTATACGGTGACCTACCTCGCCATGCCGGATGCACGCGCCTGGGGCACAGTGGAAACCAGCGTGGCGGTGGACACCTATGCGGCATCGCCGTCACCGACATGTTCAACCTGCGGCACCTCCCATCCACTGACCACCTCCTACCTCGACGGCTTCGAATAGACCCTGTCGAACAGATGTCCGATGTTTTGTCGTCATTGATGCACCTTCCATGGATGTCGACGGTTGCCGTCGACATCCGCGGGCGGGCACACTGAACGGATACTTCCGATCAACAACGCCACGCATGTCCGACATCGACCGCGACGACGCCCTCGGCCAGATCACGGCCATTCTTTCCGCCGCCGGCGAGGCCAATCCGCTGGATTCGCTGATGCCGATGGTGCACCAGGACCTGAAGCGTCTCGCCCGCGCGCAGCGCGCGCGCATGGAGCCCAGCCACACGCTTTCGACTACGGCGCTGGTGAACGAGGCCTACCTCAAGCTGAAGAAAGCCGGCCGCCAGGATCTGCACAACCGCGAGCACTTCTTCTCGCTGGTGGCGCGGGCGATGCGCCAGATCCTGATCGACCATGCGCGTTCGCGCCTTGCCGAACGCAAGCGCATCGACGTGGTGGCGATGGAGATGGAAGACCGCCCGGAAATCGAGGCCAAGGAACTACAGCGGTTGCTGGACATCGACTCAGCGCTGTCCGAACTGGAACAGCACGACGAGCGCCTGGCCAAGGTGGTGCTGTATCGCTACTTCGCCGGCTATTCGGCCGAGGAAACCGCCGCGCTGTGCAACGTCACCGAACGCACCATCAACCGCGACTGGCAGAAGGCGCGCGCGTGGCTGGCGATGTCGCTGGACAGTCGTGACCGCGAATCCGGCGACGATGAAGCGGACGATGAAGGCCTGTCATGAGCAGCAGCGGCGGTGCCGATTCCGGTCGTGACTCGACGGAGCGGGAAACCACCGCCGAACGTTTCCGTCGACTGGAACCGCTGCTCGACCGCGCGCTGGAGCTGGAGGGCAAGGCGCGTGACGACTTCATCGCTTCCTGCGCCGCGATCTATCCCGACCTGATCGGTGACCTGCGCCGTGCGCTGAGCCTCGACGACACCAGCCTGCCCGGCCTTGGCGACCTCGCTGCCGAAGCCGTGCGCGACCAGCGCGGCGAGCGCAGCACGGATCGTCGAAACCTTCGCGCAGGCCCATGGCAGCTGATCGAAAAGCTTGGTCGTGGCGGCATGGGCACGGTGTATCGCGCGCAGCGCGCCGACGGTGCCTTCGACAAGCAGGTGGCGGTCAAGCTGCTGCGCGGGCAGGACCTGCGCTTCAAGGATCATCTTGAGCGCGAACGCCAGCTGCTGGCGCGACTGGAGCATCCGGCCATCGCGCGCCTGATAGACGGTGGCGTGTTGAAGGACGGCCAGCCGTTCCTGGTAATGGAGCTTGCCGAAGGCCACGACCTCGACAAGTGGTGCAAGCAGAAGCAGCCATCGCTGGAACGCCGCCTGCGCGTGTTCATCGACATCTGCGCCGCCGTCGCCGAAGCGCACAGCCACCTGATCGTGCATCGCGACCTGAAACCGTCGAACATCCGTGTTGCCGATGACGACAGCGTCAAGCTGCTCGATTTCGGCATCGCCAAACTGCTCGACCCGGACATCAAACGCGGCGAAACACGCAGCGTGGCGCTGACGCCGGAATATGCGGCGCCCGAACAGCTCGACGGCGGTGTCATCACCACCCGCACCGACGTCTACGCGCTGGGCGCCCTGCTCTACCTGCTGCTGACCGGCCGTTCGCCACATCCGCATTTCGACGGCAACTGGGCGGCAATGATCGAGGCGGTCTGCCAGCACGACGCGGCACCGCCCAGCCAGAAGCTGCGCGACGGAACCGCGCCATTTGCCGCCAACGAGCTGCGCGGCGATCTCGACGCGATTTGTCTGAAAGCGCTGTCGCGCAACCCGCAGTCGCGCTATGCCACGGCGGAAACCCTGGCTGGCGATGTCGAACGCCATCTGGACGGCCGGCCGGTACAGGCACGCCCGTGGTCGTGGACCTATCGCAGCTCGCGCTGGTTCCGCCGCAACTGGCTGGCCGCATCGCTGGGTCTTTCCGCCTTCATCCTGCTCGCCGGCGCCGCCGGACTGCTGGCCTGGCAGAGCCACCGCATCGCCACCGAACGCGATGCCGCCGTGCTTGAAGCCAGGCGATCCGAAGCCGTCCGCAACTACCTGCTGCTGATGTTCCGCAATGCCGCCGAGCAGTCGCCGGACACCGAGCAGCTGCGCGCGCGCGACCTGCTCGACCAGAGCGCTGACCAGATCGAAGACGTGTTCGGCAGCGACCCCATCACCGGCCAGGCAGTGCTGTCGGCGCTGGGCGAGTTGTACGTGCTGCTCGACGACTACGCCGGCGCGGAGCCCTTGCTGCGACGCTTCCTTGATCGCGAGGACGGTCGCTCGCCGACATCGACCCGGGCTCGGGCACGTATCGACATGGGCACGGTGCTGATGCGCACCGGGAAGCCGGCTGAGGCCTGCGAAGTGGTCAAGCCCGCACTCACCGAGCTCGACGCCGGCATCAGCGACCAGCGCGTGCTGATTGGCGAGGTGGAGCTGGTCCGTGGGCAGTGCCTGCGCATGGCTGGCGACACCGACGGCTCGCTGGCCGCCTATCGTCGCGCCGTCGACCTGCACATCGACACGCTGGGCGAGAATGACCGTCGCAGCGCCACCGCATTGAACAACCTGGCGCTGGGTGAGATGTATGCCGGCCGCTACGAGGATGCCAGCGGTCATTTCGAGCGCGCACTCAAAGCGTTCGAAAGCGTCGGCCTCGGCAGCAGCGACCACGTGGCCAGCCTGTTCAACAACCTCGCCGCACTGAGCCTGATCCAGGGCCGGCTTGGCGAGGCCGCCAGCTATTTCGACCGCGCCATCCGCCTGCGCCAGACCCAGGGCGGCGAGTCCGCCGCGATGGGCGCACTGCTCAGCAACCAGGCCCGCGTACTGGCGCTGACCAATCACCCCGACGAAGCCCGTCAGGCCGCCGAACGCGGCATCGCCATGACCCGCCAGTTCACCGGCGACGACAGCATCGACACGGCTGCCGTGCGACTGGCTGCCGTCGACATCGCCCTGTGGCGCGGCAAACTCGACGACGCGGAACGGGAGCTCAAGCCCGCACAGCAGACATTGCTGTCACGGTTGGGACCTTCGCATCCCTACACCGCTCGGGCGGAGCTGGCGCAGGCGCAGGTGGCCTGGCAGCACGGTCGTCGGGACGAAGCGGACACATTGCTGTCCGAAGCCAACGCCAAGCTGGCCGCTGCCGGCCCGACGGCCACGCGCTATCTCGCGGCCGGCCAGTGCCTCCAAGCGGAGGTGCTGCTATCGGGCAAGGTCGAGGGCAGCCGCGAGCAGGCCGCAAAGCTTGCCGCAGCCTGCCTCGACACCCGCAAGGGCATCGCCGCTGACAGCTGGGAAACCCACTGGGCCGAAGCCCTGCTGTCGCTGGCCCGGAACGACCGCGCCGCCTTCGTGACGGCCACCGGCAAGGTCGACGCCGCGCTGGGTTCGGAAAATCCGCTGACGAAACGCCTGCGCAACCTGTGGCGCTGACGTATCCGCGTCATTTCCATTCGGGCAGATAAGGTCGAGCCCATGTCGGGTTTCCGCCATCGGGGCCGTTACAGCCTGTAAACCACCGGATCGAATGCCGTCATGAAAAAAGCCCTGACCGGATGCCTCGTCGTCGTCCTGCTCGCCATCGTCGTCGGTGGCGGCGCTGCCTACTGGTTCATCATGCGCCCGGCCTGGGATGCCGGCAGCGCCTTCATCGACCAGGCAAAGCAATGGCAGCAGGTCGCCGAGCTCGACAAGCAGGTGCGCAACACCGAAACCTTCGCGGTGCCGCAGGACGGCCGCCTCGATGAAGCACAGGTCAAGCGCTTCCTCGTTGTACAGCAGGACATCATCGCCGCATTGGGCAATGACTGGCAGATGCTGGACCAGCGCTTCAAGCAGATGGACGCCGAGCGCAAGGCCAGCGGCCGCGAGGCCAACCTGCAGGAAGTGCTGCAGGCCTATAACGACATCGCCGGCCTGGTGCTTACCGCCAAAAAGGCGCAGGTCGAGGCGCTCAACCGCAACGGCATGTCGCTGGGCGAATACCGCTGGACCCGCCAGCAGGCCTTCGCCGCATTACCGCTACTCGCCAACGACAAGGTTCCCGACCAGCTCGCCGGCAGCAGCATGGCCGCCAACGCCGAGCTCCTGCGCGGCCACAAGGACGAACTGGCCAAGGGCATGGCAACCAGCGTGCTGGGGTTCTGAAGCCCTGACGCTATTCCGCCGGCACCTCCACGGATTCGTCGCCGCGAAGTGGAAGTGGTTCAAATCGATAGCTGTGATGGAAACTGCCGGTCGCCAGTGTCAGTACGGCAAAACCATCGTCTTGCGTGTCCATGCGCTGCTGTTCGCGCAGGTCGCCATCCGGACGCTGCTGGAATGCCGACATCAGCGTCACGCCTGAAGTCCGGCTGTTGATCGCCAACGCACTGCGGATCGCGGACAGGTTGGCGCTGTAATCGTCGACGCGATGTATGTAGTCGCTGTACGCGGCCTGCCCCATCTGGAACAAGCTGCAGCCGGCGGGATCGAACAGTTTCTCTGTCCAGGAACAGGTCAGCGGCTTGATCGCCTCCTGGTTATCCGACCGAATCGCCTGCACGTAGTCGTCATCACAAAGCCGCGCATTGGCCGATGCAAACAGGGCGTTCGCGTGCGCTTTGTTAATGCCCGGCCCCAACAGTGGCTGATCAGCATCGTTTTCGAATTCGATGGCAGTGAAGAAAGCGTGCTCGCCGCGCATCGCATTGCACAGGCTGCGTTCGCCAGCCGACAAAGATACAAAGGCCTCAAGGCAATCCGCTGACGGCGTTGCGCGCAACGGCTCGCGCATGACCATGCCATTGAGCATTTCACCGGCACGAATCGTGTAGCGGGCGGCCACCAGCTGGGCGATCAGCATGTCACTGTGCGAGATCAACCCGCGCCAGAATGTGGCCTGCCGACAGACCTTGCCTACCGCGCTTTCGACATCGCCATCGGCAAAATCCAGTGCCGCATCAAGCCCACCCAGATGCCCGGGCGTTGTGAACGCCGCTGGTGGTTCCAGCCAGTCCAGCTTCTGCGATGACTGGCGCGCGCTGGCGTAGGTGGCGCGATACAGCTTGGGCAGTCTGGCAATGACCTTGGCAACGCGGGTCTGTTTCTCGCGCGCCGCAAGCGGATCATCAAGCACCTCTTCCAGGCAGGCTCGGGAATCGCTGCCGCAATTCGGAATGTCGGCCGATTTCAGCAGACGGTGATAGCCGGCCGCATCCAGCGCCTTCTGCAGACCAGATGACCCATATGCCTGCCACTTGGCCCAGTCTGCATCGGGCACGTCGTAGTGGATCAACTCCAGTGTCACCAGCGCATTGTCGCCATCGCTCGACGGCAGTGGCTGCTCCATCAAGGCGATCGCTGCCTTCTGCTCGTCACTCAACCGCGGCAACCAGCCCTGACTAGCAATCAGATACCAGGCGCCAAACAGAACAATAGCCACGGACGCCAGTCCACCCAACCAATTCGCCAATGTGCGCATAGATCGCCTCTTCCTGTAAGCATTCAGATGTGACGACAGGTTCCGAACCAAGTGACATCGAGCCAATGTCGATGACTCTCTGTACTTGTCCGCGCATCACGCGGAGGCATGCCGAACGCGCTCATGCGATAGTCGAAACATCGGAACGGTAGTCGAAATGAGCACATTCGCCAAAGTCATCGTCGGCGCACTGCTGCTGGCCTGCGTGCTGGTCGGTCTGCGGATTGCGGTTGCGCGGATGGGGTTGTTGCCGCAACTGACGCCCGAGCAACTCAGCGCCATCGAGTTGATGAGTCAGCCGCTGGCCAGCGACAAGCCTGACGGCTATTCGGCGCTGCATCTGCTGTTTTTCGACGTTCCTGACGAGGAACGTCAGAGGTTAGAGCGGCTGGACGCGGTTTCCCTTGCGACCGAAATTCAGCGCCGAAATATCCCGCGTATCGAGGAACCCATCGAATCGATTCCGCTCTGCGCGCCGATTTCGCTGCATCGCTCGCCCTACAAGGAGTTCAGTTCCTGCCTGACCCAACTGAAGGCACAAGAGGACTACCTCGATCATCCGCCCGACGAGCTGTATGCACAGGCGGCTCGACAACTGGGGATGCTTGAGCCGATCTATCGCTATTCACGCTTCGACAGCTGGCGCTTCACATCGCAGGACGCCATCAAAGTCATTGCCGCCACACATCCAGCGCCGCTGGATATTCGTCACGAAGATGCTTCGTACCCGAAATTGCCAAATGGATCGTTTGATCTGGATCATCCCGAGATTCATGGCTACTGGTACTCCACCGACGGCGAGGCCCACGACGAACTGGACGATCAGCTGCTCGGTGCTCTGGGCGGATGGGCGCGCACACGTGCGGGAGCGCTGTTCAACAACGGCAAACCCAAGGAAGCGATGGACATGGCTTGCCGCGATGCTCGCTATTGGCGCGAGGTCTTCGCTGACGCCACCAGTTTTGCGCTGCGGCAGCGCGCCAATCAGGAACTGGCGACCGATGGTCTGCTGATCGTTGACATGAACCTCCGCTCACCGAGCGATGCCGTCGTTGATGAGGCATGCCTTGAGAGCTTCCGCCCACGATCCAGCACCGAAGACGATCCCTGCGAATCAAGCCGAAGCGAATACCGGATCACGCTTCGCGATCATGAAGCAAGGGCGCTGCGGGGCGCTCCGCGATTCAGCCTTGACCGTTACATCGAATGGAATCCACGGCACGCCGCAGCTCTCGCAGCAACCTACTTCGCCCCCGCCTGTAGCGCCGACGATAGACAGCCCGTTGCGCACCCATCTGATCGTATGCACGGCATCTTTTGCACAGAAGACGAACGTTATTGGGATAGCAGCGAATGCAGTTATTGGGAGGCAGCGTTCGACGCCATCCTTTCCGTGTCAGTTGACAACATGCGGCATCACACGGAGAGAAGCTTCCTGCCGATCTTCTACGCGGCACTCCAGATCAACGCCCGACCTGATGGCAAGTCGATCCAAGAGTCGTTCTGGGCGCTTCCGGTAACCCTGCGCTCGCTCGGGGCCGATGAACGCACGTATCTCGCACTGTTTCCATCGGAATCCAACCCGGAATCACTCGCGCTGATGGTTCGCGGCAGCAATCCAGCAGATGCGCCATACCCGTTGATGAGACTTCCACTACGCCGCGACCCGTAGCGTCAAAGCAAACGGCCCGCACAGGGCGGGCCGTTTGTTGTTGCTGGTAGTTCAAATCGCTGCGCAATCAGATCGCGTAGTACATCTGGTATTCCAGCGGATGGGTGGCGGCGCGGAAGGCTGTGACTTCGTGCATCTTGAGCGCGATGTAGCCGTCGATGAAGTCATCGCTGAAAACGCCGCCGGCCTTGAGGAAGTCGCGGTCCTGGTCGAGGGCTTCCAGCGCGCGGTCGAGACTGGAGGCGACGGTCGGGATGTCCTTCTCCTCTTCCGGCGGCAGGTCGTAGAGATCCTTGTCCATCGGCGCGCCCGGGTCGATCTTGTTGAGGATGCCGTCGAGGCCGGCCATCATCATGGCGGCGAAGGTCAGGTAACCGGTGTTGACCGGATCGCCGAAGCGGATCTCGATGCGGCGCGCCTTCGGGTTCGCCACCCACGGAATGCGGCAGGAGGCCGAACGGTTGCGCGCCGAGTAGGCCAGCAGCACCGGCGCCTCGAAGCCCGGCACCAGTCGCTTGTAGCTGTTGGTGCTGGAGTTGGCGAAGGCGTTGATGGCGCGGGCGTGCTTGAAGATGCCGCCGATGTACCACAGCGCCAGCTGCGACAGGCCGCCGTAGCCGTCACCGGTGAACAGGTTGGTGCCGCCCTTGGCCAGACTCTGGTGGACGTGCATGCCGCTGCCGTTGTCGCCGACCACCGGCTTCGGCATGAAGGTGGCGGTCTTGCCGTTGCGGTGGGCGACGTTCTTGATGATGTATTTGGTCATCAGCAGCTCGTCGGCCTTCTTCACCAAGCTGTTGAACTTGGTGCCGATCTCGCACTGGCCCGGGCCGGCGACTTCGTGGTGATGCACTTCGGTTTCGATGCCGGCTTCTTCCAGCACCTTGCACATTTCTGCACGCAGGTCGTTCAGCGAATCCACCGGCGATACCGGGAAGTAGCCGCCCTTCACGCCCGGACGATGGCCGGGATTGGCGCCGTCCATGTCGGCCTTGCTGCTCCACGGCGCTTCCTCGCTACCGATCTCGAAGAAGCTGCCGGACATGTCGTTGCCCCAGCGGATCGAGTCGAACACGAAAAATTCCGGTTCCGGGCCAAAGAAGGCCTGGTCGGCAACGCCGGTGGACTTGAGGAACTGCTCGGCGCGACGCGCAATGCCGCGCGGGCAGCGCTCGTAGGCCTGCATGGTGGCCGGCTCCAGCACGTCGCAGAACAGGATCAGCGTCGGGTCGGCGGTGAACGGGTCGATGGTGGCCGTGCTCGGGTCCGGCATCAGGATCATGTCGGACTCGTTGATGCCCTTCCAGCCGCTGATCGAACTGCCGTCGAACATCTTGCCGTCCTCGAACAGCTCCTCGTTGACGATGCGGACCGGGTAGCTGACGTGGTGCTGCTTGCCGAGCATGTCGGCGAAGCGCAGGTCGACGAACTCGACCTTGTTGTCGGCGATCAGTTTCTTGATGTCTTCGATGCTCATGGAGCCTCCGTTGGCGAATGGACGGCACAACACTTTGCAATCGGCATGCCAAGATACGCTATCCATATGAATCAATGAGTTGAATAAGCAACTCCGGGCACAGAATCCCAAAACGCACCAATATGGTGCGAAATATTTCCAGTCTTGCGTGGCAATGGTGCGTCATGCGCCGACGTCATTTGCGGCGTCGCAACATCCTGTGTTCTAGTCAAACGCTCACTGCCCGACGCGATGCCGCCGACAGGCAGGCGCTGCCGGGATGGCAGCGGCGTCGTGACCGCGAACGCGATGTTCCATGGAAGGCAGTCCGCCGGCACGGCATGCCGGCAACACCGTTTTCACCAACCGGCCGCGAACGGGGGCGCCATGCAGCCTGCACCGCAAGGGATGTACAACCCGGCCTTCGAGCACGACAGCTGCGGCTTCGGGCTGATTGCGCACAGCGGTGCGAGCGCCAGCCGATGGCTGGTGGAAACCAGCCTGTCCGCATTGCAGCGGATGACGCATCGCGGCGCGGTCGCCGCCGACGGCCTGAGTGGCGATGGCTGCGGCCTGCTGCTGCACCGGCCCGAGGCGCATCTGCGCCGCGTGGCCGCCGAAGCCGGGATCATGCTGCCGGAACGCTTTGCCGCCGGCATGCTTTTCCTGCCGCGCGACGAAGCCGAGGCACAGGCGGTGCGTGCCGAACTCGCCCGGCAGCTGGATCGTGCCGGTGTCGGCCTGCTCGGCTGGCGCGCGGTGCCGGTCAACACGAAAGTCTGTGGCGAGATGGCCCGGCGCAGCCTGCCGCGCATCGAGCAGGTGTTCGTCGCACCCACCGGCGGCGACGGCGACGAGGATCTCAACCGCGCCCTGTTCATGGCACGCCGCCGCTTCGAGCAGGCGGCCGCCGCCCGTCTGGCAGCGGGCCAGATGCCGGAAACCTATGTCGTGTCGCTGTCGGCGCACACCATGACCTACAAGGGCATGGTGCTGCCGTCGCATCTCGCCGACTTCTTCCTCGACCTGCAGGCCGACGACCTCAGCAGCGACGCGGCGGTATTCCACCAGCGCTTCTCCACCAACACCGCGCCGCAGTGGGCGCTGGCGCAGCCGTTCCGCCTGCTGGCGCACAACGGCGAGATCAACACGATCAAGGCCAATCGCGGCTGGGCCGAGGCGCGTCGCGGCACCTGGCGGTCGCCGCTGGTGAACCTCGACGAGTTGCGACCGATGGTGTCGCAGACCGGCTCCGATTCGCAGAGCCTCGATGACATGTTCGAGGTGCTGCTGGCCGGTGGCATGGACCCGCTGCAGGCCCTGCGCATCCTGATTCCACCCGCCAGCCACAGCATCGAATACCTCGATCCCGATCTCGCCGCTTTCTACGAGTTCTATGCGCTCAACTCCGAACCCTGGGACGGCCCGGCCGGCGTGGTGTTTGCCGACGACCGCTACAGCGGCTGCGTGCTGGATCGCAACGGCCTGCGCCCGGCGCGCTGGCAACTGGCCGCCGACGGGCATTTCCTGATCGCATCAGAAACCGGCGTCTGGGACGTGCCTTCCCGCGACATCGTGCGCAAGGGCCGACTGGGACCCGGCGAGATGATCGCCGTCGACATGCAGTCCGGCCGCGTACTGGAGTCGCCAGACATCGACCGCATCAACGCCGCCCGCGCGCCCTACAAGTCGTGGCTGAAGGCCGGCGTCAGCTACCTGGATTCGCACCTGCTCGATCCGGCGCTGGCCGCCGAGCCGTTCTCACCCGTCGAACTGGCGCGCTTCCAGCGCCGCTTCCAGCTGACCCGCGAAGAACGCGAACAGGTGCTGCGTCCGCTGGTGGAAACCGAGGCCGAAGGCATTGGCTCGATGGGCGACGACACGCCGCTGCCGCTACTGTCCGGTCAGGTGCGCGCGCTTTACGACAGCTTCCGCCAGGCCTTCGCGCAGGTCACCAATCCCCCGATCGATCCACTGCGCGAGCAGGTGGTGATGTCGCTGGCCACGCAGATCGGTCGCGAAGGCAACATCTTCGAGGCCGCGCCGGCCAATGCTCGACAGGTGACGCTGAACTCGCCGGTGCTGTCGCAGCGCAAGCTGCGCCAGCTGCTGGCCATGCCCGAGTTCGCCGGCGCCAACCGGCGCATTGACCTCTACGCTGACGCGGCAGAGCCGCTGGATGGCGCCATCCAGCGCCTCTGCGCCGAAGCCGAATCCGCCGTACGCGGTGGCGCCATCATCCTGCTGCTGTCCGACCGCTATCCGCAGGACGGCCAGCTCGCCGTACATGCCCTGCTGGCCACCGGCGCCATCCACCGGCATCTGGTGGATGCCGGCCTGCGCTGCGCCTGCAACATCGTGGTGGAAACCGGCACGGCGCGCGACCCGCATCACTTCGCCTGCCTGATCGGCTACGGCGCGACGGCGGTGTATCCCTTCCTCGCCTACCAGACCCTGCTCGACATGGGCGCCCGCGGACTGCTGCTTGGCCACGATGGCGAAGCCAGCGAGCTGGGCCGCAGCTACCGGCGCGGCATCCGCAAGGGCCTGCTGAAGATCCTGTCCAAGATGGGCATCAGCACCATCGCCGGCTACCGCGCGGCGCAGCTGTTCGAGATCGTCGGCCTCGACAACACCGTGGTCGACCTGTGCTTCCGCGGGACGCCGTCACGCGTCGGTGGCGCTGGCTTCAATGAACTGGCCGAGGACGCCCGCCTGCTGGCGGCGCGCGCGGCATCCGATGGCGATGGACTGGAACTCGGCGGCCTGCTGCGCTTCGTGCAGGGCGGCGAACGCCACGCCTTCGATCCCGGCGTGGTGCAGGCGCTGCAGCGCGCCGTGCTGACCGACGACGCCAGTGATTGGGAAACCTATCGGCAACGCGTCGATGGCCGCGAGCCACTGGCATTGCGCGACCTGCTGCGCGTCGATGCCGGCGACGCCATCACCCTTGATGATGTCGAAACCGCAACGGAAATCCTGCCGCGCTTCGACTCCGCCGGCATGAGCCTGGGCGCGCTGTCGCCCGAAGCGCACGAGGCTCTGGCCATCGCCATGAACCGCCTGGGCGCACGCAGCAATTCAGGTGAAGGCGGCGAGGACCCGGCCCGCTACGGCACCGAGAAGCGCAGCAAGATCAAGCAAATCGCCTCCGGCCGCTTCGGCGTGACGCCGGCCTACCTTAGCCAGGCCGAGGTCATCCAGATCAAGATGGCGCAGGGCGCCAAGCCCGGCGAA
The DNA here is from genome assembly GCA_024233975.1 of Rhodanobacteraceae bacterium. Taxonomy (GTDB): domain Bacteria; phylum Pseudomonadota; class Gammaproteobacteria; order Xanthomonadales; family Xanthomonadaceae; genus JACKOX01. Next base: position 19,476 of record JACKOX010000027.1, read on the forward strand.
GGCGGCCAGCTGCCCGGCCACAAGGTCAACGCCCTGATCGCCCGACTGCGCCATGCGCGGCCGGGCATCGGCCTGATCAGCCCGCCGCCGCACCACGACATCTATTCGATCGAAGACCTGGCGCAGCTGATCTTCGACCTCAAGCAAGTCAATCCCGATGCGCTGGTGTCGGTGAAACTGGTATCGCATGCCGGCATCGGCACGATTGCCGCCGGCGTGGTGAAAGCCGGTGCCGACCTCATCACGCTGTCCGGCCACGATGGCGGCACCGGCGCCAGTCCGCTGTCGTCGATCCGCTACGCCGGCTCGCCCTGGGAGCTGGGCCTGGCCGAAGTGCAGCAGACGCTGCGCCGAAACGGCCTGCGCTCACGCGTGCGCGTGCAGGTGGATGGCGGCCTGAAGACCGGCCTCGACGTGATCAAGGCCGCACTGCTCGGTGCGGACAGCTTCGGTTTCGGCACCGCGCCAATGATTGCGCTGGGCTGCAAGTACCTGCGCATCTGCCACCTCAACAACTGCGCCACCGGCGTCGCCACGCAGGATGCGCGCCTGCGCGAAAATCACTTCAAGGGCCTGCCGGAACGCGTCGAGGCCTATTTCCGCTTCATCGTCGAGGACCTGCGCCGCCATCTCGCAGCACTCGGCGTGCGCTCGCTGGACGAGATCATTGGTCGTGCCGAACGCCTGCAGGCGCGCAGCGACATCAGCCCGCGGCAACAACGCGTCGATCTTTCGCCGCTGCTGTTCGTGGATGCCGATGCAGCGGATGCGCGCGCGCACGACGGCAAGGCCGGACCGCTGTCACCGGAACCCGGCAAGCTGTCGCGCCAGCTCGACCGCGACCTCGCCGACGCCATCGTCGCGGGCCGGGGTGACCAGCGAAGCTACGCCATCGCCAACCATGACCGCAGCATCGGCGCGCGACTGAGCGGCGCCATCGCCCGTCGTCACGGTGATGCCGGCATGCCGGCGACGCCGCTGGCGCTGCGCTTCGCGGGCAACGCCGGACAGAGCTTCGGCGCCTTCAACGCGGCCGGCCTGGAACTGTCGCTGGAAGGCGACGCCAACGATGGCGTCGGCAAGGGAATGGCTGGCGGCCGACTGGTGCTGCGGCCGCCAGGCGACTCACCACTGCTGGCACGCGACACGCCGATCATGGGCAATGCCTGCCTCTACGGCGCCACCGGCGGCGAGCTGTTCGCGGCAGGACGCGCCGGCGAGCGTTTCGCGGTGCGCAATTCCGGCGCCATCGCCGTGGTCGAGGGTGCTGGCGACCACTGCTGCGAATACATGACCGGCGGCGTGGTCGCCGTGCTCGGCCGAACCGGCCTCAACTTCGGCGCCGGCCTCACCGGTGGCTTCGCCTACGTCCTCGACATCGACCGCGATTTCGTCGACCGCTACAACCACGAACTGGTCGACATCAACCGGATCTCGCAAGAAGGCATGGAGCAGTACCTGCAGCACCTGCGCGACCTGCTGGGTCGCCATGTCGAACACACCGGCAGCGTCTGGGCCACGGAGATCCTGGACAGCTTCCGTGACTACCTCGGCAAGTTCTGGCTGGTGAAGCCGCGGGCGGCGTCGCTGGATTCGCTGGTTGAAGCGTTGAGGAGTGCGGCGTGATGCTCGCTTTTTGCTTTGAACAAGAGCTTTCGTTCGCCTTCGGCGACCGACCTACTTTCTCTTGCTCGTCCTGGAGAAATGAACTCGCGGCCCGAAGGGCAGCGAAAGCTCTTGCTCAAGAAAATGAAGGGCGGCATTCCCATGCCCAATAAGCCCTTCCAGTTCCTCGACCTCCCAAGAAAGCCCCCTCGCGAACTGCCGGTGAACATCCGCGTGGAAGGCTGGAGCGAGGTCTACGGCCGCTTCGAATCCGAGGAAGCCGCCGAGCAGTCGGCGCGCTGCCTGGACTGTGGCAATCCCTACTGCGAGTGGAAATGCCCGGTCCACAACTACATCCCGAACTGGCTGGCGCTGGTTCGCGAAGGGCGCCTGTTCGAGGCGGCGGATCTCGCCCATCAGACCAACCCGTTGCCGGAAATCTGCGGGCGCGTGTGCCCGCAGGATCGGCTGTGCGAGGGCGACTGCACGCTCAATGACGGCTTTGGAGCGGTGACCATCGGTTCGGTGGAGAAATACATCGTCGACGAAGCGGTACGCCAGGGCTGGCGGCCCGACCTCGGCAATGTACAGCCCAGTGGCAAGCGGGTCGCCATCATTGGTGCGGGGCCGGCCGGCCTGGCCTGTGCCGACCGCCTTGCTCGTCACGGGATCGAGGCGCATGTCTATGACCGCCACGAACAGATCGGCGGCCTGCTGACCTTCGGCATTCCGCCCTTCAAGCTGGAAAAGGACGTGGTACAGACACGCCGCGAGCTGCTGGAAGGCATGGGCGTGCGTTTCCACCTCGGCATCGAGGTGGGACCTGATGTGGCTTTCGAAAAGCTGCTGGCCGAACACGACGGCGTGTTCGTCGGCACTGGTACTTACGCGGCTGTCGATGGGGGACTGCCCGGGCTGGATCTGGATGGCGTACGGCCGGCGCTGCCATTCCTGATCGACAACGTGCGCTTCCGGCTGGGCCTTGAGGATGCTGCGGATCCGGCCGACGCCATTCGCGGACGGCGGGTGCTGGTGCTGGGCGGCGGCGACACCGCCATGGACTGCGTTCGCACAGCCGTTCGCCTTGGCGCTTCCGAAGTGAGCTGTGTCTACCGTCGCGACGAAGCGGCGATGCCGGGCTCGCGGCGCGAGGTCGAACATGCGCGTGCCGAAGGCGTGCGTTTCCTGTTCAACCGCCAGCCGCTGGCGATCCTCGGCAGCGAAGGCCGCGTGCGCGGCGTCGAATGCGTCGAAACCGCGATGGGCGAGGATGGCCGCGTTGGCAGCATGGCGGGAAGCGAGCATGACCTGGTCGCCGACATCGTCATCGTCGCCTTCGGCTACCGCGCCAGTCCGCCAGACTGGCTGGCGGCGCACGGTGTCGAACTTCAGAACGACGGGCGCGTCGCCATCGACAACTGGGCCGATAGCAGCAGGTCCGACGGTCGCGGCAAACAATCCCAGCTACCGTTCCAGAGCAGCCATCCGAAGATCTTCTGTGGCGGCGACATGGTGCGCGGCGCGGACCTGGTGGTCACCGCAGTCCACGATGGCCGTGAAGCCGGCGAGGCGATTGCGCGTCAGCTGCTCGCCAATGTCGACGCCACGCTTGGCGGATGAACTAGGCGATCACTCGCGCCCAGAACGGCAGCGTAGCCAGCGACAGCAGGATGCCGTAGCCGATCATGGCGCTGGCCAGTCGCGGCGCCAGACGGTGCGAGGCCGCCAGTGCGGCGGCGGTGATCATCGGCGGCATCGCGGTTTCCAGCACCGCGACGCGCGCGGCGTCTCCGGTTAGCGGAAGCAGAGCAAGCCCCAGCCACACCAATGTTGGCAGCAGCGCCAGCTTGATGCCCAGGCCGATGGCCAGCGGCCCCAGCTCACGTCGCGGCAGCGACAGGCGGATGCCAAGACCGATCGCCAGCGTGACCAGCGGCAGCAGCAGGGCGGCAAGCCGGTCCAGCAGCTCGGCAACCACGGCCGGCGGATCCGCCGGCATCACGGTAAAGCCCAGCACCAGTGCGATGAAGGGCGGGAAGCGGATGATCCGGCCGCCCATCTCGCGCAGCGTCGGCCGGCGGTCGCCGCCGTAGGTTGCCAGCACCCAGAGCCCGTAGCTCGACAGCATCAGGAAGCTGCCGAACTGGTCATAGACCACGGCGTAGGGCAGTGCATCCGCACCGAGCAGCGCTTCGGTCAGCGGAAAGCCGAGGTAGGAGGTATTTCCCAGCGGCAGCAGCAACAGCAGCACCGCCGTTTCACCGCGGCTCCACTGGAAGAGCCGCGCGAGCAGCAGCACCAGGCCGACGCAGACCGCCAGCAGCAGCCACGGCACGGCGACCAGACCCAGCAGGCTGGCGTCGAGCTGCAACTGCGGCGCATGGCGCAACACCGCCGCGGGAAGGCAGATGTACAGCGCGATCAGGTTGAGGGCGTGCGCGCTTTCCTCCGGCAGCAGGCGCAGGCGCGCGAACAGCGCACCCAGCCCGATCATCGAGAGGATGAGGACGTAGGCATCGACGGTCATGGGTCTAGGGTGCCGTTTCCGGGTAGCGCGCTTCAATCCACCGTTGGTCGAACGCCCGTACTCCCTGCTACCGCCTGTAGGCGCCACTGCTCCATCAGCGAGGCCAGGGACGCAGCCGAGTGGCCGTAGGTGTCCGGTAGCGCGGCTTCCGCGCCGCCAAGGCGCTTGGAGATCTTTCGGCCGAGCCGCTGCCCGGTGTGGCCGTCGACATAGTCCCAGCCGACCAGCGTGGTGGCACCGGCACTGACCACGCGGAAGCCGGCGATATCCCGCCAGCGCTCACCGCCGCCCCTGAACAGGTTGCGATAGCGGAAACCGTCGACCTCCAGCACCAGCCTGCTGGCACCCGGGATGAGGTTGCCGCCAAACGCGACGATGCCAAGCCCGAAGAATCCGGCGGTCAGCCAGCCTTCCCATCGGCCGTCGCGGATCATCATCACGCCGATCGCCACGAAGGCGATGGAAATCGCCAGCAGGCCGAGATGCCGGGCCGGCGACGGCCTCAATACCAGCTGCCCGGCCCGGGTGGCCATGTCGCGCAACTACCGCAACGGGATCAGGACTGGCGCACCAGCCAGCGCAGCATCGGCGCCCAGTCGTCCTGGTGCCGGCGCGCCTGCTCGGAGTGGTAGTCGAAGATGCTGCGGCCGAGGCCGGCCATCAGCACATAACCCTGGCTGTCGCGCAGCTCGCCCACCAGCGGATATGGCCAGGACTTGAGACCGGCCACCACCTGCTGCGAGGCGTTGGTCCATGGTCGCAGGCGATTGGCCACCAGCCCCACCGGCAGCTTGCCGCCGTTGACGCGCTTGTGCTGCACGATGCTGTCGAGGAAGGGAACCGCGGCTTCGAGGTCGAAGGTCGACGGCAGCACCGGCACCAGCACGGCATCGGCCTCGTCGAGGAAGCTGCGAAGCTCGGGGCGCTGGGCGCCAGCCGGGGCATCGATGATCACCGCCTCGGCGTCATCCGGCACCTTCTTGCGCCACTTCTCATGGGTGCCATCGACCGGCAGCACGGCGCTGTCGAGATCGGCGCGACGTTCGCACCAGTGCCAGGACGAGTGCTGGCGGTCGGCGTCCACGATGACCGTGCGCTTGCCGCTGATGGCAAAGTGGGCCGCCAGGTTGGTGGCGATGGTGGATTTGCCGCTACCGCCTTTGGAACTCGCGATCAGGATGGTGGGCATGCCGGGTCTCCCTCATGGGCGTCGGGTTGCGGGCCGCATCGCGCCATCCTGGCCGGCGGCATTGCCGCCACCATCCGTGGTGCGCTGCCGATGACGGGAGCCTACAACGTCAGGGGCCGACAGAGGTAGCCGGCTCGGCCGTCGTCAATCGGGGAAGCGCTGGCGCACATGGCCGCGAAGCCGGGCGAAAGCCGCCTCCAGGCCGGGCCTGAGGGCGAGGACGTCGTTCCACTGCTGGTTCTTGGCCGTGCGCTCGATGCCTTCGGCGGCATCGGCAAGCTCGGTGGCACCAACCAGCCGCGCCGCTCCCTTGATTCGGTGCGCGGCGCGCCCCAGGTTCTCCTCGTCACGCTGCGACTCGGCCTGCTTCAGGGCGTCGATGTCGCCTTCGCAGGCCTGCAGGAAGTCGAGCAGGACCTCGCGCCTCGTCGCGTCGTCGGCGCCCGCCAGTTCGTCCAGCGCGTGCTCGTCCAGCGGTGGCGGGCGGTCGAACTGCTCCAGGTGGGGCGACGCATCGGCCGGTCCCGATGCCGAAACCCCATCAGCCGGCAAGCCGGGCGATGGCAGATGCGGCATCCAGCGGTGCAGGCAGTTCATCAGGTCGGCGATGCTGACCGGCTTGGCCAGGTAGTCGTCCATGCCCGCACTGAGGCAGCGCTCCGCCTCGCCCTTCATCGCGGCGGCGGTGAGCGCCACGATCGGCGTGCGTGAGCGGTTATCGCTGGCTTCGATCTCGCGGATCCGCCTGGTCATCTGGTAGCCATCAAGCTGCGGCATGTGCACGTCGGACAGCACCAGTGCATAGCGACCGCTGCGCCATTTCTCCAGGCCCTGCAGGCCGTCCTCGGCGGTTTCGGCAACGAAGCCGGCCAGTGCCAGCTGGCGGACGATGACCAGCCGGTTGGTGGGATGGTCGTCCACCAGCAGCACCAGGCTGCCTTCCCGCTCTGCCTGTTCCGGCGTCGGCAGCGGTCGCGGGGTGAAGTCCGGCAGGCCGCCACCGCTCGCGCTGTCGCGGTGCACGTCCTCGGGCCGCCCCGCCGGCAGGGCGATGATCAGGCGCATGGTGGTGCCCTTGCCGAGGGCGCTTTCCATGCTGATGTCGCCGCCCATCAGGTCGGCGAGGCGGCGGCAGATCACCAGCCCGAGGCCGGTGCCGCCAAAGCGCCGCGTGGTGTCGGTCTCGGCCTGGCTGAACGGACGGAACAGGCGCTGCTGCTGCTCGGACGACACGCCGATGCCGGTATCGGTGACCCGGAAGCACAGGCGCTCGCCTTCTGCGTTGCTGCCGACCTTCTCCAGTGCCACCTCGATGGTGCCCTTGTCGGTGAACTTGATCGCGTTGGACAGGAAATTCGACAGGATCTGGCGCAGGCGCAGCGGATCGGCGACATAGGCCTCGCCGACGCTATCATCAACATGGTGGACGAGGTTCAGGCCCTTGCTCGACGCCGTACCGATGTAGTTCTGCGCCACGCTGCCGATCAGCTGGCGCAGGTCGATGGTGACCGGCGCCAGCTCCAGCTTGCCGGCCTCGATCTTGGAGAAGTCGAGGATGTCGCCAATGATCTGCAGCAGACTGGCCGCCGACTGCTGCACCACGTTCAGCGAACGCCGCTGGTCGTTGTCCAGGCGCGTGTGCGAGAGGATTTCCACCATGCCGGTGATGCCGATCATCGGCGTGCGGATCTCGTGGCTCATCGCCGCGAGGAAGGCGCTCTTGGCGTGGTTGGCTTCGCGCGCACGCGCCTCGCTGTCGCGCAGCTGCAGTTCCAGCTGCTTGATCTCGGTGAGATCGGTGGCGACGAAGAGCAGACCATTCAGCTCGCCGTGGTCGCCCTTCAGCGGGGAAATGGCGAGCAGTACCGGAATGCGCCGGCCATCGCGGCGCAGCAGGGTCCATTCGCGCGGCGGCGCGTTGCTGAGCGCCAGCCGCCGGAACACGGCAAGACCCGGCTCCACGTCCTCGTCCATGGCCGCGGTCAGCTCGGCGGCGACTTCCGCCAGTTCGCCCGTATCGTGGAACAGCAACGGCGTCTTCTTGCCGATCAGTCCGTCGGCCGGATAGCCGAGCAGGCGCTCGGCGAAGGGGTTCACGTGGACGATCACGTCGTCGGCATCGGTGCTGACGATGGATGTCTGCGCCGAGGCCAGCAGCGAGCGCTGGAACAGGTCGCGCTTCTCCAGCTCGCGGCGCACGTCCTCGTTCAGCGCCAGCGACTGGGTGAGCTCGTTCTCGAAGCTCAGGATGTCGCCGCGCATGTCGAGGAAGGCATCCATCACCGATCCAAGCTCGCCCTCGGGCCGGTACTTGGGCTGCACCTCGAAGTCATGCTGGCGGATGCGCTGCGCCATTGCATTGAGGCTCTCCACGCCGCGATAGATGTTCCGCAGCAGCTGGCGCCCGACCACCATGACGATGGCCAGCGTGCCCAGGCTCAGCAGCAGGCGGAACCAGCGGAAGCGTACCGAACGGTCGACGTCTGCCTCGACGATGCCCTCGGCGTGGATCATCGCCACGTCGGAGAGGAACTTGAGGCGCGTGGTCACCGGGTCGATGGACGGATAGATCTCGCTGGCGCAGAGATCATCCAGCGCGATGCGATCGTGCGCGCGCAGCGCCTGCTTGAGCTTGTCGGTGACACGGTCGGCGTCCACCCGCGCCTGCACCGTCTGCACGAACAGGCTCTGCTCCTGCGCGCTGCGCTTCATGGTGCGCAGTTCATCCCAGTGCCGGGCAATGCGGACCTGCGCGTTCTCGACGATGTTGAGGCCCTGCTCCCAGCCCATCAGGCGATTGCGCACGCGGAACGCGCTGTCGACGATGTCGAGGCCGTAGGCGTCCGACACGGCCTTGATGCGACGGAGCCCGGACAGCGATTCGTCCTTCAGTTCCTCCATCGCGCTCCGCGAGCGGTATTGGCTGTATTCGTCGACCGCCAGCAGCGCGACGCCCGCCGCCAGCAGCAGGCCGAACAGGAACAGCAACTGGACGCGGATGCTGAAGCGGCGGCGGGACAGCGCCATGGCTCAGGGCCTGCCGGTCATCAGCTGACCGGCCCTAGACGGCCGGACGCCGCCAGTGCGCCACGACATCCGCTATTCGATCACCGGGTGTCGGCTTGGCGATCAGGTAACCCTGCGCGACGGTGCAGCCGAGTTCGGCCAGCATCTGCCACTCGTCGATGGTCTCCACGCCCTCGCCCACCACTCGAAGGTCCAGCTTGCGCGCGAGTTCGAGGCTGGCTTCGATCACCGCGCGCTTGCGCGGCTGGCTGGGAGCACCGGTAACGAAGCTCTGGTCGATCTTGAGCTCGGTGAACGGAATGTGCGACAGCTGCGCCAACGACGAATAGCCGGTGCCGAAATCATCAATGCTGAGGCCGAAGCCCTTGAGCCGCAGCCGCGCCAGCACGTTGAGTGCGCTGGCGGCCTCGCCCATCACCGAACTTTCGGTGATCTCCAGCACCACGTCATGCGGGTCCACGCCATGGCTCTGCACGATGTTCTGGTAGCGGTCGGCCGCGCTGACATCACCGAGGTTCAGCATCGACACGTTGACCGAAATCTTGAGGTGCAGGCCGTCGCGGGCCCAGCGCACCTTCCAGGCGCAGGCCTTTTCCAGCACGCGTTCGGTCATGCGGTCGATCAGGCCTTCGCGTTCGGCGACGTTGATGAAATGCACCGGACGGACCACGCCGCCATCCGGCCGGCGCCAGCGCGCCAGTGCCTCGACGCCAACGACACGGCCATTGGCCAGCTCGACCTGTGGCTGGAAGAAGGGCACGAATTCATCGCGATCCATGCCTTCCAGCACGTCGGCGGCGGTGATTTCCTCGTCGGCATCGTCCGTGGGCGCATCGACCGCCGTGTCGAACAGCGACAGGGCATCGGCCAGCTTCTGCGTGGTCATCGGCTTTTCGACCGCGGCCAGCACACGCAGGCCATAGGCCCGGGCCATGGTCTGCACCGTGTTCAGCAGCGCCGGCTCCAGGGCACTGGCGACAACCACGGTTCGCGCCAGTTTCTTCTGTGCGACGTGGCCAATGAATTCGATGCCATCCATGCCAGGCATGTCGAGGTCAACCAGCAACACCTCGGGGACGACGGCCATGCCGCTCAACTGCTCAAGCGCCTGGTGGCCATCGGCGGCTTCCAGCACCTTGCCAACGCCCAGCTCGCCAAGCAGGCGCATCGCCATGCGCCGCTGGAAACCGTGATCCTCCACCACCATCACGGTCAGTTCGTTGAATTGCATCGCCGAACCACTCCCCAAGGTCGTTGCGTCGAGCGTACCCCATCCCTCCGGAATTCGGTATGCCTCCCGTCACGCGAAAGGAACCACGCGGGAAACGGTTCACAAACGACAACGCCCGCACCATCCGGTGCGGGCGTTGTCGTTGTTCCGGCAGTGCAGCCCGATTCCGGGAGCTGCAGCCGGGGATTCAGCGTGGGATCAGTGCTTGCCGACCGTACCGCAGCCGCGACGCTTTTCCTGACCATCACAAAGGGCAGACGGACCCGGCTTGGTGGCCGTCAGCTCTTCTTCCTGGAACACCGACCACAGGGCCGCCTTGTCCACCGACTGCATGGAGGCGTCCACCACGTTGGACTCGGTGCCCGGCGGCAGCATCTGCAGGGACTTCAGGAACTCGACCACTTCATCGCGCTGCTGTTGGCTGCCGTTGACGAAAGCATCGCGACTGGCTCGTGCCTCGCCACCATGCGCCTCGATGGCTTCGGTCAGCGTGGTCAGGTCGCCGCGATGGCCATAGGGCGCCGAGTTGCCCACATCCCACAGCTTGCGGGTCAGGAACTGGCGGGTGGAGATGCCCGCCTGCGGTACCTGCTCATTGCAGTAATGCTTGAGCTCGTCGTCGCAGAGATCATGGCGCTTGAGGTCGGTGTAGGCGCGGACCACCGCACCGCCATCCGGCGTGCCCTCCAGTCGCGGCCTCTGCCCCTGGCTGGTGAGGTCGAAACTGATCAGCTGGTCGACGTCTTCCGGGCGCAGGTTGCCGGCCGGGTTGTAGGGGTTGGGTTCGGTGAAATAGCGGCTCGACAGCTTCAGGGACGGCGTATGGCAGTCCGTGCAGCCCATGTTCTCGAATTCGCGCTCGCCGTAGAACACGGCGCGCAGGGCATCGATGTCATCCGGCAACACCTGTCCCGGTACCGCCAGCGCGGCCTGGTACAGGGTCTGCGCGGTGATGTCGCCGACGCTCAGCTCGTCCTCGACGCCATCCTGGTCGAAGTCGGCCGTGCCGGTCATTTCCACGCCAAAGCGCTCCACCGATTCCATGCCGTGATGATGGTTCGTCGCGTTGTTGGTGAACTCGCGCAGCGACACCACCGCACCCTTCTGGTGGAAGGGACGCAGGATCAGGTCGGCGTTGATGCCCTCGACGGCGGAAGTGTCGACGCTGCCGTCCGCATGCGCGATCAGGTGACCGAAATGCACGCCCTTGGCAACGAGTTCGGCCTGGACATCGTGCCCACCCGACTGCGCCTGCTGCTTGGCATCGTCACGCAGGGCCTGCAGGGTCGCGGTCATCTCGCGAGCCAGCATTTCGATGGCGCCGCTGCCCTGCATGCCCAGGGTGTTGCGCTCGTTGCTGAATTCGCCGTTGACCGACTCGACCACCGGGTCGAGCGTCTGCGCCAGCACGAAGACGTTGGCGACGATGTCGCCAGCGCCACCCGGGAACGGATCGTTATGGCAGCCCGCGCAGGAATTCGATTCCGGCGCCGAGGTACGGATGAAGGCCGGCGCGGAACCCGGAATGCGCGCGGCACCGCCGCCGGTGGCGCCCGGTCGCCCCTGGCCATCGTACTTGTTGAACTTGGCCGAGAACTGCTCCTGTCCGTGGGCGAACAGCTCATCGAAGGTGTAATCGCCGGCCTCGGCCTTGGACTGACTGACGTGATCCTTGACCACCGGCCCGTCACCGATCGCCCAGGCCTGTGCCACAAAAAGCGCGGACAGCGCCGCCGCCAGAGCGGCTTGTCTGAATGCCTTCATTTGCTGCTTCCCCTCAACAGATGATGTCCCGCCCGAGAGATCGGGGGGTGAGGGAAACAAGCTACCACGCGCACATGACAGGCGCGACCATTAATAAGAGGGAACGCTTGAAAAAAACGGCCCGGGGCATTCGCCAGTCTGCCGCCAGCAACCGCTCAGCGCCGCTCGGAAAGTCGCCGCTTCCATTCGGCGTGAAGTTCCTGGGCGATATTGCGCTCCTCGGGCTGCCAACTGCTCATCTCCCGGTCGAGACCGCGGGTCGACGCCCACTTGTTGGCATCGCTGCGGACGGCGGCTTCCCAGTACTCCACGGCAAGGTCATGGTCGCCACGCGCCCAGAGCGCAATCGCCATGGACCACGGCACCCAGCTGGGATGACCGTCGTAACCCTGCTGCGCCAGCTGCCATTCGGCAACCGCTCGGCTGTAATCACCGGCACGCAGCGCACCCCAGCCAAATCCCCAGTGCGCATGGCGCAGGGCGGCGCTGTTCGCCGGCGCCACCTGGATCGCGTAGTTGAACTCCTGGTAGGCCCTGTCCTTGAGACCACGGGCCACCATCGCCAGACCGCTCTGCACCCGCGCGCGGACATTCTGCGGGTCGTATTTCAGCAACTGATCCAGCTCATTCTGCTTCCGGTGCGAGCCCGGACCGATGAACTCCGGCATCGTCGCGGCGCGATCGGTATCCAGGTACTGGTGTGCCGGTGGCGGCGCTACCGCGTCCTGCGCGGCTGCCGTCATGCAGCCCATCGACAGCCACAGCCCGATCAGCACCAAACCCCTCAAGAACCCCTGCGTCATGCTCCACCCCCAATGTGGTTCGCTGACATCCCCCTCGGCGAGTGACCGCCGTCCGGACCCAGCCTATCAAGGACTTGTGCCATACCCAAGCGCACGTTTCCAGCCATCCGGGCCTTCGTTGAACCCGGACTGCGAGCCACCTCACAGGCCCCTGATACAATTCGCCGTCTTTTTCCCCGATTTCGACAGGCCCCGCCATGTCCGTTCCCGCCGAAACCGTCAGCCCTGGCGCGCTCGACCTCGACTACACGCTCGACCACAAGTACACCCGTGAGTCCGGCCGCATCTACCTGTCCGGCGTCCAGGCGCTGGTCCGCCTGCCGCTGATGCAGCAGATGCGCGACCGCGCCGCCGGCCTCGATACCGCCGGTTTCATCTCCGGCTATCGCGGCTCGCCACTGGGTGGCTTCGACCTGGAACTGTGGCGGGCGAAGAAGCACCTGAAGTCCTCGGCCATCGAGTTCACGCCGGGTTTGAACGAAGACCTCGGAGCGACCATGGTCTGGGGCAGCCAGCAGACCAACCTGTTCCCCGGCGCCAAGCACGATGGCGTGTTCGCCATGTGGTACGGCAAGGGTCCCGGCGTGGACCGCTGCGGTGACGTGTTCAAGCACGGCAATGCCGCCGGCACCTCGAAGAACGGCGGCGTGCTGGTGCTGGCCGCCGACGACCACGCCTGTCGCAGTTCGACGCTGCCGCATGGTTCCGAGCAGGAGTTCGTCAGCGCGATGATGCCGGTGCTGAACCCGGCCGGTGTGCAGGACATCCTCGACATGGGCCTGCTCGGCTGGGCAATGTCGCGCTTCACCGGCCGCTGGGTCGGCTTCAAGACCATCGCCGAAACCGTGGAGTCCTCGGCCAGCGTCAACGTCAATCCGCACCAGCTGGACATCCTGCTGCCGGAAGACTTCGCGCTGCCACCGGGCGGCCTCAACATCCGTTGGCCGGACCCGCCGCTGGACCAGGAGATGCGCCTGCACCAGTACGGCATCCAGGCCGCGCTGGCCTTCGCCCGCGCCAACCAGATCGACAAGATCGTGTTCGACTCGCCGAAGGCGCGCCTCGGCATCGTCACCACCGGCAAGAGCTACCTCGACGTGCTGCAGGCGCTGGAATACCTGGGCCTCGACCACCGCGCCTGCGAGGACATCGGCATCCGCGTGTACAAGGTCGGCATGACCTGGCCACTGGAACCGGAAGGCATCCGCCGATTCGCGCGCGGGCTTGAGGACATCATCGTGGTCGAGGAGAAGCGCAGCTTCATCGAATCACAGATGAAGGAGGCGATGTACAACTGGGATCATGAGAAGCGCCCGAGCATCGTCGGCAAGTACGACGAGGGCGGCGACTGGATCCTGCCGTCTACCAGCGAACTCACGCCGGCGCGCATCGCCCGCGTCATTGCCAAGCGCCTCGGCCGCTTCCACCGTTCCGACCGCATCGACCAGCAGCTCAACTTCCTCGCCGCCAAGGAGAAGGAGCTGGCGCTGCCGCGCGCCGACTTCCCGCGCGTGCCGCACTACTGCTCGGGCTGCCCGCACAACACGTCCACCGTGGTGCCGGACGGCTCGCGCGCGCTGGGCGGTATCGGCTGCCACTACATGGTCACCTGGATGGACCGCCGCACCGACACCTTCACCCAGATGGGCGGTGAAGGCGCGACCTGGTGCGGCCAGGCGCCGTTCACCAACGAGAAGCACGTGTTCCAGAACCTCGGTGACGGCACCTACTTCCACTCCGGCTCGCTGGCGATCCGCCAGGCCATCGCCGCCAAGGTCAACATCACCTACAAGATCCTCTACAACGACGCGGTGGCCATGACCGGTGGCCAGCCGGTGGACGGCACGCTGACCGTGCCGGACATCGCGCACCAGGTGCGCAGCGAAGGTGTGCAGACGATCATCGTGATGTCCGACGACATCGAAAAGTACACGCGCCCGGACATCTTCCCCGAGGGCGTGGAGTTCGTGGATCGCGCCGAGCTGGACGCCGTGCAGAAGCGCCTGCGCGAGGTGCCCGGCACCAGCGTACTGATCTACGACCAGACCTGCGCCGCCGAGAAGCGTCGCCGCCGCAAGCGCGGCAAGATGGTCGATCCGAAGAAGCGCGTGTTCATCAACTCACTGGTCTGCGAAGGTTGCGGCGACTGTTCGGTGAAATCGAACTGCGTGTCGGTGATGCCCAAGGAAACCGAATACGGACGCAAGCGCGAGATCGATCAGTCCAGCTGCAACAAGGACTACAGCTGCGTGAAGGGCTTCTGCCCCAGCTTCGTCACCGTGCATGGCAGCGAGCTGAAGAAGCCGGACGCGGTCGCCAACGTCGACCAGCTGTTCGCCAACCTGCCCGAGCCCAGAACGCAGTCCGACCTTGAGCAGCCGTGGAACATCCTGATCACCGGAATCGGTGGTACTGGCGTGGTCACCATTGGCGCCCTGCTCGGCATGGCCGCACACCTCGAAGGCAAGGGCGCCAGCGTGCTCGACCAGACCGGCCTCGCCCAGAAGGGCGGCGCGGTCACCACGCACGTGCGCGTTGCCGCGCAGCCTGACGACATCCACGCCGTGCGCATCGCCGCCGGCGAAGCCGATCTGGTACTGGGCTGCGACATGGTGGTGGTCAACGACTACTGGGCGCTGTCGAAGATCCGCGCCGACCGCAGCGCCGTGGTGCTGAACAGCTTCGAGGCCATGCCCGGGCCGTTCACCCGCAATCCGGACATGCAGTTCCCGCACGCGCGCATCATCGAAACCGTGCAGCAGGCGCTGGGCGGCCGCGCGCCGATGCAGGTCGACGCCACCGAGCTGGCCACGCGCCTGCTCGGCGACGCCATCGGCGCCAACCTGTTCATGCTCGGCTACGCCTGGCAGCAGGGCCTGGTGCCGGTCAGCCACGACGCGCTGATGCGCGCGGTGGAGCTCAACGGCGCTGCCATTGCCATGAACAAGGCCGCCTTCAACTGGGGCCGCCTGGCCGCCGTCGACATGGATCGCGTGGTGGCCGCCGCCAGCGCCGGCGATGCGCAGATCACCGCCGACGCCAAGCCGCTGGACGACGAAGCGCTGTCGGAAACCCTGGATGAGATGATCACCCGCCGCGAAGCCTTCCTGCGCGGTTACCAGAACAGCGGCTATGCCAGGCGCTACCGCGAGCTGGTTGATCGCGTGCGCGAGCGCGAACAGGCCGTGTCTCCGGATTCCACCGCGCTGTCCGAAGCCGTCGCCCGCTATGCCTTCAAGGTGATGGCCTACAAGGACGAGTATGAAGTCGCGCGCCTGCACTCGCAGTCGGACTTCCGTCGCGAGGTGAAGCAGCGCTTCGCCGGCAAGGTGAAGATCCGCTACCACATGGCGCCGCCGCTGCTGGCGAAGAAGGATGCCGACGGCCATCTGATCAAGCGCGAGTTCGGCGGCTGGGTCGCGCCGATGTTCCGCGTGCTCGCCGGTTTCCGCTTCCTGCGCGGCACGCCGCTGGACATCTTCGGCTACACCGCCGAGCGGCGCGGCGAGCGCCGGCTGGTCGGCGAATACCGCGACTGCATCGATGAGCTGCTGACTGGCCTCGACGCAGAGAACCTCGAACTGGCGGTGGAAATCGCCGAGCTGCCGGAGCACATTCGCGGTTACGGTCACGTCAAGGAAGCGCATCTGGCGAAAGTGCGACCGCTTTGGGAAACCCTGATGCAGCGCTGGCGCAAACCGCCGGAGGCGCGCAAGCAGGCCGCCTGATGCACATCACGCCCGACACGACGCCGGAAGAGGTCCTGCTCTTCTGGTTTGGCGACAGCGACGACGAGGCGCGGCAGCTGGCGTTCGGCATGCCGCGCTGGTTCAACGGTGGCGACGCGCTCGATCTCGCCATCACCGAGCAGTTCGAATACACCGTGCGTGCCGCGCATCGCGGCGACCTCGACGCCTGGGCGGAAACCGCGCAGGGTCGACTAGCACTGATCGTGCTGATCGACCAGTTCAGTCGAAACGTCTACCGTGGCAAGCCCGGCGCCTTCGTCGGCGATGATCGCTGTCAGCGACTGGCGCTGGACGGCCTGCGCCTCGGCCATGATCGCCAGCTGACCCGGCCCCAGCGGGTGTTCTTCTACCTGCCGCTGGAGCACGCGGAGAACCTGTCGCTGCAGCACATGAGCGTGGCCCTGTTCGCCAGCCTGATCGACGAAGCGCCGGCATCGGTACGCGGCAAATACGCCAGCTTCCACGACTTCGCCGAACGACACCGCCGCGTCATCCGGAAGTTCGGCCGTTTCCCGCACCGCAACGCGGCCCTGAATCGCGAGAGCACATCCGAAGAAACCGCCTACCTCGCAAAACCCGGCGCGGGTTTCTGAAACTCAGTCGTCGTGTTGCCAGATGCGGCAATGGTTGTTGGCGGGCATGGCGATATCGACAATGAGCCGCAGGCCTGAAGCAGCCGCCAGCGCATCCAGTGCGCCAGCATCGCGAATGCCGGACTCAGGATCACGGGCTTTCAGCCAGGCATCAAAATCACGATTGCTGTCGCTGCTGAAGCGACCATCGCGGTTGAAGGGGCCGTAGGCGCAAAACAGCGCGTCATCCGCCATCACCGCTGGCAGGGCGGCGAACAGCGCCTGGACCGACGGCCAGCTCATGATGTGCAGCGTATTCGCGGTGAACACCGCGTCGTATCGCTTTCCCGGCCACGGACCCGCCGCGGCATCCAGCTCGATCGGCGTCGGCGTGTTGCGCAGGCCGGCTTCATCCAGCCAGAGCTTCATGCCGGGCAAGGCTTCGGCACGGTCGCTGCATTGCCAGTCGAGCCACGGCATCGCGGCGGCAAAGTACACGGCGTGCTGGCCGGTGCCGCTGCCGATCTCCAGCACGCTGCGGGCGTCGGCGAAGTGTTTACGGAGCACGTCGAGGATCGGCTCGCGATTGCGTTCGCAGGATGGCGCGAAAGGTTTGTCCATGTGATGCGGGCAGGCAGCGGCGACAGCACCTAGAATGCCACGGTCCCGCTGACCGGCTTCCGGAGCCACTGTGCTGATTGTCCCCCTGCATCGACGCCTCACCCGCGAAACCTTTCCCTTCGCCACGGCGGCGCTGATCCTCATCAATGTCTTCGTGTTCCTGTTCCTGCAGGACAGTGGCATGAGCAGCGAGACCATGCAGCGACGCATGGATGCCAGCAAGTTCTACCAGAGCTCGGGGCTGATCGACATCGAACTGCCGGCCTATCGCGCGACCCTGCAGCAGCGAGGCGGCAGCGATGATGCTCTGGACGGACTGGATGATGCGCCGGGTCCGGTAAAGGCTCTGATGGTCAGTAGCATCATCGACAACGACTACCGCTTCCTCGCCGAATTCGACAGCCCGGACAACTTCAACGATGCCGAAAGCCATGCGCACTGGCGCAACACGCGCGACCAGTACGAGGCAAAACGTGGCAGCAGCTTCACCCGCGACTGGGTGCTGCGCTACGGCGAGTGGGAACCAGCCCGCATGTTCGGCGCCGCCTTCCTGCACGGCAGCATCGATCATCTGGTCGGCAACATGATCTTTCTCGCCTTGCTGGGTCTGCTTGTCGAACTGGCGCTCGGACCCTGGCGATTCCTATTGCTCTACCTGGTTGGTGCGTTCGGTGCGTCCGCGGGCTGTCTGCTTTGGAGAGGTAACGAGGTAGGCGCGATGCTCGGCGCCTCCGGTGCCATTGCCGCGCTGATGGGCGCCTTCGCGGTGATCTGGGCGGGACGTGAGGTGCGCGTCTTCTACTGGTTTTTCGTTGCCTTCAACTATGTGAAGGTGCAGGCCTTGTGGCTGCTGCCGCTATGGCTGGGTTGGGAGGTTTACAACCTGCTGTTCAACAGCGATGCGGGGATCAGCTTTGAGACCCACGCTGGCGGCATCATCGCCGGCGCCCTATGTGCGTTTGCCTTTACACGCCTGGATTGGGTTCGCCACGAGCAGATGGACGAGGAATCGAAAGCACCGGAAGTCGATCACGACGAACAGCTGCAACAGGCGCTGTCGGATATGGGCGCCATGAGACTGGAAGCAGCCGAAGCCACGCTGCAAACCCTGCACCACCAGCACCCGGACGATCAGGTCGTGCAGCTGGCCCGGCTGCGCTGCGCCCGGCTCGGTGGACATCGCCAACGCGCCAACGCTCTCGCAGAGGCGATGCTGGAGCAAGCAGGAAGCGACTCCGCTTCGCTGGATCGGCAGCTGGAGGTCCTGCGTGAGCTGCGGCATTTGAAACTGGACGCCGAACCGGCGACACGCTGTCGACTCGCGCAACGCCTGCTGGCAGGCCATCGCAGCGCGGATGCGGAGTCGGTGGTCGAAGGCCTCAGCCTGCAGGATGATGCCCGCCTGCCTTCGCTATGGCTGGCGCTCGGCAACGCACGACTGCAGGAGCACCGCTTTGCAGCAGCGCGCTCCCACCTGAACCGCATCATCGACAACGCACCGCGCAGTGCGGAAGCCAACAAGGCCCGCTTTCTGCTGGCCGAAATGCCGCCGGACCGGTCAGCGCCAGCCTCCGGGTAAGTATCCCCCGGCAAAGCCGGGGGCTTTAAGGGTGTGAGCCGCTCAAAGCGGCTGGCGGGGCGCTTCGCGCTCCCTTGTTGTGGGCCGCCTGAAGGCGGCTGTCTCACCTCAATAGCTGCATCTGCTCCAGCCGGCGATCTTCTGCCTCCTGGTTCCTGATGTAGGCTCGGATCACCGCTTCGTCACGACCCACCGTCGAAACGAAGTAGCCCCGCGCCCAGAAACTCTGACCGACAAAATTCCGCTTCCGCTCCCCATACACCCGGGCGAGATGAATTGCGCTCTTGCCCTTGATGTAGCCCACCACCTGCGACACCGCATACTTTGGCGGAATCTTCAGCAGCATGTGAACGTGGTCGGGCATCAAATGCCCTTCCTCTACCCGGCTTTGTCGCTGATCGGCCAAGCGCCGGAACACTTCGCCCAGATACTTCCTCAACCCAACGTACAACGTCTTGCGACGACACTTCGGAATGAACACGACGTGGTAAAGGCACTCCCACTGCGTGTGATTTAAGCTCTCGTACTCATCCATCTCGGATTCTCCATCTCGTGTGCTTGGCGGCTCACAAGGTGGAGTCTCCGGGATGGACTCCCGGATACGTCAAACGACTACTGCCTCCCCGGCAGAGCCGGGGGGACTCCCATGGTTTGTCTAGGAATCCGGGCTACAGCCAGCCCTTCTGTCGCGCCAACCGAAAGGCTTCGATGCGGTTACCGACGCCGAGTTTG
>JACKOX010000028.1 GCA_024233975.1 Rhodanobacteraceae bacterium
TCCGCGGCCAGGTTGAGCATGGCGCTGTTTTCGTCCAGCACGTCGCCATACAGCACATCGATCCGCTTGCGCCGCGCCCAGCTGATCACCTGCTTCATCATCAGCTGGCCGAGACCCTGGCCGGCCAGCAACCGGGCGACCAGGATGGCGAATTCGGCCCGGCCATTCTTTTCGATCGCACACCGGGCCACCGCGCCGATCAGCGCTTCGCCGGGTGGGAGCGGCTCGGCGGCGACCAGGGCGAATTGGCTTTTCGGGTCGATGTTGCAGAGATCGTGCGCCATCGTCGCGCTCAGCTCCTTCATCGGATGCAGGAAGCGCATGCGGATCTCTTCCGGGTCCAGCAGCGCGAAACCGCGGCGCAGCGGCTCTTCGTCGGCAGGCTGGATCGGGCGCATCCAGAGCTGCCGCCCGTCGTTCATGCGCAGCATCTCTTCCCAGGCGGGTTTCAGCTTCTGGCGTTGCATGGCATCGCTTGTCGGAGGCTTCGCGCATCCTCGCACAGGCAATTGGGGACTTTGCTCCAATCCCTGGCGCCGCGCCGCGGACTGTGAACGCCGTCAACCTGTAGCAGATACACTGCCGGAACCTCCACAAGACGGGATGTGCTGCATGGCTGGCTCCGCTGACTCGCTGAAGACCATTTTCTACGCGTTGGGCGCGAATTTCGCGATCTTCGTGGCCAAAGCGGTCGCTGCCGTGGTTACCGGATCCGGCGCCATGCTCGCCGAGGCGGTGCATTCACTGGCGGATTGCGGTAACCAGGTGCTGCTGCTGCTCGGCGTGAAGCGCTCCAAGCTGCCGCCGACGCCGGATTTCCCGCTGGGTCGCGGCAAGGAGGTCTACTTCTGGTCGTTTCTGGTGGCGGTCTTGCTGTTCACCGTGGGCGGCGCCTATTCGCTGTACGAAGGCCTGCACAAGCTGGCGCATCCCGAGGCACTGCGTTCGCCCTGGATTGCCGTCGGCGTGCTGGTGTTCGGCATGATTGCCGAAGGTGTGTCGTTGCGCGCCTGCATCAGCGAGGTGAACAAGGTTCGCGATGGCCGATCCTTCTGGCAGTGGTTCCGGGAGAGCCGCAAAGCCGAGCTGGTGGTGATCTTCGGTGAGGACCTGGCAGCCCTGCTGGGTCTGACCTTCGCGCTGCTGGCGGTGTTGGCCTGCATCGTCACTGGTAACCCGATCTACGACGCCATCGGCACGCTCGGCATCGGCGTGCTGCTGATCGTCGTGGCGATCTTCGTGGCCATCGAGGTCAAGGCACTGCTGATCGGACAGAGCATCGATGCGGATGAGCGCGCGCAGATCCGCGAGCTGATCGCCGCGCAGCCGGAAATCGCCGAGGTCTTCAACGTCATCACCCTGCAGCTGGGCGAGGACGAGCTGCTGGCGGTGAAGGCCCGGTTGCACGAATGCCATTCCACGCAGGCGACGGTGGATGCCATCAACCGGGTGGAGAAGGAGATCCGGACGGCGTTCCCCTCGGTGCGCTGGTGCTTTTTCGAGCCGGACGACCACAACTGACGACCGGGCGGGTTCAGCGCTCTTCCGACTCCAGCAAGGGCAGGAAGCGGCCGTCGCGGTGCAGCGCAACCATGTCCACATAGCCGCCGACATGGTGGTCGCCGACGAAGATTTGCGGGACGGTGGTGCGCTTGCTGATTTCGCGCATGCGCTGGCGCTCGCCGGGGTCGAGGTCGACGCGGATCTCGCGGAAATCGAGGCCATGGTTGCCGAGGAAGTTCTTGGCGGCGACGCAATAGCCGCACCATGCGGTGGTGTAGAGCGTGATGGGTTTCAAGGTGCCTTGGATGGTTTGATGCCTGCTTCCAGTATGGGGACGCCGCGGCGAAATTCCACGGCCGTCCGTCGGCATGGTCGCTGCCGTCGCGCGGAACATTCTGGCCGCGATAGGGTCGGACGGCTTAACTTGGCGTTCACGCAAGCGGCACGGGCTGCCGCCATGATGATGGGATGATGCGAGCTCGCAATACACAGGACAGGATTCCGCCGCGGCGGGTCAGGCGGATGGCTGGCGCGGTGGCGCTGGCCTTGCTGCTGGCTGCCGGCGGCGCCTCCGCGGTAGGCGAAGGTGAATACGGATTGCCGGACATCGGCTCGTCCGCGGCAGTGGCGCTGTCGCCGGCCGAGCAGGCCGAATACGGCGCGGAGACGCTGCGCGAGCTTCGCCACTACGGTCTGGTGATGGAGGATCCGCTGCTCCAGGACTGGATCAGCGGTGTTGGCTATCGGGTAGTGGCCGCCGGTGAGCGTCCGGAGCAGACCTTCACCTTCTTCCTGCTGAACATCCGTGACGTGAATGCCTGGGCGACTCTGGGCGGTTACATCGCCATGAATGCCGGGCTGGTGCTGGAAGCCGATACCGAGGACGAGGTGGCGGCGGTGCTGTCGCACGAGGTCGCGCACGTCACCCAGCAGCACATCCTGCGTTCGGTGGAGAAGGCCAAGAAGGACGCGCTGCCGATCGCGCTGGGCATGCTGGGCGCGATCGTCGCTGCGCAGAGCGCCGGCGACAACGGTGACGCCACGCAGGCGGCGCTGGTGTCGGGACTGGCATTGATCCAGCAGCGCCGCATCAATTACACGCGCACCAGCGAGCAGGAGGCCGATCGCGTCGGCATCC
This sequence comes from Rhodanobacteraceae bacterium, assembly GCA_024233975.1. GTDB lineage: Bacteria > Pseudomonadota > Gammaproteobacteria > Xanthomonadales > Xanthomonadaceae > JACKOX01. Next base: position 2,642 of record JACKOX010000028.1, read on the forward strand.
GCACGCTGGCCCGCGCCGGCTTCGATCCGATGGCCATGGCCGATTTCTTCCAGACCATGCAGCGGCTGACGCGAGGCGAAGGGGCATCGGTGCCCGAATACCTGCGCACCCATCCGCTGACCACGTCGCGCATCAGCGAGGCCAAGGATCGCGCTCGCGGCATCATCGCCGAAGGCGTCGCCGGGAATGCGCGCATCGTTCCGGCTGGCCTCAGCAATCCTTTGTTGCCGCAGCGCTGGAAGGTGCCAGCCGGCAAGCAGCCGGCCACAACCACGCAAGGCGAGGCACGACTGCCGTTCCTGATGGCGCGCGAGCGGCTTCGCGTGCTGAGCGCTGACAGCCCGGTCATTGCACTGAATTTCTATCCGGAATTCGACCGGCACGATCCCGAACTGGCGGCGGCGCAGCAGTACGGCCGGGCGCTTGCGGAGACAAACGCCGGCAAGACCGGCGCGGCCATCAAGCGCCTGCAGGCGCTTGCCAGCGCGCATCCCGACCAGTACTGGATGGAGCTGGCTCTGGCCTCGGCTGAGCGTCGCGACGGCCAGGTGGCCATCGCCGAGGCCCGCTACGACCGCCTGCTGCGCAACCGTCCGCAGAACCGGGCGGTGATCCTGAGCTATGCGCAGGCACTGATCGAGCGCGGCGACCAGGAAGCCGGCGAGCGTGCCGTGGAGGTCCTGCGTCCGCTGATCGACCGCGGTGGCGACGACCTCGCCCTGCAGCGCAGCTTTGCCCGCGCCTCGGAACTGGCCGGGGACAGCATCCGCGCCGGCGAAGCCCACGCCGAGGCGGCGTTCCTGTCCGGCCGCCCGCAGGATGCGCTCAACCAGCTTGAGCGCCTGAAGAAGCAGCCGCTGGACTACTACCAGCGTGCCCGTATCGATGCCCGGATCGCGGCGATGACGCCCACGGTCCTGGAAAGCCGGCGCCGTGGCCTGAAGCCTGGCGAAGAGGACCGCAATCGGGTTTCCTTCGGCCTGCACGTCGAATAGCATCAAAACGTCGCGTCACCTGCGGTTATCGGTGCGCATCTGGTGGCAAACGACCGATAACTGCGGCGGAGATGTTGCGTTGCGGCGTAACCCGCGTGTCACAATTCTGTCGTTTACTTCGCCCAGCTGTGACGACTGCGGATATTGGCGTGCAAAAGCGCATCCTGATTGTTGACGACGAACCGGCCATCCGTGACATGGTGGCATTCGCCTTGCGCCGTGCGGATTACGAGGTGGCCCACGCCGGCGACGCCCGCGAAGCCCAGGCGGCCATCGTGGAGCGTGTGCCCGACCTGATCCTGCTCGACTGGATGCTGCCCGGCGTTACCGGCCTTGAGCTGGCTCGGCGCCTGCGCAAGGACGAGCTGAGCCGCGACGTGCCGATCATCATGCTGACCGCGCGCGGCGAAGAGAACGACCGCGTCAGTGGCCTGGATGCCGGCGTCGACGATTACGTGGTCAAGCCGTTCTCCGCACGCGAGCTGCTCGCCCGGATCAAGGCCGTTCTGCGCCGCGTGCGCAGCGATGACGAGGACGGCAATGTCAGCCAGGGCGGCCTGCGCATCGATGGCGCGGCGCATCGCGTCTATGCCGACGACAAGCCGGTGAGCATCGGTCCCACCGAATACCGCCTCCTGCATTTCTTCATGACCCACCCGGAACGCGTGTACTCACGCGCGCAGCTGCTGGACCAGGTGTGGGGTGGCAACGTCTACGTGGAAGAGCGCACAGTGGACGTGCACATCCGTCGGCTGCGACAGACCCTGGAACCCTTCGGCGCCGACGTGATGGTGCAGACCGTTCGTGGTGCCGGCTACCGGTTCTCCACCCAGGTCTGAGTCCCGGCGCTCATGTCCAAGTCCGAGCGCGCCTGGCGACGCAGCGTCGAAATCGCCCTTTTCGGCTATTTCATGGCGCTGCTGATCGGCATCACCATCGGACATGTTTGGCCAACGATCGCGATCGCGGGTGCGCTGCTGCTGGCGGGGTATCTCTGGAGCGTTCGTCGCCTGCTGCTGTTGCTGGTATCGCGACGGTTGATTCCGAAAGGGGAAGGCCGCGGCGTGGTGGATCGCCTGCAGCGCGTGTTGCATCGTCGACAGAATGAATCACGCCGTCGCAAGCAGCGGCTGATCCGCATGCTTCGCACTTTCCGCGAGGCCGCCGCGGCGCTGCCGGACGCGACGTTGATGATTTCCTATCGCGGCCAGCGCATCCTCTGGTTCAACGCGGCGGCGACCCGCTTGCTGGGCCTCGATTACCCGCGTGACATCGGTCAGCCGGTGACCGGACGCATCGACATCCCGCGCGTCACCGCCTGGATCAACTCGCCCAATCGCGAGGAAACCCTGCAGGACGTACCATCGCCGGTCGATCCATCAGTGCACTTGAGCTTCCGCCTGATCCCCTACAGCGATGACCAGGCGCTGCTGGTGGTTCGGGACATCACCAAGCTGATGCACCTCGAGCAGGTCCGTCGCGATTTCGTGGCCAACGTTTCGCATGAGCTGCGCACGCCTTTGACCGTGGTGCACGGTTACCTCGACATGATCGAGCCGGACGAGCAGCCGGAATGGGCGGCCATGCTGGACGAGATGCGTCGCCAGTCCCAGCGCATGGCGCAGATCGTCGAGGACCTGCTCACGCTGTCGCGGTTGGAAGCCAAGGACAGCCTGCCGGAAGAGCGCATCGACATGGCGCGAATGCTGTCCATGCTCGGCCGCGAGGCAAGGGCGCTGAGCCAGGGGCGCCACCAGATCACCGTGGAAGCTCTGGCCGGCTGCGACCTGCTGGGGTCGGAGAAGGAGCTGCATAGCGCCTTCTCCAACCTGGTCAGCAACGCCGTGCGCTACACGCCCGAAGGCGGCAGCATCACCATCCGTTTCGAGTTGAGCTCTGACGGTGAACCGCTGTTGTCGGTGATCGATACCGGTTATGGCATTCCTGCTCAGCACCTGCCGCGCATCACCGAGCGTTTCTATCGCGTGTCCAACAGCCGCTCGCGGGAAACCGGCGGCACCGGACTGGGCCTCAGCATCGTCAAGCATGTGCTGAATCTCCATCAGGGTCGCCTGGAGGTCGAGAGTGAGCTGGGCGAAGGCAGTACCTTCAGCTGCCGCTTCGCCAGTTCGCGTCGGCTGGAGTCCGCTATCGAAGACGAAGGCAATGGGGAACACGCCGTGCGCGAAGGCGCCGGCGGGAGTCCGATGGCGGGCACGGGTTGAGGGGGCGCGATGGATAGTCCTCGTCAACGGCGTTCCGAGCGGGCATCCTTCCTTCCATGAGTGCTCCCAAACGCCGTACTGGCCGCCGCCAGCTTGAAAACAACATCGATCTCCACGATCCGTCGCTGTATCTCAACCGAGAACTGTCGCAGCTGGCCTTCAATGTCCGCGTGCTGGCGCAGGCCATGGACGAGAGCCTGCCGCTGCTGGAGCGCCTGCGCTTCCTCTGCATCTCCTGCACCAACCTCGACGAATTCTTTGAAATTCGCGTTGCCACGGTGCGCCACCAGCTTGAGTTTGGTGGCCCGCTGGGACCGGATGGTCTGGCGCCGGCTGTTGCCATGCGCCAGATCCACGAAAAGGCCGGTGAACTGGTTGGCGAGCAGTACCGCTACTGGAACGACGTGCTGCGCCCGCAGCTCGCCGATGCCGGCATCCGTTTCCTGCCGCGCGACAAGTGGACGCAGAGGCAGGCGCGCTGGCTGAAGAAGCATTTCGAAGGCGAGATCATGCCGGTGCTGTCGCCGCTTGGTCTTGATCCTGCGCATCCGTTTCCGCGCATCCTCAACAAGAGCCTGAACATCGTGGTCGTGCTGCAGGGCAAGGATGCCTTCGGGCGGCCCGCGCACATGGCCGTGGTGCGCGCGCCGCGCTCGCTGCCGCGGGTCATCCAGCTGCCGCGCGAGGTGTCCGGCGGCGAGCACGATTTCGTGTTGCTGTCCGCCGTGCTGTCGGCCTTCGTCGACGAGCTGTTCCCCGGAATGAAGGTGAAGGGCGCCTACCAGTTCCGCGTCACCCGCAATTCCGAACTGGCAGTCGATGAGGACGAGGTCGAGAACCTGGCCAGCGCGCTGAAGGGCGAACTGGTCGGCCGCGGTTTCGCCCGCGCGGTGCGGCTGGAGATTGCCGAGAACTGCCCGAAGTCCATCGTCAAGGCGCTGCTGCGCAATTTCGAGCTGAGCGAGAACGCGGTCTACCGCATCAACGGGCCGGTCAACCTGAATCGGGTGAGTTCGGTGATTGGCCTGATCGACCGGCCGGAACTGAAGTTTCCGCCGTTCCAGCCACGCACGCCGCCGGCACTGCTGGAGGCTGCGACGCCGTTCGAGGCAATCCGCGCGGGTGACATCCTGCTGCACCATCCCTTCGATGCCTTCAAGCCGGTGATCGACCTGGTCGGCTTCGCCGCGCGCGATCCCGACGTGCTGGCCATCAAGCAGACGCTTTACCGCACCGCCGATGATTCCGAGCTGGTCAACCTGCTGATCGAAGCGGCGCGCAACGGCAAGGACGTCACCGTGGTTATCGAGCTGCGCGCGCGTTTCGACGAAGAAGCGAACATCCGTCTGGCGGATCGCCTGCAGGAAGCGGGCGCACAAGTGGTCTATGGCGTGGTGGGTTTCAAGACCCACGCCAAGATGCTGCTGATTGTGCGTCGCGAGGGCAAACGCCTGCGCCGCTATGCGCACCTCAGTACCGGCAACTACCACCCGGGGACGGCGCGTGCCTATACCGACCTCGGCATGTTCACCGCCAACGAAGACATCTGCCAGGACGTGCATTCGGTGTTCCAGCAGGTGTCGGGCCTGGCGCCTGCCCTGCGCCTGAAGCGCCTGCTGCAGTCGCCATTCTCCCTGCACACCGCGCTGCTGCTGAAGATCGAGCGCGAGGCCGAGCATGCCCGCGCGGGGCGGCCCTGCGGCATCATCGCCAAGGTGAATGCGATCAACGAGCCTGAAGTGATCCGCGCGCTGTATCGTGCGTCGCAGGCGGGCGTCGGTATCGACCTGATCGTCCGCGGCGCCTGTTCACTGCGCCCGGGTGTGCCGGGTGTCTCCGACAACATCCGCGTGCGTTCGATCATCGGGCGCTTCCTCGAACACAGCCGGGTCTACTGCTTCCACAACGGTGGTGACGAGGAGATCTACTGCGCCAGCGCGGACTGGATGGAGCGCAACCTGCTGCGCCGGATAGAAACCTGCTGGCCGCTGCTGGATCCCGAAGTGGCAGCACAGGTGCGCAGCGAAGCACTGGATGCCTATCTCGCCGATGATCGCCGGGCCTGGCTGCTGCAGGCGGATGGCAGCTACCTGCCACCAAAGGGCGAGGGCGAGGCTACCTATTCCGCGCAGGATGACCTCCTGCTGAAACACGGGGGCTGACGTGGGCGGAACGGACAGCCAGCTGCAGGACGGCGAGCTGCTGGCCGCCATCGACATCGGTTCCAACAGCTTCCACATGGTGGTGGCGCGGCATTCGCGCGGCCAGCTTCGCGTGGTCGACCGCATCCGCGAGCCGGTGCGCATGGCCGCCGGATTGGATGCACGCGGCGGTCTGTCGGCTGAAGCGCGGCAGCGCGCCAGCGATTGCCTGGCGCGCTTCGGCCAGCGTATCGCCAGCTTGCCGCCGGAGCGCGTGCGCGCCATCGCCACCAACACGGTACGCAAGCTGCGCAATCCGCAGGCATTTCTGGTGCCGGCGGAAACTGCACTGGGTCACAGCATCGAAGTGGTGTCCGGTCGTGAGGAAGCGCGACTGATCTACCTCGGTGTCGCGCAGGGCCATCCGCCGGGCAATCGCAAGCGGCTGGTCATCGACATCGGCGGCGGTTCCACCGAGTTCATCATCGGGCAGGGCTACGAGCCGCTGAAGCGCGAAAGCCTTCAGGTTGGCTGCGTGGAGACCACGCGGCGCTTCTTCGCCGATGGCCGGATTACCCGCGAGCGCTGGGAGCAGGCGTTGACCGAGATTGGCGCCGAGTTCCAGCAGTTCGCTCAGTCCTACGCCGAGATCGGCTGGGAGCAGGCGCTGGGTTCGTCGGGCACGATCAAGGCCATCGCGCAGATTGCGGCCGGTCGCAAGGGCAGCAGCGCGCCGATCACCCGTGAGATTCTGGACCGCATCGTACAGCGGCTGGTCGACATCGGCCGCGTCGACAAGATCAAGATGCCGGGACTGGTCAGCGAGCGCCAGCCGGTAATCGCCGGTGGCGTGCTGGTGCTGGACGCGGCCTTCCGGGCGCTCGGCCTGCAGCGCATCGAGGCGGCCCGCACCGCGATGCGCGAAGGCGTGCTCTACGACATGCTGGGCCGCGCCCGACACACCGATCCACGTGATTCATCGGTGGATGCGCTGGCTGATCGATATGGCGCGGACCGTGCGCAGGGCCGCCGCGTGGAAGCGACGGCGCTGCAGTTGTTCGATCAGGTGGACGATGCCTGGAAACTGGGCAGCGAGGACCGTCAGCGCCTGGGTTGGGCATCGCGCCTGCTGGAGATCGGCCTCAGCATCGCGCACAGCCAGCATCACCAGCACGGCGCCTATCTGGTCGAATATTCGGACATCGCCGGTTTTTCGCGGCAGGAGCAGATCTATCTGTCGGTACTGGTGCGCTGCCAGCGTCGCAGTCTGCCGCTGTCGCTGCTGGAGGCGCAGCCGGAGCGCATCCGCGCGTCACAGCAGCGCTTGATTGCACTGCTGCGTATTGCCGCACTGCTTCATCGCTCACACGATGCCTCGCCGCTGCCACCCGTCGTTGCCAGCGTGGCCGATCACCGCCTGCGGTTGGCATTCGCGCAGGGCTATCTCGCGGCGCATCCGCTGACCCTGCACGACCTGGAAACCGAGGCGGATTACCTCGCCGCGATTGGCCTGCGACTGGAAGTCGAAGCCAGCTAGGCTTGCGGCCACTCGGGCCACTCGTGCAGCCAGTAGTCCAGTCGGTGTGGCGTTGACTGGTCGGCGCCAACTTCCTTCCAGTTCAGCTCGCAGGACATGCCGGGCTGCTTGACGTAACCGCGGCCCAGCCAGAAGTGGTCATTGTCGCGGTGTCCCGGCGGTCGACGCGGATCATCCGCCTCGCGTCGTACCGCGCAGAAGGCGGTCCAGCGGAATCGCCCGAGATCATGCGCGTGCTGTTCACGCAGATCGAAGAAGCGATGCCCGATACCGCAGCCCCGCCAGGCTGGCAGCAGTACGGATTCGCCGAAATAGAACACCTGATCCGGCGGCAGGCCGGCGTCGACGAAGGCCTGGTCGCTGCCCGGTGCGTCATCGTTGAGCGGAATGCCGGTCGAGGCGCCAACCGGCTGCCCGTCAGCCAACGCCAGCGCACAGAAACTGTCTGCCGACTTCGCATAGGCGGCAAGGTAGGCGCGCTCGTAGTCGAGATCGCCCTGGTAAAGGTATGGCCAGTCACGGAATACCGCGATGCGCAGTTTCGCGATGGCATCGAGGTGGTCGAGCAGCTCGGCGCCGCGAAGCGCCAGCATCCGGATCGTGTCGCTATCCTTGATCATCGGCGGATGATGCCGCAGCCGTGGTCGTCGTGGGAAACTGGTGGGCATGAACTACCGCCATGCCTTTCATGCCGGCAATCACGCCGATGTTCTCAAGCACAGCCTGCTGCTGGCACTGGTTGCGTCGCTGAAGCGCAAGCCATCGCCGATCTTCGTGCTGGACACGCATGCCGGTCGCGGCGCCTACAACCTTTCCGGTGACGAGGCGACACGAAGCGGCGAAGCCCTTGCTGGCGTCAACCGGTTGCAAGCTGCGAGCCCGAAGTCCGTAGTTCTTCGGGAGTACCTGAAAGCGCTTGCCGACTTCGATCCCCAGGCCAGCATGCGGCGCTATCCCGGATCGCCTTGCCTGCTGCAGATGGCCCTCGGGACCGACGACCGCATGGCCTGCTGTGAGCTGCACCCGGAGGAGGCAGCAGTCTTGAAGGCCTCGCTGGGTCGTGATCCGCGAATCGCCGTGCACCAGCGGGATGGTTACGAAGCCATCCGCGCCTTGCTGCCGCCGTCGCAGGGGCGTGGCCTGGTTCTCATCGATCCGCCTTATGAAGCGCGGGAGGCCGAATTTGACCGTGCGCTGGCCGCGCTTGATCAGGTGCTGTCGCGCTGGTCGACCGCCTGTATCGCGGTCTGGTACCCGATCAAGGATCGCGCGGTGGTCCGACGCTTCCTGCGCGCGGCGTCGGCGCTGCCCGCCAAGAGCGCCTGGGATGCCTCGCTGATGGTACGCGCCGACAGCTCGGTGCTGCGCATGAATGGCAGTGGCATGCTGGTTCTGAATCCACCGTGGCAGCTCGACGAAACCTTCCAGCCGGCGCTGATCGAGCTTGCCACGCTACTGGGCGAAGGCGGGGCGGGTCGAGGCGAGCTGACCTGGCTTCGCCTTGATGGGCGGCGGGTCGAGGCCTGAACCGATGATTGCCGTTCGTCGGTCAATGGAGGCTGGGGTGTCGGGATCGCCGCTGGCGGGGCGTATCAACATGCAAGGCCGGATCGTCAGTCTTTCCGCTGCAATACAGGCCCGCATTGATGGGCAGGGAGTGAAGCCATGAAAATCCTTCGACAATGTCTTGCGATGGCTGTCGCCGCCACGGCCCTGTGTGCCTGCGCCACCCGGCCGGCCTTCGAGGATGCGCCGCCAACGCGTTCCGTCGCCCCGTACCAGGCGGCCCGTGATGGCGAAACGCATATGGACAAGAGCGTGATGTGGGGCGGCATGGTGCTGGAAGTGAACAACTTCGAGCACCACAGCGAGATCGAGATCCTCGCCTATCCGCTGGATGAGAAGCAGCGGCCGAAACTGGAGTCAGCCGACCAGGGGCGCTTCATCGCGCTGATGGCCGGCTTTGCCGATCCGGCAACGCTGCCGCGCGGTCGCTTCGTGACGCTGATTGGCACGGTGACCGGGGACCGTCATGGCCCGGTGCGTGGCGAGGACTATGTCTGGCCGGAAGTGGACGTGAAACGGCTTCACCTGTGGCCGCAGGACTTCCGCGAGTCGAAGTCGAGGGTTTCGGTCGGTTTCGGATTTGGCTTCGGCGGCTGACGGGCCGCTCAGTAGCGAAGGGGCATCAGCGGCAGACGCCTCGGAACGCTGTCGGTATCGTGCACCGCGCGCAGGCGGCCGCTGCCGATTTCCCAGCCCGAGACGCTGTTGACGGCGATGCTGCCGAACTCCGCCAGAGTCTTGTCGTCCCGGTCATTGAGCAGGCAGCGGACCGGCGGTGAGTTCGGGCGCGCGGCGTCCTGCTCGCAGACCAGGCGGTAGCCATGGACTGCGTCGATCAGCGAGAAGCCGGCCAGGTGGTGGCTGGTTTCGGTGAACTCGATCAAGCGGGGCAGGGACGAACCCTTTTCGTCCTCGAGCTTTTCCGGCAACAGGATCCAGCGCCCCAGCCATGCGGTCGCCGGATCACTGTCAAAGCGGAACCGCACCAGCGACATGGGCTGCAGGCTGATGCCGCCATCGGCATCCGGGCGGCTGAACCAGGCGATGGCCCTCGCCGGATCCAGGAACTGCAGGTCCAGCTTTCCGGCCACCGTCGCATTGCCGGGTGACAGCGAAGCTTCGAATGGCCCACGCCCGCCCTGGAAGCGGGTCAGGGCGATCTCCGCGAGACTTCCCTCGATCTCGCCGGCACCCATCAACCATTCCGGCTGGCCGCTGTCGTCGTAGCCCATGACGCTGACGCTGATCAGGTCACCCTGTCGTTCAATGCTCAGGCCCATGCCCTGGCTGTCACCACCGAAGTCACCGCCGGACTCCACCCACCAGAAGCCATTTTCCGGACGGGCTGACTCAAGCGGGTACTGGCCGATTTCAACGAGCTGGAAACCGAGCAGGCGCTTGGATGCACCGGGACCGCCCTGGTCGTACAGGCGAATACGGTGAACGCCATTGCCGCTCCAGCGCAGCAGGCCGCTTTCCGGTTTGGCAGCCAGCTTGTAGCCATCGGTCGTCGATTTGCAGCGCTCGCCGTGCTCGAGCGTGATGTTGACATCGCGCCCGTCCGCGCTCAGGTTCGCGGCGCGAGGGACGCAGACGTCGGTGCCGTGACCGAGCAGTTCGATGATCACCGGGGTGCTGCTGACCGGATAGCGGGGGCGGACCTGGATGTCTGGCGTCGCGGCGATCGCCAGCAGCGGCGACAGCATCGCAAACAGCAGGCAGATGGCTGCCGTCAGGCGTTGGAGTGGACGGATTGTGAGCGCGTCGAACATGTCGCCAGTGTACCTCGTCGCCGTCAACCGTCATAATAAGCGGCTACGCGCCGGCGCGCGGCCCGGCCACACGTATTCGCACAGCAGCCTCCCGGCGGTCCCTCGACCGGTGATCCGCGCACCCCGGGGATGCTGACTGCGCCCATTCTGTCAGGTATTCGAATGAGCAACACGATTGCCGTCATCCGTGGCGATGGCATTGGTCCCGAGATCATGGACGGAACGCTGAGCGTGCTCGATGCGCTGGGCGTCGGCCTGGAATATGACTTTGTCGACGCCGGCATGACCGCGCTGGACAAGCACGGCGAGCTGATCCCGGCGGAAACCATGGACGCCATCCGTCGCCACCGCGTTGCGCTCAAGGGCCCGCTGACCACCCCCGTGGGCGGTGGCTTCAGCTCGATCAACGTGGAGCTGCGCCGCCGCTTTGATCTTTACGCCAACGTGCGTCCCGCGATCTCCTTTCCGAACACCAAGTCTCGCTATGACGACATCGACCTGATCACCGTTCGCGAGAACACCGAAGGCGCTTACGGTTCGGAAGGGCAGACCCTGTCCGAGGATGGCGATACGGCCATGTCGCAGATCAAGGTGACGCGCCGGGGCTCCGAGCGCATCGTGCGCTACGCCTTCGACCTTGCCCGCCGTACCGGCCGCAAGAAGGTGTCGGCGGTGCACAAGGCCAACATCATGAAGACGACCTCGGGCCTGTTCCTGAAGGTTGCCCGCGAGATTGCCGCCGAATACGCTGACATCGAGTTCAACGAGTACATCGTCGACAACTGCTGCATGCAGTTGGTGATGCGTCCTGGCCAGTTCGACGTGATTGTCACCACCAACCTGTTCGGTGACATCATTTCCGACCTCTGCGCAGGCCTGGTCGGCGGCCTTGGCCTGGCGCCGGGCGCCAACATCGGCAGCGAGGCTGCAATCTTCGAAGCCGTGCACGGTTCCGCCCCCGATATCGCCGGCAAGGGCATCGCCAATCCCTGCGCTCTGCTGCTGGGTGCTGCGCAGATGCTGGACCACCTGGGCAAGGGCGAAGCCGCCACGCGCGTGCGCAAGGCCATCGTCGGCGCCATGAGCGACCGCGACCGTCTCACGCCGGATCTTGGTGGCAACGGTTCGACCGCCGATTTCGCCAAGGCAATTGCCGAGCGGGCTACGGCCTGATCGGCGTTGCCTGACTGATAGAAGAAGAAGGCCGCGCATTGCGCGGCCTTTTTTGTTGGTCAGGTCGAGTCAATTTCAGTCGCCCGACACATCTCATGGCGGTCCCCAGTCGGCGATGGGCACGATGCTGGTGTCGCGCTCGAAGCGCAGTGAGGCTTCACCATCAAAGTCCACTGATACGGCAATGTGCCCTGGTGCGAAGTCTGGGGAGGCGCTGGGCATGCTCGGATCAGTGAGGGTTGGCGATATCGTGCCGACGCTGACATGGTCAAACGGCCCGCCCGGCGGGTTGCAAAGCCTGCAGTAGCCCTCGATTTGAAGCAGTTCGCTGCTGTCGCCAGACGAGAATGGCGAAACCTGTTTGATCGCCCAGCGACCGTGCCCATTGCCGTCTGGGTAGTAGATGATCAGCGTGATGCCGTCGTTGTCTTCGACACCGTAGCTGAACGTAAACAGCCCCCAACCCCCATCGTTCCAGTTGCTCCAGAGGTTGCTGTAGTCCGGGCCATGCGTTGCCGCCGCAAGAATGGGTTGCATGCACCACTGGGCGGATTCGCTGTTGATGGTCCATGTCATGACAGCTTGCGAGCCGTCCATTGGGCGACCAGGCCGGTTGTCGCGACAGGCCGGGGACTTGGCGGCTTCGTTGAAATCGATGCGGATCTGCCCATTGAACCCCGGTGAACTGTCGACCTGATTGGGTTGCTCGGCGCCTTGCGCGTAAACCGGTCGCTGCAGGGTATCGCCATAGGCATCTCGTGCCGGTACGAACACACCGTCGATGATGGGTCCGCCGCTGACGTAGAACTCCGGCTTCCCATCCGCTTCGTAGGTGTAGAACACCACGAAGTAGAAGTTCTCCAGTCCTGCGATGCGAAGCAGATTTATGCCGTGACCGTCATGTGCCGGGTCGAAATAGAGCCCGCTTGCAGGTTGTGGGAAGGCTTCCACAGCGGTGGCCGCGGCCGGATCCCAACCCACGTCAAACAGGACGTCGCGAGCGAGTCCGAGCGTGTGTGGTGCCGCACTGGTGGCAAACGGCCCCATCAGTTCGCCGTTCAGGCTGGTGCTGAAATGCGAAAGCGTCGAGCCGGGCGCTGGTGTGAAGGGCGCATACAGGCGGGGAAAATTGGCTGGCGGAGTGGCGTCGCGTACCGGATTGCGACCACTTTCGACAGTGTGCGGACCGGCGAATCGGAGGCCTGTGCCCGAAGTCAGTGCTGATGCGCGCTGGTCGTCATCCAGGTCGAGAAGCGGCGTGCCCGCATCATCGCTGCCGCTGACATAGACGACATGGTTGTCGTAGGCGTCACCGTAGTCGGTATAGCGCTCACCCAGTGCAGGTGCATCGGGGTTGTCGTCGGTTGGGCCGGCGCTGACCATTCCGAAAAAGCCAAGGCCGTGCGTGATTTCGTGCATGCCTACCGAAATGAAGTCGACGTCGCTCCCATGGTTGCGGTCGAAGCCGTAGTAGAAGCTGTTGCTGCCGAGGCCGGCGCTGGTGTCAACGGTGGTGTTGAATTCGGCACGAACGTCGGCCACGTTGCACGGTCCACCGGCAAAGCGGCAGGCGCTGGTGCCGGCTTGTCGTGCCGCGGCCGGTGTCGAGAAGTAGGTGAAGCGTTCGTCCAGGAACGGCATGTGGCTGCCGATACCGGTGTCATCCAGGAAGATGTAGGTGCTGCTTGCCTGTGCCAGCGTCAGCGAAGTGCCGCTGCCGAGGTCGTCCCAGCAGGCGCGCAATCGGATCGGGACGGTGGGTTTCAATTCCTCGGAGAGCAGGCGAGCAGCCTCCAGCATTGCATTGCGGCGTTGTTGGCCCAGGGTTGTGCCGTTGTTGCCACCAACTGGCGAGCGCGGCGTGCTGTCGTTCCACGGCGCGACGTTGCAGCTGTCTTCGTTCTGCGTGACGTCACCACTGAAGTCGACACTGATGGGTTCATAGGGTGGTTCGGGTGCCTGCGACAGCGTGGCGGTCAACTGGACGTCCACATCCACGTTCACGAAGTTCAGTGCCGCGATGTACCAGCGACCGGCTCGCAGGGGCAGTCGGCCCTGCTTCAGTATGGTCAGGTGCTCATCGCCGGTGCTGCTGGCGCTGCGATACTGGGCCTGGTCGAAGAGTGCATCCGGATCCGCCGGCAACTGGTCATTGAAGTCGAAGGGTGTTGCACGTCGAACCAGCAGATCGACATCGATCTCCGGATGCCCGACGGCTTCGAGAGAAATAGTTAATGCGGTGTCGGCGTCATCGACATCCACATAGAAGCCGCTGGTGAACGCCGCGGCGGGCAGTTCGAAGGCTACCGGCTGACCGCTTTCCAGCACGATGTCCTGTGCAAAGGCGGGTGCTGTGGGTAGCGCGATGCCGAGCAGCATCGCTAGGGCGGTTGCCGGCCTCCATGCCGCTGTTATGGCTGGTCTCATGGCTGGTCTCCATCGGATACGGATGAAGGGTTGCCGTCATTTTCACAATGCAGTTGTGGTGAACCGTCGGCGCCAAGGCTTGCCTGCAGTTTCAGAACAGGGCCGTGGCGGCGTGGCGGCAGTGCCGGCTTGTTCGCTTCGGGTGCGCCGGACTTTGCGGGTGAGCGTTGCAATGCATGAATCGTCGGAGCGACCGGCAGCGCCGGCCTGGCGGTTGCCGGCATCGCCGCTGTGGCATCGGAAGGCGCCGATATGGCAGCAGCAAGGAGCAGGGCGGGCAGGGCCATGTGGAATATGCGTCGAGTCATGAGCGTCAGGAATTCGCTGGAGAGCTAGTGGTTTACCACGGATCTCGCCCGTGTCGATGAATGGTCAAGAACGACGAGGTTTCCGCGTCCCGGGCGGTAGCCGTCGCGGAAGGCTGCGTGGACATAGTCGCAGGCGATTCTGCAGGCTTCTGCCAACGAATCGCCACGGGCCAACCCGGCAGCCACAGCCGATGCCAAGGTGCAGCCAGTGCCATGACCTTCGCCGTCGAGCCGGACGTGCGTGAATCGATGTATCGCGATGCCGTCGTCCAGCACGTCAAGCAAGTCCGGACCTTCCGCGTGGCCACCTTTCAGCAGCACGGTCGGAGCACCCAGTCGACGCAGCTCGGTAGCGGCGTCCTCCATCAAGGCTGAGTCGACAGCATCCCGGCCCAGCAGACGTGCTGCTTCCGGCAGGTTGGGGGTGATCACGGTAGCCAGGGGGAACAGGTGTTCTACCAGCGTTCCAACGGCCTCCGGGTCCAGCAACGCCGCGCCGGACGTGGCGATCATGACCGGGTCCAGCACGACATGGCCGGGCTGGTGCCGTCGCAAGGCCTTGGCCACGGTCCGGATCGTCAAGGCATCGCCCAGCATGCCGATCTTCACGGCGCCGATGTCGAAGTCCTCGAACAGCGCGTCGATCTGGGCGTCGATCAGCGCCGGCGTCGCGCTTTGCACCGCCCGGACGCCGCGCGTGTTCTGCGCGGTCAGGGCCGTGATGGCGCTCAGTCCGTGCAGATCGAAAGCATCAAAGGTCTTGAGATCGGCCTGGATGCCGGCCCCGCCACCGCTATCCGAACCGGCGATGGTCAATGCGCAGATTGGGTGGTCGTCAATATGTTGTTTTTTCACGACAGCCGCTCACACAAGCAATGCCAAATAACTTGAATTGCCGGGATATTTGGCTTGGTTTCCACTGTTAACAATTCGTTGACCCTCTGTGGTTTTTTCGCCATACTGATCTCAACCGGTCAACAAGACTACCGCGCACGCGACATGTCGACTCAATCCGTGAAATCCTCGTTGAAGCCAAGCAATCCCTCGCAGACGATTCCGCTGCATCGCGCACTCTGTGCCGCGATCTGCGTCGCCGGTTTCGGGATGGCGGCAAGTCCAGCCGACGCTACGAGCTCATCTCGCGCCCAGGCGGATTCGCTGAAGGCGCAGTGGAAGGCGTATCTGCACCAGCGGATCGCCCCGGATTTCGACTGGCTAAGCTATGAGCCAGCGCCCGTGCCGAATGCGTTGGCCCCCCTGCGCAACGAGCTCGCGAACCGCTTCCGCGGTGAGCAGCACGTGCAGGTGGCCTTGGGTGAAACCGGTTCGAGCCTCCATCTGCGTTTTGCGCCGCAAGACCAGTTGCGCCATCAGGATGCCAGCTCCGAGCTGGGCGTGCTGAGTGATTCGCGCACCCTGTTGAAGGGTGAGTTCGTGGCTTCCAGTCTTGAGCAGTCGCTGGGTGACAACAGCCGGATTGCCTTGGGTGCGGTGTTGGCACGCCAGCGCTTTGCCAGTGCGGGTCTGGGCATGTTTGCCTGGGATGCGCCGGTGCGTTTGAACGGCACGCATGTCGACCCGCTGCCGGAGACGGCCACCGGTGGTGGCGTGCGCGTCGACTACGCCAATGACATCGGGCATGGCTTCGGTTTGAGCGTTGGCGTGCAGTCGCGCATCAACATGGAGCCGTTCAAGGCCTACCGTGGCGTGTATTCCGAGCCCGGCGACTTCGATATCCCGGCGCGCACCGAGGTCGAAGTCGGTTTCCAGCCAAACCGTCACTGGCGACTGGCGGCTGGTGCCGAGCGCATTTTCTACAGCGGCATCGACGCGTTCTCCAGCGCTGCGCTGCCACGACGATTCCTGTCGCTGCTGGGTGATGGCGCCTCGCCGACCTTCGCCTGGCGTGACCTGACGGTCTACAGCGCCGAGGCGGCGCTGGACGACCAGCATGGCGGACAGTGGAGCCTGCGTTACACCACCCAGCAGCAGCCGGAGCCGACCTCGGAAATCCTGTTGCGCGCGCTGCAGTCCGAGTACACCGACAGCAATTGGGCGTTAGGCTATCGCCACAGCTTCCGCGGTCTGGGCAAGCTGTCGCTCGCCGCCAGCTACGCGCCGTCGCGCTACTTCCTTGGCGCCACCCCTTACATCCAGAGCGATTTCGGTAGCGGTTCGCAGGTCGAGGTCGAGGCCGTCTGGAGCATGAGTTTCTAGCAACCAACCAGTTCAGGGCTTGTTCGTGGTTTGTTGAGGGCTCCTTCGGGAGCCCTTTCTTTTTGGTTCTGGGGATGGTTTGAGAATCTTCAGTCAGTCGTTCACCCACGCCGCATTGATGCTGTCGGGTAGGAAGCAGGGGACTTGACCGTCGGGTGTGGCAAGCTTGATGACGTCGATAGAGCCATCTGTGATTCCCTCATCGTTGGCATTCCAGCTGAGTCGGCCCTTGTTACAGCCCAGGTATTCGAAGCTCGCGGTGCCCCAGGGTTGCTGAATTAGCTCGGCGTTTCCTGGTGCCAACGGCGTTCCCGTGGTGTTGATGGCTGTGCCGCTGACGATATTGTCGGACATCTGGCCGCTCATCAGTGCCCAGGTCGGGTTGCCATCGGCGTCATGGTTCGCCCAGTAAACGATGAAGAGATTCTCGCCCGGGTACTGTCCGTCTGCCAGCGGGGCTCGGATCACGAAAACGCCGCGCCCGGACTGTTCAGGCGCATACCAGGCGCCAGAAACCGACTTGCTGGCAATGTCGCTGACGCGGAAGTAGATGTTCGTTTCGGAAACGGATTCGTCATTCTCTACCCATCTGACGGTGATGGTGTGCCGCCCTTTTGGCAATCGACCAATTCCATAGCCCTCGTACATGTCGGGCGGGATGGGCGAGGCGCAGACGACTCCGCTGTTGGTGAGGTCAATGTCCAGCGTGTGGTAGTAGCGTGCGTCGGCAGTGCCTTCGTCGGCGGAGTCAGTTGTCTGGATCTCAACCAGGACTTCTGGTCCATACGAGCAGCCACTGAAAATCTGTCGGCCGATGGTGATGTCATCGGCGGTGGATGGATCGGAAGGGTAAGTCTGAAGGGATGCTTGCGCGGCCAGGTTGGCGCTGGCTGCAAGCACGCCCAAGAGAGCGCAGCCGCGAAGAAGCTGTGTCACTTGATTCATTGTCGTTCCCTGGATGCAGTTCGACTGGGTCAGTCAGTCCAGACAGCTTCGATGGCGGAGGGGATCGAGCAGACCTCCTGGCCATCAGGATTGGCGAGTTTGATGATGTCGACACTGCCATCGGTGATCGTCTGGTCGAGGGCATTCCAGGTCAGTCGACCCTTGTCACAGCCCAGGTACTCGAAACTCAGTTGTCCCCACTCCTGCTGGGCAAGTTCTGCGGTCCCTGGCGCAAGTGGCGTTCCAGTTGTGTAGACCGCGGTACCGCTGACGACATGGTTGGTCATCTGTCCGCTGGTCAACGCCCAGGTCGGATTGCCGTCGGCATCATGGTTGGCCCAGTAAACGATAAAAAGATTCTCACCCGCTTGTTGACCCGAAGTCAGTGGTACGCGGATCAGAAAAATGCCTCGCCCGGATTGTTCCGGCGCGAACCACGCACCTGAGACGGATGTGCCCGCAATGCCGCTGACACTGACGCCAAACTCATGACTCGGCTGGTCCTCCAGCGACGGAATTTCGCCATCATCCACAATCCGGTAGACGCGGATCTTGTGTTCGCCTTCGCCTAGCTGCCCAAGGTCGAAAGCGTGGTAACCACCCGGAGGCCAGAGTCCCGGGCACACAACGGGTTCGTCGGGTGTCTTGAAGAACACGTTCAGTTGATGGACCAGAGGATCGTTCGGGGAAGTGGAAACTTCAGCCGGTTTGGCGATGATGTCTCCACAGCCGTCGGGGATGGCAATGATGACGTGATCCGCGGTTGACGGATCCGCCGGGTATGCGCCATAGCGGCTTACGGTCTGGGCTGGCGAATGTGCTGGTAGCCACGCGAGGGTTGCAAGCAAAGTAACAAGCAAGGGTCGCATCGGAGTCCTCCGTGATTGGCTATTTCGGCTTGTCCCCGGCAATGCGAGTCTAGCGCGCGCTGAATCAGACGGGCAATTTGCCACTGGCTAGGCAAATCGGCCTTACAGCATTTCCAGCACGTAGTTCGCCAACCGTGAGCGTTCGCTTTGGCGCAGGGTGAGTTGGGGCCGTGTCATGAATGGTGTCGTCGAAACGGGTTGCTTCGCCGGTCTGATTTCAGTCAACCCAAATGGCTTCGATGGCGTTGGACTTGGAGCAGACACCCAGGCCATCGGGATTGGCGAGTTTGATGATGTCGACACTGCCGTCGGTGATTAGTGGATCGTTCGCATTCCAGGTCAGTTGGCCCTTGTCGCAGCCCAGGTATTCAAAGCTCAACGTGCCCCAGGGTTGCTGGGTCAGTTCTGCCGCGCCCGGGGCCAGTGGTGTTCCGGATGTGTTGATGGCGATGCCGCTGACGACGTTGTCGCTCATCAGACCGCTGGTCAGTGCCCAGGTGGGATTGCCATCGGCATCGTGGGTGGCCCAATAAACCACATACAGTTGTTCGGGTGGTGGGTGGGTGCCAATCTCAGGCGGTGATAAATCGACGGTCGTTCGGATCAAAAACATGCCGCGTCCGCTTTGCTCGGGCGCGTACCAAGCGCCAGAAACCGACTTACCGGCGATGTCGCTCACTGTGAACGAAATATCGTCCGTATATGCGCTTTGGCCTTTCACAAGACCGATGAAATGCACGTGATGCTGCCCGGCAGGGAACTTGCCAATGTTGGTGGGAAACGCCGTTCCCGGTGGCAGTTCGGGTGGGCAGTTGACGCCATCGGGGCCGTGCACGTAGGTCAGTGTGTAGCTGTTCTCGCCGGTTGTCCGGATTTCAGGCGGTTCGACGGCGTCGGCGAGGCAGCGCAGTCCCACTTCAATGATCACATCGTCGGCTGTCGAAGGGTCGCGTGGAATCGTAGTACCTGGGTGGGGCATCTGAGCGTCGGCGCAGACAGGGAAAAGGAACAAACTTGCCAGCAAGATGGTGGTTAATGATGGGCGCACTACGCATCTCTCCGTTCAATGCCGCGTTTGCAAAGCGCGGCGCACCTTGGGGCATTAAAGAAGGGTGGTTCCGGATAGAGCCCATCACGTTTTGTCAGGGAGCTTCAGATCATCTTGATGACGACTGACCATCTCTGGAAAAGGCTACAACATCTCCGAAGCGTAGTCGGCAAGGCGTGAGCGTTCACCGCGACGGAGGGTGATGTGGGCGCTGTGCGGCCAGTCCTTGAAGCGATCGACGGCGTAGGTGAGTCCTGATGTGGTTTCGGTGAGGTAGGGCGTGTCGATCTGTTCGACGTTGCCGATGCAGATCATCTTGGTGCCGGGGCCGGCTCGCGTCAGCAGGGTTTTCATCTGCTTGGGCGTGAGGTTCTGCGCCTCGTCGATGATCACCCAGCGGCTCAGGAAGGTGCGGCCGCGCATGAAGTTCAGCGAGCGAATCTTGATGCGCGAGGCGAGCAGGTCGTTGGTGGCGGCGCGGCCCCAGCTGCCGCCTTCCTGGTTGTGGGTCAGCACTTCGAGATTGTCGGTGAGCGCGCCCATCCACGGGGTCATTTTTTCCTCTTCGGTGCCGGGCAGGAAGCCGATGTCTTCACCGACATTCACCGTCACGCGGGTCATGATGATTTCGCGATAACGCTGCTGGTCCATGGTCTGGGCGAGGCCGGCGGCCAGCGCCAGCAGCGTCTTGCCGGTGCCGGCGGTGCCAAGGATGGTGACCAGGTCGATGTCCGGATCCATCAGCGCGTTGAGTGCGAAGTTCTGCTCGCGGTTGCGTGCGGTGATGCCCCAGACTGCGTGCTGCGAGGCGCGGTAGTCCTCGGCCATGCGCAGCGTGACCTTGTCCTGTTCGCGCTTGAGCACGCGCAGCTCGACGCTTTCCTCGCCGGGCAGGTAGAGGTACTGGTTGGGACGCCAGGTTTCCTCCTCGGTGGCCTTGATCTCGTAGAAGGTGCCGCCGCGTTCGTTCCAGGACTTGAGGCTGTCGTTGTGCTTCTCCCAGAAATCCTCGGGCAGTTGCGTGGAACCGGTGTAGAGCAGGTTGAAATCATCCAGCGCACGATCATTCTCATAGTCTTCGGCGGGAATGCCGACGATCGATGCCTTGATGCGCAGGTTGATGTCCTTGGAAACCAGGATGGCCGGCGTGCCCGGATCGGACTTGTGCAGCGCCATGACCGCCGCGAGGATCTTGTTGTCCGGTAGCACCGTGCCGAAACGGCCGTTGCCGTCGGTGCTTTCCGTCTGGAAGCGCAGGCGGCCCGTACTTTCGGCGACACCAAGGTCCAGCTCGCCGGGTCGCTTCAGTTGCAGGCCTTCGCTGACCTTGTCGGGGCCGTTGACCTCGATCAGCTCGTTGATGAAGCGGCTGACCTGGCGCACGTTGCGTGCCACTTCCGACATGCCTTTCTTGCCGTTGTCCAGCTCCTCCAGGACCATCATCGGCAGATAGACGTCGTGTTCCTCGAAGCGGAACAGTGCGGTCGGGTCATGCATCAGGACATTGGTGTCGAGTACGTAGATGCGCTTGCTGCTGGTCATCATGTCGTCAGTCCAGGCGGGAGAAGGAAAGTCGGGCACGCGGATGAGCGTCGCTCCGACTATCGGAGCAACGGGTGGCGTTGGATTGGGTGGTCGGCACTAGGCGGTTTGCGCTTCTTTCAGGGCGGCCAGAACGGCGTCGGCATGTTCCTTGACCTTCACCTTGCGCCATTCCTGCATGATGCGGCCGTCCGGATCGATCAGGAAGGTGCTGCGCTCGATGCCCAGCACCTTGCGGCCATACATGTTCTTTTCCCTGATCACGTCGAAGGCCTTGCAGAGCTTTTCGTCGGTGTCGCTGATCAGGTCGAATTTGAAGCCCTGCTTCTCGCAGAAGTTCTGGTGGGTCTTCACTGAGTCGCGGGATACACCAACGACAGTGGCGCCGAGCTTCCTGAACTTCGGCAGCAGTCGATTGAAGTCGAGGCCTTCGGTGGTGCAGCCTGGCGTGTGGTCCTTGGGATAGAAGTACAGCACCAGCCATTGGCCGCGGAAGTCGGATAACCGGCCGTCGCCAGCCTGTGCGAGGGAGATGGCGAGGTCGGGGACTTTCCTGGCGGCTGGGCTCATGGTGCTGTGCTTGGCTCCTTGTCGGGCGTCAGAACTTCACCGGATCCATGATGGCATCCAGGTTCAGGTGGTCGCAGAAGTCGAGGAAGTCATCGCGCAGGCCGGCGATATGCATGCTCGACGGCACGCCGATGGTCAGCTGTGCGGAGAACATCTCGGCGCCAGTCTGCATGGCGCGATAACGGGTGCTGTGCAGGCTTTCGATGGTGATGCCCTGACTGTCGAAGAACTCGGCCAGTTGGAACAGGATCCCGGGCTTGTCGGCCGCTACGACTTCCACGATGTAGGGCAGCAGCGTGCTCTGCAGCTCGCGCGCGCCGGTGCGGTACCAGTTGATGCGGAGGCCGTCCTTTCGATCCAGACGCCCCAGCGCCGACTCCAGCTTGGCGATGGCATCCCACGGGCCGACGGCCAAGGCAAGAACCGAAACGTCGCGTCCCACCGTCGACAGCCGCGAGTCGGCCAGGTTGCAGCCGGCTTCGGCGATGCGACGGGTCACGGCCAGTAACGGAGAGGCTGGATGCGTGGTGAACGCGCTGATCAGCAGGTGGTTTTCGTTGCCGGGCGGTCGGGCGCTGGCGTCGGCTGATTCGTTGTTCGGCACGGGCAGTTGGTCTTCCTTGGCGCCGCGGACGGCGCGCGTCGTTGCCCGCAGCATACTGTTCGCCCGGCGAGGCTCGCAAGGCCGACCCGCGGGAACCCGCTGGCTGCTGAATCGCGGCGGCGGCGTGGTTGAGTCGCGCCGAGCATCCCCAGTACCATGCGCCGGCGCAATTCGGCGCGACAGCACACGGTTTCCGACTCTTGCACCTGTCTGGCAGCATCACCGCCCTGGTCACACCCTTCACGCCGGATGGGCGTCTGGACATCGACGCCTGGCACCGCCTGCTCGAACGCCAGATCGCTGGCGGCACCAGCGCACTGGTGGTGGCGGGCTCCACCGGGGAGGCGGCGATGCTGGACGCCGATGAATACGCCACGCTGATTCGTGAAGCGGTGACCGTCGTGAATGGCCGGGTTCCGGTCTTGGCGGGTTCCGGTGCCTCCGGTACGGCGGCCACGATCCGCCTGACGCAACTGGCGACCGAGCAGGGCATCGACGCGGCGCTGGTTGTGACGCCGCCCTATGTCCGGCCGACGCAGTCCGGCCTGGTCGCGCATTTCCACGCCGTGGCCGAGCAATGTGATGTCCCGCTGGTGCTCTACAACGTGCCGGGACGCACCGGCATCGACATGAAGCCGGGCACCGTTGCCGAGCTGATTGCCCATCCGCGCATCGTTGGCCTCAAGGAAGCAGTGGGAGATCCGGATCGCTGGGCAGCGTTGTACCAGCTGCCGGGTGATGGTTTTTCCCTGCTCAGTGGGGATGACCCGACGGCTTGCCGCAGCATCATTGACGGCGCGGATGGCTGCATTTCCGTGGCTTCCAACATCGTGCCTGGCACGTTTTCGCGCCTTTGTGCAGCTGCGGCGACAGGTGAATCAGAGCTTGCCAATTCCATCGACGGCGAGCTTGCGGCACTCTATGCGTTCCTGGGTGTCGAACCGAACCCCATTCCGGCGAAGGCGCTGCTGTCTGCGATGTCACTGTGCGCCGATGAATTGCGCCTGCCGCTGCAGCCCTTGTCGGGGAAATACGATGGTGCGCTGGCCGAAATGGCTGCCCGCGTCGCCCAACTTGAATCGACCTTTGCCTGACGGGTCGCCTGATCGCCCGTCGAATTCTGGAGAACCTGCATGACCGTGAACCGTTTCGTTTCCCGTACCGCCATCGCCACCGCGCTGGTCGCCCTGCTGTCGGTGGGTGGCTGCAGCTGGCTCAAGCGCGGTAGCGGTTATGAGCAGAGTCCCGAGAACCGACCGCTGGAAGTGCCGCCGGACCTGGACAGCCCGGCCGTCGATACCAGCATGGCGATCCCGGATACCAACCTGGCGTCGCAGCGTGCCGGCCAGTTCGTGCAGCTGTTCGACAACGTCGATACCGCCTGGGACCGCCTTGGCACCGAGCTCGACGCGATGGACGGCGTGCAGGTCAAGGAGCGCTCCAAGCTGCTGTCGGTCTACACCGTGCAGTTCCAGGGCCAGGAATTCCTGCTGCGTATCCGTGCCGAGGGGCAGGGCAGCCGCATCACCGCGGTGGGCCAGGATGGCCAACAGCTCAACACCGGCTTTGCCCGCCAGCTGCTCGACGCGCTTCGTGCACGCCTGACCGGCTGAGCGCTGCCCACGGGCGCATGAAAAAAGCCGGGGCGTTTCGCGCTCCGGCTTTTTCTTGTCGGCATTCCGTCGTGAATCGACTGCTGGATCAGCTGCTGGGTCAGCGTTCCAGCAACGGCAACTTGTCCGGTTTGCCGTCCCAGTCGGCGGCGTCGGCCGGCGGGTCCTTGCGCACGGTGATTACCGGCCACTGCGGCGACAGCTCGGCATTGAGCGCGATGAAGTGTTCCTGGCCGGCCGGGACATCGTCCTCCGGATAGATCGCATTCGCCGGGCATTCGGGCTCGCAGAGGGTGCAGTCGATGCACTCGTCCGGATCGATCACCAGGAAATTCGGGCCTTCATGGAAGCAGTCCACCGGACAGACTTCGACGCAGTCGGTGTACTTGCATTTGATGCAGTTCTCGGTAACGACGAAAGGCATCGGCTCGCCAGAACGTGAGGAGAAGGAGGTTCGCTGGCGCTCCCTACGGGACTCGAACCCGT
This sequence comes from Rhodanobacteraceae bacterium, assembly GCA_024233975.1. Lineage (GTDB taxonomy): Bacteria > Pseudomonadota > Gammaproteobacteria > Xanthomonadales > Xanthomonadaceae > JACKOX01. The sequence goes on from JACKOX010000028.1 coordinate 26,680, forward strand.
GTTTCAGCCTTGAGAGGGCCGCGTCCTAGACCGCTAGACGAAGGGAGCGCATTGAGAAGCGCGAACATGAACGGCTAGTATAGCAGTGCAACATTTTCTGGCAATCACTTTTCGACGGTCAAAACGTCCTTCCCGGGGCGGTCACCGTTGGTCCGAAACACCGGGTGCGACGCAGCGCGCCGATCCCACAGCAACAGGCACGCCTGATCCATGAGCAACCACTGCGGCAGTGGCCGCGACGCATGAGCCATCATTCCGACCGGCCGCTTCCATCCGTGAAGCACGACGTCATCGAACGGGGCGACCACGGCATCTCGCGCAAGCAGATCAGCCCGAACGCGCTGCGCGTCCTCTATCGACTGAAGGATGGCGGTTTCGACGCCTACCTGGTCGGCGGCGCCGTGCGCGACCTGCTGATCGGCGGTGCCCCCAAGGACTTTGACGTGGCCACCAACGCCACGCCGGAAGAGGTCAAGCACCTGTTCCGCAACTGCCGCCTGATCGGTCGCCGCTTCCGCTTGGCGCACGTCATGTTCGGGCGCGAGATCATCGAGGTGGCGACATTCCGCGCCAACAGCGATGACGGCAGCGGCGATCGCGAAATGGAAGGTGGGCGGCTGGTTCGTGACAACGTCTACGGCAGCATCGAGGAAGATGCGGTGCGCCGCGACTTCACCGCCAATGCGCTGTACTACAACATCGAGGACTTCAGCGTCCGCGATTTCGTCGGTGGCTACGAGGATGTCCGGCATCGCGTGCTGCGGCTGATCGGTGAGCCGGAAGACCGCTATCGCGAGGATCCAGTGCGCATGCTGCGAGCGGTGCGGTTGGCGTCCAAGCTGGACTTCCGCATCGATGTCGCCGCCGCCGAGCCGATTCCTCGCCTTGCCGGACTGCTCAACGAGTCGTCGTCGGCGAGACTGTTCGATGAATCGCTGAAACTGTTCATGGCCGGCCACGCCGAGGCCAGCTGGCTGGGACTGGAGACTCACGGCCTGTTGCCGGCGCTGTTCCCCGACAGTTCGGCGGCGTTGAGGGCCGATGAAACCGGTGGGCTGCGTCGTCTTTTGCTGACCGCCCTGCGCAACACTGATGCGCGGATTCGCGAAGATCGCCCGGTGACGCCGGCATTCCTGTTTGCCGCGCTGTTGTGGCCTGCCTACGCCGCGGAACTGGCATCGCTTGAAGCGGGCGGCCTCGAAGTGCATCTGGCCCAGCAACGCGCGGCGGACCGCGTGGTGATGCATCAGGTCCAGCGCATTGCGTTGCCGCGGCGGTTTTCCATTCCGATGCAGGAAATCTGGATGCTGCAGGCGCGCTTCCCGGATCGCCGGCGCAAGCGGGTGTTCCGGTTGCTGTCGCATCCGCGTTTTCGCGCGGCCTATGATTTTCTGGAGCTGCGCCAGCAGGCGGAACCGGAGCTGGCCGACGAAGTGGCCTTCTGGCGTGACGCGCAGGAACTGAGCGGTGATCAGCTTTCCGCCCGGCTGGGTCCGCCGCGTTCCGGCGGTGGTGACCCGCAGCCTTCGCGCAAGCGTCGCCGTCGTCGTCGTCGCAAGCCCGCCAGCGAAAGCAGCGAATGAGCACATCCGGGTCGACGCGCCCGACGATCTACATCGCACTGGGAAGCAACCAGGACGAACCTGTCGTCCAGATTGACCGTGCGTTGGCCACGCTGGATGCTCACGACGCCATCCGCGTGGTTGCCGTGTCGCGGCTCTACCGCACGCCGCCCTGGGGCGTTGTCGAGCAGCCGCCGTTCGTCAATGCGGCGGCGCGATTGGAAACGTCGCTCTCGCCGGAGTCCCTGCTCGACGTGCTGGTTTCCGTCGAGCAGGCCGCCGGCCGGCAGCGGACGCTGCGCTGGGGGCCGCGCAGTCTCGATCTTGACCTGCTCCTGTATGGCGATGAATGCCTCGATACGGAGCGCCTGCAGCTGCCGCATCCACGCATGCACGAGCGCGCTTTCGTACTGGTGCCATTGCTCGACATCGCAGCGGATATCATCATCCCAGCCCGTGGACGCGCCACTGATCTGCTGGCCGAGGTAGATCGAAGCGGTATCGAAGCGATACGCTAGACAGCTTGCTGCGCAGCAGCATCGACCCACACCGGAAGCCGACGCCATGTACGCCGGAGACGCCGCGCCGCCGCGCAAACCTGTAACCGTTCCCATGCTTCGCGAGTTCAAGCGCGACCGGCAGCGCATCACCATGCTGACCGCCTATGACGCCAGTTTCGCTGCCGCCATGGACGAGGCGGGCATCGACGCCGTGCTGGTGGGAGACTCACTGGGCAACGTGGTGCAGGGCCGCCGCACGACCCTGCCGGTCACCGTCGATGACATGGTCTATCACTGTGCCGCGGTGTCGCGCGGCCTGAAGGCGGCGCTGCTGGTCGGCGACCTGCCGTTCCAGAGTTATGCCACGCCGGATCGTGCGCTGGATTCCTCGCATCGGCTGATGGCCGAGGGTGGCGCCGCGATGGTCAAGCTGGAGGGCGCCGGACCGCTGCTGGAGTGCATCGAATTCCTCACCCGTCGGGATATTCCGGTCTGCGCGCATCTTGGTTTGACGCCGCAGTCGGTGCGCAAGATGGGTGGCTATCGGGTCCAGGGTCGTGGTGATGAAGCCGCGGCCAGGCTGCGCGCCGACGCGCTGGCCATACAGGATGCGGGCGCCGAGTTGCTGGTGCTGGAATGTGTGCCGAATGCCGTGGCTGCCGCGATCACCGCCGAGCTGCAGATTCCGGTGATCGGTATCGGCGCCGGCGTGGCCTGCGACGGTCAGGTGTTGGTGATGCACGACATGCTGGGCGTCGCCATGGGTCGGCGCCCGCGCTTCGTGAAGGACTTCCTCGGCGAGGGCGGCTCGATCCGCGGCGCCATCCGCGCTTACATCGACGCCGTGCGTGACGGGAGCTTTCCCGACGCCGAACACAGCTACGAGTCATGAAGACCGCCAGGACGGTTGCCGAGCTTCGGGCGCAGATCGGCGAATGGCGTGGCGCCGGAAAGCGCATCGGCTTCGTGCCGACCATGGGCAATCTTCACGCCGGGCATTTCTCGCTGATCCGCCAGGCGCGCGAGTCCGCCGACAAGGTGGTTGCCAGCATCTTCGTGAATCCCAGCCAGTTCGGGCCCAACGAGGACTTCGACCGCTATCCGCGCACCCCGGACGCCGACGCCGAAAGGCTGGATCGCGAGGGCTGCGATCTGCTGTTCCTTCCGTCGGTGGACGAGATGTACCCGCTGGGCGTGGGGAGCCGTGTGCGCATGGATGTGCCGTCCTTGACCGGGATTCTCTGCGGCGCCAGTCGTCCCGGGCATTTCGACGGCGTCTGTACCGTGGTGTCCCGGCTGTTCAACCAGGTGCAGCCGGATGTCGCCGTTTTCGGGCAGAAGGACTACCAGCAACTGGCGATCCTCCGCCATATGGTGCGTGACCTGGCCTTTCCCATTGACGTCCAGGGAGCACCGACGAGTCGCGAGGCCGACGGCCTGGCGATGAGCTCCCGCAACCAGTACCTCACGCCCGAACAGCGTGCCGTTGCCCCGCTGATCCAGCAGACCCTGCATTGGCTGGCGGGCCGGGTAGCGGCGGGCGAGGGCATCGTCGCCACATTGCAGGCCGCGCGTGCGCGTCTGGCTGATGCCGGGTTCGAGGTCGACTACGTGGCGGTGCGTCGTGCCGACCTCGCACCGGCCACCGAGGGCGTGCCCGAAGAGCGCGTCGCGCTGGCGGCGGCGAAACTGGGCAATACCCGCCTCATCGACAATCTGGTCTTCGTGCCCGCCCTGTGACCGCCGTCACGACAGGTTGTCTGGGTAGTAGCTTTTCCCCAACGACTGTTGTAAGCTTGCAACCGCAGTCGGGTTCTGCGACAGATTTTGGCGCTGTCCCGACAGCTAGCAGGGCGCATTGTTCAAGGTAATCGTCACTCCGATTAGCCCCTCGCACCTCTGGTGCGAGGGTTTTTTTTGCCTGCAGATCGCGAAAAGCACCTGTAATGCATTGATTTAAAAGTCATATGCGATAACAGGTATCCGCTGTCGCATCTTCGTATCGATCGCCTTGATACAATTGATGGGCGCCGGGAAAGGCGCTGTTGTGTTTTTGCAACACGGCCGCTCGCTGTCGACAACCCGGGAATCCCGCCATGCTGCTGAACGTCCTCAAGGCCAAGATCCATCGCGCCACCGTTACCCACGCCGAACTGCACTACGAGGGCAGCTGCGCCATTGATGGTCGCTTGTTGGATATCTCGGGTATCCGCGAATACGAGCAGGTGCATGTGTTCAACATCAACAATGGCCAGCGCTTCGTCACCTATGCGATCCGCGCCGAAGAGGGCAGCGGCATCATTTCGGTGAATGGCGCCGCCGCGCACCGCGCTGGTGTTGGTGACCTGGTCATCATCTGTGCCTACGGACAGCTTGAGGAGGCCAGAATGGCGACGTTCAAGCCGAACCTGATTTATGTGGATGGCGACAACAAGCTGACCCACACCAACGATTCCATCCCGGCGCAGGCGGCCTGAGGCCAGGTCATGCTGAGCCCCGAGCGGCTGCAGCGCCTCCAGCAACAGGCTGACCGGCTGCGCACGCGCCCACTGCGCGAGCTGTGTGCCGACGCCGCGCGTGCGCGCGACTGGTCACTGGAGGTCGGGCCGCTCTATCTCAACTACGCTCGCCAGCACTTGGATGAAGTAGCGCTGGGCGAATTGCTGTCGCTGGCTGAGGCGAGCGATGTCGGGACTGCGCTGAAGCGCCAGTTCGACGGTGAAATCGTCAACGTCAGCGAGGGTCGCGCTGTCCTGCATACCGCCCTGCGCTCCGACGTGGGCGAGGGTGCTTCCGCCCGCGCGGCCCGTTCGCAGGCCATCGACGCGCAGGCGCGCATGCGCGAACTGGCGACGGATCTGGCTGCTTCGGACATCAGCGATATCGTTCATGTCGGCATTGGCGGCTCCGACCTCGGTCCGCGCCTGCTGATGGATGCACTGCAGCGGCCGGATGCACGTTTTCGCGTGCATTTCATCGCCAATGTCGACGCCCACGAGGCGCAGCGCGTGTTGGCCGGGCTCGATCCCGCACATACCGCTGGCGTGCTGGTGTCCAAGAGTTTCGGAACGCGCGAGACGCTGCTCAACGGCGCGCTGCTACGCGACTGGCTGGGCGACGCCTCGCGGCTCTATGCCGTCAGCGCCAATCTTGATCGCGTGGCCGATTTCGGCATTCCCGCGGATCGCGTGCTGCCGATGTGGGACTGGGTCGGTGGACGTTTTTCGCTGTGGTCGGCCGTGGGATTCTCCGCATTGCTGGCTTTGGGCGAGGAGGCTTTCGACCAACTGCTCGCAGGCGCCGCGCTGATGGATCGCCATGTCGTCAGCACCGAAAACAGCGCCAACATGGCGGTGCTGCATGCGCTGTTCGCGCTGTGGAACCGCAATGCGCGGGGCATGGCGTCTGAATCCGTAATCGCCTATGACCAGCGCCTACTGCAGTTGCCGGCCTACCTGCAGCAGCTACGAATGGAGAGCCTCGGCAAGTCGGTTGGTAGTGCGGGGCAGTCATTGCTTCACGCGACCGCGCCGGCAACCTGGGGCGGTGTCGGTTCCAGCACCCAGCACAGCTTCTTCCAGGCGCTGCATCAGGGCAGCGAGCGCCTGCCACTGGAGTTCATCGGCGTCCGCCGTCCCGACCACTCCCATCGGACGCAACACGCCACGCTGCTCGCCAACCTGCTGGCCCAGGCGGAAGCGCTGGCCAATGGCCAGGACAGCGATGATCCACAGCGTCGCTATCCCGGCGGCACGCCGTCATCCATGCTGTTGCTTGATCAGCTGACCCCGGAAGCCCTTGGCGCATTGCTGGCGCTCTACGAACACTCAACCTCCGTGCTCGGCCACCTCTGGGGCCTGAACGCCTTCGATCAGTGGGGTGTCGAGCTGGGCAAGAAGGTCGCGACCAGACTGGAACCGGCGTTGCGAGGCGAATCAATGGCCGGCGTTGACGATGCGGTAACAAGTTCACTGTTGGAGCGGATACGCTGCGACTGAGCTTGTGTTGCATGTAACTGAAGTTCGGTTCACTCGCTGAGGGAATCAGCATGTTTCGCCATGTGCGACTGAAAAAGACAGCGCTGCTCTTGTTGGCATTAACGCCGTCATTTGTTGTGGCTGCAGATGACAATATCCAGCCGCCAAGCCTGCTCGGTGTCTGGTATGGCACCTATGACGACAGCAGTGACGCCGATCCAGCGTCGGCGGAAATGTGGATGGGCGTGTACTGGCAGCTCAGTGAGGATGGATGGGACGTGCGCGGGCACAACCGCTGGCACGTGCTGGCCGAGCCGGAGGCCGAGACCTTTGGTGGTTCCAGTCTCGGTAAGCAGGCCGAGCATTTCGATTCCTTCAGCGGCAGCATCGCGCGTGATCGCCAGCACGTCATACTCAATGAAGATGGGCGCGGCAGTCGCATCGAAGCCGTGCTGTTGTCCGATGATTCGATGAAAGCGCGCTTCTTCCAGAAGGCACAGTCAACGCCGGCCTTCGAGGTGACGCTGACGCGGATCAACACGCACTACAAACCGTCGGATCGGGCGGTGCTGGGCCTGGACGTGTCGCATCATTCCGGTGACGTGGATTGGCCGAAGGTGAAGGCGCAGGGTTATCGGTTCGCGTACGTGAAAGCCAGCGAGGGCGTGGACAATCCGGACGCGATGTTCGAGCACCACTGGGCGGGCCTCAAGGCGGCCGGGCTGGCGCGAGGCGCCTATCACTTCTACGTCACCGAGGACGATCCGGTGCAGCAGGCGAAGTTCTTCGCCTCACGCATCAAGGATGATCCGGGCACGTTGCCGCCGGCGGTGGACGTCGAGCTGCTCGGCCACAACACTCACGGTGACATGACCGACGAGCTGCTGCTATTCCTGAAAACGCTGGAGGCTGAGCTTGGCGTCAAGCCGATGATCTACACCGACGCGACGTTCTGGGACAAATACTATCGCCCGGATTTTTCCGCTTACCCGCTATGGATGGTCGAGTACGGCGTGAAGATGCCCAAGGTGCCATTCGGCTGGGAGAACTGGCTGTTCTGGCAGCACGCGGCTGATCGGCATGTTGATGGCGTCGAAAAGACGGCTGACATTTCCTTCGCGCACCCGAGCATCGATTTCGAGAAGCTGGCGCCTGGCGCGAATACCAGCGACTGACGGATAGTCGTCAGCCGCTCGTTTCGTGTATTCCAAACAGTGGTTGCTGGCTGCGCTCAGTTGGTTGGCGGGCACCAAGGCGGCAGGTCGGCGTCTTCGAAGCCGTCGGCGAAAAGGCGCGGATCGATCATGGTCGTCGAATCGCTGTTGTTGCCGGCGACCGGGTCGAGCGTGTGGCTGGCGACGTCCGCTTGTGCCGTGTTCACCACCAGCGATGGCAGGCTGTCGGCGCGACCGCAGATCGAGTACTCCAGCCGACCGCCGTTCGGAATCGATACTGTTTCGCTGAGGTCACCGCTGCCGCTGCCGGCCACGCAGCTGGCGCCATCGAAACCGTTGCACTGCCAGGTCGCGGCATCGAGCTCTGCCGGCAGAATGTCCTGAACCAGCACGTCGACGGCGTCATCGGGGCCGAGGTTGCGAACCACCACTTCGTAGCGGATGTAGCGGTTGGCGATGCGCTCGTCGCTGCCGGTTTTCTCGACGGCGATATCGGCGTTGGGCTTGGGGCCGGCTAGGTCGGTGGTAGCGGCGATGATGTATGCCTCCTCGACACCGCCGCCCTTGTTCGGCTGTGCTGAATCCTCGCCGTTCGGCAACTGATTGCGACGCGTCCACCCGGCGACGTAAAGCAGGTCGTTGCCGACATCCATGGCGAAAACCTGAAGGCGGTTGTCGCCGCAGCCAAGGAAACTTCCCTGATGAATGGTGGTGAGCGCCGGATTGAACACGGCGGCAAAACCGCAGATTGCGTTGATCGTATTACTCGGTTCGGCACCACCAATGCTGCCGGGCAGGGTGCCTGATCGCGTCGTCCCCGCCAGGAACAGCTTGCCGTCATAGAAGGCGATTCCCGCGGTGCTGGTGCTGTTCAGTACATCGTCACCACTGTATGAACTGGCGCCGTTAAGCGTCGACAGGTCGGCTGACAGCGCGGCGACGAACGAGCTGCCCTTGCTGTGCGTGGTGTCTGCCGCCGTTGGCGGGAAGGGGAAGTTGACGTGCGAGTCAGTGCTGCCGCCCACGAAGACGGTGTCTTCGCCGAAGGCAAGGCTGTCGATACGTTCGTAGTCGCTGCCGCCTAGATACGTGGATCGATGGATGGTGCCGAGATCGGACGACAGTCGCACGATATAGCCATCGGTGCGTGGCGGAACCGAGGCGAGATTAGGCTGGAAAGCACCGGTAGTTTCATACAGGCTGGCGTTGCCGTTTCCGCCCACATAGACAGAACCATCGGTGCCCAGCGTCATGGCATAGGGGCTGCCACCATTGCTGCCGCTGACCCAGGTAGCGGCTAGTGCGGTGCTGAGGTCCAGGGAAAGTTTGGCGACGTATGACCCGTTGGATCCCAGCGCGCCGTTTTCCGCCCCGTTACTGAAGCCGGGCAGTGTCGAGTCGTTGGTGAACCCGGCAATGAACACGCCGTCGTTGGAGACTTGCATGGGCCAGGCGATGTCCTGGGCGGCACCGCCATAGTAAGTGGCCTGCTGCAGCTGAGTCAGGTCCAGTGACAGTCGTGCAACATAGGCATCGCTGGTACCGCCACCGGGCGTGGTCTGCAGTGCGCCGGCGGTGGTGGGCAGGTGCGTCCCTTCGCCGGGTGCGGAACCGGTGATGTAGATGCTGTCGTCGGCCACCACCAGCGTGCGCACGTCGAGGCCGCTGCTCTGGCCGCTGCTGCTGGGACCATAGCTGCCGAAGTAGGTGGCCTGGATGAGCGTGGTCAGGTCGAGGCTGTAGCGCGCGATGAACAGGTTGCCGCCCAGCGTGGTATTGCGGTCGATGCTGGACTGGTAGCCACCGGTCGTGCCGGGGAAGTTGGCGGACTTGGTGTACCCGGTGACGTACAGTCGCTGTCTTGAAGCCACTTCTGTGCTGTCGGATGCTTCCGTCGCTGTTGCCGCCGGAAAACGTCGAGCGGATGACTGGTCGACAGACGGAGTAGCGTGGGTCATGTTCTCCCAGCGCGAAGCTGTAACTGCTGTCAAGCGGCGACCGTAGCGGACATCAACCATGTGGCGCTGACCATTGAGCGGTTTTTGGCCAGGCAACCGGCGCACTTCAGGACAACGTCGCCGAGGCCGGTCGCCAGAAACAGTTCGCCATCATCGGCAACGCGCAGCGTTTCCACGCCGTCCAGTGCCATACGAATGCTTCCGGCATCCGTGCCCGGCGCCAGTTCGAAGCGCTTCTCGAAACCGTTGTCTCCGAGCCACAGCTCCGCCTGGATGCCTGGCCAGGGTTCGCCGAGAGCGATCCGGTTGGTCATGGACGCGCTGCGCGTTCCATCCGTTGCGATTTGCGTGATGCGGGCGCTGCCGGTATCGATGCCCGATGGCTGCAGGGCGTTCGGGCCATTCATCCGCTCGACCAGAACCCAGTCGCGTCCGTTATTGCCCGCGAATCGGTGGACCAGCTCGCCCTTGCGGGTGATGAACAGCGACACACCGTCGCGCTTGGCCCAGTAGGCGACGCGGGCGTCGAGCTGGCCGACGTTAGGCTGGAAACCCGAAACCTTAGTCAATGCCGGAGCGGAAGCCAGTGCGCTGGCCTGGAAGCAGCACAGCGTCAGCCATGCAAAACAACGGATCAAACCTCGCATGCATCTCCCCTGATCGTTGGAAGCAGGGGAGCTTATCCGGGTTCAATACGATGACGTACGGACCGTAACAATTGTTTTGCTTTGCGCGTCGTCGAGTTGGCTTGGCCGTGTCCGGATCATTGCGCGGCGTGGCTGCTTTCTGCCGCCGTTGTCGTTGGCTGTTCCAGTTCCATGCGCTGCAGCTTCTGTGCGAGTGCATCCGGTGAGCGCGTGTGCGGCGCAACCAGTGCGTAGAAGGCCGGCACCACGAACAGCGACAGCAAGGTGGAGAAGGCGACGCCGGCGAGCACCACGATACCGATGGTCTGGCGGCTGGCCGCACCCGCGCCACCGGCGACGATCAATGGCACCGCACCCATCATGGTGGCGATGGAGGTCATCAGGATCGGCCGCAGGCGCGTCGCCGCAGATTCGACAACAGCCTCGCGCACGCTGCGACCTTCGTCGCGCAGCTGGTTGGCGAATTCGACGATCAGGATGCCGTTCTTCGCGGCAAGCCCGACCAGCATGATGATGCCGATCTGGCTGAACAGGTTGAGTGAGGAGCCGAACAGGTAGAGCCCGATCAGCGCGCCAAGCACGGCCAGCGGCACGGTGAGCATGATCACGATTGGGTGCAGGAAACTTTCGAACTGCGCGGCCAGCACCAGGAACACCACCAGAAGCGCCATGGCGAAGGTGAAATAGACCGCGCCGCCAGCCTCGAAGTACTCGCGCGATTCGCCCTTGTAGTCGAGCTGCGCGGTCTGCGGCAGCACCTCATCGGCGGTGTGCTGCACCCAGCTCAGTGCTTCGCCGAGGCTGTAGCCGGGCGCTAGGTTGGCCGACAGGGTGATGGCGCGCAGGCGGTTGAAGCGGCTGAGGCTGCCGGCGGCGGCGAGGCTATGCAGTTCGACCAGATTGGACAGAGGCACCAGTTGGCCGGTTTCCTGCGAGCGAACGTAGAGGTTCTGCAGGTCGGCCGGGCTGCGGCGATCGGCGTCGGCGGCCTGCAGAACGACGTCGTACTCTTCGCCCTGGCTGACGAAGGTCGTTACCCGGCGCGAGCCCATCATGGTTTCCAGGGTGCGACCGATCTCCTGTACGGAAACGCCAAGATCGGCGGCGCGGGCGCGATCCACGTCGATGCGCATCTGTGGCCGGGTTTCCTGGAAGTCGGAATCCACCGAGTTCAAGCCCGGGTTCTGTTCCATCTGCTCGACCATGCGGTCGCGCCAGTCCATCAGCGTGTCGTAGTCGGGACCGCCCAGCACCACTTGCAGCGGCGAACCCTGGCTGCGCACCAGCCCTTGCCGGATCGATGGCATGGCGCGTACGCCGGGAATCTCATCCAGCGAAGCGCGTGCGGCGTCGACGGTTTCCTGCGTGGTCTCGGTGCGTTCGCTCCACGGCTTCAGGATCACGATGGCGCGGCCGGTGTGCATGTCCTCGCCGCCGCCGAAACCGGCTGGCGCGCGCGTGATCACGCTGTCGATGGGGTGGCCTTCTTCGCGCAGCTTTTCCAGCCGCTGATCGATGTCTTGCATCTGCTTGACGGTGTAGTCGAAGCCCGCGCCTTCGGGGCCACGCACCATCACGAAGAAACTGCCGCGGTCTTCCGCCGGCGCCAG
>JACKOX010000029.1 GCA_024233975.1 Rhodanobacteraceae bacterium
CGCGGCGACCATGAGTGCAATCATCGAACGCCAGTTCGTCGAGGTGATCATCGCACCGTCGGTCGCGGCCGATGCGCTGGCGCTGTCGGCGAAGAAGCCCAACGTCCGCGTGATCGAGATCCCCGCCGGCGATGGCCGCAACAGCATGGACGTGCGCCGTGTCGGTTCCGGCCTGCTGATGCAGACCGCCGACAACCGTGAAGTCGGCGTCGACGAGCTGAAGCAGGTCAGCGAGCGTGCGCCGACCGAACAGGAGTTGCGCGACCTGCTGTTCGCCTGGCGCGTGGCCAAATACGTCAAGTCCAACGCCATCGTCTATGCGAAGGATGAGCGCACCATCGGCGTCGGCGCCGGGCAGATGAGCCGCGTGATCAGCGCGCGTATCGCCGGCATCAAGGCCGATGACGCCGGTCTCGCCGTGCCGGGCAGCGTGATGGCCAGCGACGCCTTCTTCCCGTTCCGCGACGGCATCGACGCCGCCGCCGAAGCGGGCATCCGCGCGGTGATCCAGCCGGGTGGCTCCATGCGCGACGAGGAAGTCATCGCCGCCGCCAACGAGCACGGCATGGCCATGGTGTTTACTGGCGTCCGCCATTTCCGCCACTGACTCGCGGCGACCGGGCAATCAAGGCATGAGCAAGCACAAGCTGTACAAGGTGAGTTTCCTCAACGGTGGCCGCGTCTACGAGCTGTATGCGCGCAAGGTCGGAACCGGCGCACTGTGGGGTTTCATCGAAGTCGCCGAAATCGACTTCGAGGTCAAGGACGGCGTGGTCATCGATCCCACCGAGGAGCGTCTGCGCGACGAATTCCGCGACACCGAAGTGCTGCACCTGCCGATGCAGTCTGTACTGCGCGTCGAGGAAGTCGCCCGTCGTGGCCAGCTCAGCATTCGTGACGCAGGTAGTGGTGAGCGCGTGGTCACGCCGTTCCCGCTGCCGCCGAAGAAAGCCTGAGGTTTCGTTCCGCCGCGATGCTCTCGGTGGAAGTGGCTTTTCACTGCGGAGCAAGCGGGCCGATGCGCTTCTCGAAGCAGACGCTAGTCGGATCACCGACGTATTCGCCGAAGGGAGGTATGCGCTGGAATCCCAGTGATTCGTAGAGCGCCATGGCAGCAGCCTGACGATTGCCTGTTTCGAGAAGAAGCCGCGTGAAGCCGAGGCTGACGGCCCGTGTTTCTAGCGCTTCCATCACGCGTGCGGCGATGCCGCGTCGGCGTGCGCTGGTGGTGACGAATACCCGTCGAACCTCAGCCGTCTTTGCATCCAGCGGACGGATCGCGCCACAGGCAACGGCGTGATCGTTTTCGTAGGCGATCAGGTAAACGCCCCTTGCCGGTGTTGGTGCATTGGTAGGCCATGGCGCGTCAGCGTCGAACAGCTCCGGATACAACGCTCGCGCTTCCACTGCCGCCTCGCGCAGCAGAGTCAACGCATCCTCGCAGAGTGGATCAACGGACGTGATGTGGAGTTGTGTCATGGATAAGTCCGTAGGAAGCGGAGCCAACGGCATCTGTCGCGAAGGCCTGCCTTGCTGCAAAACTGGCGATGCAGGAGATGATGAGGTTGGAATTCGATTCGCCGGGCAATCTCAGCCTACTCGACGCTGCGGTATCGGATTCGTCGGTGCATGAGGCCAACCGCAGTCGCAAGCAGGAGTAAAGCTGCAATTGTGTTCGGAAGGTCTGACCACGGGCCAAAAAACTTGATCAAAGTTGCCGGGAAGACCAGCAACAACGGGAAGTAAGAACTAGGGTCAACTTCCAGAACGACGCCACAGTGGGGGCACCGTCCCAACTCTCTGGTCGTGGAACGCTGCCACCAATGCGGATGCTTGCGCGGGACGTTGCGAGACATTGCGATGGTCCGCAAGACCTTCTGCCCGCAGCTAGGACAATCTACCGACGATACGCGCGGGATCTGCTGCCTGTTCACATGCTTCGTTACCCGGGCAGGTTTCCGGATGAGAAAGGAAAGCTGGGCCGAGAGCACTCAGCGCAGATCATCCGACCCCGATAGCGCCTCGCTGGCTTCCGCATCACTCAACCGCTCGACGCGGCCGTCGGGGTGGATGCGGAAGCCGCGGAACTCGGCGTCGAGCAGGCCGAGTTCGGGGTCGATGTGCTGGATCATGACCATGCGAACGCGATCACCGCTGTGGGTGCTGAACTCGCAGTCGGCGACGCGGGTGCGGGCGGTGCCGGCTTCGGCGTCGAGCACGCAGCGACCGGTTGGCGTGGCGTTGTCGCCACAGCCGGCCAGCGTCAGCAGGCTGAGCAGGGCGGCGGCGCAGGCGATGCGTTGGCTGGTCATGATGCGCATGCGCGTCATTCCTTGTCGTCGGTGCTGGTCGACGGCGTATTCGCCGCCGCGCGACGGTAGACGGCGAGACCCTTCAGCAGGTTGAGGCCTTCACGGATGGCGAAGTCGTCGATGTCGCTGGCACTCTGCGTGCCGACCGTCACGGGTGCGTCGTTGTCGAGGTGGCCGGGCAGGTCGGCCTCGCGGATGCTCGGCGGCTCGTAGCCGCTGTGCTTGACCACGAGGTCGGCGGCGAGGTGGATGTCGGGGACGATGCCGGAGGCCTGGATCGAGGTGCCGTTGGGCGTGTAGTAGCGCGCTGTTGTCAGTTTGATGGCGTCCCCGTTGTCCAGCGGCAGCACGTTCTGCACCGAGCCCTTGCCGAAGCTGACCGACCCCATCACCACCGCGCGGTGATGATCCTTGAGCGCGCCGGCCAGTACTTCCGATGCGCTGGCGGTGCCGCCATTCTCGATGATGACGATGGGCGCGCCATTCAGCAGGTCGCCGGGCGCAGCGCGGTATTCCGACTTCGAAGTCGGGATGCGGCCGCGGGTACTGACGATCAGGCCCTGGTCAAGAAACGCGTCGGCGGCTTCCACTGCGGCGTTGAGCAGGCCGCCCGGATTGGAGCGCAGGTCGATTACCAGTCCCTGCAGCTTCTGGCCATCGGCCTGCAGTTTGGCGACGTGGCGCTTCACTTCGGCGCCGGTGTCGGACTGGAAGGTGGCGATGCGCAGGTAGCCGTAGCCGGGTTCGAGAATGCGCGACTTGACGCTGTCGACGCGGATGACTTCGCGGGTCAGTTCGACTGTGATCGGGTCGTTCACGCCTTCGCGCATCAGGGTCATGCTGATCTTGGTGCCCGGCTCGCCACGCATGGATTCCACCGCCGCGTCGGCGCTGTCGGCATCGATGACCTTGCCATCGATCTCGATGATCACGTCGCCGGGCTGGATGCCGGCTCGCGCGGCCGGCGTGTCGTCAATCGGTGAGATCACCACCAGTGAACGGTCCGGTTGCTGCATCACTTCCAGGCCAAGCCCGCCGTAAGAGCCGCTGGCGAATTCGCTGAGCGAGGCCAGTTCGTCCTTGCTGAGGTAGGCGCTGTGAGGGTCGAGGTCGGTGAGCAGGCCGCGGATGGCCGCCTGCATCAGTTCGGTGTCCTCGACCGGCTCGACGTAGGCCTGCTGCACGGCGCGGAACACGGCGACGAAGCGGCGGATCTCGTCGATCTTCAGCGACTGCGGTTTGATGGCGCTGTCGTCGGCTGGAGCCGGCTCGCTGGCATCGACATCGGCGGGCGGCGCTTCGGTCGCGGCGTCCTGCGCGGAAACCGGGGAGGCGAAGAGACTGCCGCAGAGCAGCAGGGCGGAAAACAGGGCGGAGGATTTGTTCATGCCCGCATTATGCCGGGCCGGGGCAGGAGCGTCAGCGGCGCTGCAGCCAGCTGCGTGGATCGACCGGTTTGCCGCCGTGGCGCAGCTCGAAGTACAGCGCGGGCTTGGTCTGGCCGCCGGAGCGACCGACGCTGGCGAGCACGTCGCCGGCGCTGACCCAGTCGCCGACGTCTCGCAGCAGCGCCTCGTTCTGCGCGTAGAGGCTCATGTAGCCATCGCCATGATCGACGATGACGATCAGGCCATAGCCTCGCAGCCAGTCGGAAAACGCCACGCGACCGGCAGCGACCGCCTGCACCTTGCTCCCGGCGCTGGCGTCCAGCAGCCAGCCGCGGCTGCTGCGACCGTCCGGCAGGGTTCCGCCATAGCCGACGCTGATCCGCGCGGACAGCGGCCATGGCAGGCGGCCCTTGAGCTGCGCGATGGGCTGTGCGTTGCCGGCCTGCTTGGGGATGTCGGCGAAGATGTCGGTGAGCTTGGCGATCAGCGCCACCAGCGCCTTTTCATCGTCGGCCAGCCGCTTCAGCTGCTGCGCGCCGTCCTTGTACTGGCCGGCAAGGGCGTCGACGACCTTCTGCTGTTCGCCGCGCTTCTGCTCCAGCTGTTCCACCGCCGCCGACTGCTCGGCCCGGGCGGCGTCCAGCACCCGGGTCTGTTCGGCAACGGCTTCACCCAACGCGCGCAGCTCATCGAGGTCGGCCAGCAGCTGGCGGATGCGTTCGACCTGGTCACGCTGGAAGTAGCGCTGGTAGGCCAGCGCACGAGCGGCTTCGTCCAGCCGGTCCTGTGCCAGCAGAAGTTTCAGGCGCTGGTCGCGGCCCATGGCGTAGGCGAGTCGCAGCAGCGCCGAAAGCGATTCGCGCTGTTTGCCGAGGCGCTGGCCGAGTTCGCTTCGCTGGGTCTCCAGTTCACCCAGCTTCTGCTTCTGCGCGTCCAGCGCGCTGTCGGTCGTGCGCAGCTCGCCGACGGCCCTGGCGACGGACTGGTCAGCTTCGCGCAGCTGTTTGGTCGCCGCGTCCTGCTGCGCCTTGATCGCATCGAGCTCGCCATTGAGTTTGGCGATCTGCGCGCGGACTGATTTCAGCTTCTGCTCGGCTTCGGCCTGCTGGGCAGCGTTGTCTTCGGCGCGCAATGGCAGCATCAATCCGACGCCCAGTGACAGCGACAGCGCCAGCAGCAGCGCCTGTCCATGTCGAAGAAGTCGGGGTCGATGAAGGCTGGGCACGGCCGACGCCGGTCCGCGTCAGGCCGGCAGCAGCAGGCTGTGGCCGCCCATCTCGGCCGGGATGGCGATGCCGAGCAGGTCGAGCAGGGTTGGGGCGACATCCTTGAGTGCGCCATCGTCGGCTAGGCGCGCCGGGCGCGGGCCGAGATAGACCAGCGGCACCGGGCCGGTGGTGTGCGCGGTATGTGGCTGGCCGCTGTCGGGGTCGTTCATCTGCTCGAGGTTGCCGTGATCGGCGGTCAGCAGCATTGCGCCACCGACGGATTCCAGCGCCGCGCGGATGCGTCCCAGCGCGACATCGATGGCCTCCACGGCCTTGATCGCGGCATCGAGCTTGCCGGTGTGGCCGACCATGTCCGGGTTGGCCAGATTGCAGACGATGACGTCAAAGCGCTGGCCGCCGATGGCGTCGACCAGCTTGTCGGTGACTTCCGGGCAGCTCATCTCAGGCTGCAGGTCGTAGGTGGCGACCTTCGGGCTCGGCACCAGTACACGGGTTTCGCCCGGCCATTCGGCTTCGCGACCGCCGCTGAAGAAGAAAGTCACGTGCGCGTATTTTTCGGTCTCGGCGATGCGCAGCTGGGTCTTGTCGTTTGCTGCAAGCACTTCGGCCAGGGTGTTGCGCAGGTCCTCCTTGGCGAAGGCGACCGGCGCAGGAATGTCGGCGGCGTATTCGCTCATGCACCCGAAGCGTGACAGGGCAGGGCGGTGCTTGGCGACGAAACCGCTGAAGCCGGGTTCGACGAAGGCGCGGGTCAGCTGGCGTGCTCGGTCGGCACGGAAGTTGGCAAAGATGACTGCATCGCCGTCCTTAATGGCGGTGCCGTTGCCGATGACGGTTGGCGTCACGAATTCGTCGGTCTCGCCGCGCGCGTAGGCGGCTTCCAGGCCGGCGACGCCGCTGTCGGTATGCTCGCCCTCGGCATCGACGATCGCCTTCCACGCGAGCTCGACCCGATCCCAGCGCTGGTCACGGTCCATGCCGAAGTAGCGGCCGCCAATGCTGGCCAACCTTGCGCCGGGCGTGGCGTCGAGCTTGGCCTGCAGCCGCTCCAGGCTTGCCCTTGCGGATTTTGGTGGCGTATCGCGGCCATCAAGCAGCGCATGCACGGCAATCCGCGACACGCCGCGTCCTGCGGCCAGGTCGATCAGCGCAAGGATGTGGTTCTCATGGCTGTGCACGCCGCCCGGTGACAGCAGGCCGATGATGTGCAGCGTGCCATCGTTGGCTTTGGCGGCATCCGCTGCCGCGCAGAGTTCGGTGTTGTGGAAGAAACTGCCGTCCTCGATGGCGACGTCGATGCGGGTCAGGTCCTGGTACACCACGCGTCCGGCGCCGAGGTTCATGTGGCCGACTTCGGAGTTGCCCATCTGGCCATCCGGCAGGCCGACCGCGCGGCCCGAAGTGTCGATCAGCGTGTGTGGGCAGTCCGCCAGCAGCTTCCGCCAGTTAGGCGCATTGGCCTGGCTGATGGCGTTGTCCGGCGCGGGCTCGCGATGGCCCCAGCCGTCGAGGATCAGCAGCAGGACGGGCTTGGGTGTCGGCAGGGCAGTGTTCACGGGCGGCTCGCGGGCGGCAATCGGTGGCAGACGCAAATGATAGCGGATGCATGACCAATGGCCCGGTCAGCCCTCGTGCCTAAACCATTCGATGTGGCGGTGCATCTGAGTGATCGTGACCCGGATGACCAATGACGTTGGCAGACGGGCAACACCGGAAACCAAAGGAGCTACCCCATGCAACGCATTCTGTTTTCCCTGCTGGTTGCAGGTCTGTCCACCAGCGCCGTCTTTGCCAAGGGCCGTGACATCGACAAGGTCAACGGCTCGATCCACACCGAAGCCGGGGTCAGCTACGGCGACCTGGAGTCGGTGAATGGCAGCATCGAGCTGGAAGAAAACGCCACCGCTGAAGGCGTGTCGACGGTCAACGGCAGCATCCGTCTTCGTGACGGTGCACAGGCCGAGTCCATCGAAACCGTGAACGGTGGATTGAAGCTGGGCCATGGCGTGGTGATCCGCGACGGCCTCGAAACCGTTAATGGCCGCATCGAAGTCGGTGGTGGTAGCCGCATCGGCGAGGGTATCGAATCGGTAAACGGCAGCATTGATATCGACAACGCCGAAGTTGGTGGTGGCATCGAGACGGTCAACGCCGACCTCACGCTGGACAACGGCGCGCTGGTGCGTGGCGGCATCCACTACGAAGAGCCGGGCGGCTCATGGTTCAATTTCGGCAAGAAGAAGACGCCGAAGGTGGTGATTGGCGCCAACGTGGTGGTCGAGGGCGACCTCAAGTTCGACCACGAGGTGGAGCTGTTGGTCCACGACAGCGCCAAGGTCGGTCGTATCAGCGGCGCCAGCGCCAAGCGCTTCAGCGGCAGCATGCCGTAGCGAGTTCGAAGCAATCCACGGCGGCGACCGGGACCCGTCGCCGCGGACGCGGGCCGCCGGTCGCAGCAATGCGGCCGGCGGCTTGTCGTTTGGGGCTGCGCTGCCCAGCGCCTACAATGCAGTGACCTCCTGACGACGAGAGACCGCATGGTTCAGTTTTCCCGAGTAGCGCCCCGCCTAATCATTGCCCTGCTGTTGGCCAGCGGCCTTGCCGCCTGCCAGAAGGGCGAAGACGCCGCCACAGCGCCCGCCGCCGGAGAAGCGCCTGCGTCGGTGAATGACGCCGCGACTGATACCGCATCGCCCGCGCACAGCTTCGGTCCGGAAATCTCCGCCGAGGATTTCGCCCAGCACGTCAAGGTGCTGTCTTCGGATGAATTCGGCGGTCGTTCGCCGGGCGGCAAGTTCGAGGAGCTGACGATCAACTACCTGAAGGCGCAGTTCGAGCGCCTGGGCCTGCAGCCGGGCAATGGCGACAGCTACTTGCAGGAAGTGCCGGCCGTGGGCATGCAGGCCGCCACCGACACTACGATGACGCTGACCGTGGACGGCAAGGCCGAGACCCTGAAGCAGGGCGAGGACATGGTGCTGGTCAGCACGCAGGGCAAGCCGGAAATCAACGTGGCCGACAGCGAGCTGGTGTTCGTCGGCTACGGCATCAACGCGCCGGAGGCCGGCTGGAACGACTATGCCGGCATCGACGTCAAGGGCAAGACGGTGGTCATTCTGGTCAACGATCCCGGCTTCGCCAGCCAGGACCCGTCGCTGTTCCAGGGCAAGCGCATGACCTACTACGGGCGCTGGACCTACAAGTACGAGGAAGCCGCACGGCAGGGCGCCGCCGCGGCGCTGATCATCCACCAGACCGACGCCGCCGGCTATGGCTGGGACGTGGTCCGCAACAGCTGGACCGGGCAGGAGTTCCATCTGCCGGCCAGCGTTGATCCGGCACCTCGACTGCCGTTGTCCGGCTGGCTGACCGGTGAATCGGCGAAGCACCTGTTCGAGCGCAGCGGCCTTGACCTGGCCAAGCTGCAGGCTGAAGCGGGCAAGCCTGGCTTCAAGGCAGTGCCGATGGCGGCGACGCTGAGTGCCGATCTGCACAGCACCATCACCGAAGCCAAGTCGCACAACGTGATGGCGCTGCTGCCGGGCACCGAGCATCCCGACGAAGCCATCATCTATATGGCGCACTGGGACCACCTGGGCACGCAGCCGGACTACGAGGGTGACGACAAGATCTTCAACGGTGCGGTCGACAACGCCACCGGCGTCGCCGGCGTGCTGGAGATCGCCGAGCGTTTCGTCACCGAAGCCAAGCCCAAGCGCAGCGTGCTGTTCATGCTGGTGACGCTGGAGGAATCTGGCCTGCTGGGTTCCGGCTACTACGTGCAGAACCCGGTGATCCCGCTGAAGGATACGGTGGCGGTCATCAACCTCGACGCGATGAGCGTGGTCGGTCGCGCCAAGGACATGGTGGTGATCGGCTACGGCAATTCCGAGCTGGAAGATATCCTGAAGCCTGCCGCCGCTTTCCAGGGACGCGAGCTGCACGCCGAATCTGCGCCGGAGCGTGGCTACTTCTTCCGTTCGGATCACTTCAACTTCGCCAAGGCCGGCGTGCCGGCCCTCTACACCAAGTCCGGCCTCGACATGCGCGACGGTGGCGAGGCGGCCGGTGAAGCAGAGCTCAACGACTACACCAAGAACCGCTACCACAGCCCTCGAGACGAGTTTGATCCGAACTGGGACCTGGGTGGCGTAGTCGAGGATCTGAACGTACTGGACCACGTCGGTCGCCAATTGGCCAACTCCGACCAGTGGCCGAACTGGTACGAAGGCAACGCATTCAAGGCCACGCGTGATGCGCAGCGGGCGGCGGCGTCCGACTGATCGACATCGATGTAAACAACGAAAACGCCGGGCACCGCCCGGCGTTTTCGTTTGCCATCGGGACCTGCCGATCCGTCAGGGGCAGGAAACGCCCTGTGGTTTGGTCAGACGCGTGAGCGGCATGCTGCCGGCCTCTAATTCCACGCCTTCCAGAGGCACCCATTCGGCCAGCGCGTGGTTGCAGTCCGTGAAGCTGATGGTCAGTGATCCCCAGGGCATGTAGGTAATGCCATTGGGCTGTGCACTGGGCGGGAATGTCCCGCCCGTGGTGGTGCTGAGATCGAAGCTGGCCACGTTGACGGTGAGTGTTCCCGAACCCACGATCCAGTAGTAGTTGCCATCCGGCGTGTAGGTGTACCAGGCGACAACCATGCCGCCGTCGTTGGTGGCCTCGACGTTGAAACCCTGTCCATTCTGCGCCGGGTCGAACCAGTAGCCGTCCCAGGCATTGCTGCCGAGCTTGGCATTGGCCAGTTTGGCTGCGCCAAGCACGGCAACCTTGATGATTTCGCCGGCCATTTCCGGGCTGAGATGATCGGCGACATCGGCACTGGTGTGGTACGGGACATAGCGCTCAAAGTCGTTTTCGATCAACAGCGCAGCAGGAATGCCGGCCTCCAGATAGGGAACATGGTCGCTTCGACCGAGTCCCTGGCTGATTTCAACCTCGAGGCGGGTGTAGGTGGTGGCGAGGCTGGCCAGCAGATCGGAAAGCTCTTCACCTATCGGATAGCTGTCGAGAAGCAGGTCGAGTCGGCGGTCGCCGTTATAGGCGATCATGTCCATGTTGATCATTCCTTCGATCTCCAGTCCGGACTGCTGCGCGGCCTGTACCTGGCCATAGCTGCCGTAAAGGCCGCGTTCCTCGAGTCCGAAGCAGACAAACATCAGGCCCAGTTCCGTATCGACGGACTGCAGGACACGGGCAGCTTCGATCACGCCGGCGCAGCCGCTGCCGTTGTCCTCGGCGCCGGGCGATGGCTGGCTGTCGTCAAAGTTGGCATTGCGCGAATCGAGGTGTGCGCCGATCACGACCACGCGCTCGCTGGAGCCAGGGCGGAATCCGATGATGTTGTAGGTGCGGCCGCTCTTGGCGAATATCGGCAGGTTGGCTGGTGGCACGAACGCCTGGATGCTGACATCGAGGTTGAGCTCCTCGAAGGCCTGGCCGACGACACCCAGTGCAGCCTGGAAGCCATCTTCGGATTGCCGGTCATAGCTGGCCAGCCGTTCCAGCGTGCGGAACCAGCGATCAGGCTGCACCTTGGCGGCAAGGCTGGTCAATTCCGGTGTGGGCAGTGCCTTGGCGATGTTCCGGTTGGCGGTCTGGTAGGAAAGGACCTGCCGTCCACCGAGACGGTGCTCGCCGGTTTTCCCGGCGCCTTTTTCCACGAACCAGCGGCTGTTGGCGCCGGTCAGGTCGGGACCTTCGCGGTGTTCGTCCTCGCCATTGGGCAGATGGTGGATGCGCGGCAGGGCGGTCAGCTGATCGAGGCGGGTGTCGTCGAGGCGCTTGAGCAGGCGATGCTGCGATGTCAGCTCCCGCGACAGGCTGGCGGTCGATTTGCCCTGCGTTTGCAGCATCAGGCGCTCGCCGAGTTCGTTCCAGTCGTCCACGCGGGCATCGCTCTTGAGCTGCGCGACGGCCGCCGGGCCGGCACGGTCAATGTCGGCCACGATCACCGACGGCGAGGCCAGCAGGCAGGCGGGTGCGAGCAGCATCCCCGCGGCGAGCAGTGTCGAAAGGCGCTTCATGGCGATCTCCATCCTTGCCTTTGGGCAGTCTAGCGTTGTTGTCGCCGTTTCCGGCTTGCGCTTCCTGCGCGTCTGTCGTGGCGGCTCAGCGCAGGAATTCGCGCAGTGATGCCGCCGTGGCTTCAGGCTGCTCCATCATCGGCATGTGGTTGCAGCCATCCAGCATCACCGTCCGCGAAAGTTGCAGACCGGCGGCCCAGATGGTGGCGGCGCTGGGATCGATGACGCGGTCATCCCGGCACCAGAGCAGCAGCGTTTGGGCCTCAATGTCCGGCGCCAGCTGGCCGGGCAGAAATGCCTGGTCGCCGCGCGCGATGGCATCCAGCACGCGCTGCTCGAATCCGGCATCGGCGATGCGCCGGTCGACCAGCGCCTGGTCGATGGGCCAGGGCACGAAGGGTGGTGATTCGAAGACGGTGGCGAGGTAGCGCTTCAGGCTTGCGCGATCATTCACTGCAAACGGGTTTTCACCGGCCAGCACGGCGAGGCCGAAGTCATTGTCCTTGAAGCGCACGCCGGCGGCGTCCATCAGCACCAGTTGATCAACCTGCTGCGGATGTCGTGCGGCCAGCACCGCGACGATGCCGCCACCCATGGAATGGCCCACCAGATCGACGGGGCCTGCGACAACGGTATCGATGAAATGCGACAGGTTCTCCGCCTGCGCGGCGAAGCCCGGATCGGCGCCTGCCTTGCGTTCGCTGTCGTTCCAGCCCGGAAGGTCGGGAATCAGCACCCGTCGATCGCTGGCAAGCACGCGTACGATCGGCAACCAGTTGTCCTTGCTGCCGGTAAAGCCGTGCACCAGCACCAGTGGCGGCTTGTCGCTGTCACTGCCGGCTTCGAGATACGACCAGCGAATACCGTCGATCTTGGCCTCGTGTTCGGTAGCGCCGGCCAATTGCTGCTGCAGCCAGAGCAACGCCTGCAGATGCCACTCGGGTCGCAGGCCGCCGCTAAGCAGCACCGCCGCCAGCAGGGCCAGCGGCAGTGCGATCAGCCAGCGGCGCCTATTTCGCGGCATCCGCCTTGGCCAGCAGGGCCTCCACCGAACCCGAGGTGATCGGATGGTAGCCGGCCTTGGCTTCGGCATAGACCTCGCGGGCCAGCTTCAGGTTGTCGCCACCGGCTTCGATCAGCGCGCGGTAGGTCGGCATGATCAGCTTGCGACGGCCGATGCGCTTGAGGAATTCGGCGATGGCCGGACGTGCCTCGAAATAGCCGCTGCGCACGGTCAGCGGGTACCAGCGCTGGGCGATCTCGCCGTTGCGGGTGCCGGTGAAATGGAAGGCCTGATCAAGCTCGACCAGCTGCGCGTTGCTGAGGGTTTCCGGCATACCTTCGAGGAAATGCACCCATTCCTGAGTGATCCAGTCGGCGGTCTTGATGTCGGAGGCAACGCCCTTGCCATCGAGCCAGCGCTGGCGGGCCTTGTCCACCGCGTCCAGGCGCTCGGAGGTCGCGCGCTTGGCGAACTTCGGAATGCCCGGCTGGTTCAACCAGGCATCGAGTTCCTTCTCGGTCACCGCCTTGGGGTTCTTCGGCAGCAGGTTCTCGTGCAGGTAGGCCACGAACTCGGCGCTGTTGACGCTCTGGAAGGCGTGGCTATCGAACCAGCCGCGCAGGAATGGATCGAACACTTCGCGACCGAAACGCTGCTCCAGGAACTGCAGGAACCAGGCGCCCTTCACGTAAGGTACGCCGCTGGAGACTTCATCAGGATCCGTCGTGCCCAGCGCAGGCATGGCCAGCGCCTGCCATTTCGGGTTCATTTCCTTCAGCTCCAGATCGAGGCCGTGCTGCGAGATCACGTCCTCCATCTGCGACTGTTCCTTGCCGTACAGCGCTTCGACCACGCGGTTCTCGACGTAGCTGGTGAAGCCCTCGTTCAGCCAGATGTCGTTCCAGCTGGCGTTGGTCACCAGGTTACCGGACCAGCTGTGCGCCAGTTCGTGGGCGATCAGCGACACCAGCGACTTGTCGCCGACGATGACCGTGGGCGTGATGAAGCTGATGCGCGGGTTTTCCATGCCGCCGTAGGGGAAGCTCGGCGGCAGGATGAGCATGTCGTAGCGCTCCCAGCGATACGGGCCATACAGCGACTCGGTGGTCGCGATCATCTTTTCGGTGTCGGCGAACTCCACAGCCGCAGCTTCGATGGTGGCCGGTTCGGCCCAGACGCCGCTGCGCTCGGAGATCGGCTGGAATACCAGGTCGCCAGCGGCGATGGCCATCAGGTAGGACGGAATCGGCTGGCGCATGCGGAACACGTAGTCGCCGTCGCGGGTGGCGTCGGTCTGGTTGTCCGCGCTCATCAGCACCATCAGGCTGGGATCGGACTCGATGTGCGCGCTGTAGGTGTAGCGCACCGAAGGTGTGTCCTGCAGCGGTACCCAGCTACGCGCATGGATCGCCTGCGACTGGCTGAACATGAACGGCGACTTCTTGCCGGCGGTCATTTCCGGCGTCAGCCACTGCAGGCCGGAGGCCTGCGGCGAGGTCTGGTAGCGGATGCGTACGATCGGGTACTGGCGCGACATGTGGATGGTCAGCCTGCTGCCGAACAGCGGGTCGGCGTCGGCCAGTTCCCAGTTGAGGCGATGCCAGCCGCCTTCGACCGACTTGCCCAGCACCTTCTCGATGGTCAGGTCGCGGGTGTCGAGTACCAGGTCTCGGGCGTCGTCGGCGATCCAGTTGAGGCGCAGGTCGGCGCTGCCGCGCAGCTGCTTGTTCTCGAAGTCCACGCGCAGGTCGAGGCCGATGTCGGCGACGCGCACACGGTCCGGCTCGGCGTAGGAACTGTCGTCCACACGGGCCTGGGCAGTGCTGGCGACGGCGATGGCGAAGAGGCTGGTCAAGGCGAGTAGCAGGCGCGACATGGCGGGATCCGGTTGACGATCAACCGCTGATTGTAGCGGACCCGCAGTTCCGCGCACCGTGAGGAAGGTCAGGTTTGGTGGCGACTGATCAGGCCTGCGTTCAGCAGCTGACGTTGAACGCGCAGAAAAGGTTTAAGTGACCAGTCGCACATGCCCTGCCGGATCGCGGCTCCGACAATGCGCGCCATGAAAACGACCTCGAAAACTCTGGCGCTGGCCTGCGCCTTGATGTTCGTCGCGCCGGTATCGATGGCGCGCCAGGATGACGCCAACCTTGATGCCTTGGTTGGCGATGGCCCCGCTGTCGTCCACGACGTGCCGCGAATCGATGCGGAGATGACGGTCGATGGTCGTCTCGACGAGCCGTTCTGGGCAGACGCGGTACAGATCGCCATCGATGTCGAAACCCGTCCGGGCGACAACATCCGTGCCAGCGTTGCTGCCGTGGCCTACCTGGTCGACAACGGTCACGAGCTGCTGGTCGGCTTTCGTGCCGAGGATCCGGACCCATCCCAGATCCGCGCCTTTCTGCGCGATCGTGACAGTCTGTGGAACGACGACTTCATCGGCATCACCATCGACACCTTCGACGACCAGCGTCGTGGCTACGAGTTCTACATCAACCCCCTGGGCGCGCAGGGCGACCTGATCATCGAGGAGGCCAGTGGTAACGAGGATTCCTCGTGGGATGGCCTCTGGGACAGCGCGGGGCAGATCACCGACTTCGGCTACACCGGCGAAATGCGCATCCCGTATTCCACGCTGCGTTTCCAGAAATCCGGCGCGCCGCAGCAGTGGAGCATCGACGTGCTGCGCTTCCGGCCGCGCGACTACCGCTATCGCCTGTCCAACAACCGCCTGCCGCGTGGTGCCAATTGCTATCTCTGCGAACTGTCCAAGCTTCGCGGCTTTGCCGATGCGAACCCGGGTCGTGACCTTGAGGTGACGCCGACGCTGACCGTGCGCAGTTCGCGGCATCGCATGCGTCCCGATCAGGACTGGCACAACGACGGCACCGATATCGAGCCCGGCGTCGACGTGAAGTGGGGCATCGGCCCGAACACCACGCTGAATGCCACGTTGAATCCGGACTTCTCGCAGGTCGAAGTGGATCAGGCGCAGCTCGACCTCAATACCACCTTCGCGCTGTTTTTCCCGGAGAAGCGGCCCTTCTTCCTCGAAGGCGCGGACTACTTCAGCACGCTGCTGGACGTCGTCTACACGCGCACCGTCGCGGATCCGGACTACGGTCTCCGGCTCACCGGCCGCCAGGGCCGGCACACCTACGGCGTCTTCGCAGCGCAGGATTCCGTCACGCAGATCCTGATTCCCGGTGTGCTGGGTTCGCATTTCGCGTTCCTTGACCAGGAAGCCCTGGCTGCGGCGGGTCGCTATCGTTATGACTTCGATGGTCAGGCCAGCGTCGGCGCCATCGCCACGCTGCGTGACGGCGATGGCTACAGCAACAGCGTGATCGGCATCGATGGGCGCTGGCAGCGCGACGAACACACGCTTTCCGGGCAATACCTCACCAGCACCACCGACAATCCGCATTCCATGGGAATGCCGGATCACCAGAGGGGTGATGCGCTGGCGGCGCGCTACCAGTTCAGTAATCGCGAGTGGGGTTACTACGGCAACTACGTGCGTTTCGACGAAGGTTTCCGTGCCGACCTCGGCTTTATCTCGCAGGTCGGCTACGACAAGGCCGAGATTGGCGCCTCGCACAACTGGTATGGCGAGGAAGGCAAAGCGATCAACCAGATGCGCCTCAACGCCAACTGGGACATCACTCACGCCGAGGATGGTCGCCTGCTGGAACGCGAGCTTGAAGCTTATTTCGGCGTCAACGGACCGATGCAGAGTTACGTCGAGCTGGGTGCGTTGACCCGTGTCCGCTACTGGGCCGGCCAGCTGTTCGATGAGCATTGGGGTGGGCTGTATGGCGAGTTCCAGCCACGGGCGGGACTCAGTCTGAATGCCTATCTGCGGCGAGGTCGGCAGATCGATTTCGCCAATGCCAAGCCGGCGCAGGTGACGGAGTTCCGCCCGGGCGGAACGGTCAACATCGGTCGCGGTTTCAGCGTGGAAGTGCGCCACACCTGGCAGCGGTTGTCGCGCGACGGTGGTGACGTGGTGAAGGCCAACCTCACAGACCTGCGCGTTGGCTGGCAGCTGGACCTGCGCCAGCGATTGCGTCTGGCGCTCCAGCGCGGCGATCTGGTGCGTGACACCGAGCTCTGGACCGGCACCGGCCATATCGATCAGCGCGAGCGAAAGATCGACATGCAGTTGATCTATTCCTACAAGATCAATCCGCGCACCGCACTGTACGCCGGCTATTCGGAAGGTCGCTTCGCCAATGACACCTTCAACGAGTTGTTTCCCGATGACCGCAGCCTGTTTGCCAAGCTGACCTACGCCTGGCAGCCCTGAGTGCAAGGCGGGGAGCGCCGGTTCGACGGTATCGGTTCATCCCGCGCCGTTGATCCGGTGCTAGGGTAGGCCTCCCCGGATCTTGCAAAGGAGCTGCCAATGCGAACCCTACCCGACGCGGCACGATGGCTGTTGCTGGCCTTCGCGCTGACATCGCCGGCAGCTTGGGCGGCTGATGCGCTGGTGGGCGAGTGGGCCCTCAGCCAAGAGCAGTGCGAGAGCACGCGGATCGTCTACACCGCGGATGGTGGCAATGAGGCCTGGATGAAGAGCGACGGCAGCTGGAATCGCCTGTCATCCGGAACCTATTCCCACGAGGGCGCGGAGCTGGTGGTCGAGGCGCAGGGCCAGAGCGACAAGCTGCACATCATCCGGCTGGACGATGGTGTGCTTGAAATCCGCAACGCCGACAAGGCACGCATGGAACAGATCGGCCGCGATTCGGTCAGCTTCGTGCGTTGTCCGGCACGCTAGTCTGGAGCCGATGGCATTTCGGCCACGCGATCGAGATGGAAAAAGGGCGCCGCAATGGCGCCCTTTTTCGTTCGTCTACGGATCAGGCTCGCGTCAGCGCGGCACCTTCTTTGCTGCCTTCCAGGTGTCCTCGTCGATGCGCTGGATGCTGGCGATGTCGCAGGGTGGCTGGGTGCTATCGACCGTGCCTGTCTGTGGAATCACCGCATCACCGATGTCGCCGCAGATCCGGCCATCCGTCGTGGTTGGGTTCTGGCCCGGCGCATTGCCGGCACGACGCGACGGTTGCATCAGTGGCTGCACGCCGTCGCGGAAGCCGATGTAGGACGAGGTCGTCAGGCGCGGGCAGTGCGTGGTCAGACGGATATCGAAGTAGCGACTGCCCAGGGACTTCACCATCAGGTGCTGGTCGTCGATGACTTTCCAGTCGCTGATGCGGTCTGTGCGCAGGCACTGGCTCACCGGACGGATCGGCTGGTTGGTGGCGGGCTCGGCCGCCTGTACCGGGCCGATGGTGGCAAGCAGGGTGGCGCAGGATAGCGCCAGCAGGGACAGTTTCATGGCAAAGCTCCAAGCATGGAACGGGATGACTCGACACTAGGCCGCCGTCACTGAATTGCCGCGGAACCGCGCGAAGGCGGTTGGATGGCCGGGCAGCCGGCTACAATGCGGCATGGACATATTCAAGGTATTCACGCTGGAGTCGGCGCACTGGCTCCCCAATGTGCCAGAGGGCCACAAATGCCGGCGTCTGCATGGCCACAGCTTCCGCATCGAGGTGCGCGTCAGCGGCGAGGTCGGCGAGCAGAGCGGCTGGGTGATGGATTTCGCCGACATCAAGGGTGCGTTCCGGCCCCTGTTCGATCAGCTGGATCACCATTGCCTCAATGAGGTCGAAGGCCTGGAGAACCCGACCAGTGAAAACCTTGCGCGCTGGGTCTGGGATCGCCTGAAGCCGTCGCTGCCGCTGTTGTCGGAAGTGGTTGTGCATGAAACCTGCACTTCCGGCTGCAGCTATCGCGGCTAGGGTCGACTTAGTCCGCTGCGGCGCAATATTCGGCGCAGTTTTGTGTGGTATAGGCGCAGACGTGGCGCCAGTTTTTCTGATGAAAAGACTTAACAAACAATAAGATATGGCGGTGTCGGTGCTTTCTGCCTCCGTATTGTTGCAATGCACAAAAAACTCCGGTAGGGTGTGCAACACAGAACCCCCAAAAGCCGTGAGGGCTGAGCCATGTACGAGCAGTTCAATTCGCAGTTTGTCAATTTCGGCAAGCAGTTCGCGGACTCCGCGCTGAAGGCCAACGCGCTGGCGCTGCAGAACGCTGAGCGTCTGCTGGGCCTGCAGGTCAAGACCGTCGAGTCGCAGCTGAACGCCAACGTCGGTTTCTTCAACGAAGCCATCGAGGCGACGGATTTCGAAACCGCCAAGGCTGTCTGGCCGAAGGGCGTGCAGCTGGTCAAGGAATCCGCCGAGCGCTTTGTTGCCGCCGGCCAGGAAGGCCTGGGTCAGAGCATCAAGACCTCCGAGGCCATCGCCGAGCTGGTCCGCGGCAGCTTCCCGTTCGAAGTGCCGGCCGCCGGCGCCCGTGCCACCAAGGCGCGCGCTGCCAAGGCCTGAGGCGCTGCCCGCAGGGGCATGCAGCAATGACAACCCGGGTTACCGGGGATAGCGAACGCGGCGAACAGACCTCCCTCCCTTCTGTTCGCTGACGCTGAAGCCGGCAGGTTCCCCAACCTGTCGGCTTTTCTTTTGTTCGGCTTGCGGGTTCGCTGCATCCGATGTTTTCGTGACGCGGATCGGCTTGCGGGAGGTTTTTCCCCGCTGCTATAATTGACCGTCTTGGCAGGGCTGTTTTACGCCAAGCTGCTGCCCTGGCCAGCGACAGAACCTTGCATCGATCTCAACCGGGGTCGTCTTGGTCGGGAAACCAAGCCGGGAAAATCACGTGCAAAACTCTCTGGTTGCCGGTCGACGGGCCGCGGTTCGCACGGCCATCATGCAGGTGGTTGTCACGCTGGTTCTGGCGCTGTTGTTCTGGCTGCTGGGTCCGCGTGAAGCGATCGCCGCGGTGGTCGGTGGTGCGGCGGCTGCGCTGGGGAGCGCGTTGATGGCCTTGAGGGCTGTTGGCGGCGGCGTGGTTGGTAGCGGAGCGGCGTTGATGCGTCTGCTCGGCGGAATGGCCCTGAAATGGCTGGTGGTCCTCGCGGCGCTGTATTGGGCGCTGGCGGTGGCCCGGCTGCCGCCCGGTCCCTTGTTGGTCGGGCTTGGCGCTGCACTGGTCGTGCCCATACTGAATCTCAAGAAACAGCTATAGGAAGTCTCGTGAGCCTGGAACCCAGCTCCGCGGAAGGAATGGCCGAGTCCCCGGGTGGACTGACCGAGTACATCGTCCACCACCTCACCCACAACACGGGCGAAGTGGCGGGCAGCGCGTTCCATCTTGATTCCTGGATCATCGCCCTGGCGTTGGGTCTGCTGGCCTGCTTCCTGCTGTGGAGCAAGGCGCGCAAGGCCACGGCAGGCGTGCCATCCAGGGGGCAGGCCTTCGTCGAGATCATCGTCGAGTTCGTCGACAACCAGGTGAAGGACAGCTTCCACGGCGACCGCCGCTTCATTGCTCCGCTGGCGCTGACCATCTTCGTCTGGGTGGTGTTCATGAACACCATGGACCTGCTGCCACTGGACCTGCCGGGTGCTGCCATCCAGGCTGCTGCCGGGCATGAGGTCGCGCACCACACCTACCTGCGCATCGTGCCGACGGCCGATGCCAACACCACCTTCGGCATGGCTTTCGTGGTGTTCTTCCTGATCATCTTCTTCTCGATCAAGGCGAAGGGCGGCTGGGGCTTCACCAAGGAGCTGTTCACCGCGCCGTTCCATGCCAATGGCACGGTCGCCAAGATCATCCTGTCGCCGTTCAACCTGTTCCTGAACGTCGTCGAATACCTTTCCAAGCCGGTCAGTCTCGCCATGCGACTGTTCGGCAACATGTATGCGGGCGAACTGTTGTTCATGCTGATCGCCGGCCTGTTCGCCTCGTGGGTGACCTTCATCCCGGGCGTGCTGCTGAACGCCGGCTGGGCGATCTTCCATATCCTGATCATCCTGCTGCAGGCCTTCATCTTCATGGTGCTGACCGTCGTCTACATCAGCATGGCGCACGAGCATCACTGATTCCGTAACACCTTTTTCTTTTTCACCACCTCTAGATCGTATTTACCCAGGAGCAAAAAAATGGAAGCCAATCTCGTTGAGTTCGTTGCCCTGATCCAGGCTTACACCGCCCTCGGCATCGGCATCATCGTGGGCCTCGGCGCCATCGGCGCGGCCATCGGCATCGGCATCATGGGTTCGAAATTCCTTGAATCCGCTGCCCGTCAGCCGGAGCTGGTTCCGATGCTGCAGGGTCGTATGTTCCTGCTGGCCGGCCTGATCGACGCGGCGTTCCTGATCGGCGTCGGTGTGGCGATGATGTTCGCCTTCGCCAACCCGCTGACCGCCAAGATTCTTGGCGGCTGATCAGCAGTAAACGCAGGCGTGGCCCGATAGGGTCACTTCAGGCAATTGGTCGCGACGCACATCAGCCGATGTGGCGTCGCGACGTCTTCCCGGTAACTTTGGGAAAGTACAGGGCACGACATGAACATCAATATCACCCTGCTGGGTCAGATGATCTCGTTCGCGATCCTCATCTGGTTCACCGTCAAGTTCATCTGGCCGCCGCTGATGAAGGCCATCGAGGAGCGTCAGCAGAAGATCGCTGAAGGCCTCGCTGCCGCTGATCGCAGCCAGAAGGATCTGGCGCAGGCGCAGGACAAGGTGAACGACATCGTTCGCGAGGCGCGCAGCAAGGCCAACGAGATCATCGAGCAGGCGCACAGCCGCGGCAACCAGATCATCGACCAGGCCAAGCAGGATGCGCTGGCCGAGGCCGATCGCCAGAAGGCGGTCGCCATGGCCGAGATCGAGTCCGCTGCCAACCGTGCGCGCGAGGATCTGCGCCAGAAGGTTGGCGCGCTGGCCGTGGCCGGTGCCGAACGCCTGATCCGTCGCGAAATCGACGCCAAGGCGCATCAGGACATCCTGAACGAGCTGGCAGCCGAGATCTGAGATGAGCAACGCACTCACCATGGCTCGCCCCTACGCCCGTGCCGCGTTCGCGCTGGCACGGCAGAACGGTCGCCTTTCCGGTTGGTCCAGCCTGCTGGCAGCCAGCGCGCGCATCGCCGCGGATGAGCGGGTCGGTGCGCTGCTTGGCAATCCGGCGCTGGACGCCAACGGCATGGTCGAACTGGTCATGCCGCCGGGCGACGTCGATCCGACCTATCGCGACTTCCTGTCCGCGCTGGCGGAAAACCGCCGCCTGCCGCTGCTGACCGAGATCGCCGGGCTGTTCGAAGCCCTGCGCGCCGAGGAAGAGCAGGTGGTGCGTGCCAAGGTGACGTCGGCGACGGCGCTGGACGCGGCGGAGCTGGACAAGATCAAGGCCGCGTTGGCGCGTCGTTTCGGTCGCAATGTCGATGTCGAGACGGCGATCGACGAAAGCCTGATTGGCGGCGCGATCATCGACGCCGGCGATCTGGTCATCGATGGCTCGGTGCGCGCCAAGCTCGCGCGCCTGCAGACGGCGATGACGCACTAAGGCCGCGGCCCACATAACCGAATTTCTTAAGTAACAGGCCGGTCACGAGCCGGACACCAAGGGAAACATCATGCAGACGCAGCTCAATCCCTCCGAAATCAGCGAACTGATCAAGAA
Source organism: Rhodanobacteraceae bacterium (assembly GCA_024233975.1). Taxonomy (GTDB): domain Bacteria; phylum Pseudomonadota; class Gammaproteobacteria; order Xanthomonadales; family Xanthomonadaceae; genus JACKOX01. The sequence continues at coordinate 21,520 of JACKOX010000029.1, forward strand.
CCGCATCGAGAAGGTCAAGCTGACCGCGGAAGCGCGCAACGAAGGCACCGTGACCTCGGTCTCGGACGGCATCGTGCGCATCCACGGCCTGGCCGACGCGATGCAGGGCGAAATGATCGAACTGCCGAACGACACCTTCGCACTGGCGCTGAACCTGGAGCGCGACTCCGTCGGCGCCGTGGTCCTGGGTGACTACGAGCACCTGCGCGAGGGCGACGTGGCCAAGACCACCGGTCGCATCCTCGAAGTGCCGACCGGTCCGGAACTGCTGGGTCGCGTGGTCAACGCCCTGGGTGAAGCCATCGACGGCAAGGGCCCGATCAACGCCGCGATCACTGCGCCGGTGGAAAAGGTCGCCCCCGGCGTCATCGCCCGTAAGTCGGTGTCGCAGCCAGTGCAGACCGGTTACAAGTCGGTCGACAGCATGATCCCGATTGGCCGTGGCCAGCGTGAGCTGATCATCGGCGACCGCCAGACCGGCAAGACCGCAATGGCGATCGACGCGATCATCAACCAGAAGGGCACGGGCATTAAGTGCGTGTACGTGGCCATTGGGCAGAAGAACAGCTCGATCGCCAACGTGGTGCGCAAGCTCGAAGAGCATGGCGCCATGGCGCACACCATCGTGGTTGCCGCATCGGCTTCCGAGTCGGCTGCGATGCAGTACATCAGTGCCTACTCCGGCTGCACCATGGGCGAGTACTTCCGCGACCGCGGTGAAGACGCACTGATCATCTACGACGACCTGTCCAAGCAGGCCGTGGCCTATCGCCAGATCTCGCTGCTGCTGAAGCGTCCGCCGGGTCGTGAGGCTTTCCCGGGCGACGTGTTCTACCTGCATAGCCGCCTGCTCGAGCGCGCCGCGCGCGTCAACGAGGAGTACGTCGAGAAGTTCACCGACGGCGAAGTGAAGGGCAAGACCGGTTCGCTGACCGCACTGCCGATCATCGAAACCCAGGCCGGTGACGTTTCCGCCTTCGTTCCGACCAACGTGATCTCGATCACCGATGGCCAGATCTTCCTGGAAACCGACCTGTTCAATGCCGGTATCCGTCCGGCCGTGAACGCCGGTATCTCGGTGTCCCGCGTCGGTGGCGCCGCGCAGACCAAGGTGATGAAGAAGCTGTCTGGCGGTATCCGTATCTCGCTGGCGCAGTACCGCGAGCTGGCGGCCTTCGCACAGTTCGCTTCGGACCTCGACGAGTCGACCCGCAAGCAGCTGGAGCGCGGCCAGCGCGTGACCGAGCTGATGAAGCAGCGCCAGTACGAGCCGATGAACATCGCGCAGATGGCGCTGTCGATCTACGCCGTCAACGAGGGTTACCTCGACGACGTGGAGCAGAGCAAGATCATTGCTTTCGAGGACGGCCTGCACGCGCACATGCGCAATGCCCATGGCGCGCTCGAGGACAAGATCGTGCAGACCGGCGACTGGAATGACGAGATCGAGTCGCAGTTCAAGACGATCATCAACGAGTTCAAGCAGAGCTGGTAAAGCCGATGGTGGCGCGCGCCTTCCAGGGCGCAGCGCCGGCACCGACCCCGCAAGGCGACGATAGCGAGTAGAGCATGGCAGGCGGCCGCGAAATCAAAACCAAGATCAAGAGCGTGCAGAACACCCGAAAGGTGACGCGCGCGCTGGAAATGGTCTCGGCATCCAAGATCCGCAAGGCGCAGGATCGCATGAAGGCGTCGCGTCCCTATGCGAAGCTGATGCGCCAGGTGATCGGCCACATCGCGCAGGCGAATTCGGAATACAAGCACCAGTTCCTGACCGAACGCGCCGAAATTGACCGTGTCGGTTTCGTGGTGGTGTCCACCGATCGCGGTCTCTGCGGCGGCCTGAACTCCGGCCTGTTCCGCAAGGTGCTTGGCGAGATCAAGGCCTGGCGCGAAAAGGGCGCGGAAATCGACCTGGTGTGCATCGGACAGAAGGCAACCACCTTCTTCCGTCGCCTCAAGGTCAACATGGTGGCATCGGTGACGCACCTGGGCGAGCAGCCGCGCGTCGAGCAGTTGATCGGTCCGCTGAAGGTGATGCTGGACGACTACAACGACGGCGGCGCTGACCGCGTGTTCCTCTGCTACAACGACTTCATCAACACCATGTCGCAGAAGCCCACGGTCGACCAGCTGCTGCCGCTGCCGCCGGCCGACGAGCAGCAGTCCAAGCACGACTGGGACTACCTGTACGAGCCGGATGCACCGACCGTGCTGGACGACGTGCTGACCCGCTACGTCGAGTCGCTGGCCTACCAGGCGGTGCTGGAAAACATCGCTTCCGAACATGCCGCGCGCATGGTTGCGATGAAGTCGGCATCGGACAATGCCAGCAAGCTGATCGATGAGCTGAACCTGATCTACAACAAGGCGCGACAGGCGGCGATTACCCAGGAAATCTCGGAAATCGTCGGCGGTGCCGCGGCGGTCTGATCCCGCCACACGCAGGTCCACGCCACTTCGGGCAGCGATACGCGCTGGTGCGGCGGGAACCGAAAACAGAAACAGTCGGCCATTTGGCCAGCAAACAGATAGTTAACCGGAGCAAATGAAATGAGCCAGGGCAAGATCGTTCAGATCATCGGTGCGGTGGTGGACGTCGAGTTCTCCCGCGCGGACGTGCCGAAGGTGTATGACGCACTGAAGGTCGAAGGCACCGAGATCACGCTGGAAGTGCAGCAGCAGCTGGGTGACGGCGTGGTGCGCTCGATCGCTCTGGGCTCCACCGACGGCCTCAAGCGTGGCCTGGTCGCCACCAACACCGGCAAGGCGATTTCCGTGCCGGTCGGCGAGGCGACGCTGGGTCGCATCATGGACGTGCTCGGTAACCCGATTGACGAAGTCGGTCCGATCAAGAACACCGACAGCTGGGAAATCCACCGCTCGGCACCGAGCTACGAGGATCAGGCGGCCACCAACGAGCTGCTGGAAACCGGCATCAAGGTCATCGACCTGATGTGCCCGTTCGCCAAGGGCGGCAAGGTTGGCCTGTTCGGCGGTGCCGGCGTCGGCAAGACCGTCAACATGCTCGAGCTGATCAACAACATCGCGACCGAGCACAGCGGTCTGTCGGTGTTCGCTGGCGTGGGTGAGCGTACCCGTGAGGGCAACGACTTCTACCACGAGATGATCGAAGCCAAGGTCGTGCGCCCGGACAACTTCCCGGAGTCGAAGGTGGCGATGGTCTACGGCCAGATGAACGAGCCACCGGGCAACCGTCTGCGCGTCGCGCTGACCGGCCTGACCATGGCCGAGTACTTCCGTGACGACATCGACCCGGCTACCGGCAAGGGCAAGGACGTGCTGTTCTTCGTGGACAACATCTACCGCTATACGCTGGCCGGAACCGAAGTATCGGCGCTGCTCGGCCGTATGCCGTCGGCCGTGGGCTACCAGCCGACGCTGGCGGAGGAAATGGGCGTGCTGCAGGAGCGCATCACCTCGACCAAGACCGGTTCGATCACCTCGATCCAGGCCGTGTACGTGCCCGCGGACGACCTGACCGATCCGTCGCCGGCGACCACCTTCGCCCACCTCGACGCCACCGTCGTGTTGAGCCGTAACATCGCCTCGCTGGGTATCTACCCGGCCGTGGATCCGCTGGACTCCACCTCGCGCCAGCTCGACCCGAACGTGATCGGCGCCGAGCACTACGACACCGCGCGTCGCGTGCAGGAAACCCTGCAGCGCTACAAGGAGCTGAAGGACATCATCGCGATCCTGGGCATGGACGAGCTGTCGGAAGAAGACAAGCAGACCGTCGCCCGCGCGCGAAAGATCGAGCGCTTCTTCTCGCAGCCGTTCCACGTCGCCGAAGTGTTCACCGGCGCCCCGGGCAAGTACGTGTCGCTGAAGGAAACCATCCGCGGCTTCAAGATGATCTGCGATGGCGAGTGCGACCACCTGCCGGAGCAGGCCTTCTACATGGTCGGCGGCATCGAGGAAGCGATGGAGAAGGGCAAGAAGCTGCAGGAGAAGGCGGCCTGATAGCGGGTCATCGCGGCGCGGCGGCAGTTCCCGCCACGCCATCGACGCCACTATCCATGCACGCGAGGTAAGCCATGTCATCCACGATTCGTTGCGACATCGTCAGCGCCGAGGAAAGCATCTTCCACGGTACCGTCGAAATGGTGGTCGCCACCGGTGAACTCGGCGAGCTGGGCATCGCGCCCCGCCACGCGCCGTTGATCACCCGCTTGAAGCCGGGCCAGGTGCGCGTCATCCTGGCTGGCGGCGAGGAGCAGTTCTTCTACGTTTCAGGCGGCATCCTCGAGGTGCAGCCGCAGGTCGTCACCGTGCTGGCGGACACCGCCGTGCGCGCCAAGGACCTGGACGAAAAGGCCGCCCTGGAAGCCAAGGCCGAGGCCGAACGCGCGCTGGCCAACCGCGGCGAGGAGATGGAGATCGCCGAGGCACAGGCCAAGCTGGCCGAAGCCATGGCCCAGCTGCAGGCGCTGGAGCGGCTGCGCAAGACGCTGAAGCACTAAGCGTCCCGACATTCTCAGCAAGTATCGCGAACGCCGGCCTTGAGCCGGCGTTTGCATTTTCCGGTCCCGCCGATCAGATTGGCGCGCGAGGAGAAACTGACATGACCCAGACCCGAACCGTCGTCCCAACATTGCCACTGCACGTCGTGGTGCTCGCCGCTGGCGAAGGCAAGCGCATGCGATCAAAGCGCCCCAAGGTGCTGCAGCCGCTGGCTGGTCGCCCGATGCTGTCGCATGTGCTGGATGCGGCAGCTTCGCTGCGGCCCGACGCCGTTCATGTCGTTTACGGGCACGGTGGCGATCAGGTTCGCGAGGCCTTCACCCATGCGGCCCTGAACTGGGCCGAGCAGCGCGAGCAGCTGGGAACCGGGCATGCGGTGGCGCAGGCGATGCCGGCGGTGCCTGACGATGCGCAAGTGCTGGTGTTGTATGGCGATGTGCCGCTGTTGCGCGCCGATACACTTCGACCATTGCTGCTGTCTGCGGTGGATGCCGAGGATCAGCTCGCCGTGCTGGCAGCGAACCTGGCTGACCCGACCGGCTATGGCCGCGTGGTTACCGACCCGCGAGGCAAGGTTGCGGCCATCGTCGAGCAGCGTGACGCCAGCGCGGAGCAGGTAGCGATCAACCGCATCAACACCGGGATCGTCTGCGCGCGCGCTGCAGCGTTGCGCGGCTGGCTGCAGCGCCTCGACAGCGACAATGCGCAGGGCGAGTTCTACCTCACCGACATCTTTGCCATGGCCGCCGAAGACGGCTGCCCCGCGCGCATCGTGCTCTGCGAGGATGCCGATGAGGCGGCCGGCGCCAATGATCCGATGCAGCTTGCCGATCTCGAAGCCCTGTATCGCGTGCGCTGTGCCAGGGCGCTTCAGACCGATGGCGTGCGACTCGCCGATCCACGTCGGTTCGACCTGCGCGGATCGCTGGAGGCGGGACAGGACGTCGAGATCGATGTCGACGTCATCCTCGAAGGTGCGAATCGGTTCGGGAGCGATGTCCGCATCGGGCCTTTCTGCCGCGTCCGCAACTCTCAGCTCGCCAGCGGCACGGTGGTCGACGCGCATTGCGACCTGGATGGCGTGGTGACGCGCGGGCCCTGCCACGTCGGGCCTTTCGCGCGGCTGCGTCCCGGCACCGAGCTTGCGTCAGGAACGCGGATCGGCAACTTCGTCGAGACCAAGAACGCGCGGTTGGGCGAGGGTAGCAAGGCCAACCACCTGAGTTATCTTGGTGACGCCGACATCGGTGAACGCGTCAACATCGGTGCCGGCACTATCACCTGCAATTACGACGGCGCCAACAAGCACCGCACCACCATTGGTGACGAGGCCTTCATCGGCTCCAACAGCTCGCTGGTGGCGCCGGTGAACATCGGTGCGGGCGCGACGGTGGGTGCGGGTTCAACCATCACCCGCCCGGCACCCCCGGGTGAGTTGACGGTGGCGCGCGGCAAGCAGCTCAGTGTTGCTGGCTGGAGACGGCCGCAGAAGTCGCCGAAACCGGACAAGTCGTAAGCCGGTCGGCTTCCGATAAACGACTCCGATCAATCGGGTCGACGGCTCAGGCGGCGCTGCCGACTGTAGCGCGAAGCGCGGCTTCCACTCTTCCGAATTCCGCGGCCAAGGCGGCGACGTGTCGCCCCGGGTCCTGCAGCTGCGACTGCCGCGCGCCATGCTCGATGGTCTTGGCCAGCTCCGACATGCGCATGGCGCCAAGGTTGGCGCTGGTGGACTTCAGCGAATGCGCCGGCCCGATCAGCCCGGCGTTGTCTTCCGCCAAGGCTGCCGACTCCAGCTGGATGATCGCCCGCGGCGCGTCCTCCAGGAACACGGTGACCAGCGACGCGAATTCCACACCCATGATTTCGCGAAGGTCGGCCACGATGTCGGCCTGCAGCGCGGGTTCGCTGTTGTCGGCGTCAACGACGGGCAGTGTCCTGGCGGCCGCTGGTCCGGGCGCGGCGACCGTGCTGGGGCTTGCCGGTGCTTCGGGTGGGCTTTCCACCGCCACCAGCCGCGGACGTTTGGCGGTTGACTCTGCCGCGTTGGCTGCTGCGCCGGTGTCGGTGGCAGGCGCAGGTTTCGCTTTGCCTTCCAGCCAGTGGCGCAGCGTTTTCTCCAGCAAGGCCCGGTTGAGCGGCTTGGACAAGTAGTCATCCATGCCGGCCTGCAGGCATTTGTCGCGATCGCCGACCATGGCGTTCGCGGTCATGGCGATGATCGGCATGCGCGGCAGCGAGAGGCGCTGCTCGCTTTCGCGGCGCTTGCGCGTGGCCGTGTAGCCGTCCATCACCGGCATCTGGCAATCCATGAGAACGGCCTGGTAGCGACCTTCCTGCAGGCGCTCCAGTGCCTCCTTGCCATTCTCCGCCACGTCGAGCGTCAGGCCGCTCAGGCTGAGCAGGCGATGCGCCACCTGGCGGTTGACCGGGTTGTCTTCGACCAGCAGCACGTGGCCATGCAGCTTCTCGCCGCTGGTCACGGAGGGCATTGCGCTGGTGCTGTCGAGCTCGCTCGTGTCGCTGGGCGAAGATGGGGTTTCGGTGTTGACTTCGATCAGGCCGGTCAGGCGCTGGCGCAACTCGATGTCACTGCTGGCACGCGTGATGAAGCGCATCCGCGCATCCGGTTCGAGATTGACCGGGTTGCCACTGTCGTCCTCCAGCCAGGCAACCTTGAGCTGGGACAGACTGGCTTCGCGCGTCACGGTACGGTGCAGGGCGACGGCGGTGGTGCGCACCGAAGCGAGGTCGGCGATCAGCAGGTCGAAAGCCCAGCTCGCGCCACGCGTCGAGGAGGCGCGCAGCTTGCCGAGCGCCTCCTGCGTGGTGCTGACATGGATCGGCGTGATGCCCCAGGTCGGGAGTGCGCCCATCAGGCGACGCTCCATCGCTGGGTCCGAGGTCAGGACCAGGCAGCGGGCGCCATTGAGTTCGCGACGGCTGTTGCTGATGTCACCGACGGCCTTGAGTACTGGTACTTCGAACCAGAACAGCGAGCCGCGGCCTTCGCTGGACTCCACGCCGATGCGGCCGCCCATCAGGTCGACGATGCGCTTGCAGATCACCAGCCCCAGGCCGGTGCCGCCGAAGGTGCGGGTAGTCGAGGCGTCGGCCTGCGAGAACGGCTGGAACAGCCGTCCGCGCGCGGTTTCGCTGAGTCCGATGCCGGTATCGCGCACCTCGAAGCGGAGCAGGTGGCTGTCGTGGGTTTCGCCCAGACGCGACACCTTGAGATCAATGCGGCCGCGATCCGTGAACTTCACCGCGTTGCTGAGCAGATTGGTCAGTACCTGGCGCAGGCGCACCGGATCGCCGCGCACGGCCAGGCGCACGGAGGGGTCGATCTCCATCTTCAGGGCCAGTGATTTCGCCTCGGCCTGCTTCTCCATCAGCCGCATCACCGCTTCCAGCAGCTCGCGCAGGTTGAGGCCGACGGTTTCCAGGGTGAGTTTGTTGGCGTCGAGCTTGGAGTAGTCGAGGATGTCATCGACGATGCGCAGCAGCTGCCGTGCGGACTGGAACGCGGTACGCACGTATTCGCGCTGGTCGTCCTTCAGCGGCGAGCCGAGCAGGATGTCGAGCAGCGGGATGATGCCGTTCAGGGGCGTGCGGATCTCGTGGCTCATCGTGGCCAGGAACTCGCCCTTGGACATCATCGCGGCTTCGGCAGCCTGCTTGGCGGCGACCAGCTCGCGTTCTAGCTGCTTGTGCTTTTCCAGCTCCACGCGAAGCGCGTGCACGTCATCGTCGTGTCCGTCGTCCGCGTGTCGAACCGGGCGGCTGGCGGTGGGTCGATTGACCGGTGTCGGGATGCTGCGGACTGGTTCGGTTGCCGCGTGATCATCGTCGTGGTCGCGGCCACCACCGAGGAGCAGGGCGGCCAGCGCGCCGGCGGCGGCCAGCAGGGCGGCAAGCCAGGTCCAGGGTCCGGGCAGATTGATGAGGCCACCGATTCCCGCGCCAGCGGCGAATACGATGCTGAGAATCAACGACAGTCGTTGCATGCGTTAGAGAACCGCGGTCTGGAAGTCGAAGTCGAGCCGGCGTGCGGCCTGCTGTACGAGGTTGCCCTGGATGAAGTCGATGCCGCTCATCCACAGCGTGGCGGCGGCCTGCGCATCCTCGACGCGCGGCGCGATCACCTCGATGGCGCGGCCATGCGCAGCATCGATGATCTCGCGCAGCTCGTCGCGCAAGGCTGGCGTCTGCGCAGCGCCGAGATAGACCGGCGAAAGCTTGAGGTAGTCGGCCGGCAGCCGCTCCAGCATGCGCTCGCCCTCGGCGCCAGCACGGAACTGGCTGATGCAGAACTGCACGCCATGCGGCACCAGCTTGCGGCAGAAGGGCTCGACGTCATCCACGTCCAGCAGCAGGTCGTCGGTGGACATTTCGATGATCAGCGAACCGTTCGGCAGCTTGCGCGCTTCAATCTGCGAAGCCAGCCAGTTTGCGTGCTCGGGCGTGGCGAGGCTGAGGCCGGACTGGTTGACGAACAGGCGTACTGCGCGCTCGTCGCGGCGCTGGTCGATGACGCGCATCGCCTGCGTCAGCACCCAGCGATCGAGATCGACGATGAGGTCGGACTGTTCGGCGAGCGGTACGAACTCGGCGGCGGTATGCAGCCGTCCACTGTCGTCGCGCAGGCGGATCAGGGTCTGGTACTGGGCCTGCTCGCCGCCCTGCACGGCGACAATTGGCTGGTAGAGCAGCTCGAAGGCATCGCGCTCGATGGCGTCGCGCACCAGGCCCAGCATCGACTGGTCGGCTTCGTTGACGACCGCCCGTTCGGGACGGTGACGGAACACGCCGCCATCCAGTGCACGGGCTTCCCGAGTGGCGCGTTCGGCCACATTGAGCAGCGCGGCGGCATCGGCGAAGCCGTGGCGCAGTGCGCAGATGCCGATGGAAGCACGCAGGCGGATTGGATGGTTGGCATGACGGAACGGATGCGCCGCCAGGCGCGAGCGCAGGTCCGCGGCCAGTGTGTCCAGGGCATCGTCGTCGAGTCCAGGCGCCAGCAGAATGAAGCTGCCATCGCCGAAGCGCGCCATGCTCTGCTCGCCTTTCAGCGAGCTGGCCAGCAGCTGCGCGCTCTCCTGCAGCAGGGTTTCGACCACCGATAGCCCCAACCGCTCGCGCAGGGCCGGGATGCCATCGATGTCGATGTACAGAAGGCCGCCGGCGCTGTTGCGAACCTGTTCGTGGCCCAGCGCCGCGTTGATCAGGTCCAGCAGGTGGCTGCGGGCATACAGGCCGGTATCGGTGTCCTGCGTTGGCGTCACGCTGCGAGTACGCTGCTTCAGGGCGCGCGCACGCTTGACCCGGTTGTTGACCGAGGCGATCAGGTATTTCGGTCGGATCGGCTTGGAAAGGAAGTCGTCGCCGCCGGCATCCAGTGCCTGGAAGTGTTTGTCCTGGTCGCTTTCGCCGGACAGGAACACGATGGGCGTGTGCAGGAACTCCTCGCGCTCGCGGATCAGTGCTGTCAGCTCGGTGCCGTCGCATTGCGGCATGTACAGGTCCATCAACACCATGTCGGGCCGGAACTCCTGCATGGCGTCGAGAACCTGGAAGGCATCATCGACGACGCGCGGCTCCATGCCGGCGTTGCGCAGGATGCTTTCGGCGAACAGGCCCTGCGAGCGGTCGTCCTCGACGATCAGGATGCGATAGGCCTCTTCCCGGTCCGGGTCCAGCAGTTCCTGCATCTTCGCCAGAACGGTATCGGCGTCGGGCGGCGCCACCAGCAGGGCATCGACGCCGGCCCGCCGGGCGGCGAGACGCTGCGGCACGCTGTCCTCGCCGATCTGCGCCAGCAGCGGAATGCGGCTGCCGGTGCGCTGGCGGGTGCTTTGCAGCACGGTGCCGATGGGCTCCAGATGATCGCTGAAGCTGGCGTCGACCAGCACCAGGTCCGGCGGCAGCGCGGCCAGCACCTCGCGCAGCTCTTCGTCGGATTCCAGCAGCTCCAGCTCGTAGCCAAGGCTCTCCAGACGCTGGTCCAGCGCCAGCGACACTTCGTTGGCGTCGCTCAGGTGATAGACGCGGTGGTGGTGGGTGGGGGCCACCACGACCGGTTTGGGCTTCGGGGCCGGCTTGGCAGCGACGACTAGCGGCGGGGCGGTCGGTTTGGGAGCCGGGGGCGTCGGCGTGCGCATCGTCGGCTTGGCAGGCGCTTCGGCTGCAGTGGCTGCCAGGTCTTCGGACGGTCCTGCCTCGGGTTCCTGTTCGGCCTGCCGGTCGCGCAGCGGCCTTGCCGGCTCCGCATCGCTGGTCCAGCGACGCCAGTAGTGCGGCGGTGCGGCCTCAAAGCGCGGCGTGCTGTCATCGAAGACCGGCGGTGGTTCGGGCTCCTCGGGGGCCGTGTCGTCATTGCCGGCGGCGGTTCGCGGCAGGCCGGGTGCGAGGCTGTCCACCAGGCTGATGATGCGGCTGCTGGCGGGTGCGTCAGGCAGGACCTCGCGATCCAGACAGTCACCGAGCAGGTTTTCCAGCGCCAGCAGCTGTTCGCTGGTCTCGACCATGCCATGTCGACCACTGGCGCCGGCCAGGCGCTGCACGTCCTCATGCAGCACGGAGAGGCCGTTGATGTCCCAGCCATCCTGGCAGAAGGCGCGTGCGCGCCGGGCAATGGTTTCCGCCCGGGCTGGCAGGTGCCGCAGGAAGGCCAGCCTCAGTTCGGCGCGTTGTTGTGATTCGTCCTGCGCAAACATGGTGAACGTCGGATTCCCCTGAGGGGAAAACTATACGCCCGCTGTCGTCATCTGTCAGAGCAGTCGTCCGTCAGGCGTGGCCGGCGATGCCTGCGGGTGATCAGAAGGGCTTGACCACCACCAGGCATACGATGGCCACCAGCAGCAGCGCCGGGACCTCGTTGAAGATGCGGAACCAGCGACCGCTGCGGCGGTTGTTGCCGCGGCGGAAGTCGCCGCACAGGCGTGCGCAGAACCCGTGGTAGCCGAGCAGGAGCAGCACCAGCGCCAGTTTTGCGTGCAGCCAGCCCATCTGCAGGAAGCCGGGGACCAGCCACAGCAGCCACAGGCCGAACACCAGCGCCAGCGCACCGCCGATGTTGGTGATGCCCATCAGTCGGCGTTCCATCACCAGGAAGCGCTCGTGCCCGGCGACATCGTTGCCGGCGGCCTGCATTTCGGCGTGATAGACGAACAGTCGCGGCAGGTAGAACAGCCCGGCGAACCAGGTGACCACGAAGATGATGTGGAAGGCCTTGACCCAGAGCATCGTGCTTCCTTCAGGCGGGAGTGGGCTGGCGCCGGCGCCGGAACACCATGCGGAACAGCAGGTACACCAGCGCGAAGGCGCCGATGCTGAGCGCCATCAGCAGGGTCAGCGCCCACCAGGGATGCGCGAAGACCAGCAGCAGGGCACCCAGCGCCAGACCATCCTCACCGCCCGAGGCCAGCCAGTTGCTGGCCGGTTCGGGAGAGGCGTTGATCATCGCGCGACTGCTGCTCTTGAGACCGTGGCTCGCCAGTGCGGCGGCCCCGCCGAGCACCGCACCGGTCCAGTTCCAGTCGCCGTCGGGGCTGATCGCGGCGCTGGCAAGAAAGGCGCCGGCCGGTACGCGGAACAGGGTCTGCAGCAGATCCCAGAGCGAGTCGACGCCGGGAATCTTGTCGGCGCTGAATTCGATGACGGCAAGGATTCCGGCGGTTCCCAGCACCCATGGCGACTGGCAGGCCTGAAGGGCTTCGGGCAGCTCGACCCAGCCCAGGGCGCCAGCAAGGCCGACCCCGAAGACAGTCAGATAGGCGCGGATGCCAGCCAGCCAGGCCAGCGTGATCCCGAGGGCGAACAGTTGAGCGGTGTCCATAGATTCGTGGAGACGGTGCGCTGGTCGTCGTGTGACCCGGATGCCAGTATAGCGGCTGTCGCCTTGACGCCCGTTCGGGGCGCTGGCTATAACGACCATCCCCTTGCCCTGCCGGCCCGCCGTCCAGCTTCTGGACGCAGCCGGCTTTCGACCTGCAGACCCGCCTTGGCCACCACTCCCGAACGCCGCTTCGTCATCGTGCCGCACCGCCCGCGTACCCGCGTGCTGCTGGTCGTGATCGTGCTCGGCTGGCTGCTTACCCTGTGGCTGGCCAGCGATCTCACCGCCCGTTATGTCGGGCCTGACAGCGCCCGGCTGCGCGGTGAAGTGGAAGAGCTGCAGAAGGGGCGGGACGCCGATGCCGCCGCCATCGACAAGCTCGAGGCGGATATTGCCGTGCTCGGCCGCTCCGACCAGGTCAGTCGCAGCGCCGTGCAGTCGCTGCAGGAAGACCTCGCCGACCGCGACGAACGCATCGCCCAGCTGCGCGCCGACGTGGCCTTCTACGAGCGCCTGGTGGACGCCGCCAGCAAGCGCCAGGGCCTCAGTGTGCACAGCCTGCGATTCACCCGTCGTGACGATGGCGCCTGGCGCTATGTTTTGACCTTGACCCAGAACCTGAAGAGGTCCAAGGTCAGTAGCGGCGACGTGCGGCTGTCGATCGATGGCGCGCAGGACGGCCAGCTGAAGACGCTGGACTGGCCCACGCTGCGGCAGGATGCCGAGGCCGCGCCGCTGACGTTCGAGTTCAAATACTTCCAGCAGCTCAAAGGGAGCGTCATGCTGCCGGAAGGCTTCACGCCACATCGCGTGCACGTTCAGTTGAAGTCCGCGGACGGCAACTCGGAGCCGTCGTTCAGCTGGCAGGAAATCCAGGCCGAGAAACCGACCGAGAAACAGACCGAGGGAGCGCAGTGACATGTTGCGTCGAGACAAGAAAAGGCCGTCAGGAGGGACAGGTGACGTGGAAACGCTGATCGGACCGCGAGTGAAAATTACCGGTGACATCGCCTTCAGCGGTGGCCTCTATGTCGAGGGCACCGTCCAGGGTTCGGTGGTTGCTGACGAGGATGGGGTGCTGACGCTGTCGGAAAACGGCCGCATCGAGGGCGAGGTGCGCGCGCCGCACGTGATCATCAGCGGTCAACTGGTGGGTGACATCCACGCCAGCGAACGCGTGCAGCTGAACGGCAGCGCCCGCGTGCAGGGAAACATCTACTACAAGACCGTCGAGATGCAGGCCGGCGCCATGATCACCGGTGGCCTGATCCACGCGGACCAGCCGCCGCGCCAGCTTCCGCGCCCCGAAGCGGTGAAGGACGGCGAGACTGGCGGCAAGTCGCGCAAGGTGGAAGCGGCTTGAAGCCGCGCCACCGTGCCCCCAGATTCATCGTCAGTTCCCGCAACGCATTGCTGCTTCCCGCATGAACCAGGCACCTTCCTATCTGCAGATCGACTCGCCACTGCGGGTGACCGACTCCGCCGTGGGCAAGGTGCGCCAGCTGATTGCCGAGGAAGGCAATCCGGACCTCAAGCTCCGCGTGTACATTACCGGCGGAGGCTGTTCGGGCTTCCAGTACGGTTTCACCTTCGATGAAGAGCAGGCCGAGGATGACTACGCGCTGCGCGCCGAGGACGTCACGGTCGTTGTGGATCCGCTGAGCCTGCAGTACCTGATGGGTGCGGAAGTCGACTACGCCGAAAGCCTCAGTGGCGCGCAGTTCGTCATCCGCAATCCCAACGCCAAGACCACCTGCGGCTGCGGGTCGTCGTTCACCGTCTGAGTTCGGCTCCGGCCCATCCGATTCCGATGCCGCTTTCGACGAGGCTGCCGCTGTCCGGAAGCGGACTGGACCGTTGCGATGAACGTCGTCAGGACCGCGACTGGCTGCGCCAGCAGTGGGCGCGGGCGCGCCTGTGGCTGCTGGATGACGACGGCCGCATGCTTGCGCGGGAAGACTGCGCAGCACCCCTGCACCTCGACGTTGCCTCGCTGACGGAGGCCTGCCGGCTCGATGCCGACGATGCGCTGCTGCTGGGCGTGGACGCCGATGGTGACGTTCATTTCGCGGTGCAGCTGCCGGCAGGCTCGGACCTCTCCGCGCCGCGTGTGGGGATCCGCGAAGCCGCCGCGCGCTGGTCCGCGACAGACAGCGCCGGATTCGCCTGCGCCGCTGCGGTCTTCGGCTGGCGGCGTCGATATCGCTACTGCCCGCAGTGTGGTGGGCAGCTGTCGCCGGGACGCGCCGGTTTCAGCTTGATCTGTCGGTCGGGTAGCGGCTGCACGGAACAGTTCCCACGCACCGATTCCGCCGTCATCGTGGTGGTCGAGCATGATGGTCGCTGCCTTCTCGGGCGACAGGCGAGCTGGCCTGCGGGTGTCTATTCGGCACTGGCTGGCTTCGTCGAGCCCGGCGAAAGCCTGGAAGAAGCCGTATGCCGGGAAGTAGGTGAAGAAGCCGGCGTCAGTCTGTCCGAAGTCCGCTATCGCGGTTCGCAGCCATGGCCGTTTCCACATTCGATCATGCTGGGATTCCATGCCACTGCAGCAGACCCCGCGCTTCGTCTCGGTGACGAGCTGGAGGACGCGCGCTGGTTCAGTCCGGAGGAGCTGGCGGAAGGCTTCGCAGCGCAACGCCTGTATGCGCCGTCACCAATCTCGATCTCCTACCACCTGCTGCGCGAATGGCTGTCGATGCAGGAAGGCGAGGCGGCCAGCGACGCGCTGGCGCGGATGCCGGCGGCGGCGATGGGTGTTCGTCGAGATTGAGTTCGATGCACCGTGGCGGCGCCGAAGGCGTTGCAGTAGTCTCTGGGAACCTTCTTACGATCGACACACGGGACGCATCCGATGGCCGCCGTACTGATCGCCGTTGTCGTGGCACTGCTGCTGGGGCACTTCCTGCCAGCGCTGGCAGGCTGGCGTCGCTTTGGTCTTTTCGGGGCGTGGCTGGCGGCGCTGGAGAAGCCGCGCTGGCTGTCGGCGCTGCAGTCCTCGCGTTTTGGCCTTCTGCTGGGTATCGGCTTTCCGGTCGCCCTGGCCGGTGTGCTGCAGTACGCCCTCCGTGGCCACGGCTACGGCCTGCCGTCCTTCCTGTTTGCGGTGCTGGTTCTGTACTACTGCTGGGGACCGCGCGACCTGGATCGCGATGTTGCCGCCGTTCTCGACGCGAGCGACCACGCCAGCCAGCGTGAGGCAGCGCAGGCGCTGGCGCCGGCAAGCCGACCAGTAAGACTGTCGGGCGCGGGACTGGTCGAGGCGGCATTCCAGAGCGCCCTGTCGCGCTGGTTTGCCGTGCTGCTGTGGTTCCTGCTGTTGGGTCCGGTTGGCGCCCTGCTGTATCGACTCGCGGCGCTGGTCGACGACCATCAGACCGGCGTGCCGTTGTCGCCCATGCATGCGGCTGCTGTCGCGCGGCTGCGTGCGGTGCTGGAATGGCCGGTGGCGCAGCTGATGGTGCTGTCGCTCGGCCTCGTCGCCAACATGGATGCGGTCTTCCACGCCTGGCGCGACTGGTATCGCGAGGGCGCGCGTCACTGGTGGTGGCTGGACAGCGGCTTCCTCGGGCCGGTCGCGCGCGCCGGCGTGGATCGTGAGCTGGCCGACGACGAGTACTACGACCCCGAGGATGGTAGCGAGCCGCCGCCGATGCTGGAGCTGCAGGACGCGATGAGCCTGCTGTGGCGCATGCTGCTGCTGTGGCTAACGGTACTCGCGCTGTTCGTGCTGGCGGGCGTGGTCAACTGACGCACTGCCGTCGCCTTAACCCGGCGCCAGCCAGCTGAACGGCGCCCAAGGCAGGTTGCGCAGCACACCGAACAGCGGCAGCAGCCAGATCCACAGCAGCGGTCGCGCCAGCGTGTCGGCGATCC
>JACKOX010000030.1 GCA_024233975.1 Rhodanobacteraceae bacterium
CGAACATGCGTCGAAATACCCTCGGCGGATCCTGGATGCGTTCCAGGACTATCGAAACGGGTGCTTGGCGGGCCGCGAGGGGTTCCTAAAGCAGCGTGACCGGACACAGGACCAGGAGTTGCTGCGCCTGGCGAAGAAGCAATCGAAGGTTCCTCCGAATGGGCATCTGGTTGCTACCGCAACTTCGAAGCACAAGCCTAGTGAAACGATCTGGCGTTGGGCACTGGATACGCCTTCCAACGACGCAGTGGCATTTGATGACCAGACACTGGTCCGGATCAGTGGCTGGGTGTTGCTGTCAGTGCCGGATCAGGAGCCGCGGGTAGTCGTGCGGAGCAATGACCGCACGGCGTCATGGCCATTGAACGTTGAACGACCGGATGTGGTTGAAGCGCTAGCCGATGCCGCCATTCCGGCCGGAGCACTAAGGTTGTGCTGCGGGTTCGGTCGCAGAATGACGCTGCGAGATGGTTTTGACCTTGGTTTTGAGATTGACGGTGTGATCCACTGGGTCGGGCACTACCCGCTTACCGGTGGCCCCATCGCAGCGGTCTGACGCTCAGCGCAAGAACGGGCGCAGCAACAAACGCAGTGGCGCGGTCAGTCGCCATGACAGCGACAGACGTAATGCTTTCGCCTCAACTTCGGCGGCATTCAGGTCGCTTCGCAGACGATCCACGTGGTCCTGCAATGTCTTTGAGTTGGCTAGGGCCAATTGTCGGAACTGCGTTATCACGGTTTCCTGTTCGAGCAGGCGTGCCTCCATCTGGCGAGTTCGGTCTGCGGTTTCTCCGGCTTCCGAGCGCAGTGCCACCAATTGAAGCGTGAGCGTCTCCTTTTCCTGCAAGTGTCGCGTGGCTTCTGCAGCCCTGGTCGTCCTGTCGTTCTCAGCTCCGGCTAGTCTAATGCTCAGATGGTCCAGTCGAGACTGGAGGTTGGTGTTGTCAGACTGAAGCTGGGCACGGATCTGCTCAAGCAGGGTGATGCGCTCGGCCAGTTGGCCCCTTTCGAAGGCATGAGCCTGCTCGAGCATGGCCAGTTGTTGCTGCGCCTGGTCGAGTTCGCCGACTTGCCGGCTCATGTTCGATTGCGTCTGCTCCAGCATTTGCTGCTGTTGCACAACCTGCTCGGATATCCGTCCGATGGTGGCATTCAGCTTCTTGATCTGCTCGGCCTGCTTGCTGCTGGACAGTTCGGCGCTGCAGGCCTGTCCAAGCCGGCTGAACAGCGCACGAACCAAGGTTGGGCTGTCCGTGACCTTTCCTGCTTCGACAAGCATCGCGATTGCTGCTGGAACCTGCCTGCCGACGGCGATCACACCCAAGCCATGTCCGTGCGAGAACTCAAAGCTCGGGTATCGTGACGCAAGTTCTGCGAAGAGTTTGAAGACCCCAAAGCCTCGCTCACGAACATTGGTGTCGTGGAGTAACACAACGCCGCGATCAGAGAGCTTGGGCAGCCAACTCTCAAAATCGTGGCGAACAGCCTCCTCTGTGTGCAGCCCGTCGATGTGGAGCAGGTCAATACTGCCGTCCGCAAAGTGGGTTAGGGCCTGATCGAAGGTGCTGCGGATCAGATCCGAAAACCCCGAAAAATGAGTTTTGTTGAAGCGGGAAACCTGTTCGAAAACCTGTTCGCCGTAGGTGCCCGAGTGCTCGTCCCCCATCCATGTGTCCACGGCATAGCATTGAGCGCCATAGGCGAGCCTGTCTGCCGCCTGACAGAACGCGAAATACGAGGTTCCCCAGTGGCTTCCCAGTTCGACGATCACGGCTGGCCGAATTGCCTGCACGATCCACAATGCGAAGGGAACATGTTCGATCCATGCAGAACTTTCGACATAAGCCGGTCGCCACAACATGGCGGGCAATGCAAGCGGCTCCTTAAGGAGTTGGTGCAAGACAGAGGCATCATCCGCGACAGCCAGTTTGGGGTCTGTGCAGGCTTGGGTGGTTTGCATGACAGGAATGTCCAAGTGGAGTGATGCCGTAACGTGAATACCGTTACTGTTGATGGTCAGTGCATGAATGTGCTGACAGCGATTCGCGCAAGAACTCAAGATGGCAATCTGAGCAGATATGCGAGCGGCGACTCCATTCTAGGGCCAAGCGGACGGTTTCGCGCAGAGACTTCCTATCGCAGTAGTGCGTCATGGAGTCGTAGATGGCAAGAGATTCGGCGAATCATTAGGAAATCCTGATAGACGAGCCATGATCTGCACTAAACTGGTGCAATGCCCGAGTTGCCGGACATCGCCCCAGATATCGCAGCCGATCGGCTGCAGACGCCGTTGATGCGGGTGTCGGCGAATGGTCGCATCGATTACCTGAACCCGGCGGCGGCGGCCTGGCTGGGCCTGAGCGCACGGCGCCTCGTTGGGCAGCCGGTCACCGAACTTGATGCGCAGCCGCTGTCGTTGCCGCAGCTGATGCGGCAGGCGTTGCAGGGTGGGCGGCCAGTGCATGCGCGGCGCTTGCAGATCGACACCATGGCTGGCCGGCGCTTCGCCGATGCCTGGGCCTCGCCGTTGGACGATGGCGGCCTGCGTCTCGAATTCCATCCCACCGACGAATTTCCCGGCGAGGATCCCGCCACGCTGCTGCCGATGGCACTGTCGACTGCATTGGCTGGTCTGGCGCACGAATTGCGCAATCCATTGGCCGGGCTTGCCGGCGCGGCGCAGTTGCTCGCGCGGCGCATCGATGACGAGGAGCTGGGCCGCTACGTCGACGTGATTCGCGACGAAGTGCAGCGCCTCGGCAGCCTGCTCGATCGCCTGCTTGATCCGGAACAGCCGCGTCGCCGCGAGCTGGTGAACGTGCACGAAGTGCTGGAACGCGTGCGCACGCTGGCCGATGCCGAAGCCGGCTGGGCGCTGAAGCTGGAGCGTGACTACGACCCCAGCCTGCCGGAGCTGCGGGGTGATCCGGATCGCCTGACACAGGCGCTGATCAACCTGGTGCGCAATGCGCTGGAAGCCGGTGCCGGCACGGTGCGGCTGCGCACGCGCGCCGAGCACGGCGTTGCCATCGGTGATCGCACGCATCGACTGGTGATCCGCGTGGAGATCGAGGACGACGGTCGCGGCGTGCCGGAGGATCTTGCCGAGCGCATCTTCCTGCCACTGCTGAGCACGCGCGCCGACGGCAGCGGCTTGGGCCTGAGCCAGGCACAGCAGGTGGCGCGCGAGCATGGTGGCTCGCTGGGTTACCGCTCGCGTCCGGGGCACACGGTGTTCAGTCTGCTGCTTCCGGTGCCGTTGCATGAGGAAGACGCTGAAGAAGGAACCGATGATGACGACTGAGCGTCCGCCGCTGTGGGTGATCGACGATGACCGCTCGGTGCGCTTCGTGCTGGTCGAGGCCTTGCGTGATGCCGGCCATCGCGTGAGCGACTTCGACAGTGCCGATGCCGCCCTTGCGGCGTTGGCCGATCCGCGCATCGAGGCGCCGTCGCTGGTGTTCACGGACGTGCGCATGCCGGGCACGGATGGGCTCACCTTCCTTGATCGGGTCAAGTCCGTGGCGGGTGATATTCCCGTGGTGGTGATGAGCGCCTACACGAACGTCGCGGCCACCTCGGGCGCCTTCCGGGGCGGTGCGCTGGAGTTCCTGTCCAAACCTTTCGATCTCGACGAAGCCTGCGCGCTCGCCGCGCGCGTGCTGGAATCGGACGACGCGACCGAGTCCGAGCCTGAACCGCGCAGTCCGGTGCCCGATCGGGTTGAGCTGATCGGCGAATCGCCGCCGATGCAGTCGCTGTACCGCGCCATCGGTCGCCTGGCCCGTGCGCCGCTGTCGGTGCTGATTCGTGGCGAAACCGGCACCGGCAAAGAGCTGGTGGCGCGCGCGCTGCATCGACATTCGCCGCGCGCCGACAAGCCCTTCATCGCCATCAACACCGCTGCGATCCCCACAGAACTGCTGGAGTCCGAACTGTTCGGCCACGAAGCCGGCGCCTTCACTGGCGCCCGGGAACGGCGTCATGGCCGTTTCGAACAGGCAAATGGCGGCACGCTGTTCCTCGACGAAATCGGAGACATGCCGCTGCCGCTGCAGACACGCTTGCTGCGCGTGCTCGCGGAGGACGAGTTCTTCCGCGTCGGTGGTCGTGAGCTGATCCAGGTGGACGTGCGGGTGATCGCGGCCACGCATCAGGACCTGGATGCCAAGGTGGCCGCCGGCGAGTTTCGCGCCGACCTGCTGCATCGCCTGGACGTCGTCCGCCTCGACCTGCCGCCCTTGCGTGAACGTCGCGAGGACATTCCGCTGCTGGCCGAACATTTCCTGCAGCAGGCCGCGGAGGAACTGGGTCTTGGCGCGCGACGCTGGTCGAAGGATGCGATGGTGCGACTGGGCGCCCATGACTGGCCCGGCAATGTTCGCGAGCTGGAAAACCTCTGCCTGCGCGTGGCCGCGCTGGCGTCAGGCGAGACGCTGCGCGCCGATGATTTGCCTGTGGCATTTCGTGTTTCGTCTGCTGCCCCGTTGGCCACCGGTGGAGCCGTCTGGCTGGAGCCGTTGGCGCGCTGGTGTCGCGCGGAACTCGAAGCCGGCCACGAGGATATCCACGCACGGGCCATTGCCGCCGCCGAAGCGACGTTGATCCACGAAGCCCTTTCGACGACTGATGGTCACAAACAGCACGCCGCTGCTCGTCTCGGCATCGGTCGCAATACGCTGACGCGCAAGCTCAAGTAGTGCCGCCAGTCATGGCGGCTGCTATTGCTGGTAGACCTGAACCAGTAGTGGCGACTGGAATATCGCTTCGGGCGAGATCACCGTTTGCTGCAGCGGTGGCGAGCCATGCCAGCGACGACGCAGTTCCGCCGCGACCGCCGGGTCGGAGAGGTCAAGGTCCGCGAGCGCCTGGGGCGTGCCGATCTCGATGTCGAGCGCGCGTTTGTAGATCTTCCACACCAGCTCGGAGCAGTAGAGCTGGTCGTCGGACCAGGCAAAGCGGGCGTCGTAGTGCTTTCCGCGGAAGCGTTCCGCGACCTGCTCCATGCGACCCATCGCATCCGGGGTCAGTAGCTTGTCGGCATCCTTCAGGCGCATGGCAACGTAGTGTCGGCCGGCGCCGCGCGCAATCCAGTCCGACAGCGATGTCGAGCGCACCGGTTCCACGGCCTCAAAGACGTAGGCCTCGTTGTTGATGAGATGGACGATGCCCATGTGGCTGTAGGGCGAGTGCGTGACCTGCTGGATCATCGCGCTCTGCGTCGAGTGCGAGGTATGGAACACGATGTCGCCATTGGCCGGCACATACCGTTCTGGCTGGCCGCAGGCAACAAGCAGCAGGACAAGTACCAACGTGGTGATGCGACGGGTGGCAGGCGTGTTCATGCGACCAGCGTAGCGCCGACATGTGGCTGGCCGAAGGCGGTTTCGTGGCGCGATCGAGGCGCCCTCGAACACGCTTCGATTCAGGGTGATTCGAATCCGTTCCTGAAGACGCTGTTGCCGGTTGGTGCGGACAGACTGTTGCCATCCAGTTGACGAAGGTAGGCGAGCAGGGCGTCGCGATCCGCGCCATCGAGCGCGCCAACGCGTCGATGCGGCTCCGAGGCGGCGAGGTCGGCGGGTCGGCTGATCTGCACTTCGTCGATGGTGGTGGAGACGTTGGCGGTGGATTCGATCCGCAGTGTGTTCATGCCGGGTGCGAAGGCGACGTTCTCTAGACGGAAGCGCTGCCAGCGATTGTGCTGCCAGCCGGGGTTGTTGCCGGTGTTGGGCAGCTGCACCGGGTAACCGATGCCACTCACCGTGATCGTGAAGCTCTGCAGCGCCTGGTAGCCTGCGGAGTAGCGCAGCTCGACCGCACCCGTGTCACCGCTGCCACCATCGATGCCAGCGAACTCGACGGCGTTGCCTGCCACGGAGAAATCCACGCCTGCGCGCGACTTCATGCTGTCATCGGTCCACAGCCAGACCAGGTCCGGGGTCATCGACGCGCCACCTGAGATGGCGCCGTCCTCGGCCTGCAGCACGGGGCCGCCGGCGACGGTGAACACGTCTTCCAGCGTCGGCGCCGAGCCATCATGGAAATACGGTGCGGTGTTCCAGACGCCAAGCAGTGATGGCGTGTCGATGCCGGTCAACGGACCGCCGAGGCGCTGTCCCGAACTGCTGCGCAGGGTGCCGACATTGTGCAGGTTGCCGGGTCCGACCTCGGAGTCGGTGAATTCCGTGCCGCCATGGCAGTCGGCGCAGCCCTGCTGCTGGAACACGCTGCGACCAGCCTCCGCCTCGCTGGTCAGTGAGCCATCCGGATTGCGGAACGGGCTGCGTGGCAGGTGGTCATGGCCCAGGGATGAAACGTAGTCGGCGAGCGCGTCCAGATCGACGCTATAGCCGGCCTTGTTGGGACCAAGCGGCGAATTCGCCAGCGCAAAGTCAGCGTCGTCCATGAAGCCGGCGCCACCAAAGGGCCCACGGATGTCGTGCTCGAAGTCCTGGATCTCGTCGAAGTTGCCGCTCCAGTGAACGTTGCCTTGCGCCATCCCGGCACGACCGCGCAGCGTCGTGGTGTTGCGCAGACCTTCGCCGCGGCCGGTGAAGTCCCAGGTGCGACCATCGTGGCCGCCGTCGAGGTGACAGGTGGCGCAACTGAGATAACCCTCGGCGCTCATGCGCGGATCGGACGCGTTGTAGAAAATCCGCTTGCCGGCAAGAACGCTGGCAGGCATCACTTCGCTGCTCACGGTCGGCACGGTGCTGCCGGAAACGCTGATATCGCCGGCGTCGAACAGGTCGGCGGTCTCCAGCACGCTCAACGAGCGGTCCATCAGGTTCTTCACGAAGCTGCGCCCAGTGGTGGCGTCGGCGCAGACGCCCTGCGGCGCGAGGCCGGCGGCCAGCCGTGTGGTCATGCCGCCGCTGCCCGCTGCGTTGGCGACATTCAGCGCGTCGAAGACGGCGACTTCGTTGTTGCCCTGCAGCGCCACCAGCAGGTCGTCGCCGAAGGGCGACAGCGCCACCGCACTGGCCGAGTCGGAATTGTCGATGTCGACCTGGCGCAGCAGCGAGCCATCGGCGAGATTTACACCGACCAGCACGTTGCGCACGGTGTTGTCCTCGTCGAGGTCATCGGAAAAGCTCAGACCGCGCTCGGTGTTGGCCTTGTTCGCGGCGAACCACAGGCTCTGTCCATCGCGGGCGATGGACAATGAACGCAGGTTGTTGGCGACACCGCGTCCGCTGCCGGTGCCATCGGCGTTTTCGTCGCCACCGAAGCGGCGGACGCGCAGCGTGCGCTGCAGGCTCATGCCGCCCGCGGTGTTCACTTCCCAGATCTCGGCGTCGTTCTCTGCGGAAATCTGCCGTGCGACGTAGACACGGCTGCCATCGCCATTGATGGCAAGTGCACCGGCAGTCTGTCCGAGTGTCAGCAAGCCGGTCGCGCCGCGCGTGCTCGCATCGTAGCGACGCAGCACGCCCGGACCGTGAAGGCTGACATAGACGTTGTCGCCGCCCGGTGTCGCGGCGATATCGCTGGGCGCACTGCCGTAGCCGGTGTCGAGATGCTCGACCAGCACGCCGCTGGCGGCGCTGCGGACATCGATGCCGTCGTCGCCATGGCAGGCGATCCACAGGTTGTCGCCGGCCAGCGTGATGCTGCGCGGGTCATCGCAGACCGGCACTTCGTACTGCACGGCGAGCGTGTCGGCATCGACGGCGGCCAGCGTGTCGTTGTCCGGATTGATGGTGAACACGCGGCGACTGGCATCCGCGCAGACCAGCGGTGCGGATTGGGTGGTCGTGTCGCTGGGCGCGTTGGCCACGGTGATCCGCCGCGCCCGTGAGGCGATGGCGTTCTCGTCATCACGTACCTGAACGGTGACGTGGAAATGCCCGGCTTCGGCATAGCTGTGCATGGCGCTGGTGGAGGCGCTCCACGCCGTCTTCGGGCTGCCGTCGCCGAAGTCGAAGCGGTATTCCAGCGGATCAGAATCCGCGTCCGTCGCGTTGGCGGATGCGGTCAGCGAGCCGCCGGGCGAAAGCGGCTGCGGCGTCGCGGTCAGGCTCTGGATGCTTGGCGCATGGTTGCCGCCGACGCTGGCGCCGGTGGAGAAGGTGAACTGGTAGCCGTCGATGCCGTTGCCGGCAGCGTCCTTGATGCCACCGGCCGGGATCACGACTTCATAGGTGGTGTTGGCTTGCCATGGCGCGTCCGGCGTGAACGTCAGCACGTCGTCGAAGGAGAAGGTGATCTGCCCGGCGACGAAACCGCCGCCCAGCGGACGCACGATGAAGGTGTCGCCGTTGATGATCGTCGGCGTCTCCAGTGTTTCGTGGATCAGCAGGCTGACCGGAAGCCGATTGGTCGGCCAGTTGGCCTGGCCGGCGCGCGGAATGTGGTAGCCGACGTAGGGCCCGCGCGTATCCGGCTCGGCCTGGTGCGCCCAGATCGCCATGCCCTGGTCGGGCGCCGCACCGCCAGTGACCACGAGGTTGCCCAATGGCAGCGCGAACTGGCTGGTGCTGATCCGCGTGCCGCTGCCATAGCTGTTCGACCAGTCCAGCTCGTTGTCCAGCTGCAGCACAGACTGGAAGGTGCGCATGTCCACCTTGTGGCTACCGATGAAGGCGTACTCGTCCTGGAACTGCGCGTACATCGCCTCGTCGCCGGGCAGCGGCACGTCGGCGAGGAATCGCAGGTCGCTGGGATCGGTGGCGTCGACCACGCGCATGCCGTTGCCGGCGGTGCGGTAGGGAAACACGATGTAGAGCTTGCCGTCGCCGCCCCAGAGTTCCGGCCAGTAGCCGCCGGGCGAGCCATCCTTGAGCACATCGAGCAGCACCGGGTTGCTGGGGTCGGAGACGTCGTAGGTAGCGACGCCGCTGCGCTCCTGCGTCGAGGCGTAGATCAGCAGATTGCCGAGCAGGAAGGGCTGGCCGAGCACGCCGGTCAGGCTGCGGTGGTCCCATTCGGCCAGCGTATTGTTCCAGTCGTCCAGCGCGATACGCGCATTGCCTTCCGGCGCGCTGTAGGTCCAGAAACTGGCTGGAAGAATCCATGGTGCGAACAGGCAGCCGCGAACGCCGGCGCAGACGAAGTCCGGGTTGCTGGTGCGCAGCACGCCGCCCCCGGGATTGGCCTCGAACGCCCACGGCTCCAGCATCGGATCCCAGTCGCGGTTGTCGCCGATGCTGAGCCAGTTGCCGTTCTTGAAATAGCCGTGAGCCTCGATCGGCATCGGCGTCACACCCCATTGCGCCAGCTCGACCGGATCGGCGAGGTTGGCCGGCGTGCTGATGTCCCAGGTTCGCACCTGCAAGTCCGAGCCCGGGTTGCTCGAAGGTGCTTCGGGCACGGTGAACAGCACGCCGTTGTGGTAGGCGATGATCGCCGTGCGGCCCTGGTTCGGCGCGATGTTGCCGGCGATGCGCTCGCCCGGCGTACGCGCCACGTTGGGGAAGCCAGCCGGCACCGTGGGATTGCTGTGCTGCGCGAAGCTGATGGCCGGGACGATACCCAGCAAGAGCCCCAGGGCGTGTCGAAGGCGAAGCGAGCAAGGAGCAGTCAGGTGGTGGTTCTGGCTGGGCATGGCGGTGGCGTCCGTCATCGGCAGTTTCCCCTGATAACGGAATGCTGCCACGAAAACGACATGCCAGCCGAGATTGTTGCTCGAGACGTGCTTGCCGGCGAGCTGCGATCAAACTTGGTTGTGCGTCTGATCGCTGCTACGGAGCCGTGTTTGACAAGTTGACGATGTTCGTCACGGCCGTCCGATAGGCTGGAGATTGCAAGTCGTTGGTGAGTACCGTGAAGTTGATCAGCACCTGACCGACGATGACGGCGCCCGCGCTCATGTAGGCGTATTCGCCATCCGGCAGCTTGTCGAGGCTGGCAAGGGATTCATCCTTGAACGCGAAATGTGCGCCCAAACCACCCGGAATATTCGGCGTGCTGAATGGGAACAACTTGCTGCGCCGGCTGTTGGGATCGTTCTCGTGTTCGGAGGCGATGCCGGTCATGACCCTGGCAAGCAGCTGCTCGGGTTGGTCCACCGGCTCGGGGATCGGGATGAAGGTCATGTCCAGGGACATGCCGCCGTTGGCCGATCGGGCGCTCAGCGTCGGCGCCTGGATGCCCGGCGGCGTCCTCACGCTGCCGTGCCAGGCGGCAGGCAGGCTGATGACAAAGTGATCGGTAGCGCCGACCTGCACCTCGATGCGCTCCTGCGGCCCGCTGCCGTCGGCGATGTGCTTCGGGATGTCGCCGGTACGGGTTTCGGACGGACAGGGCGCGTCCTGGTAGATGGTCTTGCCCGACGCGTCGATGCATTTGTGAACGGCGGCGACTGACGGACTGGCCGCAAGCAGCAGGGCCAGCGTGGCCGGCAGGAAAGCGAATCGATTCAAGAGTGGTCTTCCATGAGCAAAAGAATGGCGCGGGAATGCTAGCGAGCACATCCCGCGCCATGGCAGGCAAATCCTGCTGGTTGCAGTGACAGCTCGGGCGTGAGCCGTCAGTCGCGCAGCTTGGACAGCAGGCGCAGGAACTCGATGTACAGCCAGACCAGGGTGACGGTCAGGCCGAAGGCGCCGTACCACTCCATGAACTTCGGCGCGCCCTTTTCCGAACCCTGCTCGATGAAGTCGAAGTCGAGGATCAGGTTCAGCGCGGCCACGCCGACCACCAGCAGACTGAAGCCGATGCCGATCATGCCGCTGCCGTGGATGTAGGGGATGTCCATGCCGAAGAAGCGCAGGCCCATCGTTGCGAGATAGATCAGGAAGATGCCACCGGTGGCCGCGACCACGCCCATCCTGAACTTCTCGGTAGCGCGGATCAGGCCGCTGCGGTAGGCCATCAGCATGGCGAAGGCGGTGCCGACGGTGAGCATCACCGCCTGCATCACGATGCCCTCGTAGAACATCGCGTAGCGGGCAGAGATCGCGCCGACGAACAGGCCTTCCAGTGCCGCATACAGTGGTGCGGTGATCGGCGACCAGGCGGGCTTGAATACCGTAACTAGCCCGACAACGGCTCCGCCGATCAGGCCACCCCAGACCCACATGCTGCCACCCAGCGGGTCGGCAGCCACCTGGTTCCAGGAAAACAGCGCCGTGAGCGACAGGATCACCAGCATCAGGCCGGTCTTGTTGATGGTGCCGTTGACCGACATGGTGCTGCCATCGTCGACCACGCCGACACGGCCGCTGCCGGCGTCCAGGAAAACCTTCTCGCTCAGGGCGGGATTGCTGCTGCGCATGCGTTACTCCAGATGATGTCGTTGATTGTCGTGACGGCGGAATCTAGCCCGCCGTGACCGCGGCGGCAACTTTCCGCTCGCCACGGTGATTGCGGCCAATCTCAACCGGACAGGTGCTCGATGGCGGCGATGGCGGCGAAGCGGTCGGCAAGGCGTTTCAGCAGCGCGAGGCGGTTGCCGCGCACGGCGGCGTCCTCGGCCATGACCATCACGCCGTCGAAGAAGGCGTCCACCGCATCACGCAGCTTCGCCAGACGCTTCAACGCGCCAACGTAGTCGCGCTGCGCCAGCAGCGGATCGGTGTCGGCAATGGCCTGGTCGACGGCGGCATTGAGCACGCGCTCGGCGGTATCGCTCAGCAAGGACACGTCGACCGTTTCCGGAATCGCTTCCTCGGCCTTGCGCAGGATATTGCGGATGCGCTTGTTGGCCGCGGCGAGGCTTTCGGATTCCGGCAGCCTGGCGAATTCGGCCACAGCCTTGAGGCGGGCGTCGAAGTCGAGCAGCGAGGCTGGCTTCAGTTCGGCGACGGCGGCGAACTGCAGTGGCGTGAAACCGCGATCTGCGTAGTAGCCGCGAAGGCGGTCGAGGATGAAGTCGTAAATATGTGGTGCCAGTGTTTCTGGGACAGGCATCCAAGACCCGCCAGGGGCAGACAGAGTCTTTACGCCTTCTTCTTCCGCTTTCCCGATAGCGCTGGCGATACGACGGGTTTCAGCCGCTGCTATTGAAGTCGATACGTGTCCAATTGCAGCTTGAAGCACTGCTACCGCGTTGAGCTCAAGACCACTCTCAATGATCGTCCGCGCCAATCCCAACGCATTGCGTCGCAGCGCGAACGGATCCTTGTTGCCGGTGGGCTCAAGACCCGCGGCGAAGCCGCCAGCCAGCGTGTCCAGACGCTCGGCAATCGCCAGCAGCTGGCCGAGCTTGGAAGGCGCGATGTCGTCGGCGGCGAAGCGTGGCATCCAAGATTCATCGATGGCATGCGCGACTTCGGTCGGCTCGCCTTCGGCGGCGGCGTAGTAGCGACCGGCGATGCCCTGCAGCTCAGGGAACTCGTTGACCATGCGCGATTGCAGGTCGGCCTTGCACAGCTCGGCGGCGCGGCGCGCCTGCGCCGGATCGACGCCGACCTCACCCGCAATCGCTTCGGCCAGCGTGGCGATGCGCGCCACTTTGTCGGCGTAGCTGCCGAGCTTGGCCTGGTAGGTGACGGTCTTCAGTCCGTCGTTCATCGAGGCCAGGCCCTGCTTCAGGTCTTCGTCGTAGAAGAACTTGGCATCGGCGAAGCGCGGACGGATCACGCGCTCGTAACCCTTCGCGATCTCGCCCGGGTCCTTCGACTCGATGTTGGCGATGCCGATGAAATGCTCGGTCAGGCGACCGCCGGCATCGCGCACGGGGAAGAACTTCTGGTTGGTCTCCATGGTGGAGATCAGCGCTTCCTGCGGCACCTTGAGGAAGGTTTCCTCGAAGCGGCAGCGCACCGCCACCGGCCATTCGTTGAGGCAGACCACCTGTTCCAGATTGTCTTCGTGGATGCGCGCCTCGGCACCGACCTCGGCGGCCGCGGCGTTCACTGCATCGACGACGCGCTGGCGGCGCTCATCGGGATCAACCAGCACATGGGCTGCGCGCATCGACTCCACGTAGTCGTCGGCGCTGGACAGCCACACCGGCTTGTCATGATGGAAGCGATGGCCGCGACTCATGCGGTCGGCCTTGAAGCCGAACAGCTCGGCTTCGGCGATGTCCTCGCCGAACAGCACCACCAGCCAGTGCAGCGGGCGGGCGAAACCGTGGTCGCGGTTGCCCCAGCGCATCGGCTTGGGGATCGGCAGCGACTTCACTGCTTCCGCCAGCACCTCGCCAAGCAGGTCGATGGTGTTGGCGCCCGGCTTCACCGAACGGAAGGCAAAGCGCTCGCCCTTCTGGTCGGTGACGCGGTCGAGCTCATTCCATTCGACGCCACACTTGCTGGCGAAGCCCTGCAGTGCCTTGGTCGGATTGCCGTCGGCGTCCAGCGCGATGTTGGCGTAGGGGCCGAGCATTTCGCTGTGCTGCTCGGGCTGCGTGGCAGCGACATCGGCCACGGTGACGGCGAGACGACGCGGCGAATGCAGCGTGCGCGCATCACCGTGTTCGACGCCGCGACTGTCCAATGCGGCGACCACACCGTCGGTCAGCGCCTGCGCCAGACCGGGCAGCGCCTTGACCGGCAGCTCCTCGGTGCCGAGTTCGATCAGGAGGGTTTGTCTGCTCATTACGCGGCCTCCGACTTGGCGGCGGCCTTGAGGCCCGGGAAGCCCAGCTTCTCGCGCTGCGCGTAGTAGGCCTCGGCCACGCTGCGCGCCAGGTTGCGCACGCGCAGGATGTAGCGCTGGCGCTCGGTGACCGAAATCGCGCGGCGGGCGTCGAGCAGGTTGAAGCTGTGCGACGCCTTCATTACCTGCTCGTAGGCCGGCAGCGGCAGGCCCAGTTCGACCAGCTTCAGTGCTTCGGTCTCGCACTCGTCAAAGTGGCGGAAAAGCACCTCGACGTTGGCGTGCTCGAAGTTGTACGTGCTCTGCTCGACCTCGTTCTGGTGGTAGACGTCGCGGTAGTGCACCGGCTGGCCATCCGGGCCGTGCGTCCACACCAGATCGAACACGTTGTCGACGTTCTGCAGGTACATGCACAGGCGCTCGAGGCCGTAGGTGATCTCGCCCAGCACCGGCTTGCACTCCAGGCCGCCGGCCTGCTGGAAATAGGTGAACTGGGTGACTTCCATGCCGTTCAGCCAGACTTCCCAGCCAAGGCCCCAGGCGCCCAGTGTCGGCGATTCCCAGTTGTCCTCGACCAGGCGCAGGTCGTGCACCAGCGGATCGATGCCGAGGCGCTTCAGCGATTCGAAGTACAGTTCGACGATGTTGTCCGGGTTCGGCTTCATCACCACCTGGTACTGGTAGTAGCGCTGCAGCCGGTTGGGGTTCTCGCCATAGCGGCCATCGGTCGGGCGGCGGCAGGGCTGGACGTAGGCGGCATTCCACGGCTCGGGGCCGAGCGCGCGTAGGAATGTGGCCGGATGGAAGGTGCCGGCACCGACTTCGAGGTCGAGCGGCTGGATCAGCACGCAGCCCTGTTCGGCCCAGTATTCGTTGAGGCGCTGGATGAGCTGCTGGAACGTCGGTGGTTGGAGCTGCGGTGCGGACATGGCGGAGAGCACGGCGGAAAAGCGGGCTAGTATAGCGGCCGCGCGTCCTGGGAGCCTTGAATGTCGTTGGATCGCCCTTTCCTGATCATCGAAACCGGTCGGCCGGTGCGGCCGCTGCGCCGTCACGGCAGCTTTGCGCACTGGATTCGTCACGCCGCGCGGCTGACCCGCGATCGCGGCGTGGCCTGCAACGTGGAGGCCGGCGATGCGCTGCCCGGTTCGGTCGAAGGCTTCGCTGGCGCCATCATCAGCGGCTCACCGGCCATGGTCACCGAGCGCCTGGACTGGAGCGAAGCGACGGCGGGCTGGCTGCGGGAGGCTGCCGGCGCCGGCCTGCCGCTGTTCGGTATCTGCTATGGCCATCAGCTGCTCGCGCATGCCTTTGGTGGCCGCGTGGACGACAACCCCAAGGGCCGCGAAATGGGCACGGTGGACGTGCACTGCGAGTCTGTCGCTGCGGATGATCGCCTGTTCCGGGGCCTGCTGAGTCCGTTCCGTGCCCAGGTCAGCCACCTGCAGACGGTGACCTCACCGCCGCCCGAGGCGACGGTGCTGGCGACCTCCTCGCTGGACGACTGCCAGGCATTCCGCCTGGGTGATCGGGTCTGGGGTGTGCAGTTCCACCCGGAGTTCTCCGCGACGATCACCGCCGGCTACGTGCAGGCGCGTGCCGCGCGCATCCGCGAGGAAGGCCACGATCCCGTCGCCATTCTTGCCGACATCGGCGCCGCGCCGCTGGCGCGGCAGGTGCTGCGGCGCTTCGTGCGCTTTGCCGATACCATGCGGCCCAATTGATCGAGGAAGCAGCGGATGCACAGGAAAGTCGAAGCGGGTCGCGGCGCGGGATGGATCGTGGATGGGCTTGGGCGATTGAATCGGCATGGTGGTGTGTTTGCCGGTATAGGACTGTTGCTCGGAGCAATGAGCGCATTGCCGGGATTTGCCCAGTTGCTTGGGCCATTGGCCGGTGCGTTGATCGAGCTGGCACTTGCGCTGGTATTCGCGCTGCTGGGTCCTGTATTCCATGCTGGGATGGTCAGTGCCTTTGATATCAGCCATCGGGGAGGAGTGCCCGGCGTCGGCCAGCTGTTTGATGGCTTCCGCCGACCCGGGGCGTTGGCAAGACTGGCACCGGTAGTGCTGGTGCTGTTGATGGTGATGATTGGCGCGCTGGTCGTCGTCCTAATCTCAATGGGTCCGACGCTTTTCGGCATGATGGAGGACGGCGGCGAACCCAAGCCGGATCAGATCCTGGCACTGCTGCTGCCATTGGGCTTGATGTTCGTGGTGCTGTTCCCATTGGCCGTTCTGTTTGGCTGGATGGTCTTCCTGGCCATCCCCCGCGCCATGCTGGGCGGCGTTCCTGGTTTCACCGCGTTGCGCGAGTCGCTGGGTGCCATTGGTGCCAACATTGGCGCCTTCATCATCAATTTCCTGTGCTGGATCGCTTTAATGATGGTGATGCTGCTGCCCATGATGCTGGTTACGATGGTGTTTGCCGCGGTGTTCAGCGGAAACGGGACGATGCAGATGCTTTCACAAATGATCGTCAGTGCGCTGTTCGGTGCGGTCTACGCGGTGGCGTACACGGCATCGATGTACCAGGCTTGGCTGGAAATCTATGCGCCGGAATCAGATGCAGCTGACCTAGCGGCATCGGTCGCCGTCGAGGTCTGACGAGTATCGGGTCACGCCTGTTTGCGATGTGCGTCGTCGGGTCTGCCACCGGCCTGACCGGCAGACGCGCTATGCTCACCCACTCGAATCCACGCAGGGAGTCGCAGCATGTCCGAGTCCCAAACCGACGCCGGTAGCGGCGTCACCTGGCTGAGTCAGGGCCTGCAGTTGTTCCTGAAAAACCCGGTGCCATTTGCGGTGATGGGGCTGATCATTGGTGTGATCGGCCAGGTCTGGGTAATCGGCTGGTTGGCGCTGATGATCCTGTGGCCGGCACTGTGCGCTGGGGTAATGACCGGCTATCGGGTGGAGTCCGGCGGTGGCAAAGCGGATATCAGCAACCTCTTCGCGGCATTCCAGCAGGAAGGCAAGCTGATCAAGCTCTTGCCACTTTGTTTGCCGGGCATCGCTGCGCTGGTCGTGATGGGTCTGATGGTATTGGTCATCGGCATCGTTGTCGGCATTGCGGCATTCGGCGGTTCCGCCGCGGCCAGCCAATCTTCCAGCCCCGAAAGCATGATGGCGGTGTTGTCGGGTGTAGGCATCTTTGGCGGGTTGATAGTCGTGGTCATCTTCATTGCCGTGGCGCTCCTTGTCTGGGCACTGCTGTGCACAGCGATCCCACGGGTGATGTTCGACAGCATCGAGCCGTTCGCGGCGATGAAGGAAAGTTTGGGCACGGTGAAGTCCAATCTGTTCGCCTTCATCGGTTTTGCGCTGGTGACGATGGTCGGCTATGCCATCGTGGCCTTCGTGCTGAACCTGCTGCTTGGCTGGAGTTGGATTACCGGCTTTTTGCCACCGTTGCTGATGGCGGCAGGCTTCACTCCGGTCATTGTTGGCGGCCTCTACAGCGCCTATCGCCACCTGTTTGGCGCCGCGCCTGCCGCGCAGGCACTGCCGGAAGCGCCGGCCGCACCGCCGCCGCCGGCACCGCCGGCTGACAGCGAAGGCTGACAGCGAAGGCGAGAACAAGCCGGACGCCTGATTCCGAAGTTGATCCTGGCCGGGCTGCCGCTACGCGACCCGGTTCAGCTGTTCAGCAACGCCAGCCAAAGGCCAGCGGTGATCACCGCCAGCAGCAGCGTGAAGAAGCCCAGCAGACCGAGCTGAAGGCCGACCATCCATTTCGCCCAGACCGGCATTTCCGGGTGTTCCGGATCGCGATTGAGCACGGTGGTGCCGGCCAGCAGGTCGTGCAGCGCGCGCTTGTCCCGGCGCCAGGCGGCCATCGCGTGGCCAAGGTTCAGCGTCAGCCACGAGAACGCGGTCATGAAGAAGCGCAGACTGGCTTGCCCGAAGCGGATCGGACGGCCACGCTGGTCGGCGACGACGATGCCCAGCGCCTGCTTGCCGAGGCTGCCGCGTGACTTGGAGCTTTCCAGGATCGTGAAGTAGGGGAAGGCCAGCAGCACCCACGCGGCGATGGACCACAGCGTCAGCGGCCACAGGAAGTTCGACCACAGCAGCGACAGCAGGTCGAGCGGCGGCAGCTGCTGCGCGCTTGGCATCAGCGCCTTCAGTCGCGGCATGTAGAGCAGTGACACCGGCGTCAGCAGCAGGTTGCTGGCCACGCTGAGCAGCAGCCAGTCGATGAAATAGGCCGCGTAGCGCTTCCAGAACCCGGCTGGGCTGTCCGGTGACGGAGCGGCGGTGCCGGCTAGCGGCATGAGGCCGGCAGGTACTGCGGCTTGACCGAGGTGTAGTCGCTGGCGCTGGCTTCGGTCAGCGCGGTGGCGGTTTCGGCATCCTGCCAGTCGGGCAGTCCGGCATAGCCACAAAGCCAGGCGACCTGCCCGTTGTCGTCCAGCCAGGGCTCCAGTGCCAGCGCGCCGTTCTGCAGCGTGCCGTTGAACTGCAGCACCAGCAGGCCGTCGTTGAGGGCGATCTGCTGCAGTGGTGGTTTGATCTCCGGGACGTGTCCTAGCGCGCCGATGTCGGCGGGCAGTTCACCGTTTTGCAGGATGTATTCGGCGTAGGCGATCTTCAGCGGTGCCGCCGCCGAAAGGCCGTGCGCGACGTGGGCGCGCAGCGTGTAGTCCTGGTAGGCCGGAATCGCGATGGCCGCGATGATGCCGAGGAAGGCGATCGCCGGGAAGAACAGCACCGCCGCGATGATGGCAATCAAGGCGCCGCGTGACAGGCCGGGCTTTTGCACCACCATTGGCGCGGGCTGGGCGCCGGCCTCCTGGCTCTGGCCACAGCCGGGACAGAATCGGGCGTCATCGGGTAAGGGTTTGCCGCAGTGGATGCAGAACATGCTGGACTCCTGTGAATGCCGGAAGTCTAGTGCAGGCATCGCGGCTCACCCAAGTCGCCTGCCTTCGTGCGATCAGGCGTGTTCGCCCTCGCTTTCCTTGGCTTCTTCGCGTCCGCGCTCGCGCACCAGCAGCCGTGCGGCGATGAGGCCGGCTTCGTAGAGCAGTGTCATCGGAATCGCCAGCAGCAGTTGCGAGGCCACATCCGGCGGCGTCAGCACGGCGGCGACAACGAAAGCGCCGACGATGACATAGCGTCGCGCCGAGGCCAGCTGCTTGGGCGTCACGATGCCGGCCGCGGCGAGGATCACCACCGCTACCGGCACTTCAAAGCAGATGCCGAAACCGAGGAACAGCGCCAGCACGAAGTCCAGGTACTTGCTGATGTCGGTAGCCTGGTCGACGCCTTCGGGCATGATCATGCCGATGAAGTGGATCACCGTCGGCAGCACCAGGAAATAGGCGAAGGCGCACCCGGTGTAGAACAGCAGCGTGGCTGAGACCAGCAGCGGTTTCGCCAGTCGCTGCTCGTTGCGGTACAGGCCCGGCGCGACGAAGGCCCAGGCCTGGTAGAGCAGGAAGGGCATGGCGATCATCACCGCCACCACGAAGGCCAGCTTCATCTGCACGAAGAACGGACTGGTGACATCGATGGCCAGCATCTTCGTGCCTTCCGGCAGCTGGCTGAGCATCGGCGCGGCCATCAGGGCATAGAGCTGCTTGGCTACCGGCATGAGGCAGAGGAATACCAGCACGATGGCGGCGACGGCGCGCAACAGGCGTGAACGCAGTTCGACCAGATGCGAAAGGAACGGCGTTTCCTCGTCAGCGCTGTGCTCGAAGCTGCGGTCGCTGTCCGGGTGTTCGGGTGGGTTCTGTTGCTTGCGGGCGCCGCTCATGACGCCGCCTTGTCTTGTCCGGGGCTGCTGTCGGCCTGGTGGTCGATTTCGCTGTCGATGGCCGGACGCTCCACGCCATCGCCGTCCGCTTTGGAACCATCGTTGCCGGTGCTGCCGTCATTGAGGCCGGAAACGTGGCCGGTGATCGAGCGCTCGATGTGCTCGCCGCTGTCACGCACGGCCTTCACGGAATCATCCAGCGCCTGGCGGCTGTCGCGGATGCTGCGCTTGAATTCGTCGGCGGCCAGTTCGCGCTCGATTTCGCTGCGCACGGCGTACCAGCTCTGGCGCGCACGACGCACCCAGTAGCCGGCCATGCGCGCGGCCTTGGGGAGCTTCTCCGGGCCGAGCACCAGCAGTGCTACCAGGCCGACCAGCATCAGCTCCCACATCCCGAGGTCGAACACGGTGTGGCTCCGCTACTCAGTCGTTGCGCGTCTTGCTGTCCTCGCGCTCGTCGGCGGTGGACTCGCGACGCTGTTCGTTTTCCAGCTTGGACGGCTTTTCGTCATCGTCGTCGGCGAGTCCCTTCTTGAAACTCTTGACGGCCGCGCCGAGGTCGCCACCGACATTGCGTAGCTTCTTGGTGCCGAACACCAACGCGATAATGGCCAGCACGACCAACCAGTGCCAGATGCTGAAACTACCCATCGGAATACCTCGGAGAACGGTTCGAATTGGTCAAGGATACCGCAGCGCCGTCGTCGTCACTCGGCGCTGGCTTCTTCCAGGCGGTCGCGGAAGTCCACGAGCCGGCTGGGTACGCGACGGATGTCGCCGTCGAAGATCATGCGTGGCGTGACCTTGTCGCCGAATACCGCGGCATTGGCGTCGTTGTCGACACCGAGGACCGCGCCGTCCAGCGCGATGCCGGCAAACAGGCCGCGCGCCCGCGAGTAGGCGTAGATTTCCGCCTTCAGGCTGGTATCCGTGGCGGCCTGCGCGAAGCGCCCCACCGGACCGGCGGCAACGGCGGCGTCGGCGCCCAGGGTGAATTTCCCGCGATTCAGCGACTCCACGCCGCGACGGGTGCGGAACACCAGGATCAGGTCGCTGGACTGCACGCCGGCCTGCAGGCCGAGGCTGCCGCCGGAAAGCCGGATGTAGCTCGGGTTGGACCAGCTGCCGTCCTCGCCGCGTACCGCCAGCATGCCCTTGCCGTGGCGGCCGCCGATCACCAGTCCCGCCTTGACCACGCCGGGGATCACCGCGACCGCTTCGGCACTGGCCAGCAGGCTGGCTGGAATGCGCTGGTCGGGCGCGGCGTTCATCTCGTCGAGCACGCGCAGAGCACTCTCCGCACGGCGGATTTCCTCGACGCCGGCACGGGCCGGAGCCATATGAACAAGGCCGATGAGCAGCACCGGCAAGGCGAGCAGGAAGCGCATGAAATCTCCGCAGATCGAGGGTCGCGGCCATTGGACGCCACGCCGGGGCGACGGTTCCCCGAACCGGCGTGAAGCGCGGCACAGTATCCGGAATCGGCCTGCATCGGTACTGAATGCTGGCGCGCCGGTTGGTCTGGTCGCCACGCGACCCTGTCCCCCAGATGCCGGGTGGCCGTCATTTCTGTGCCTAAGGTGCTGAAATCGTGGACGGATTGGTGCTAATCTGCGCAGCGCACCCCAAGGGTGCAGTGACGATTCACCCAATTATTAGAAAGGACGACAACGATGCGTCCCCTGCGAGACTGGCTGCTGGCCGGTCTGCTCACACTGCTGCCACTGATGGCCTCGGCGGATCCGCTGGGCTACGCCGTGGCCTTCGATACCCTGTATCGCGTTGATCTCGCGACCGGGCAGGCGACGCTGATCGGCCCCGTTGGTTTCAACGACGTCGATGGTCTGGCCTTTGGTCCGGACGGCACGCTCTATGGCGCGGCGGACGCGACGGCCGGTTCCGGCAGCGGCATCAGCGACCTGCTGATCCGCATCGATACCAACAGCGGCGCGGGGACGCTGGTTGCCCCTCTGGCCGGGCTGGCCGGCACCGGACCGGGCGGCTCGCTCGACTATGGCCTAGCCTTCACCTGCGATGGCCGGATGTGGGCCTCGTCGGACAGCACCGGGCAGTTCTGGGAAGTCACGCCGGCCACCGGCGCGGTCCGCCTGGTGGCGAACACCGGAGCGCCGCTCTCCGGCCTTGCCGCGAATGGCGAGGCGCTGTACGGCATCGGCGTGACCCAGGGTAGCGGCAACGCCACCCAGCAGGCGCTCTACCAGATTGATCCGGAAACCGGCGCGGTCACCCGCATCGGTTCGCTCGGCGTTGGCGACACCCTGTCAGGCGCCGGCGCGGACTTCGATGCCAGCGGCGTGCTCTGGGCCACGCTGGATTCGCAGCCACCGGATTTCGACCGCGCCTCGCGTATCGCCCGCATCGACCTCACCACCGGCACCGCCACGGTGATCGGTTCGGCCACTGGCGTTACCGACAACATCAGCCTGCGCTCGATGGCCATTGCGCCGACGGCGGCCTGCGCCACCGGTAGCGGCGGCCCGGTCCGCCCGAGTGCGCATGTGGTGCCTGGTCCGTCCAATACCCTGCTTGCCCTGCTCGCCTTCGTGCTGGTGCTGGTCGGATACCGCGCGTTTTCCACTGCCCGCCACGGCTGAAACAGCAGCACTGATTTCTGCGCTCGGGCGAGCGTCTTTCGGCCCTGATCCTTTCGGGCTGCGTGATCCGGCCATTTCGGCGAAAATCGGCGCATGAAACCGAATAACGACGCTCGACCGCACAGCTCGGGCGATGGCCTGCTGGTCGTCAACCTCGGCACGCCGGCTGCTCCCACTGCTTCCGCCGTCCGCCGCTACCTGGCGGAATTCCTCGGCGATCCGCGCGTGGTGGAGCTGCCGCGCCTGCTCTGGTATCCGGTGCTCTATGGCGTGATCCTGCCGCTGCGCGGGATGCGCTCGGCGGCGGCCTATCGCCGCGTCTGGACCGACCAGGGTTCGCCACTGCTGGTCGAGTCGCAGCAATTGACCGATGGCCTGTCCCACGCCCTGCCGGACATGCGCGTGGCGCTGGCGATGCGCTATGGCGAACCATCGATCCCGCGCGTGCTGTCGGCGATGAACAGCGACGGCGGGCTGCGCCGGCTGTTCGTTCTGCCGCTGTATCCGCAGTATTCCGCTACCACCACGGCCACGGTGTTCGATGCGGTCAGCGAGGTCCTGCGCGGATGGCGCCGCATTCCCGAGCTGCGTTTTCTGGCCGACTACCACGACGACGCTTCGTGGCTGGAAGCCGCCGCCGATTCGGTACGCGCGCATTGGGAAGCAAAAGGGCGGGGCGAGCACCTGCTGTTCAGCTTTCATGGCCTGCCGCAGCGCTATGCCGATGCCGGCGACCCGTACCCTGCGCAGTGCGTGGCCGGTGCCGAGGCGATTGCCTCGCGGCTCGGTCTGGAGCGGCGTGACTGGTCGCTGTCCTACCAGTCGCGCGTCGGCCGCGAACCCTGGCTGCAGCCCTATACCGACCTGACCCTCGATCGCCTGGCGGCCGATGG
Source organism: Rhodanobacteraceae bacterium (assembly GCA_024233975.1). GTDB lineage: Bacteria > Pseudomonadota > Gammaproteobacteria > Xanthomonadales > Xanthomonadaceae > JACKOX01. The sequence continues at coordinate 22,760 of JACKOX010000030.1, forward strand.
CGTCAAGCGCATCGACGTGGTTTGCCCGGGCTTTGCCGTCGACTGTCTGGAGACGCTGGAAGAGATCGCCATCGAGAACGCCGAGCGTTTCCACGAGAAGGGTGGCGAAACGCTGAACTACATTCCCTGCCTCAACGCCGCGCCGGCGCACGTGGCGGCGTTGGCGGCACTGGTGCGACGACAGACCGCCGACTGGCAAGACCCGGACGGCGCTGCTTGAACATCGGCGCTGGCGAAATCCACCTCGACACGCCGCGAGGCCGCTTTGCCGGCCTGCGCTGGGGCAAGCGTGGCGGCCAGCCGCTGCTGGCGCTGCACGGCTGGCTCGACAACGCCGCCAGCTTTGTTCCGATGGTCGAGGCGATGCAGGCCTCGGGCGGGCTGGATCACCTCGACGTGGTGGCCCTGGATCTGGCGGGCCACGGCTATTCCGCGCATCGGCCAGACGGCGCCTGGTATCACTTCGTGGACTACGGTGACGACATTGATGCCGTGCTGGACGCGCTTGGTTGGGTCAGCTGCGATCTGCTCGGCCATTCCTTGGGTGGCGCCATCGCAACGGCCTTCACCGTGGCCGCGCCGGAACGCGTCGATCGACTGCTGCTGATCGAGGCGCTTGGGCCGCTGCCCTGGCAGCCGGGAACGGCGGCCGCATCGCTGGCCGGTGCACGCCGTGATCGACGCGCGCTGGCCGCGAAGAAATTGCGGGTATTCGCCGATCCCTCCGAAGCCGTCAGGGCGCGCCAGCAGGCCAACGGGCTCAGTGAACCGGTGGCGCGGTTGCTGGTCGAGCGCGGCCTGGAGCTGGTGCAGGGCGGCCATGCCTGGTGCAGCGATCCGCGCCTGACCCTCACCACACCGCTGCGCGCCAGCGAAGCGCAGATCGGCGAGTGGATCGATGCCATCGACTGTCCGGTACTGCTGATCGGCAGCGACCCGCCGAGCAGCGTGCTGGCCGAGGAAATGCGCCTGAGCCGCGCGGGGCGACTGCGTCAGGCCGAGCAGCGCCTGCTGCCCGGAGGCCATCACCTGCACATGGAAAACCCGGCGCCGGTGGCGCAGGCGATCAGCGACTTCCTGACGCTAACCGCTTGACACAATGCATTCCGGCATCAGATGGGGATACCCTCGAAGCCGTTCTTGAACAGCAGCACCGACTCCACCGCGCCCACGTCGCAAGCCCCCGTTGTGCGTTGGACGCCACGCTGGTCGTAAAGCACGCAGGCATCTGCATCCGGGTTGGCAGGAACGGGTAGTGACGGATTGCCAGTGTCGGTGGCTGGACCTATCGGCCACGGGAAGCGCGCCGGCAGGTTGATTGCCGTGTTCAGTGGGCCCAGCATCCACTCCAGCTGGACACCGCTCTGATTGCCGTCGGCAGGGGCGGTTGAAAGCCCGCAGCTGCCGTCACTGTCGATGTTGTGGCCGTCGATATCGATGGTCGCACCGGCCTGCGGATTGACGAAACAGTCCGTGCCATTGCCGGCGATGATGCTGTTGCGTATGTGCAGCTTCGTCGCCTCGTTGTTGAGATTTCCCCATGACAGGCCTTGGCTGGCATTGGCGCTGAGGGTGACGTTGTTCAGGGTCACATCAGCCCGATAGGCCGAAATCCCAGCCTGGTTATCGCCATCCACCGTGCTGCTGTACATCTGTAGTGAGCCATCGTGCAGGGAAATGCTGCCGCGGTTTCCCGCGCCACTGCCGAGCATGGCGTTTCCGTAAATGCTGACGCTCTGTATGAGCAGGTCGTTGCCTTGTGCGCGGATCGCCGACCCCTCGGGATTGGTGACGCCGATGTTCACATCGGCGCGATTGTTGCGGATGACGCTGTAGTAGATGGACGTATTGCCGATAGCCCCGTCGAAAATGCCGCCGCCGGCATTGGCAACGTTGTCTTCGATGATGCAGAACTGGATCAGATTGTCGCCAGTGTTGTTGAGCGAAATGCCGCCGCCGAAGTAGTCCTGGTGGGCACTGTTTGAATCCGTGGCGTGACCGTTGCGGATGATCAGGCCACTCAGCACCAGATCGGTGGTGCCCTGGACATGCAGCACCCGGTCCAGACCGCCGCCATCAATGGTGGATAGCAGTCCGGCATTGGACTGGATGGTCAGCGAAGCGCGAATGTCGAGGTCACCCGTTTCCGCTGCGTTCTCGTCACCGCTGGTGTTAGGGATCGACAGGACGTAGCTGCCGCCGACGAGGTCCAGTTGGATGGTGTCGGCAGCTGGCGTGGCGTTGGCCTCCATCACCGCAGCACGCAGGCTGCACTGGTCTCCGGGAAGCGAAATGTCCGTGTCGCAGTGGCCGTCGCCGGGAGTAGCGTCCGTAGCGTCGAAAAAGGTATTGGGCGTGAAGGTGGCGGATATTGCAGGCGGCGCGAAAGCCATAGCTGCCGCAATCACCAGAGCAGTGCGAAGCGAAAAGTGAGGCATAGCAATTCCTCGGGATTGGACGACCCCCGGAATTGGCAGACTCGCACGCGAGTGACCAAAAGTCACCATACGTCGGCGCAGGTTGACCGCCCGTCGGTACTGCGCAGCGGTTACTCCGCTGGAGAGCGCCTAGTGGCTGCCGAGAACGCGCTTGAGTTCGGCTTTCAGCGCCAGGCCATCCTGATTCAGGAAATCCCGCTGGCGGCGCCAGTTCGGGAAGCGCTTTTCCACCGCGTTCCAGAAGCGACGCGAATGGTCGCCGTGGATCAGGTGGCAGAGTTCGTGCACGAGGACGTATTCGAAGGCCGCTGGCGGGCCGACGATCAACGCCAGATCCAGCGACAGCGTGTCACGCACGCCCAGCGAACCCCACAGCGAGGTCAGAGGGCGGATGCGGATCGACAGCGGTGCACGGGGCAGGCCCTCGAGATAGCGCGGCATCAGTCGCGCCACTTCGCGGCGGGCCTCGGCCTCGAACAGCGCGCCCAGCGCCGCGCCGACGCCCGGGTTTTCCGCCCGCCGCGGTGCCGTGATGATGACCTGGCCGGCCTGCAGTTCTGCGCGGGCAAACAGGCCGTCGTGCCACACCACCGGCAGCTCGCGGCCACGCAGGCGGATCACATCCTCGCGGCCCCAGCGCAGCGGTCCGCGCGGGTCGCAGGCGGCAGCCTGTTCGGCCAGCTGGTTGCCGATCCACTCGCGATTGCGGGACAGGAAGAGCTCACCATCGCGATCACTGGCCCAACCCGGCAGGGTCAGCCGAACGCGGTTGTCGGAAACGGTCAGGCGGATGCGTCGTGCGCGCGGGTCACGCACTCGCAGCACTTCGTGGCGAACCCCGTCGGACAGGCGCAAGGGCACCGTGTCGCGGCGGATCTTTGGCCGCGGTTTGGGGCTGAACAATGGTGACCGGAAACGCGGCATCGCCTTCGCATCGTCGCCGAAAAATGACTGCGCATAGCATGCGCAAACCGACGAGGGAATCAAGCAAATTTTTCGCGCGGTTTGTCGCTCGATTCACGAGCGCGGAGACGAACCGTCACGCGGGCGGCTGCCCGCGTGACTCACAGCAGGATCAGGCCTCCGCGCGGCTCAGCGAGAGCAGGTCTTCCAGGCGCTTCAACAGTCGCGCCAGCTCGCCGGACATCAGCGCGAACACGGCGTCGAGTTCGGCGGCCAGCGATTCGCGGTTGTCCTCTTCCAGCGATTCGGTGGCGGCTTCCAGGAACTTCAGCTTGCGGATCACCAGGTCCTCGCCGAGCACGAAACTGAGGCGATCCTCGAAGGTCAGCGCCAGTTTGAAGGCCTGTTTGCCGGCCTTCAGGTGCTCCTGGATTTCCTCGCCGTGCAGGTCATGGCGCTGGCAGCGCACCAGCATCTGCGTGTCGGCCGGATCGCGCAGCTCGCATTCGTCGCCGAGGGCAAAACCTTCCGGCATCGGTTCGCCGGCCAGCCAGCCGGTCATCAGCGCACGCGGACTGGCTTCGGCGCTGACCGGCAAGGCTGGGAACGAGCCCATCGCCTCGCGCAGCGTGGTCACCATGGTTTCCGCCGACTTGCGCGAGGACGTGTCGATCACCAGCCAGCCGCCGTCGCTGTCGAGGTAGGCGTTCATGCGTGATGGACGCGCCAGCGCGCGCGGCAGCAGGTCGGTCAGCACTTCTTCCTTGATGCGCTTGCGCTCGGCGCCGCCCGGGCGACGGCCCTGCTGCTCGGTGGCGGCTTCCAGCTTCAGCGCCAGCTGCTCGTTGACCACGGCGCTGGGCAGAAGCTTGTCCTCGCCGCCCAGCGTGACCAGCGTCGCGTGGTGGACGCTATGGCTCAGCGCCTCCTCGCCGCGTCCGAACGGCGACACGAAACCGCGCGAGCTGAGCTCCAGCGGGCCAACCGGTTTCAGCGGCTTGTTGCCGAGCTGGCTTTCGATATCGGCGATGGACTTGTTGAGCGAGGAAGGAAAGCGGAACAGGGTCAGATTCTTGAAAAACATGAAATGTCCGTGGGTTATTCAATCAATGGCCTTCTCCCACTGGCGGGAGAAGGTGCTCCGGAATGGATCCAGGAGCGGAACAAGGTGTGACGCTCACGCGCCGAGAGGTCAGTCGCTTTCCTCGCGACTGCGCAGCCATGACGCCGCGTCAGCGCTGGCACTGTCTTCGCGATGACCCAGCGAGGCGAAATCAAACAGCGACGCATCCGCCAGCTGCGAGGGTCGGATATCGCCCATCGCGCGGGCGATCTTCTCGACGCGGCCCGGGAAGCGACGCTCCCAGTCGGCCAGCATGTCCTTCACCACCTGGCGCTGCAGGTTCTCCTGCGAGCCGCAGAGGTTGCAGGGAATGATCGGGAAGGCCTTGGCGTTGGCATAGTCGGCGATGTCCGACTCTGCGCAGTAGGCCAGCGGGCGGATGACCACGTGCTTGCCGTCGTCGCTCTGCAGCTTGGGTGGCATCGCGGCCAGCTTGGCGTGGTGGAACAGGTTGAGGAACAGCGTCTCGACGCGATCCTCGCGATGATGTCCCAGCGCGATCTTGTTGAAGCCCTGTTCCTCGGCGAAGCGGTAAAGCGCGCCGCGACGCAGGCGCGAACACAGGCCGCAGAAGGTCTTGTTCTCCGGGATCACCCGTTTCACCACGCTGTAGGTGTCCTGCTCGAGGATGGTGAACGGCACGCCGATGCTTTCCAGGTAATCCGGTAGCACGTGCTCCGGGAAATCCGGCTGCTTCTGGTCGAGGTTCACCGCGTGCAGCTCGAACGACACCGGCGCCTTGGCCTGCAGCTGCAGCAGGATGTCCAGCATGGCGTAGCTGTCCTTGCCACCGGACAGGCAAACCATCACCCGGTCGCCGTCCTCGATCATCGCGTAGTCGCCGATGGCCTGGCCGACCAGCCGGCGCAGGCGTTTTGACAGCTTGTTGAAGTCGTACTGCTCGCGACGCGCGTCTGCAGTTGGCGATGCGGCATCAATATGAACGGGCAGGGGAAGTGGCGAAACGGACATGGTCAGGCGACAGCGGGCAGGGCCGCCCATTGTAGCGGTGACGCGCCTTGGGCGCTGGCGTTATGCTCGGCCTGTTGGCGGTGCGTCGCCGCCGCGATGGCGGTCGTTTGCATCCCGTCACCCGAGACAAGGAGTGCCTTCGTGTCCGAATCGACCGGCGACCTGGTTCGTCGACTCACCGAACTGCGCAGCGAGCACCGCGACCTCGATGTCGCCATCGAGCGCCTGTCGCGGGACACCGAGACCGACGAACTCGGCCTGCGCCGACTGAAGAAACGCAAGCTGCGCCTGAAGGACATGATCGCCTACATCGAGAACAAGCTGATCCCCGACCTCGACGCCTGAGTAATCTCCGTTTCCGTGCGGCCATGTCGCATTGGGGTGTCCGTGACCGTTTCCGGAGGTATGCTGCGGACTCGCCGTCTGCGATGCGTCCTGTGGGCGTACCGGGAGTCGCAGTGGCCAGGGCCACTGGGGTCCGCTGACAGGGGAATAACGATGAATCGACGAAAGGTGCTTTGCGCGGCCGTTGTCGCGTTCCTTCCGGCACTGGCACTCGCCGGTGTCGACACCATCAGCCCGCCGGAAGTGATTCCGACGATATCGCCGGATGACCTCAACGGCATCTCGCTGTCGCCTGACGGACTGTCCGGCGTGGCGGTCGGCAACAACGGCGCCATCATCCAGTTCGATGGCCAGAACGTGCGCGGCGGCGTGGTGGCTTCCGGCACGACCAAGGATCTGTATGACGTCGACGTGGTGTCGAAGAACCTCGCCTTCATCAGCGGCCGCGACATCGTGATGCACTGGAACGCGATCAACTGGAACAAGATCGACAGCTTTGGCGCCCTGCTGCCCGCCTGGGGTACGCCGGAAGGCGACCTGATGCTGTTCAACTACTGGAACGAAGGGGGCGTTGGAAGCAGCTTCCGCAACGCCTACGATCCGGTCGCCGGCAGCATGATTGCCGGTTCCTATGCCGGACCGCTGGATCTGTACTTCTGTGGCCACAGCGACGACATCAAGCTGATGCGCGAGGACGGCGGCTTCGAGGTCATCGGCAATGACCGCCAGGTGAAGGAGTTCAACAGTTCACCGCTTGAGTACAGCATCGATCCGCCGTTGGCCTTCACGTTCACGGCGGCATGGATTCCCGAGAGCGAGTGTCTCGAAGGACCATTCCTGCCGAAGGTCGCCTATGGCGTGGCCCATGGCAGCAGTGACATCTACAAGTTTGATGGTGCCAACTGGCAGCTTGATTACGACGTCCCTGCCGGCATTCAGGTGACATCCCTTGCCGGGCTGGCGACCGATCATGTGCTGGCCGTCGGCTACAAGGGCAGCGTGGACAATCCCGGGCAGAACCAGGGCGTGATCCTGAAGGAAAACGGCAGCGGTTGGCAGGACATCACCGCATCGCTGTTCCCCGGCACCGAGATTCCGGGGCTGGGCGACATGGCTGTTGCCTATTCCCACCAGTCTTGCATCCACGACGGTGGCTTCGAGGACGGTGACACCGCCGAAGCCAACGACTGCGTTCAGCCGCCTTCATGGTGCGCCATCGACGGATCGCCGGGTGATTGCAGCACGGCGAGAATTGCCGGCGAAGAAGGAAATCTCGTCGTTCTCGACAAAGAACTGGTACCGGATCGGCGGGTGGATGTCGCCGTGACGATCCAGTCGAATGGTGATCCCATGGACATGCTTGTCCGAGTGACCAATGACGGGCCGGACCAGGCGGAAGATGTCGTCATCACGGTCGGTTCCTTACTCACCCCGGATGCCGGATGCGGGTTGATCTCTTCAGGCAAATCCCACAAGGGAAGCATTGCTGTGTTGAATGTAGGCGACGTTTTTTCCTGCCATTTCAGCGGTGCACAAGCTGACCAATTCCCCCGTGCTTCGGCCTTGGCGGTAAAGGGAAGCGAGCGCTACTACACGGACAATTCTGTAGCCTGTGCAATCTCCCTAGGTAGCTGCCACCAGTCTGACCCACGCAGCCATCCGTAACCACAAGTAGGAACACCATGGATCAATTCATGCAGGCCGCCATCGACGAGGCGAAGAAGGGTCGCGACGAAGGCGGCATCCCGATCGGCTCGGTGCTGGTGATCGACGGAGAAATCGTGGGTCGCGGGCACAATCGCCGCGTGCAGAAGGGCAGCGCCATCCTGCACGCGGAAATGGACTGCCTGGAGAATGCCGGGCGCTTGAAGGCCGCCGACTACCGCCGCGCCACGCTTTACTCCACGCTGTCGCCCTGCGACATGTGCAGCGGTACGGCTTTGCTCTACGGCATTCCGCGCGTGGTGATTGGCGAGAACGAAACCTTCCAGGGGCCGGAAGCCTACGTGCAGTCGCGCGGTGTCGAGCTGGTGCATGTGCACAGCGCTGAATGCCGCCAGTTGATGGTCGACTTCATCGCCGAGAAGCCCGAGCTATGGAACGAAGACATCGGCGAGTAGCCTCATCCTGCTGGGCAGCCGTTGCGTTCGCGCAAAAAAATGCCCCGCAGCCGAGGGGGCGACTGCGGGGCCTGGGGTGGGAGATCGGTTTGGGGAGGAACCGGTTTCTCCGCAGCCCGCCCAAGGGAGGTAGGCGGGCCAACGGACATTGCGTCCGTTGTGCATAGTCTGACCGGGTGACCCTGAATAAGTTCGTGCTGGAAGTACTATCGATACTGACGAGTTCAGAAACGATTCAGTCTTGAAACCATCCGTCAACACATTGATTAAAAAGCCTTTTTCCGCATTGCGGCAGGCGTTTGTGAAAACGTCGTAAAGCCGCCTGTGCCGTTGGTCATGGTCGATATGAGCAGGGTTTCTCAGGTCGTCGCAATCAATGCGCTTCTTCCCAGTTGGCGCCGCGCCCGCTATCGACCACCAGCGGCACCTTGAGTTCGGCGGCGGCCTGCATGCGCTGGCTGACTTCGGCGGTGAGTTCGTCGGCGAAAGCGGCGTCGACTTCGAACACCAGTTCATCGTGGACCTGCATGATCATCAGCGCGCGGTCGGCGACGCCGCTGATCCAGCCGTCCACGGAAATCATCGCGCGCTTGATGATGTCGGCGGCGGTGCCCTGCATCGGTGCGTTGATCGCCGCGCGCTCGGCGCCGGCGCGTGCGGCCGCGTTGCGGGCGTTGATCTGGTCGAGGTAGAGGCGACGACCGAACAGGGTTTCGACGTAGCCCTTCTCGTGCGCCATCGCGCGGGTGGACTCCATGTACTCGTAGACGCCGGGATAGCGCGCGAAGTAGCGGGCGATGTAGTCCTGCGCGGTGCCGCGGTCCACCCCAAGCTGCCGCGCAAGGCCGAAGGCGCCCATGCCGTAGATCAGCCCGAAGTTGACGGCCTTGGCCGAGCGACGCTGGTCCGATGTGACGTCATCGAGCGGCGTGTCGAAGACTTCGCTGGCGGTGGCGCGGTGGATGTCCTGCTCCTCGTGGAACGCCTTCATCAGGCCGTCGTCGCCGGACAGGTGGGCCATGATGCGCAGCTCGATCTGCGAGTAGTCGCAGGCCACGATCACCCGGCCTTCCGGCGCGACGAAGGCACGCCGGATGCGGCGGCCGTCGGCGCTGCGCACCGGAATGTTCTGCAGGTTGGGGTCGGATGACGACAGCCGCCCGGTGGCAGCGCCGGCCTGGTGGTAGCTGGTATGCACCCGCCCGGTGCGCGGGTTGATCGCCTCCGGCAGCTTTTCGGTATAGGTCGAACGCAGCTTGGCGAGCCCGCGGTATTCGAGGATCAGTCGCGGCAGCTCGTGCTGGTCGGCTAGCTGCTCGAGCACGTCCTCGTTGGTCGATGGCTGGCCCTTGGGCGTCTTGGCGATCACCGGCAGGCCGAGCTGCTCGAACAGGATGCCCTGCAGCTGCTTGGGCGAATCGAGGTTGAAGTTCTGCCCCGCAATCTCGTGTGCGCGCTGCTGCGCGGCATGCTGGCGACGGCCGAGGTCGTTGCTCTGGCGGCGTAGCTCATCGGCGTCAATCTGCACGCCGTTCTCCTCGACGCGGAACAGCACCGGCACCAGCGGCATCTCGATGTCGCTGAACACGCGCTGCAGCCCGGCTTCCTTCTGCAGCTCCGGCCACAGGTGGCGGTGCAGGCGCAGGGTGATGTCGGCGTCCTCGGCGGCATAGCGCGTGGCGGTTTCCAGATCGACCGCGCTGAACGGAATCTGCTTGGCGCCCTTGCCGCAGACATCCTCGTATTTCGTGGTGCGATAGCCGAGATAGCGTTCGGCCAAGCTGTCCATGTCATGGCGGGAAAGCCCGGCGCGATAGACGAAACTCTCCAGCATGGAATCGAAGGCATAGCCGTTCACCGCGATGCCATGTTGCGCCAGCACGTGCATGTCGTACTTGCCGTGCTGCGCCAGCTTGGCGATGCCTTCGTCCTCGAACACCGGCTTCAGCGCTGCGAGCACGCTGTCGCGATCCAGCTGCCTGGGCGCGCCCGGGTGATCATGGCGAAGCGGGATGTAGGCCGCCTTGTCCGGTTCGGTGGCGAAACTGAGGCCAACGACTGCCGCCTGCAGCGGATCGAGGCTAGTGGTTTCGGTGTCGAAGCAGACCAGTGCCGCGTTCTTCAGTTGCTCCAGCAGCGCATCGAAGTCGGCCTGTTCGGTGATGCAGCGGTATTCGCCGGCCTGGTCCGCGCCATTGGCAACGGCAGCGGGCTCGGCGCCCGTCGGCGCCGGCTTCGCGGCTTCGCCACCCGCGCCGCCATCCAGCTCGCGCAGCGCCTGGTTCATCTCGAAGCGGGTGAACAGCTCGCGCAGCTTTTCGTGGTCGCGCTCGCCGCGCAGCAGCTGTTCCGGGCCGCGATCCAGCTCGACGTCGGTCTTGATGGTCACCAGCTCGCGGTTCAGCGGCAGGCGTTCCAGCGTGGCGCGCAGGTTCTCGCCGATCTTGCCGCCGACGTCATTGGCATGGGCGATCACGCCGTCGAGGTCGTCGTACTGCGCCAGCCACTTGGCCGCGGTCTTCGGGCCGCACTTGTCGACGCCGGGCACGTTGTCGACCTTGTCGCCCATCAGCGCGAGGAAGTCGATAATGCGTTCCGGCGGCACGCCGAACTTCTCGATCACGCGATCACGATCAGTGCGGCTTCCGCTCATGGTGTTGACCAGGGTGATGCCGGGCTTCACCAGTTGCGCGAAGTCCTTGTCGCTGGTGGAGATGATGACGTCGAGGCCCGCTTTCGCGCCGGCTTCGGCCAGGGTGCCGATCACGTCGTCGGCCTCGACGCCGGGCACGCGCAGCAGCGGGATGCCCAGCGCCTCGACGATCTCGACCATGGGCTCGCGCTGCGCACGCAGTTCGTCGGGCATCGGTGGCCGGTTGGCCTTGTACTCGGGATCGAGTTCGTCGCGGAAGGTCGGGCCGGAGGCGTCCAGCACGAAGGCCAGGTAGTCGGGGGCTTCCTTCAGCGTGCTGCGCAGCATGTTGACCACGCCGAACAGCGCGCCAGTGGGCTCGCCGGCGCTGTTGGAAAGCGGCGGCAGTGCGTGGAAGGCGCGATAGAAGTAGCTCGATCCATCGATCAGTACCAGGCGGGACATCCAGAACTCCTGCAAAGCGAAACAATCGCCGACGATGCTATTGTCTCAGCTGCAGACGATGCTTGGAAAAGCATCGTGAAAAGCAGGGGTTTCCGGAACCAACGCGCTGGAGAACAGCCATGAAGACCCGAATTCTGACATCGACACTGCTGGCCGGCCTGCTGGTCGCGCTGTCGCCGCTGGCGGCATATTCGCAATCCGCTTCGACGGCCGAAGAGCCGCCCGGTCTGCCGCCGCCGGACATGAATGATCCGGGCGTTGATGCCGCAGCCGGCGCCAGCGTCGAAGCCGCGGTGGAGCCGGCTGCGGTGAGCGAGGCCGACGGCGTCGAGGCGTCGCCCGAGGAAATCTCCGAAACGCCGACGGCCACGGAGATTCCGATCACCGGCAAGGAGAAGAGCCTGCCGGTGATTACCGTGCGCACCGATCCGACCACCGGTGATCGCGTTGAGGAAACCCGTGAGAACGGCAAGCTGGTCCGGCTTCTGGTGCAGCCGAAGAACGCGCCGGCCTATGTGCTGCACGATGCCAACGGTGATGGCCGCGTCGATGCCAAGGACGCCGAAGGTCCGGTGCAGCCGGTGTACTGGGAGCTGTTCAAGTGGGACTGAGCGGCTCGCAGCGGTCGGCCGGCCTGAGCTGACGCATGCGTTTCGCGGAGGGGGTGGAGCGCGCCAGCGCCTGGCTGGATCGCTGGCTGGACCGTGTCAGCGGCATCGCCATCGCGGCGATGGTGCTGCTGATGTTTGGTCTGGTCGCGGCGCGTTACCTGTTCAGCATCGGCAGCATCGCCGGGCAGGAGGCCGTGCAGTGGCTGCATGCGCTGGCCTTCCTCCTCGGCGCGTCGGTAGCACTTCGCGCGGATGCCCACGTGCGGATCGACATCCTGCAGCAACGCTGGTTGACGCGGACGCGTGACCTCGTCGAGCTGCTCGGCCTGCTGCTGTTGCTGCTCCCATTCTGCGGCTTCGTCATCGTCATCAGTCTCGATTACGTCGGTGCGAGCTGGGCGGTCAGCGAGGCTTCGCGTGAGCCTGGCGGTTTGCCGGCACTGTATCTGCTGAAGACGCTGATCCCGCTGGCGGCCGGTCTGCTGGGCCTGCAGGCGCTGGCTCGTCTGCTGGCGGTGATGAACCGCCTGCGCGGCAAGGCGGTCATCGAGGATGCACCCGCATGAGTCCGCTGATGGTGTGGCTGCTGGTGCTCGCGCTCTGCGCAGCCTTGCTGGCGGGCTTTCCGGTGGCCTTCACGCTGGCCGGCGTCTCGCTGCTGTTTGCCGGCATTGGCTGGCTGACAGGCACTTTCGATCCGAGCTTCCTTGAGGCCTATCCGAACCGCCTGTTCGGCGTCATGGGCAACGAGACACTGGTGGCGGTGCCACTGTTCATCTTCATGGGCGTGATGCTGGAACGCTCGCGCCTCGCCGAGGCCTTGCTCGAGTCGGTAGCCGGCCTGTTCGGACGCAAGCCGGGCGGACTGGTGATTGCCGTGCTGCTGGTGGGTGCGCTGCTGGCGGCATCCACCGGCATCGTCGGCGCCACCGTGGTGACGATGGGCCTGATCAGCCTGCCGACCATGCTCAAGAACGGCTACGACCCGAGGTTGGCCAGTGGCAGCATCTGTGCGGCCGGCACGCTGGGGCAGATCATCCCGCCGTCGATCGTGCTGGTGCTGCTCGGCGACCAGCTTGGCAACGCCTACCAGCAGGCGCAGCTCAAGCTCGGCAACTACTCGCCGGACTCGGTATCGGTGGGCGACCTGTTCGCTGGCGCGCTGCTGCCTGGCCTGCTCCTGGTTGGTCTCTACATCGGCTACGCGCTGTGGAGCGTGTGGCGACATCCGGAGCGGGCGCCGCCGCTGGCAGAGGATTCACAGCGACCTTCTGGCCGGGAACTATGGTTGTCGGTCCTGCCGCCGCTGCTGCTGATCGTCGCCGTGCTCGGCTCGATCCTTGGCGGCATCGCCACGCCGACCGAAGCCGCTGCGGTGGGTGCGGTGGGCGCCACGCTGTTTGCCCTGATGCGTCGCCAGCTTGGCTGGCAGCGCCTGCGCGAAGTGCTGCAGCAGACGGTGCGCGTCAATGCCATGGTGTTCGCCATCCTGATCGGCGCTGCGCTGTTCTCGCTGGTGTTTCGCGGCTTCGGCGGCGACCAGCTGGTGCACGAGGCGCTGACCGCGTTGCCAGGTGGCAAGGCTGGTGCGCTGATCGCGGTGATGCTGATGATGTTCGCGCTGGGCTTCATCCTCGATTTCATCGAGATCATCTTCGTCGTCGTGCCGATCGTGGCGCCGGTGCTGTTCATGCTCGGCATCGATCCGGTGTGGCTGGGGGTGATGATGGCGATCAACCTGCAGACCAGTTTCCTGACGCCGCCGTTCGGCTTCGCCCTGTTCTACCTGCGTGGCGTGGCCCCGCCACAACTGCGCACGGTCGACATCTACCGCGGCGCGGTGCCCTTCATCGCCATCCAGCTGGGCATGCTGACCCTGCTCGCGCTGTGGCCCTCGCTGGCCACCTGGCTGCCGGGGCAGCTCTACGACTGACCGAGCGGCCCGGTCGTCCTAGTCCTCGAAGCCATCCCGGAAGAACACCGGCGACCATTCGTCGGCGCCGACATCGTAGGGGCCGGCCAGATTGGCCAGCGGTGCGTCGATGGGTCGCGGGTCGAGGTCATAGTCCTTGGGCAGAAGGTAGGCGTCGGCCGGGCAACGGTCCACGGCGTTGCCGTTGGCGATCAGGTGGTAGTCGCTTCCGCCCGCATTGATGAAACCCGGATTGGTATTGAAGGCGGTGAGTGCGTCCTCGCCGTTGATGCCAGCGCTGGAGTGGAACAGGTTGCAGAAGTAAGTGGGATCGGGACTTCCCGCACCCTTGCTCATCACCGGGACTGCCGGATCGGCATTCACCAGCATCCGGTTGAAGGTGGCGACGCCCTCGTCGTTGAGCCTCACCGCGGCGACCAGTCCGGTATTGCCGGCCAGTGTGCTGGCGGCGAGATAGACGCTGGCCGCACGTGGCGGAATGCTGGAGCCGGGGCTGACCTCCACCACGCTGGGACCAGCGTTGTCGATCAGGAAACTGTCGGTGACGGCGACGATGGACTCCTGCGTCACCAGTAACGCACTGCCG
>JACKOX010000031.1 GCA_024233975.1 Rhodanobacteraceae bacterium
CGCCCGCAATGGCGAAATGCCACCAACCATCGTGGTGGGCGTGGAGGCCGGCAATCGCCTGCGCGACTACACGCAGACCGACTGGGCCGAAGCCTGGGTTGGCGGTGGCGGCGCGGCGAACTTCGAGCGCTTCCTGCGTGACGAGCTGATTCCTGCCGTTCGCCGGCAGTGGCGCACTGGCGGCTTCCGCACGCTGGTCGGACATTCGGCGTCGGCGCAGTTCGCGCTGCATGAGCTGGCAGTCGCGGCGGATGGCTTTCGCGCCTATTTCGCCTTCAGTCCCAGCCTCGACTGGGATAACGGCCTGCCGCGCCGCGAACTGGAGGCGGCGTTCGCAAAAACGCAGTCGATGCGCGCTTTTGCCTACTTCGGCTATTCCGATGACCGCGGTGGCGCGCTGGCGGCCGACGAGGCGCTGACCGCCACCTTCCGCCAGCATGGGCCGGCAGGCCTGCGCTGGAAGGCGCGCAGCTATCCGGATGAGAGCCATACCGGTATTGCGCTGGTGGCGATCATCGACGCACTGCGCGCGCTGTACTCCGACTACCGTTTTCATCCCGACCGCATGGGTGAAGGCCTGGATGCCATCGAGGCTCACTACGCGAAGCTCTCGAAGGTGCTCGGCTGGACCTTGCCCGTTCCCGAGTCAGCACTGAACGACTACGGCTATTACCTGCTTGGCGCTGAAACTGATCGCGATGTCGACGCCGCCGTGGCGATTTTCCAGCGCGTAGTGCGCGAACATCCGCATTCCGCCAACGCGTGGGACAGCCTCGCCGATTGCTATGCGGCGGCAGGCCGTTCGGCCGACGCTGGCGAAGCCAGCCAGCGCGCCCTGTCGCTGGCGCGCGAGCAGCACCATCCCAACCTGTCGTATTTCGCGGCGCAGGCGGAGCAGCGTGAGCAACGTCGCGACGAATAGCGGCGCGTGGGTTGGGTGAGCTTGCGAACCCCGAGCGCGGTTCCGGTGGTGGTGCTCGTATCGTCAATCGCGACGTTGGCCAGGAGGCGGTTGGGATAACTTCGTCACTGCCAGCCTACGGGGCGGTGGCGCTGGCGGCAGGGTACGTTCTGATCCTGGAGCTTCCCGAGTCAGATATCGCTTATGGCAGCGGCGCCAGCTTGCTGATCTCGCAGCCACGTTCCAATGCGAGGCGGCTGACGTGGCTCTGGGGCGGAACCGCTGCTGCTGCTCCGGCTGCGGCTGCGATCCTGCGTAGCTCCGCCGTCGATTCGTCCTTCATCATCAGCTTGTCGCCCGGACGGCCGCAGACGGCGGCGTCACCGCTTCGTGCCGTCAGCCGGATGGTGTCGGCGCTGGCGAGGTCGCGGCAGTCGTCGACTGTTTCCACCTTGTAGTAGCGATGGCCAGAGTGGCGGCGCGGTGCGACTTCGATCACCAGCCCCTCCTTGCCCCACGTCCATCCACGCAGGAAGCGCGCGTCGACGCAGTGGTCGGTAGTTCCGCGGATATTGCGCCAGTGCTGGGCGCGCACCTCGATGGGTTTCAGGGTTGCCACGTGCTGAAGTCGCGCTTTGCGTGCGTCCAGTGCGTCGTCGAGTTCGGGTTTCGACAGCGGGCTCATCTGGACCTCGGAGCAGCTTGTATCGTCGCCGCGAACCATCAAGGGTTTGCCGGGACAAGCCCAACCGTCAGTTGCGAAGGTCTGGATGTCCACGCCTTGGGCGATGACCGGAAACGACCGACGCGAAACCTGTCTCCGTCAGCGCAGTGTGATTTCGGGTGAATCGCCTTCGCGAACAAAGCGGAGTTTCACCTTGGCGAGCCGCTCCAGCTGTCGACGGTTCTCGCGGTTTTCCCAGTGGTCGAACAGGGCGACTTCGGCGGGACGCCAGAGTGCGACCCAGGCGAGGATCAGCAGGCCCTCGGCCAGTACGTCGGTGGCCGGGCTGTGCCAGGTCTTCCTGCCATACGGCACGGGCAGCGCGTTGGATGCAGAGGTCAACCCATCAACGAGCTGCTGGGTGTCTGGCTGACAGGACGGCGCGCTGGATCGGCACGCCATCCAGGATCACGACGCTGATGCTGTCGAAGGCGGCGACCGAGGTCGACGGATCGGCATCGAGCAGCAGCAGGTTGGCACGCTTACCAACTTCGACGCTGCCAATGTCGTCGTCAAGACCAAAGGTGCGAGCGGTCTCCAGAGTGGCCATGCGCAGGATTTCCAAGGGCGTGAAGCCATTGTCCGCCAGCCATTGCAGCTCCAGTCGTCCGTTGAGCCCTGGCGGATTGGTGTAAGTCGGGCTCGATGGCGTGTCGCTGCCAAACACCAGACGGCCACCGTGTTCGTGCAGGTAATGCACCACCTGGTGCAGGCGGCGCAGGCCGGTGCGGCTGGTCTCGGTGCGTTCGCCGCTGGGTGGGTGCCCGAGAAAGGCGGTCACCAGTTCGGTGCGTTCCAGATTTTCCATCAGCTTGCGCAGGAACCACTGGGCGTCATCCTGCCGGTACCAGTGGATCAACGTCGCCGGTAGTGCGTCGGCCAGTCGCGGGTCGTCCAGAAAGCCCGGCTCCAGCAGACGCAGTTCGCCGCCCAGCACCTGACTGGTGGGCTGTACCGCGATGCCCTGGCGGATCACGCGGTCCAGCAGCTCGCGGATGGGTTCGGGCAGGTCGTCCCGCCCGTTGAACTCGTCCCAGTGCCAGAGGCCGTGCGCGATGATGTCGACGCCGCTTTCCACGGCCTGCCGGTAGCCGTGCAGGCTGTTGGCGTGGTGCACGTGGACCAGCCCGGCGGCTTTTGCCTGCTGCTTCACCTCCCCGATTAGTTCGTTGGATGGCACCGGCCAGTTCCACAGGCCGGCAAATCCTTCCTCGTAGAAAGTCTTCACGCAGCGCGCATCGGTGGCGCGGACCTTGGCGACGATGGCGGCCACGCTGTGCTCTGCCGCCCGGTAGTCCGCCGGCATTTTTTCGTGCTGTGCGGGGTCGTCGAGCAGGTAGGGCGAACGGTTGCGCGATGGTTCCGGCAGAAAGGCCTCGCCGTAGCCGTTGGGGAACGGCAGCCCCTTGCAGTAGCTGAGGCCGGGCGCCACCGGCTGTTGCTGCCACGTTGCCACGAAGTCTTCACTCTGCTTGAGGTCTACCAAGTGGGTGAAACCGAAATACAGGTAGCTTCTGGGTTCCTGGCGGTGGAAGGCCTGGAGTAGCTCCGGGTGGCTTTCGGCCTGGTCGTCGCGGAGGCCGCCGTCGCTGCCGAGGTGGACGTGGCCATCGATTAGCCCAGGCGTCAGAAAGTGCCCGCGACCGTCAATGACCGAGGCGTGGGCAACGGCCAGGCGCCGCGCCGCGACCTCGACGATCCGCCCGTCGCGAATGCGCACGTCGACATGTGCCTTCGGCGCGGACCGGTCGGGCGACACCACGGTGACATCGCGGATCAACAATTCCCTTGCCGGAAGCGTGGCGGGAAGCCCAAGTGTGCAAAGGGCGATCAACAGCATGATGCGATGCGGCAGGTATGGTGAATGGTGGCGCATGGTTAGACTCGACAGATTGGGAGGCGGTGCGAGTGTCATCACGATGCCATCCGTCCGCGACCTGAAACCGGTTTTGCGTCCTGGAATAGGCCACATGCAGGGTTGGGGTGCCGCCATCGTCGGAGTGATCTGCCTGCTGGCGGCAATGTCAGCGGGGCATGCGGCGCTGTCGCGCGCCGTGCCGGGACGGCGACTGCTGACGCTGTTTCTGCTGGTGTTCACGCTGCAGTCCGCGTTACTCCTGGCTCACCTGTTGCGTCCGGCTGCGCTGCCTCTGGGGTTGCGTGCTCTGGTCGGCGCGGGCATTCCGCCGCTGCTGTACCTGTTCTTCGCCCGGCGTATAGAGACGGGTGCGCATCGGTTGCGGCGTTCCGATCTGCTGCATCTTTGGCCGCCGCTGGCCGTGGCCCTGTTGCTGGGCCTTCCGGGAGGTTGGGTGGGGCCGGGCATCGATGCGGTAATGGTGCTGGCTGAAGCCGGCTATGCCATCGCGCTGCTATCGCTCAACCGCGCACGCCAGCGCCGGTTTCGTGTGACCCGGATTGGTGTTCCCGTCGCGGCGTCATTCCTGCTGGCCGCTGCAGTGGTGGACATTGGGATTGCGGTGGAACTCGCTGACGGCGGCGTGCTGTCGGCATCCTGGGGATTGCGGATCGGTATCGCTGTGATGCTGCTGTTGATGCTGGCCGTGTTTCTGTGGGCTTGGCGCGATCCTGAGTGGTGGTGCCGGATCGATGGTGGTTTCTACGATGCCCAGGAAGTCGCGCCGACGAGTACAATTGACGCCGCTGAGACTGCAGCGCAAAAGGCTGAGCACGAAGCGCTGTGCCGACAACTTGCCGGTCAGCTACAGCAGGAGGAAGGCTTGCGCGAATTTGGCCTGACGTTGAGCGAGATTTCGCGGCGTCTCGGCGTGCCGCCAAAGCGGCTGTCGCAGGCGGTGAACGCAATCCATGGCCGCGGTTTCCGCACCCTGCTGAATGATTGGCGCGTCGAGGCGGCGGCGCGGCAGTTGCGCGATCCACGCCTCAGCTTGCGTTCGATAACCGACGTCATGTTCGACGCGGGCTATCAGACCAAGTCCAGCTTCAACCGTGAGTTCGCCCAGCGCATGGGCACGACGCCCAGCGAATACAGGAAGCGCAGCCTGTCATCCGTCGATTGTGAGGCGTTGCCTGAGGGCGCTGAGGAGCACTCGGAGTCGGATCACGGCGTATAGAAGCAGCCATCGACCATCGTCACCATCGAACGCAGATCGTCAGGTCATGATTCGAAGATCGGGAGCGATTGATCCCGTCGGTATCAAGTCCTGATTGGAATGTTTGGCGCGGAAAACACTCTCGTCAGGTTGGCATGGTTGCCGCCAAATCACCCTCAAGCACGAAGCGGAGCTTCACCTTGGCGAGTCGCTCCAGCTGTCGACGGTTCTCGCGGTTTTCCCAGTGGTCGAACAGGGCGACTTCGGCGGGGCGCCAGAGTGCGACCCAGGCGAGGATCAGCAGGCCCTCGGCCAGTACGTCGGTGGCCGGGCTGTGCCAGGTCGTCATCAGACGTCGCAGCAGCAGCGCGCCCATCAGCACCACGAAGCCGATGAGGATGGCCGCCCGAGTGATGCGCTGGCGGCGCCGATGGCGACGTTCGGCCTGCTCGTGCAGCAGGTGGAAGTGGGCGTGGATGGCGGCCGCGATGTCGTCCATGTGCGGTTCGAGGCTGGCCGGGCCATGAACGGCGACCTCGATTGGTTCGCGGAACGGTCGCTCGGCCGCGCAATCCAGCAGGTAGGCTTCGGCGTCGGGGTCCAGCGACTTGTCGCGGAACGGTGATGGGTCCAGCGAATCATAGAGCTGGCTCAGCTGTTGCAGGCGGATGTGGATGACGTGCATGGCGGCGGTGTTCGCTCAGTGGCGACCCATTGGATTTGTGGATGCGCTGATCGCAATCACGGGTTGTCCGAAGGCGGTGGCTTTGATGTTTCGTCGACGGTCGTCGGAGGACTTCGCTCGGCATCCAACTCGGCGCGCAGCCGGGCCTGCACTTCGGGGTAGTGGCCGGCGTCGCCGAAATCCGCGTAGCGGGCATAGCGCGCGTGGGCGGTGCTGATCTGCTGGGAATGCTTGATCGGGCACCAGTACTGCTCGGTCCGCGCAATGATTTCGCGGGCGAAAGACATCAGGCCATTGGCATAGCCGCAGTAACCGCAGTTCAGGCGCTCGACCGGGTTCAGGTAGCGCAGGCGGTGGCGATCCACGATGAAGTGATCACTCGGCCGCACCACGGCGATACGGAACAGCGGGAAACAGACGCGCTGATAGATCTCCAGCGTGAGGTGCAGAAGGACCAGCGGCACCGCCATGCCATAGATGAAGGGGAGCGCGATCAGGTTCTTCGGCGAACCGCGCAGCAGCCAGTGCAGCGTCTTGCCCCAGCCTGGCGTCGGCGTGTCCGCATGGCTCGCCTGCACCGCGCGTTCACGCTCCCGCAGCCGCTCCCGCAACTCGGTGGCGGCATGCAGCAGGCGTTCTTCCAACTCTTTGATCCTGTCCATGCGCCCATATTGGCGCAGCGGATCGAAACGCGCACGGGCTTTCGTCCATCATCAAAGCAGCGTCGTGTCCATGTTGATCAGGGCGCAAGGATTGCCGGTGCTTCGTTGCATGAGCCTGGCTCCACGACTTCCCGGCTAGATCGTGGCTCTGTTGTTGGGTTGAGTCCGCACGGGATCGCTGAAAAACATTTCCGCATGTCCTGTTCCGGCGAAATGCGAAACGAGCTGGTCGAAATTCACCACGTCCTGGCGCAGATCATCACTGGTGTGCTTGATGACCGTATCGCGTGGGCAGAACGTTGAAATTCCGAGGAACTGACACGTATGCGCCAGAACAAGATTTCGATTGCCGAGCAGATCCTCGTAATCGATGGTCAGAACCTTCAGCGGGAGCGATTCAACGAACACATCCAGAATCTTTTCATATCCATCTATCCATTCAAGTACTTCCAGGAGTTTGTCAGGCTCGATAGTTCCTGCAGGAATCCGTGGGGTCGAAGTCTTTTCGTTGATGTTGTAGATGCCGGCCCGATCTGCGAGCGCCATTGCGCGGATGGAAGAAATCGCCTGCTTTATCCGATTTCGCCGCCTCATGCGGATGACTTGAACATCCCGTTCGATCAGCAGTTCCCTCAGGAGGTCCGGATCACGTACGTCCCGCAGCTTGGTCTTGAAGCCAATGCATCGCAGCGTGCTGGTATCGGGAGTTGCGATCTGTTGTTCGGCCAAGTGGTCGTAGACGTCATTGATCCAGTTCTGTTGCACTCGCCAACCTTTTTGGTAGAGCGAGGCCAGGTGTTCCCCGAAGAACTCCATTTCCGGATGTTGGGAAAGCAGGTGACTGAGGTGCGTGCTGCCGGTTCGTCCCTCGAAGAGCAGAATGACAGGTTGACGCGACGTCCTGCCCTTGGCGTTCTCTCCTTGCTCCATGGCATCACGTGCGAAGCGTGGATTTTGCCGTGATTTGGCGGGACTGATGGCTGCCGCGATGGATTGTCTGAATGTTTCCGGCGAGTAGATCGACTTCACCGTCGCCAGCGCGGACTGCCTGATGCGTTGCCACGCTTCTTCGTCCGAGTAGGTGCGCAGGATTGTGGATGCGAATTGCTCGGCATCAGGAGGGCTGGATGCCATGCAGTCTCCCTGCCACTCCAACTGCCGCGCGAGCAGTTCCGTGGCGCAGACCGGAAGGCCGTTTGCAGCGGCTTCGATAACCTTCAGCGGAACTCCAGCCCCGTAGCGGGTTGGAGCAACGAACACTCGGGCTTTGTCGTAGTACGGCGTGAGATTGTCCACTGCACCAATGAATTCGATACCTTCAATCCGCCAGCGATCTGGGAAGTCAATTGTCCAGGAGCCAACAATGGTGAGTGTGATGCCCGTTGTGGTTGTCCGGAGTCGCGGGAATACCTGTTCCACGAACCAGGCAAGGGAATCGAAGTTCGGGCTGTCCTTGCTGTGTACGGCGCCCACGAACAAGAGGCCAAGTCTTCCTCTTGGGCCAGGTGCTTCGTCCCGGGACTGAATCGAATGCCCCACATTGAAGGCCGGAATTCCAAGGCCTTGGAAGCGCTGCTGGTCCGCCGCTGAAACCGCCATGACGGCATCCGCCATGAATGCCTGGGTCAATTCCTTTTCGAGTTCGTTCGACAGCCTTCGGTACTCTGTTCCGTCGCCGCGCAATTTCGCTAGTGACAGCTCGCGCTCAGCGAAAATCGCCTCCGCGTCATAGATCAGCTGCATCCCGTGCAAGAGTGATTCATTGGTGGCCTTTATGTCCCGGATGCGGCAAAGGTTGTGTGGTCGGGAGACCCACAGAACGTCGTAGGCCCCTGGGCGTTCTCTGAGGAAATCCGCAAGGTCTTCCGGAGTGCGGTCTACGATGCATTCAACCTGCAGCGGCATGCTTTCCCTGATTTCATTCTCCTTTGCGTGGAGCCCATTCATGGAAAAGCAGGTTACCTCGTAGCCAAGCTCAATCAGGGCGTGCACGATCGCGACAGTCCTGGGAAGTCCTGACCCAAGCATTGCGACAGGAGGGGCGTCCTCAATCATGAGGACGCGGGAAGGATGATGCCCGGTTTCTGGCAAGCGCAGGTTTCCCTGCGGGCTGTGTGGCGCAGCCGCCAGAACGCCCCGATGTCGACCGCGAAATATGACCTGATTCTTCGCGAATATCGCACTGGTTGTCGGGGATCGCGATCCACTTCCCCTGCCGAAATGGACAGCATTGCAGCGTGGATCCACCAGGGTAATGAATCCGATGGCCCTCAGGCGAAGGCAATAGTCCGCGTCCTCGAAGTAGGCGGGGGAATACACTTCATCAAATCCGCCAAGCTGTTTGAATAGCGCGCGGGGCGTGAGCAGAAATGCGCCGGATGTATACAGGCTCTCTCGCAGGCATTGGAAGCGGGAATCAAACGGTGACTGGCCACACCCGTATCCGTATGGACTCCCATTTGCAGTGAGCCCGCATCCCGCCTCTTCAAGCAAGCCGTCCGGATAGATGAGTTTGGCGCCGACAGCGCCAGCTGTTTCATTGTTTTCGAGGGTTTCCAGGGCTGCCTCCAGAGCTCCGGGGAGTACAGCGGCGTCACTGTTGAGGAATAGCAGGGTGGGTGCGCTCGCAAGATTCGCGCCGCGGTTCGCGGCCCGAAGGAAATGCAGGTTCCTCTGGTGTCGGATGATGCGTGCGCCACTGACCCGGTCCAGCAATTCCTGGGTGGCAAGGTTTGATGCGTTATCCAGGATGATGAGCTCGACATCCATGTCGGTATTGCGGCTCAGGGCACTCAGACACTGCAAGACCTGGCCAGCAGCGTTGTGAACCACGATGACAACTGCGACCTTGGGAGTGCATGTGGGTGTGAAGTCCAGCCGGCCATCGCTCTGCATGAACCGGTCCAGTTCTCTCTCGGCACGGAACACATGGAAGGAGCGGGAGTGTTGCCTCGCCTTTTCCTGCTCCAGTTCGCCAGCCATGGGTTCGTGGGAGCCGTTGAGCATCCCGTAGCGGACATAGTGCTCAAAGCCACTGCGAAAAGCGCCACTCTTTACATCCGAGGCGGCCGCCGGGTTGCTGTGGAGATATTCCTTCTCAGGAAAGGCGGGGCCGGGAAGTTTCCCTTCGGTCATACCCCTCCGCACGAAGTGGTGATAGCCTGATTCGTACGCCCCATCCCGAATGAGTGCCTGGACATCTGGGTGGTTCTCCAGATACCAGCCCTCGTTGAAGTAGCGGGAGGGCTGTCTTCCCTCATGTACTCCGGTGGACGCGAAATGGCTGGCTCCCGAGGGCAGTCTCCCTGACTCCACTGCCTCGCGAACGTCGGGGTAGGTGGTCAGGTACCAGCCTTCGTCCATTACCGGATTTGGTGAGCGGCCTTCTTTCGACCCAATTGCCAGGTAGTGTTCAAGTCCGCTTGACCACTTTCCCTGAGCGATCAATTCATGAACGTCGCCATAAAGCCAGAGATACCAGGTGGCATCGAAATGCAGGTGCGCTTTGTCCATGGTGTTGCTCATGCAAGTCTGAAAGGTCTTGGTCGTGAGTGCTTGCGGAAAGAGTTTCCGGCTGAGGCATGCGGTTTGCGACTTGTTGACGATATCAGGCCGCTTCTTCAACACTCCAGACTGAGCCGGAATGAATCGGTTGTTTGGGGTGTTTCGGAATGGGTGGAGACGGCGTTTCGAAGTTCCTGCATGAAATCTGGGATGTGTTGTTCCAGATGTCGTGCGACTCGTGACAGATCGACATCCGGCTTTGCTGCCATGACTGCAGCGGGTTCACGTTTGGCCAGCATTTCCAGTCCGCTTTCGCTGGCCGCGCGTAGAAACTCCCTGAGGCGGGGGTTCCTGAAACGATCCTGCTTGATAAAAGTGTTGATCGCGCCGTACAGGAAAATGGCGTCTTCACGAGCGATCAGGAAATAGTCACGCGTACCTTCGGAGTAGTCCTGCAAGACCTTGTCTGCCCGCGATCTCTGGCTTTTCGGCATGAAGCCGTTGGCATTCCGCATGAACTCAAGACTCTCGAAGGAATAGCGTTTGTTGATGATTGGTATCTGTATAGGATGCAGATCGATTTCTGCTGCCTGCAGAAACCGGTTCATTAGAGAGCGTTCGGCTTCGTTGCCAGCGCTCAGGGAATAGTCCAGCAGACTGATGGGATGAGAAAATTTTTCCTCGACAATGTCTGTGAACAACTCGACTTGGCTCAGCTGAATGTGCAGGGCCTTGGCTGAGGCATCAATGCGCCTCGTTTCCCCTGATCGCTTGACCTTTTGAATGTAGGCGGATTCAAGCAATTCCACCGGATCCCGCAAGAACGCAATGACCGATGCATCTGGATAAACACTTGCCAATGTGCGGATGAAGTCTGGAAGAAAGTAGAACTCGCTGGAGAGCAGAAGGCGTTCCAGTCCGGACTCTTCAAACTCGCGCCAAAGGCGTAGACATTCTTGGTGACTGGGCTTCCAGCAATGGTCGATGAGTGTTGCGGTTCGTGGAAGCGTTCCGCTGCTGACGCGATTCACGTCTACCTTGTGATCCGGGTAGTAAACGTTTGCAGCCTGCAGCGAGTGTCTTTGCCGCAGAAAGGCATCCTGCAGTGCCGATGATCCGGTCTTCGGGATTCCGGCGTGGATGATTGTCCTGGGCTTCAACTTGTGGGTCCTGCCGAAAAGGCGAGAGTGCAGGCTGGTTCACAAGTGTATATGAGCTCTTGCTGCCGCCATGTTCCGTATCCTCCTCGCCTCGGAAACGTTCGTCGAGGCCTCCGCTCCGTGGTTGTTCATGCGTGGCGGCTTGAACAAAGCGCAGGCAGCAGGCAAGCCTGGCCCCGGGCCAATGGTAGGTATTCTAGGCGAGGGCACTCCGGACCTGCCTTGCGCTGCGGCTGGTTTCGGCCATCAGCTCAGCGGCGAACTAGTATTGGCGTTGGGTTGCCATGGCTTGCCCGCGAATTGTCAGAATTGGCGGGCGTTCCAGGTGTAGGCTTTCGCAAAGTAGATGTTTTCCGGAAGCGGTGATGAATGCAATGATCATGTCAGGCAGCTGGCGCCCGTGGCGGATCGCCATGTGGTGTGCGGCGGCGATTCTGCTTTGCCTGCCCTGGGCGGCGATGCAGTTGTATCCCGAGGCCGACGTCAACTGGACGGGCTTCGACTTCCTGGTATTCGGCGCGATGCTGCTGGTTGCCGGCGCGGCAGTGGAAATCGCGGTGCGAATGTCAGGTAGCGGCGCCTATCGGCTGGCGGCGGTGATCGCCGTCGGCGCGGCCTTCCTGCAGTTCTGGGCCAATGCCGCGGTCGGCATCATCGGTGACGGGGACAATCCGGCCAACCTGATGTTCATTGGCGTACTGGCCATTGGTTTCTTCGGCGGGTTGCTGGTGAAGCTGCGCGCGGCCGGGATGGCGTATGTACTAACCATTGTCGCGGTGGCCCAGCTGATTGCCGGTGGCATTGGCTGGAGCATGGGCTACCGCGAAGCTTTCATCTTCTCTGTGGTACTTGCCGCTGCCTGGTTCGTCTCGGTGCAGCTGTTCCGCAAGGCGGCGTGAGGGTAGGGTCGTCAGCGACAAGACACTTGATGCCATGGTTTCGGAGTCAGATCCCAAACCGGAACCACCGGAAAAGCCGTTGCCCACCGATTGCTGTGGCAGCGGCTGCGCTGTCTGCGTGATGGATGCCTACGACGACGCGCTGGAGCGCTACCGTGAAGCGTTGGCGGCGTGGGAGGTGCGGCAGTTGGATCAGCAAGGATAGTCATCCAACAGTGTGAGTGGGGCGGCCGAAAACGGCGTGTCTTGCATCTGGAATCAGATACGCTTGGCGCTCCGGACAGTTTGAATCGCCATGCCGCTTTCCGACCTCGACAACCCTTTCTACGGTTCGCTGCGGACGAGGCACGCAGCCTTTTCATTGGGTGACGAAAACGTCTGTCGTTTCCCGGCTGCCGTGGCCCCGTTCCTCGGGATTGCATCGCCGCGTGCGGCCAGTGCCGCCCGGCTCGACGCGCTGGTTCCCGATGGCGATACCGTACTGCTGCTGGGCGTGATGCCGGAGCCGGTCGATGGCTACACGCTGGAAACTTTCCGGCCATTGGCTCAGATGGTTTGCGAGCAACCCATCAAGTCGGTCGAGGGGCCGGAGATCATCGAGCTTGACCAGCGCCATCACGCGGACATCCTTGAACTGATCGCGCTGGTCTACCCGCATTACTTCCGCCAGCGCACGCCGGAGCTTGGCCGCTACTTCGGCATCTATCAGCCGGACGCGAACGGCGAGACGCGACTGGCGGCGATGATCGGTGAGCGACTTGGTACCCATGACACGCGCGAAATGAGCGCAATCTGCACGCATCCGGATTTCCTCGGCCGTGGCTACGCCGGTCGCCTCACCGCGATGCTCACCAACGACACGCTGGAGCGCGGGCTGACGCCCTTCCTGCATGTCAGTCAGGAAAACCCGCGGGCGATGCAGCTATACGAACGCCTCGGGTACCGGACCCGCCATGAGATTCCTTTCGCGGCGTTGCGCCGCGGGTAGTGCTGGCTTTCCGGCAGTCCGTCGCTCATGCCGGGAAATGGCTTGCGAGTTGGATTGAACGGGTTGTACCGTGGGCGCTTGCGTCCCGCCGGGAGGGGTGGGGCGGACAATTTGGGGGGAATCCGCATGATTTGCAGTGCCGAAGGGCTGTTCGAACGTGTGGGGTCGACACTGCGCGCTGTCGCGAGTTTGATCTGTCTTGCAATTCCCGGGCCGGCCTTGGCCAACCTGATTGTCGTCACTACCGAATTCGACGGGCCGGTCAACGTCGACGGGGAATGCTCCCTGCGCGAGGCTGTCACCAATGCCCTGCTTGATTCGTTCGCCGGTAGTCCGGACTGCGTCAATGGAAGCGGGGCGGATAGCATCAGCTTCGCTAACGTCTACTTTTCGACGCCACGCCAGATCTTGCTGACATCGCCGCTGCCTTTCCTCTCCGGAGATCTGGAAGTGTTGGGTCCGGGCCGGAACAAACTGACCATCAGCGGCGATTCCACGTACCGGATATTTTTCGTATCCGATGGCAACGGAACGCCGGATTCAACCGTTTCGATCAGCGACATGACGCTGGCCAACGGCATGGCGAATGGCAGCGGCGGTGGTGCGATCGTCAACCTCGAAAACCTCAGCATCAACCGGGTTCGCTTCGGGGGCAACAGTGCTGGTCCCTCGTCTGGTGGCGCCATTCGTAGTCAGGCTGGCACGCTGACCATCAACCAGTCGGGTTTTGCTGGAAATGTCGCTCCGGATGGAACCAATGGGTTCGGCGGTGCCATCTTTGCGGATGGTGCCACCACGCAGGTCACCATTTCCGCCAGCCTGTTTGATGGCAACCAGTCCGAGAAGGCGGGTGGTGCGGTCTATTCGCAATCCCCCGATCTCGCTCTTGTTGGTGTCCAGTTCCTGCAGAACCAGTCGATGGGTGGGGTTGGTGGTGCGCTGGCGCAGTTTGGTGCGGTTGCCAACGTGGATGCCAGCTGGTTCGATGCGAATGAAGCGCTGAGTACCGGTGGCGCTGTGCAATTCAATGGCACCACGCTGACCGTCACCCGTTCCACCTTCAGCGAGAATGTCGCTGCCTCGGGGTCAGCAATCTATCTGGTCGGCTCATCTTCGGCGACGCTTCGGCAGAGCACTTTCTCGGCAAACGAGAGCCTGAGCGGCAGTGGCGCGGTGGCCTTGTCTGGCGCGACGAACGCTGCCATCAGCTTTTCGACCTTCTATGGAAACCTGGCGGCTACCGGCGGTCGTGCGGTACACAACTACGGCATCGGTGCGGCCAGCCTGCTGTCGGCGGTGCTTGTCTCCGGAACCACGTCCACCGCGTTGTGTGGCGGTGTGGGCGCCGTCACCGCGGATGCCTCTACGCAAAGCCAGAACAGCAGCTGTTCCGGTGCCAGCAATGCGGGTGCTGCACTCTTCAACACGCTGACGCCGCTGCAGAACAACGGCGGAAGCTGGGCGACACACGCCCCCACCAATGGTTCGCCGGCCATCGATGCGGCACCCAGCTGTGACGGTCTCACCGCGGACCAGCGCGGATATCCAAGGCCGCAGGACGGCGACTTCAATGGATCGACCCTGTGTGATGCGGGTTCGGTTGAGTACCAGAGCATCGTTGTCAACACCACGTTCGATTCCCTGTCGACCGGCAATGATGGCCTGTGTTCTCTACGCGAAGCGTTTCTCAACGCGGCGTTCAATGACCAGACCGCTCCCGACTGCGCAACGGGGCGCGGCGCGGACACCATCGAGTTCAACCTGCCGTCTTCCTCGACCATCAATCTTGTTGCGGTGCTGCCTCAGGTGAGCGAGGCGCTGTCGATCATCGGCCCTGGAGCGGACCAACTCACCATCGATGCGACTGTGGTCCCGGTGCCGGGTATCCCCGGCGCTTGCCTTGCGCCAATGTGTTTCAAGGATGGCGACAACGGCAATGACCTGCCGATCATCATCAAGGGCCTGACCCTTGCCAATGGTCATCTGAGCGCGGCGGGGTTCGTCTATTCGACAGAGGCCCTGGTGGTCGATCAGGTGGCTTTCATCGGCAATTCCAGTTCGGACAACAACTCCGGTGGTGCGGTCAGCCAGATCGACGGCAGTCTCACCATCACGCAGAGCCGGTTCGTGGGCAACCAGGCCACGGGGGCGCCAGCCGCTGGCGCGGTCTTTGCCCAGGGCACGGCGTTCATCGACGTGTCCACCAGTACGTTCGACCAGAACCATGCTGATTCTGTGGGTGGGGCGGTCACGCTGTTCGGTGCTGGTGAGGTGTCATTGCAGGGCAACACGCTCTCCGGGAATACGGCGAGCAATTTTGGTGGTGCTGTCTACCTCCAGGGCGACACGGACATCACCGCTGAAAACCTGACCGTCTCCGGAAATTCCGCAGGTATTGGAGGAGGCGGTTTCTATGTCTCTGGATCCAACGCCTCGTTGAATGCCCACAACCTGACCTTTGTCGGCAACCAGGCGAACAATGGTCTGTCGCTGCGGGTGGCAAATGCCTCCAGCGCCCTGATTGCCGACAGCATCCTGCATGACGGCGGCGTGGGCGGATCGCACTGTGACGCCGCGGGTGCCACTTCGTTCGCCCTCACCGGAACCAACCTGGTGGATGACGGCAGCTGTGCGGGTGTTGCGGCAACCGGGTCGGCCGCCCTTCGGATCGACACGCAATTGCGCGATAACGGCGGATCGACTGCCACGCACGCGATCCTGCAGGGCTCACCGGCCATCGACGCGGCGACGGAGTGTGCCGGCATCCCCACCGACCAGCGCGGCGTCGCGCGAGGCATCGATGGTGATAACGATGGGCTTGCGGGATGCGATGTCGGCGCCTACGAGCTGCAGCCCATCGTGGTCGATACGGCCAGCGATGTCCTGGATAACGCCGATGGCCTTTGTTCGCTGCGCGAGGCCCTCGTCAATGCCAATCTCGATCGCCGCAACTACCGCAGCTGTGCAGGTGGAAAAGGCGCCGACCTGATCCTGTTCAATCTGCCCAATCCGAGCACGATCACGCTTTCCAGCGCGCTGCCCACCGTTGCAACACCGATGACGATCCAGGGCCCCGGCAAGACGAAGCTGACCATCGACGCCAACCAGCAGGCGCGACACTTCCTGGTCAATGATGGCGACGGTGGTGGGCAAAGCACGGTCGTCATCAGCGACATGACGCTGACCAATGGTCTTGCCGGCGCAGGCGGATCGATCCGCAGCTTCGAGTCGCTGAGCCTGGACCTCATCGATTTCCTCAACAACACGGCCAATGCCGATGGTGGCGGCGCGCTGATGGTGGAACAGGGGGGCGTGAATTCGAGTCGGCTGTATTTCTCCGGCAATGCAGCCAACAACGGAGCCGGCGGCGACGGTGGTGCCGTATTCGTTCGCGGGGGCGCCAGCTTCAGCCTGAACCAGGCCGGGTTCAACGGAAATACCGCGGCAGGTTTTGGCGGTGCCATGAATTTCCAGGATGCAGCGGCGTCCTCCGTTCTACGGGTCGGATTCCGTAGCAACCAATCGGGTCAGGCCGGAGGCGCGTTGAGCGTGCGCGGAACCACGACGCTGGATGCCACCAACCTCACCTTCTCCGAAAACCAGAGCGGCACGTTTGGCGGTGGACTGGCAGTGATCAGCGGAACCGCGACCGTCCGGCACGCCACCTTCTTCCAGAACCTGGCGGCCAGCGGCGGATCTTCGGTGCGGGTGGTTTCCGGGGCAACGGCGACCCTCAGTGACAGCCTGTTGGTGCGCGACGGCGTCGGCAGCGTGCACTGCTCGGTGAGCGGTTCGACCCTGACCATGGCTGGGGCCAGCCTGGTGGACGACGCGTCATGTCCTGGCGTCTCCCAGACGGCGACTACCGACATTGGCCTGGACCCGACCTTTGGTTTCAATTTCGGCTTCTCAGGAACCCATGCGCTGCTGGCAGATTCGGCAGCCATTGACGCAGGTCTCGATTGCGCGTCCTTGCCGAGTGACCAGCGCGGCATCAGCCGCCCGCAGGATGGCGACCTTGATGGCAGCGCGGTCTGCGATATCGGTGCAGTCGAGCTTCGCCCGATCATCGTGGATACCGTGGACGACGTGACGGACAACGGTGATGGCCTGTGTTCGCTGCGCGAGGCGATGACCAATGCGAACAGCGACACCAAACAGTGGTCGTCGTGCGTGTCCGGGAGCGGTCCCGACTTGATCGGGTTCAACCTGCCATCGCCAGCGACCATTGTCCTGGGCGGAGTGCTGCCGCAGATCACGACGGCGATGACGATTCGTGGTCCCGGCAGGGATGCGCTGACCATCGATGCCAATGCGGCGGGCCGTCATTTCATCGTCAACAACGCTGATCCGTCGTCGTTTGTCGACGTCTCGTTGAGTGGGATGACGCTGATCAACGCGCTGGCTGCCGGTGCTGGTGGTTCACTCGTCTCGCTGGAGAATCTGGTGCTGAGCGACATGCGATTCAGCAACAACGAGGCGACGGTCAATCCGGCAGGTGCAGTCTCTGTCAATGAGGGCAGCGCGCAGATTTCCGATAGCGAGTTCATCAACAACGCGGCGTCGAATGCGAGCAACGGGCGGGGCGGGGCGCTGCGGGTTGCGGTCAATGCAAGCGCTTCTCTGACGAACAGTCAGTTCCAGGGCAACGATGCGGCCACCTATGGCGGCGCCATTGCCGTGGATGGTGGCGGCGCCCTGACCGGTAGCGGCCTGCTGTTTAGCGGAAACCACGCCGATGCGGATGGTGGTGCGCTGGACCTGGACGGTGCCTCGGCTACCGGTGATATCTCCGCCACACGCTTCACCGGCAACACGTCGGTTGCATTTGGTGGCGGTGTATCGGTGCGAGAGGGCGCCGATCTCTCGCTGCATCGGGTGACGCTGGACGCCAACCACACTGACGGCGTAGGCGGTGGAGCCAGTGTCCGGCTCAACTCAACCCTGGACGCCGAGAACAGCACCTTCTCGGGGAATACCGCCGGCAATCAGGGCGGTGGCCTCTACGCAGGTGCACCGTTGACGCTGGTGGCACTGACCGGCAGCACCTTCTTCGGAAACGACGCCGCCAACTTGGGCGAGGCGCTCCGCTCCTCGCAGGCGACCATTGGGCTGGTCAACAGTCTGCTCGAAGACAACGACGTAGCAGGGGATCTGTGC
Source organism: Rhodanobacteraceae bacterium (assembly GCA_024233975.1). Classification (GTDB taxonomy): domain Bacteria; phylum Pseudomonadota; class Gammaproteobacteria; order Xanthomonadales; family Xanthomonadaceae; genus JACKOX01. The sequence continues at coordinate 17,758 of JACKOX010000031.1, forward strand.
AGCGGCGCCAACGGGGCAAGCATCACCGCCAATGCCGGCACTATCGCTGATGACGCCAGCTGCACCGGTGCCACTGCCGGCAGCAGCCTGAACCTCGGTCCGCTGACGGACTACGGCTTCATCGCACCCTCGCATGGCCTGCTGCCGTGGAGCGACGCGGTTGACGCGACGGTCGATTGTGCTGGCCTTGTGATCGATCAGCGTGGAGAGTCGCGGCCTTCGGGTGCGGGTTGCGATGCCGGGTCCTTCGAGGTCCATAACATCGCACCTCAAACCAAGGGCGAGATGTTTATTTCCGGCGAGACACAGAATGTTGCCGGACTGAACCTGCTCGCCAACGAACTCGATCCGGACAACACCGGCACCATGGAGGTCGAACGTGTGGGTTATACGGACGTGAACGGCCAGCCGCAGATCCTGAACATCAGCGGAGTGCACCTCAATCCGTTCACCATCCAGCCCGGCGTTGTGGTCTATGTCGGGCGGAATGGCGAGCTGGCCTTCTCGCCGGGAAGTGCCTTGCTGTACCTCACGCCGGGTTCGACGCTGGACCTGGGTGTGAACTACGTCGTCAGCGACGGGTACTCGGAAGCAGGAGCCAGTTTCACGCTGAGGTTCAATGGCGAAGAAACACCGCCGGTTCTGGCCAATGACACGAAGACGGTGGCGATGGATTCCGCTGGAACGACCATCGACGTGCTTGCCAACGACACGGATGTGGATGGTGGAACCAACACCATCACGGCTGTGACCCAGCCAGCCAACGGCACGGTGGTGATTGCCGGCGACTCGCTGTCGCTGACCTATCAGCCGAACGCCACGTACTGCAATGACGGCATGCCTACCGATGACTTCACCTACACCGTCAATGGCTCGTTGACCGCCAACGTCGCGGTCACGGTCAGCTGTGGTCCGGTCGGCATCGATCTGTCCGTCGGGATCAGCGGAGATACTGTTGCAGCCCCGGGCAGTGCAGTCGGCTACCAGGTGCTGGCGCAAAACATCGGCGATGTCGATGGCACAGCCTCGATCAACGTGCTGTTCGACGCGCGACTGTCTGGCGTGAGCTGGACCTGCACGCTGACGCCGGGCGGTGCCTGCGCATCGGGAGCGGGCGATATCAGCACGGAGATCGCCCTGCCTGCGGGCACGCAGGTCCAGTTCGATGTGACCGCGACCACGCCAGCCGCGGCATCGAACACGCCGCTGTCGGTGTCCGCGGCAGTTGATGCCGTGGGCGACACAGATGTTGACACCGGTAACAACGTGGCCAATTTCGAGACGGAGACGGCGTTGTTCCTCGACGGCTTCGAGGGCACGATGCCCTGACCAGCCGGTGCGCCGGAGGCATTTTCGGCGCGTCGGTGTTCAATCGTCGGATGGAACATGAGTTGCAGGCGTTTCAGTGTCTGGCTTGTCAGCTGATGTGTCGCCGCTGAGCGGACGACTCTCACCGGGGTCGGTGAACAGGTCGCCGCCGGCGCGCTGTCGCCAGGCTTCGCCGTTGCCGATGGCGGCAGCAGGGACGTGGATGCCGATGACGCGATCGGCATCCATGTAGGTGCGCATGATGGATTCGCCTTCCTCGTTGCCGAAGAACCAGTAGGGTGGAAACGCGGCGTTGAGGTGCCTGGCCTTGAAGTGCTCGCCGTGGCGATCGAAGTCGGGCCGGTTGGGATCCGCATCGCCGAAGTGGATGACGGTGGTGTCGTCGTCCAGCGTGACCCGCCAGCTCAGGTTCTGTACGCCGGCGCGGCTTGGTCCGCCGGCATGCGGGATGGCGACGACATCGATGTCGAGGTCGTTGACATGGAGATGCTTCGCCTCGTCATGCGGTCGCAGGTCGACGACGGTGATCCGCCGCAGGATCGGGTCGTCCGATTCCAGTTCGCCGGCGATGGCGTCAAGGGTCTGCCGCGAGCCATACAGGCGGACCTTTGGGTGCTTGCGCAGATAGCGGATGGCCGGCTTCGCGGTGAAGTGGTCACCATGCACATGCGACACGAAGATCGCGTCGACGCCGTCGTAGGGCGGCTCGCCGGCCATCATCGACTCCACGATGTCATCCGGCACCAGCGTGTATTGGCCATAGCTGTCGGCGTAGAAGGCGTCGAACAGCACCTTGGTGTCGCCGTGCGTGACCAGCACCCCCTCATTGCCGAGGTAGGTCGCCTGCGACGGGTCGTGCGCCTGCACTCCCGGTGCTGCCAGCTGGAAAAGGGCTGCCAGTGAGGCAGCGATCAGTCCACGACGCATTCTTGTTCTCCGCAATGTCCGAAGCCACGCATGGCGTGGCGATGCGCTTGATCGTATCGAATCCGGGTCGATAGTTTCCGCCGCGTGTGTCGCTATGGCGACTCAAAGCCATCCGCGAAGACCGCCGTCTCTGCCAATGGCAGGCACAGCGCGAATTCCGATGTGAGCGGCACGCTTCCACTGGTGGAGGCGGTTGCGGTGACGTAGCCATCGGTCAGCAGGCTGCTGTGGTTGTAGGTCCAGCTGGCGTTGCCACTGGCGTCGGTGATCGTAGTGACGTAGCCGAGGTACTCCGTGGCGTTGGCGTGGCCATCCGGCGAGCACGTGGTTGCACCATAGAAATCGAGGTAGAACTGCGAGGACGGGGTGCTGTGCAAGCTGCCGTGGACCACTGTCGTCGCGCCACCATTGTCGCGATCGGTGATCACCGGGCGATTCTGCAGGCCGTTCGGCCCGTCGTCAGCATCAAGGTTGTCGATCGGGTCGAGTCCGTTCTCGCCGAATATGGCGAGGTCGATCGGCAGGCCAGCGTTGTCCCAGATCAGGTTGCCGTAGATGCTGGCCGTGGTCCCCGCGCCGTTGACGAGCACGCCGGGGCCGCCGTTTGAACCGATGCTGTTGCCGGCGCCACCTGCCACCGCGACGGTGGGGGCGATGAGGATGTCAGTGCCGTCCGATACCAGTATGCCGCCAAGCTCATTGGCCAGCGGAAAGATCGGGAACGCCGTGCGCCCGATCGTATTGACGTGAATGCGGGCGTGATCGGCGGATCTGATCTCAATGCCCCAGCGGCTATTTCCGGAGATCACATTCCGGGTCGTATTGCCGGCGCCGATGAGTGTGTTCTGCGGACGGGCCGCCATGTTCCCGAGCGCAATACCCGTTGAATTGGGCCGGGCCGCACCGCCGCTCTTGTCCGCGCCGATGATGTTTCCGGAAATTTCCACATTGTCGGCGGATACATAGATGCCGCCGTTGCTGTTGCCTGATATGACGTTGCGCTCGGCAGCTGCAGATCCACCTACTCGACAGCCGGCGCCGCCCACCGTGATGCCGGTACGTGTTCCGGACGTGCTGGGGTACATGGTGTCGCCATCTGCAGCGAGGCCGATGAAGTTGCCGATGACGACACAATTGCCGGCGTTCATTGTGAAATTCAGCTGTGAGCTCGCGAAACGGTTGAAAGCCAAACCCCGAACCGTGCTGCCGGCGCTGCCATTCAAGAAGCTGAGACCGCTGGTTCCGCCAGCCGTCAAAGGATGGATGTCGATGAGGATGACTGCATTGCTGTTCAGCGTGCTGGTACTGACAGAGGAGCCAGGCTGCGTATAGCCATCGATCAATACCGGGCTGGTGACGCCGGGAAGCGTCGATGACAGCGCGATATTGCGCACGCCGGAGCCAGCGATGTTGAAGTGGATCTCGTCAAGGCCGCTATTGGCATTGGCGTCGATGATGGCCTGGCGTAACGAGCCGGCACCCGAGTCGCTGGTGGTGGTGACGGTATAGGTCGCTGCGCTGGCGGGCTGGCACAGTGCCATGCAGAAAATCGCGGCGGCGATTAGCGAGGTGGGTATGCGCATGGGACGTCCTCCGACATCGTGAACAGCGCCAATTCCCCCGGTGGCCAGCTTACGCCGATTTCACGGGGAAGATGTCCTCGATACGGCCTGCCGTGCCAAAGTCCGACATCGTTGTCATGGCATCGGTGTTGCGATGATTAGATACGACCGTCGTACCATTCGTGTACTTGATGACCTCCGGTGATGCAGTGAAAACCTGGATATGTCTGTTGCGAGCCGTGAATGTTGGTGGAACCGGCAAGCTGCCGATGGCCGAGTTGCGGCGCATGTGCGAGGAAATCGGCTTCGAGCAGGTGCGCACCTATATCGCCAGTGGCAACGTGGTCTGTCGCAGCGGGCACGACGAAGCTGGCGTGAAGGCGGCACTGGAAGAGGCGCTGGCCGGATATGCCGGGAAGCCCGTCGGAGTGATGGTGCGTTCGCCCAAGGACATGGCCGCGGTTCTCGCCGGAAATCCGTTTGCTGATGCGCCCGGCAATCGTTGCGTGACGATCTTTCTGGATGAGGCGCCGCCGTCCGATGCGCTGGACGACCTTCGCGGCAGGAAGGACGAACGCGTCGCACTCGGCCGTCGCGAAATCTATGTCCACTACGGCGACGGCATGGCCGACTCGAAGCTTCGCATTCCGGCAGCGGCCAATGGCACGGCACGCAACATGAACAGCGTTGCCAAGCTGGTCGCCATGGCGCGGGAAGCCGCCGGCGATTGAGGGCGCCGTTCGTCCCGCAGTGGTCCGGTTCGCCGAAATGCCGCGGGTCGGTTAACGTTGCCGCGTCCGACAGTCCTGCAGCCCATGAGCCATCAATTCGCCAGCCGCAACACCGACTCCTTCCGTGAACTGCTGAACCACTTCGGCATCTCGTTGCTGGTATCGACCTACCAGGCCGGCCAGCTGGTGGCGATCCGCGCCGAGGCGGACAACGTCAACACGCATTTCATCGGCTGCAAGCAGCCCATGGGTATCGCGATCAAGCCGGGCGAGCTTGCGGTTGGCATCGGTCATCAGGTGGTGACCTATCGCAACCTGCCGGCAGCCGGACCCAAGGCCGGGCAAGGTGATCGCGTCGATGCCTGCTACGTGCCGCGCGAAACCCATGCGACGGGCCTGATCGATATCCACGAGATGGGCTACGACGCCGACGGCGGGCTATGGCTGGTCAATACGGCGATGTCATGCCTGTGCACGCTGAGCACGGAATACAGCTTCGTACCGCGCTGGCGACCGCCGTTCATCAGCGCCTACGAACTGGCGGATCGTTGCCATCTGAATGGTCTGGGTTTCCGTGACGGCAGACCGCGCTACGTTTCCATGCTGGGTCGTACCGACCGTGCCGGTGGCTGGCGCGAGAACAAGGTGTCCGGTGGCCTGATCATGGACATCGACAGCAACGAGGTGCTGGCCGACGAACTGTGCATGCCGCATTCGCCGCGCTGGTATCGGGATCGGCTGTGGTTTCTGTCCTCCGGTTCCGGCCACCTGATGTGCGCCGAGCCGGGTAGTGCGGCACAGGTGGTGGCGGAGCTGCCGGGCTTCGCGCGCGGCCTCGACTTCGCTGATCGTTACGCCATCATTGGTCTGTCGCAGGTTCGCGAAAGCGCCGTGTTCGCCGGCCTGCCGCTGACGCGTCGCGTGGAGGAACGTCGCAGCGGCGTGTGGGTGGTCGACATCGAGAACGGCAACACCGTCGCGTTCATCGAGTTCATCGGCAACGTGCAGGAAGTGTTCGCCGTGCAGGTGCTGCCGCATCGCTATCCGGCACTACTGGATCTCGACACACCGTTGATCGCCACCACGTACGAACTGCCTGACGACGCACTGGCTGATCTGGCGGCGCCGGATCCGGTGCAGGCCGCTTTGGACAAGGCCACGCGCGATCATCTCGATGGCCGTTTCGACGAGGCCATCGCCGGCTATCGCGCGATCATCGGTCAGCAGCCGGAACACCGCATGGCGAACCACCGGCTCGGTCTCTGTTTTGTCGATGCACAGCGCTGGGATGAGGCGGTGGAGCAGCTGTCGGCCGTGGTTGTAGAGCAGCCCGACAATGCCGAGGCGATGAACAGCCTGGGCCTTGCCTGGTATCGCCTGGGTGAGGTGGATCGCGGTCTGTCCTGCGTCGAAAAGGCCATCGCAACCGACCAGCAGTTCGCACTGGCGCATTTCAATCGCGGCGTGATGCTGCTGAAGCTGGGTCGCTATGCCGAAGCCTGGCCGGAATACGACTGGCGCTGGCAGACGCCGAAGTTCGTGCCATTCCAGTGTGGCCAACCGAAGTGGCAGGGCGAGGACATCAGCGACAAGCGGCTGCTGGTCCACAGCGAGCAGGGCAATGGCGACCACATCCAGTTCCTGCGTTTCCTGCCGATGGTGGCGGAGCGCTGCAAGGAGCTGATCTACGTCGGCCCGGAGAACCTGTCCGCTCTGGCGGCGGCGATTCCCGGTGTCGCGGAAAGCCGAGTTCCGGGCAGGCTGCCGAATGATCGCTTTGATGTGTACTGCCCGCTGATGAGCCTGCCGCGCTGGTTGGGCATCGATCTCGACAATCTGCCGGCGCCAGCGCGTTATCTGACCATTCCTCCGCAGGTCACCGTGTCGACGCTGACGGGTGCATGCAAGGTCGGTATCTCCTGGGCCGGCTCGCCGACCCAGCAGGACGACCATCTCCGTTCGACGAAGCTGGAAACCCTGCTGCCGCTGCTGGATGTGGATGGGATCGACTTCTTCAGCCTGCAGATGCCGGTGGACGGACCGACCGCCGAACTGCTGAAGCAGCATGGCGTCACCAACCTGGAACCCGAGCTGCCGGGCTACGCACGCACGGCGGCGCTGGTCGACCAGCTGGATCTGGTGATCACCGTGGACACTGCGATTGCCCATGTCGCGGCAGCGCTGGGCAAACCCACGTGGATCCTGCTGTCGCACGATCCGGACTGGCGCTGGCTGGGCGACGGTGAGGAGTCGCCGTGGTACCCGACCGTGCGATTGTTCCGGCAGTCGTCGCGGGGCGACTGGAGCAGCGTTATCCAGCGCGTGAGGAATGCCTTGCGGGATTTCGCCAACGCCAGCGGCTGAATCTGCGACAGCGGTCGCCGTCTGCATGACCAATTGGGGAGGCGGCTGGCGTCGGGGCGTGCAGAATGGGTACTGGTCCCATCAAGGCGCTCCATCATGGTTCGAGCAATCCTGGCCGCGGCGACGCTGGCGGCGCTGTCTGTCTGCGCTCAGGCGGAGACGGCCTATTACCGTGATCCTTCTTTGCACGGAAACACGCTGGTGTTCACCGCCGAGGGTGACCTGTGGCGCGTGCCAGTGGAAGGTGGCGGCGCGCGGCGATTGACCACGAACGCCGGGCTGGAGTCGCAGGCGTCGATTTCGCCGGATGGGCGCCTGATCGCCTTCGTTGGCAGCTATGACGCCAGCCCCGAGGTCTACGTCATGCCGATGACGGGCGGCGCGCCCAAGCGCCTCAGCTTCGATGGCGCTGGTGTGCGCGTGCAGGGCTGGACGCCCCGGGGCGAGGTGCTCTACATGACTTCAGCCGTCATCGGCCCGGGCGCCAGCGTGGTGCTGCGCGCGGTGGATCCGGTGACGCTGGTCACGCGGACGCTGCCATTCAGCGACGCCAATCAGGGCGGCTTCGATGATCGGGGCAACCTGTACTTCACGCGCTTTGGTCTGCAGATGACCGGCGACCACGCGCGTGACTACCGCGGCGGCGCGATGTCGCAACTGTGGCGCGCGCCGGCGGATGGATCGTCCGAAGCGACGCGCATCGCGGCGGATGCGGATGCTTCGCTGAGTCGCCCGATGTGGTGGAACAACCAGCTCTACCTCCTGAGCGATGAAACCGGCATTTCCAATCTTTGGCGGATGGATGCCAATGGCGGAAGCCGCGTGGCGCTGACCCGCTTCAGTGATTTCGAGGTCCGCGATCCGCAGCTGGATGCCGGTCGCATCGTCTACCAGCATGGCGCGGACATCCGCCTGTTCGACATCGCCAGTGGTGAGGACCGCGCCGTGTCCATCGACATCGCCAGCGACTTCGAACAGCGCCGCACGCGCTGGATCGAAAAACCGCTGCAGTACTTCGAGGGTGCGACCATCGCCGGTGACGGCAGCCGCGCGGTGGTCATTGCTCGCGGCAGGGCCAGTGTGGCCGGCACTGATGCGCGGCGTCGCGTCGAGCTGCCATTGCCGGCCGATGCGCGGGCCCGTGAGGCCGTGCTGGGCGTCGATGGAAAGAGCGTCTACGCCATCAGCGACATCGGCGGCAGCGAGGCGATCTGGCGTTTTCCCGCCGAAGGCAGCGGTAGCGGTGAGCGACTGCTGGACAACGCGGGCGTGCGCATCTGGAACCTGTACTTGTCGCCCGATGGCAACAGCATCGCCTTCGACGACAAGCAGGGACGACTGCAGCTGCTCGACCTGCGAACACGTCAGGTGCGCGAACTGGATCGCAGTCGCTTCTCCGGCAACGAGGCCTATGCCTCCGTCGTCTGGTCGCCGGACAGCCGCCATCTCGCCGTGGCGCGGGCGGACAGCAGCAGCGTGCGTTCCCAGTTGCTGCTGATCGCGCGTGACGGCGGTCGCAAGGCGGTTCTCAGCAGTGATCGCTACGAGAGTTCGTCACCCGCGTTCTCGCGCGACGGCAAGTGGCTGTACTTCCTGTCCGAGCGCAGCTTCACCGCGACGCCGGGCGCGCCCTGGGGTGATCGCAACATGGGACCGGTGTTCGACCGCCGCACACTGGTCTACGCCCTCGCGCTGCAGCCCGGAATCCGTTTCCCGTTCCAGCCGGTCGACGAGCTTTCGCCGCCCGATAGCGACAAGGACAGCAAGGACGACAAGGACAAGGCCGCCGACAAGCCTTCGTCGACGCCGAATCTGCCGGCCATTGTCTGGGATGGACTGGTCGAACGCCTTTTCGAGGTGCCACAGTCGGCCGGCAACTATGCGTCGCTGTCTGCGGATGACAAGCGTCTGTATTTTCTCGACCGCGGCACTGACCCGGATGGCCATCCGGCATTGAAGACGCTGGCGATTGGCAATGCCGGCGACGAGGCGGAAACGTTCATCAAGGATGTCAGCGGCTACCAGCTGTCCGCCGATGGCAAGAAGCTGCTGCTGGCGAAATGGGCGGCCAGTGGCGTGGGCGACCTGCTCATCGTCGATGCCGGGGCCAAGGCGCCGGAGAAGCTGGACAAGAGCAAGCTCCGACTGGATGACTGGCGGCTTGCCATCGAGCCGTCGGCGGAATGGCGGCAGATGTTCCTCGACGCCTGGCGCATGCATCGCGAGTTCAGCTTCGATCCCGCCATGCGCGGCGTGGACTGGAATGCCGTGCGCGAGCGCTACCAGCCGTTGCTGACACGGGTTGCCGACCGTGATGAACTGGATGACCTGATCGGCCAGATGACTGCCGAACTCGGCATCCTGCATTCCCAGCTCCGCCCCGGAGATGATCGAAGCGATACCGAGACCGCACAGCCAGCCGCGCTGGGTGCCGATCTGGAGCCGGCTTCCGGTGGCATGCGCATTGCGCACATTTTCCAGGGTGATCCGGAACTGCCGGATTCGCTGTCGCCGCTGGCGAGTCCCGGCGTGGATGTCCGCGACGGTGACCTGCTGGTGGCGATCAATGGCCAGCCGGTGGCTGACGCTGCGGCGTTGGCGGCGGCATTGGCCAATCAGGCCGGTCGTCAGGTCCTGCTTGATCTGCATCGTGCCGGTGCGAGCCGCAAGGCTGTGGTGGTGCCGGTTGGCGCGCGGGAGGAAGCGGGCCTGCGCCAGGGCGACTGGGAATGGCAGCGCCGCGCGCACGCGCTGGCGGCCAGCGATGGCCGTATCGGCTACCTGCATCTGCGCGCCATGGGCGGCAACGACATCGCGACCTTCGCCCGCGAGTTCTACGCCAACGTGGAGAAGGACGGCCTGATCATCGACGTGCGCCGCAACAACGGCGGCAACATCGACAGCTGGATCATCGAGAAGCTGCTGCGTCGGACCTGGGCCTACTGGACCTATGCGGATGGCTCGGTCGAACGCAACATGCAGCGAGGCTTCCGTGGCCACGTCGCGGTGCTGATCGATGAGAAGACCTATTCCGATGGCGAGACCTTCGCCGCCGGCATCAAGTCGCTGAAGCTCGCGCCGCTGATCGGCCAGCGCACCGCCGGCGCCGGTATCTGGCTGTCGGATCGCAACCGCCTGGTCGACGGCGGCATGGCGCGCGTGGCCGAGTTCCCGCAGTTTTCCGCGGAGGATGGTCGCTGGCTGGTCGAAAGCATTGGCGTGGCGCCGGATATCGCCGTGGTCAATCCGCCGGTGGCCACCTTCAATGGTGGCGATGCCCAGCTCGATGCCGCGATCAGCTACCTGGAGGAGCAGTTGGCGAAGGCGCCGGTTCCCCAGCTGACCCCAACCCCGTTGCCACCTCGTGGCACCAGCGCCAAGCCCGTGCGGTGATGGCGTTGGCGAAGGTTTGGGAGGCCGCCTTTATCGGGAGACGGCTTCCGGATAGGGCGTGTATATGAGCTTTGCGCATGCCCCGGCGAGGCGCTGGCGTGCCCCGTCGCGAACGGTGTAGGGTTGGATCAGGGCCACATAGCCTGGGGGAACCATGGACCGCGGAGTGTCGAGAAGCAGCAGTCCGGCTGGCGTTGCGCCGGCTTCGCCGCATCTGGAACCTTCGCGTCGCTATCTCCGCACCGGCATTGCCATTGTTCTTGCCATAGCACTGCTGGGGCTGGGCATGACTTTGATGGTCTTCGAGCTGCAGGCTGCCAGCACCGCCTATATCGCCGGTGAGGGCCACTGGTCGAAGGCGCAGAAGGACGCGGTCCATCTGCTCTACCGCTATGCCGACAGCGGCTCGCCCGACGACCTGGCAGCCGTACGCCAGAGCCTCGCCGTGCCGCTGGGTGATTACGCCGCCCGGCTGGCGCTGGAGTCCGACGAGCCGGATATCGAGGCTGCCCGTGAGGGATTCCGACAGGGAGGCAACGCCGAAGCTGACGTCAGCCGGATGATTCGCCTCTACCGTTACTTCGCCTGGGTTCCGTATTTCCGTAGCGCGATCGAGATATGGCGCGCCGGTGACGAGGTCATCCTGGAACTGGTGGCGCTCACCGACGAGGCCGAGTCAGCCTACACGGACGGGTCGACGCCAAGCCTCGCGCGGATCGCTGACCTGCAGGAACGGGCGATGGCGCTGGACGGTCGGCTCCGGCCCATTGAGCAGGCCTTTTCGTTGCAGATGCAGCAGGGCGTGCAGCGCCTGCATACGGCCCTGATCCTGTTCAGCATCGCCTTCGTGCTGCTGATGGCCTGGGCGGGCATCAGCGTGCTGCACTGGATGCAGCGTCGCGTCAGTGACAGCGAGGGACGCTTCCGGGCGGCCTTCGCGCAGGCCGTGGTCGGCATGCTCAAGTTGCGCACCGACGGCCGCGTGATCGAAGGCAACGACGCCATCAAGCGCCTCCTGGGCATGGATGGCAGGCGGCTGCGCCAACGCGCCGTGTCGTCAATCATCCACCCCGACGACTGGCGGCAGTTGGGCATCGAGCGTGATGGCCAGCTGCGCTGGGCCGCCTACAACGAGCCAAGCGACAGCCGCTTCCTCCGCGCCGACGGTACCGAGGTGTGGTGCCGCTGGACGGCTTCGCGTTACGCACTGGAAGGCTTTTCGGACGACCACGTGCTGATGATCGTGGAGGATGTCTCCGAGGCGCGGGCGCTGGAGGCCGACATCCTGCATCAGGCGCGCCATGACGCGCTCACCGGTCTGCCCAACCGGCGCGAGATCGAACAGCAGCTGCAGTTCGCCATCGACAGCGCGGTAGGCGAGGGACGCGAACACGTTTTCTGCTTTGTCGACCTCGATCAGTTCAAGCTGGTCAACGACACCCGTGGCCACGTCATTGGTGACCAGTTGCTCTGCCAGATCGCGCGCATGCTGCCGCTGGGTCTGCGCAGGACCGATCTTGTTGGCCGGCTGGGCGGTGACGAATTCGCCATCCTGCTGCGCGACACGCCACTCGATCAGGGGCTGGAGATCGCCGAGAAGCTGCGCGCCAATCTGGAGCAGATGCCGCTGGGTCGCGACGAAAGCGGTTTCGGCGTCAGCGTCAGCATCGGCGTGGTCGGCATCGACGCGGACACGCCCAATGTGGACTGGGTGCTGGGAGCCGGCGACAGCGCCTGCTACCTGGCCAAGGACGATGGCCGCAACCGCGTCCAGCTCTATCGTGATTCCGACGAAGCGGTGACGCGCCGTCGCAACGAAATGGAATGGGTGGCGGAAATCCGCTCGGCGCTGGACGAGTCGCGACTGGAGCTCTACGCGCAGCGTCTGGAGGTGGCCGCGGGAACCGGCCTCCAGTATGAGGTGCTGGTCCGCCTGCGCGGCACCGACGGGCGCATCTACAGCCCGGGTGCCTTCCTGCCGGCAGCCGAACGCTATCACCAGGGCGTGGCGATCGATCGCTACGTGATCGGCAAGATGTTCGCCGAACTTGAGGCGCATCCCGAGCACCTGCGCCAGCTGGAGATCTGCCATGTCAACGTGTCGGGCCAGTCCATCACCCAGCCGCAATTCCGCGAGTTCGTGGTCGAAAAGCTGCAGGCCAACCCCGGCGTGGCCTGCCGGCTGTGTTTCGAGATCACCGAAACCAGCGTGGTTTCCAACCTGGTGGAGGCCAAGGCCTTCATCGAAGCGGTACGACGCGAAGGCAGCCGCATCGCGCTGGACGACTTCGGTAGCGGCCTTTCGTCTTTCGCGTATCTCAAGAACCTCGACATCGACGTGCTCAAGCTTGATCAGATCTTCGTGCGCGAGCTTGGCCACAACCCCGTGGACGAGGCGCTGGTGCGGTTGATCTGCCAGGTCGGCCATACCCTCGGCAAGACCATGGTGGCCGAAGGTGCGGAATCCCTCGATGCGGTCAAGGTGCTTCGCGAGATCGGCCTCGACGCCATCCAGGGCTACGCCATCCATCGCCCCTGTCCGCTGGCCGAGTTGATTCAGCCGCTCGACGAACCGCAGCTGCGCAACGCTGGTTGAACACGGCCGAAGCGCCACGGTGACCGGCGCCCATGTCGTCAGGCGCTGGAAGCCTGACCTCAGAGCGCGATGATGCGCTTGAAACCGCCCCAGAACATGCGTTTTCCGTCGAAGGGCAGCGACTTCGGGTCCATCATGCATTCCAGCCGCGAATCCTTCATCACCAGCTTGTTGATGCGGTCGCGATCACGCCGATTGCGATACACGATCCAGGAGAACACCACGACTTCGCCGGGCTTCAGTTTCACCGCCTGCGGAAATGACGTGTGCTTGCCCATGGGGACGTCATCGGCGACGCACTCGTTGTAGGACAACGCGCCGTGTTCGCGCCAGACCTTGCCGGCCTTTCGCGCCATGCGCCGGTAGTCGGCAAGGCGATCCTCGGGTACCGCCAGAACGAATCCATCCACGTATGCCATGGTGAGACCTCGCTGATGTCGGGACAATCGAGCGCAGTGCTGCGCCGGGCCATCATGCCGTATTCGCCGCCCGGCTGCTTCAGGCGGATGGTGGTCGTAGACGGCTGCGTCCTGCGGCTGAACTGCGTATGCTGCCGACAGCTGTCGATCGGGATTTCGTCGTGCCGAAGCTGGTCCTGTCTTCCGCGCTTGCGCGCTGGTTGAGCGATGATGGCGGTGCCGTGGGCGCCAGCTGGGAGCGTCGACTCGACGTGGCGGGAACGACCCTCGCCGGCGCGCTGGATTCACTGTTCCGGCAACACCCCGGATTGCGTGGCTACGTGCTCGACGAGCATGGTCGCATCCGTCACCACGTTGCCGTGTTCATCGACGGCGAGTCGATTCGCAGCAAGTCCGATCTCGATGTGTCGCTCAACGAGGGCAGCGAGGTCTACATCATGCAGGCACTGTCGGGAGGCTGATCATGTCCGCGGATACGTTGCTGGTTTCCACCCGCAAGGGATTGTTCGTCTGGGCGCGGGCTGGTGCTGGCTGGAAGCTCGAGCACCACGCCTTTCCAGGCGACAGCGTCACGCTGACGCTGGTCGATCCACGCGATGGCCAGTGGTATGCGGCGATGAACCTGGGGCATTTCGGCTGCAAGTTGAAGCGCAGCGCGGACCGTGGCCGCAGCTGGACCGAATGCGCGGTGCCAGCCTACGGCGAGGACGACATCGTGCCGGTTGGCGATGGCAAGGAAACCAAGGTCGCCACGCTGAAGCTGATCTGGTCACTGGCGGCCGGCGATGCCTCGCAGCCGGGACGACTCTGGGCCGGCACCATTCCCGGTGGCCTGTTCAAATCCGATGACCTCGGCGAAAGCTGGCAGCTGCAGCGCGAACTGTGGAAGCAGCCCGAGCGCGGCAGCTGGTTTGGTGGCGGCTACGATGAACCCGGCATCCATTCGATCTGCGTCGACCCGCGCGATCCACGCTGCGTGCGCGTCGCGGTGTCGACCGGTGGCGTCTGGCGCAGCGACGACGATGGCGAAAGCTGGGAACAGACTGCCCATGGCATGCGCGCCTGCTATATGCCAGAAGGCCAGCAGGACACGCCCAACTCGCAGGACGTGCACCAGATGGTGCAATGCCGCTCAGCACCGGAACGCTTCTGGGTGCAGCACCACTGCGGCGTGTTCCGAAGTGACAGCAACGGCGGTGACTGGAAGGAGATCACCAGTATCGAACCGTCGGCGTTTGGCTTCGCCGTCGCCCTGCACCCCGATGACCCGGACACGGCGTGGTTCGTCCCCGGTATCAAGGACGAATGTCGCCTGCCGGTTGACGCCAAGCTCGTCGTCGCGCGCACGCGTGATGGCGGCAAGAGCTTCGACGTGCTGCGAGAGGGTCTGCCGCAGGAGCACGTCTACGACCTCGTCTACCGGCATGGTCTGACGGTCAGTGACGACGGCAACCAGCTGGCCTTCGGATCAACCACCGGCGGCGTCTGGGCCAGCGACGACCAGGGCGACCACTGGCAGATGCTCCCCGCACGACTACCGATGGTGCATGCGGTGTGCTTCGCATGACTTGGATTCGGGAATCGCGCAGCGCTGCGGCTATGTCGATGAAGCGTTGGGGTGTGGTTTTTGCTGTTCTGGCAACCTGCGGCCTTGCCAGTGTAATCGTTGTCCTGACCAGCCGCTCGTTCGAGTATTTCCCTGAAGGCGTGCTTGATCCTCAGCGCGCTGACCTGGATACCCTGAAGCGTGGCTGGTATTCGAGCGAGCTCCGCGCCTTGAACGAGCCGGTGTTGGCGCCGAGTGCTGGACAGTTCGTTTTTCGCTTTACCTTGCTGAGATCATCTCGAGCACCGATGGCGGTTCGCATCGTCGCTGAAGACGGCCGGTACACCCTGCATGCTCTCGAACTTTTCGTCTATCCAGCTGATGATCAAACAAAGGAGATGCGTCGGGTATCGAGAGTGCTTTCGTCGCAGGAGGTTGATGAGCTGAAATACCTGATCGACGAAATCGCGTTCTGGGACATCCCAACTTACGAGAAGGACAACGGTGTCGATGGTTCACGATGGATCGTCGAGGGTGCTACCGATCAGTATCACGTTGTCGACCGCTGGTCTCCCGAATCCGGTCCTGCACGCAAACTTGGCGAGCGTTTCCTGTCATTGACGGGCTGGGAGTTCGATCCCATGGAAACGTACTGACTCGTAGGATGTTTCCAGCTTGACGCATCGTCGGGGCCTGAGCCGAAGAGCAGCTACATCTCGGCGGGGCTGCAATTTCGCAACCCCAATTCATCGTCTTCTGGAACCAGCTGAATGGCGCCGCCACCCAGTTGACGACCTCGGTACTCGGCTGCGGAAAGTTCCTGTGGAGACAGCTCCAGTCGCGCGGAATCGAGGAGTTCCTGCTGCCTCTGTGACAGTCCACGCGCATGACGAAGGGCCGTCCCGTACGCAACCAGGTCGGTGGTATTTCGTTCCTGCAACACGTCGTTCCCCAGATGAAGTTCGCCGGCAGCAGCCTGGAAAGCGAGTGATAGTCCTTCAATTGAATGCATGGCTACCAGGCGATCAATGAATTCCGGGGCATGTTCCCGGTAGTAGAGCAGTGCTTCGGCATACTCCAGCGGATGTTCGGTATCGATGAAAGGGTCGATCACGAATTCGAATAGCGATTGGGCGTTGCCGGCTTGCGCGGATTGCGCCAAATACCACCATTCGCGATGTTGCTGTTCCGGCAGGAACTGTTCGCATTGTCGGCTCAGTTCGTTGGAAATGCGCTCAAGGCGCGCTATGTCGCGTGAAAGGTCCAGGCTCTCGTCCCTGACGTTTTGTTCAAATTGGGACGCAGCGATGGCGTCGACAGTTCGCGATAGGCGGCAACGGGCCAGGGTGCGCGCGATGCGGCAGCTGTGGACCGGGTCGCCGGCATCGGCTCTTGCCAGGGAGTCAGTGATCGAATCCTCGTCAATTTTGGCAACGCTGGACTCCTTCGCGCGGAGAGCGGAATCAGCCGTTTGGGTGATCTCGCTACGTTCAGACAATGCCACATTTGTCAGTGCTGCTTCGCGTGGTAACGCGGTTTCTCGGGCACTTCTATCGGGCATGTTCATGAAGACGGTACCGAGGATCAGAAGAGCCAGGCCTGTCGCAGCGGATGCCCATCGCTTTTTCATTGAGTGGAGATAGTCGGTTTGGCCAGAGGACAGAATTGATCTTGCCACGCACGAAAAAGGCGGCCAATC
>JACKOX010000032.1 GCA_024233975.1 Rhodanobacteraceae bacterium
ACGCGACGACCGCGGTTGGCCAGCTCCTGGCGCAGCACCGGATCCTTGGCGGTGCCTGCCAGGAAGCCGATCAGCGCGCTGCGCAGGCGGCGATCCTCATCGGTGTCGCCGTCCTTCGCGTCGATACCGAGCTCTTTGAGCATCGGACCATAGACCGCACGGCCGTAGGCACGCAGCGCGTCCTTCTGCTTCTCGTCCTTCGCGATGCGCTCGATCATCCAGCCGATCTGCCCGGTCGGCGCCAGCTTGGTGTCGCGGACATCCGACGACGCCAGCAGCGGAACGCTCTGCAGGTAGGCGCTGGCATCCAGCGTGCCGGCGCTGAAGGCGGCGTCAAGGGTTGCCGCGTAGACGGTCTGCTCGCGCTCGTTGAGCTTGTCGAAGGCAGCGGTCAGCTGCTGCTGCGACTTCGGATCCAGCGTATAGCGGTAGTAGCCGGCGCCATCGGCGTTCGGCATCACCCAGGTCGGGCAGCTGCCGGTGTCCAGCGTGACCTCGCCCTGCGCCTTGTCGAACAGCTCGCACTGGCTGGCGATCTTGCCGTCCGCCTCATAGCGAACGCACAGCGGCACGCCCCAATGCTGGCCTTCGATACGCTCCACCACCGAACCCAGCGGCAGGTAGCGGCGTTGGCTCAGCTGCAGGATCGGCATGCCACCGCTGCAGTCAACCTTGACCGTCAGCTCCGGCACGCCGGGCTGGTCGATGAAGCTGTGGAAAGCCGCCGCCACGCCCTTGGCATCCTTGCTGTGGGCGGCGATGGACTGGATCAGGTCATCACTGGTGGCGTTGCCACGACTGTGCGCGCGCAGGTAGTCGCGGATCGCCTGGCGGAAATCATCTTCGCCGACGAAACGCTCGAACATGGCCAGTACAGCCCCACCCTTGGCGTAGGTGATGCCGTCAAACGCCGAGTCGATGTCGGTGTAGTCTTCGATCGGCTCGTGCACGCGACGCGAACTGGCCAGGCTGTCCTGGCCCATGGCGTACATGCCGTAGCGCATCAGGCCACGGTCGGTATGGAACTCCGGGTGCAGCTGGTGGACGATCTTGTTACCCATCCAGGTGGCGAAGGCCTCGTTCAGCCAGATGTCGTCCCACCACGGCATGGTGACCAGGTCACCGAACCACTGGTGCGCCAGTTCGTGCGCATGGGTGCCCCAGTAGCCCTGGCGCTCACCCACCGGCGATTCGTCGTTCACGAACAGCAGGTAGTCGCGATAGGTGATCAGGCCCGGATTCTCCATCGCGCCTGCGGCGAAGTCCGGGGCCGCCAGGATGTCCAGCTTGTCGAACGGATACGGGATGTCGAAGTAGTTCTCCAGCGCAGCGACGATTTCGCCGGTATGCTCCAGCGCGTAGTCCATTCGGCCGCCCTGCCCCTTGGCGGCGATGCCGCGCAACTGCAGCGGCGTCTTGCGCACGCTGTTGGGCGGGATGTCCTTCCAGTTCACGACGTCCCAGGGGCCGACCGCGAAGGCGACCAGATAGCTGGGCAGGTTCTCGGTGGTTTCGAAGGTCAGCTTCTTCCAGCCCTCGCCTGCCGGCTCCACGCTCACCTGCTGGGTGTTGGCGATGCCCTGCTGGTCGGCAGGGACGGTCAGGCTGATCTTCCACGGCTGCTTGAAGCTGGGTTCGTCGAAACCCGGGAAGGTGATGCGTGCGCCCAGCGACTCGAACTGGGTCATCACGTGCGGCGTGCCTTCCGGTTTCACCTGGTAGGCGCCGGAAAGGCTGCCGAAGGGCGCCTCATAGACGATATCAATCACGGCCTTGCCGGCAGGCAGGGTATCCGGCGCGGTCGCCTTGAGCACGCCGCCGGCTTGATGCGCCTGCTCGATGGTCAGAGGAACCGTCTCGCCGTCGGCGGTGGTGATCGTGGCCGACTGGATATCGAGGTCGCGACCATGCAGCCAGAAGCTCTTCAGGGGCTTTGCCAGTGCAGCATCAATGCGGGTGTGGCCGCTGAACCGATCCTTGGCCGGATCGATTTTCAGGTCGACCGACACCTCGTCGGGCACCACGTCACGCGGCAGGCGGCCAAGCGGCACGTCATCGGCGGCGAACAGGGAAGTGCTGCTGGCAACAAGCGCCGCGGCGGTCGCCACGGCAAGGAGGCTGCGTCGAAACATCGGGAATCTCCGGACAGTGCAGCGAGCGAGGATAGGTAGTGCCAGCCGCCGGGAAACGTGGCGAAAGTACCGGCTGGCGGAATCCGCGCGGCATGACGCACTGCCGCATTGCAAAGCCGTGAGCCACGTCACGATCCGCAAAACCGAAGCCTCCCGCATTCCCGCCGGGTGGCCTGCCAACCCTTCCCGACGCCTGCCCGCCATCGCGAGCGCTGACGCGGCTCCAAGCGATTTCGCCAGGCCTTGGCAATACATTCAATAGGCACTATCTATCGATAGCATCTGTATTCTCAATTTTACCTATTGATCGCTCTTCCCTATCCTAGGCCCCGCTGTTCCCCCTCTCCCCACACTCAACAACAAGGAAAGTACTTGATGTCGCTTATCAACACTGAAGTCCAGCCGTTCAAGACCACCGCATTCCAGGCTGGCGAATTCATCGAAGTCACCGAGAACAGCCTGAAGGGCAAGTGGTCGGTACTGATCTTCATGCCGGCTGCCTTCACCTTCAACTGCCCGACCGAAGTCGAGGACGCCGCCGACAATTACGCGGAGTTCCAGCGCGCCGGTGCCGAGGTCTACATCGTCACCACCGACACGCATTTCTCGCACAAGGTGTGGCACGAAACCTCGCCGGCCGTTGGCAAGGCGCAGTTCCCGCTGGTTGGCGATCCGACCCACCAGCTGACCCGCGCCTTCGGCGTGCACATCGATGAGGAAGGCCTGGCCCTGCGTGGCACCTTCATCATCAACCCGGAAGGCGTGATCAAGACGCTGGAAATCCATGACAACGCCATCGCCCGCGATGTGTCGGAAACCCTGCGCAAGCTGAAGGCTGCCCAGTTCGTCGCCGCCCATCCGAACGAAGTCTGCCCGGCCAAGTGGAAGGAAGGCGAAAAGACGCTGACCCCGTCGCTGGATCTGGTCGGCAAGATCTAACTACAACATCCCCGCCAAGCCTTGCTGCTCAATGCTTGGCAGCCCCTTGACGCACAGGGGCCGGTCGTTACGCCATGACGCTGTTGCCGTCACTCCCAAGCAGTCGGGAGTCCGGCGCTCCGACGCGGCCGGCGACCACCGCTGCTCGACCTGCGTGGGCCGAAACCTTCGGCCCACGCAGTCCTGGTCCAACGTCGTCCCGATCTCCAACGGAATGTTTTCGTGAGTCGTCACCCGACGCCTGACGCAAGCCTCCCGCCCCCCCCACACTCCACGGAGCCCGCCATGCTCGACGCCAACCTGAAAGCCCAACTCGCGGCCTACCTCGAAAAGGTCGTGCAGCCCATCGAACTTGCCGCATCGCTCGACGACGGCGACAAGTCACGCGAACTCGAAAGCCTGCTGCAGGACATCGCCAGCCTGTCCGCCAAGGTCGGCTATGTGCGCAGCGACGACGACGCGCGCCGCCCGTCCTTCGCCATCCGTCGCACTGGCAGTGACGTGAGCGTTCGCTTCGCCGGCATCCCAATGGGCCACGAGTTCACCTCGCTGGTGCTGGCGCTGCTGCAGGTCGGCGGTCATCCGCCGAAGCTGGACAACGACGTCACCGCGCAGATCAAGGCACTGGATGGTGACTTCCGTTTCGAGACCTACATGTCGCTGTCCTGCCAGAGCTGCCCGGACACCGTGCAGGCGCTGAATGCCATGAGCGTGATCAATCCGCGCATCCAGCACGTGGTCATCGACGGCGCGCTGTTCCAGAAGGAAGTCGAGGAGCGCCAGGTGATGTCGGTACCCACGGTGTTCCTCAATGGCAAGGTTTTCGATGCCGGTCGCCTGAGCGTGGAGCAGATCCTCGCCAAGCTCGACACCGGCGCCGCCGATCGCGCAGCCGAAGCCATCAAGGCCAGGAACGCCTTCGACGTACTGGTCATTGGCGGCGGACCCGCCGGTGCGGCTGCCGCGGTCTATGCGGCGCGCAAGGGCATCCGCACGGGTGTGGCGGCAGAGCGCTTCGGTGGCCAGGTTCTGGACACCATGGGCATCGAGAATTTCATCTCCGTGCCCTACACCGAAGGCCCGAAGCTGGCGACCGCGCTGGAGCAGCACGTCAAGGAGAACGACGTTGACGTGATGAACCTGCAGCGCGCCGCGAAGCTGATTCCGGCAGCCACGCCGGGCGGCCTTGTCGAAATCCAGCTCGAAGGTGTCAATGGAAAGCCGGGAGCCTCGCTGAAATCCAGGTCGGTCATCCTCGCCACCGGCGCCCGCTGGCGGCAGATGGGCGTGCCGGGCGAGGACGAATACCGCAACCGTGGTGTCGCCTACTGCCCGCACTGCGACGGTCCGCTGTTCAAGGGCAAGCGCGTGGCGGTGATTGGCGGCGGCAACTCCGGTGTCGAGGCGGCGATCGATCTTGCCGGCATCGTCTCCCACGTCACCCTGATCGAATTCGACGACAAGCTGCGTGCCGATGAAGTGCTGCAACGCAAGCTGCGTTCGCTGCCCAATGTGGGCGTGATCGTCGGCGCCCAGACCACCGAAGTCGTCGGCGACGGCCAGCGGGTGTCTGGCCTCGTCTACAAGGACCGCGCCAACGGCGAACTGCACCGCATCAAACTGGAAGGCGTGTTCGTGCAGATCGGCCTGCTGCCCAACACCGAGTGGCTGAAGGGCACGGTCGAGCTGTCGCCCCGCGGCGAAATCGTGATTGATGATCGCGGCGCGACCAACGTCCCCGGCGTGTTTGCCGCCGGCGACGCCACCACGGTGCCATACAAGCAGATCGTCATCGCCATGGGTGCGGGTTCCACTGCCGCATTGAGCGCCTTCGACCATCTGATCCGCACCAGCGCGCCCAGCGAAGCAGCGGCGAAGGCCGCCTGAGCAAGCGCCGTGGCGATCCCGTTCAGCGTTCTTCGTATCGACCACGTCGTGTTCCGGGTCCGCGACCTGGAGCGCAGCATCGCCTTCTATGGCGACGTGGTCGGCTGCCGGGTGCTGCGCCGACGCGATGAGCTCGGACTGGTGCACCTCGAAGCCGGCAGTACGCTGATCGACCTCGTCTCCGTCGACGGCCCGCTGGGATCGCGCGGCGGCGCGCCCGCTGGCGACAAGGCCCGCAACGTGGACCACCTGTGCCTGCGGATCGAGCCCTATGACGAGGCGGAAATCGTCCGTCATCTGGCCGATCACGACATCGAGCCGACCGCTATCGCCCAGGCGAACTTAGGTGCCGAAGGGGTCGGCCCATCGCTCTACTTCAACGACCCGGACGGCAACAGCATCGAGCTCAAAGGCCCGTCGCAGCAGGTGGATGGATGAACCTTCGTGATCTCCGTTACCTCGTCGCGCTTGCCGAACACCGCCATTTCGGCCGCGCCGCCGCTGCCTGCTTCGTCAGCCAGCCGACACTGTCGACGCAGATCAAGAAGCTGGAAGAACAGCTGGAGGTCACGCTGATCGAACGCGCGCCGCGTCGGGTGATGCTGACGCCCGTCGGTCGCGACATCGCCGAGCGCGCGCGACGCATCCTCGGCGAGGTCGAGCAGATCAAGGAAACCGCCCGACGCGCGACCGATCCGGAGTCCGGCACGATCCGCCTCGGCATCTTCCCGACGCTTGGCCCCTACCTGCTGCCACACGTCGTCCCGCATATCCGCAAACGTTTCCCGCGGCTGGAACTGCTGCTGGTGGAGGAGAAGACCGAGGTCATCCTGCGCCGCCTGCGCGAAGGCCAGCTTGATGCGGGCATCCTTGCCCTGCCGTTGAACGACGACCAGCTGCATATCGAGCCGCTCTTTGACGAACCCTTCGTCCTCGCCGTGCCGGAGTCGCACCCCTTCGCGAAGCGGAAGACGCTGAAGACCGACGAACTGGCCACGGAAAGCCTGCTTCTGCTGGAAGACGGTCACTGCCTGCGCGACCAGGCGCTCGATGTCTGCCAGCTTGCCGGCGCCGTGGAGAAACCCGGGTTCCGGGCCACCAGTCTCGAAACCCTGCGCCAGATGGTCGCCGCCAACGTCGGCATTACCCTGCTACCCACCCTGGCCATCAAGCCGCCCATCCCGCGCCTCGATGCGATCCATCTGCTGCGATTCGATGGCGAAGCGCCTCACCGGCAGATCGCCATGGTCTGGCGTCGCAGCAGTGCGATGGGCGACATGCTGCAGGCACTGGCCGAGGAGTTCCGCACTTTGCCACCAGGCCTGTTGTCGCTGGATGACAGCCTCGGCAGCACCGCATCCTGACCCACGTGGGCATGCAGCCATCCGACGAGCAGCACACCAGCGGCGACCGCACGCTGGAGCTGGGGCCACACGCCAGCCTGACCTTCGAACCGTGGTCAGGCCAACAGACTCATCAGCTCTCCGTCGTGCTGCACATCAGTGCGCCGCCCGGTGAGGCGGACGAAAACTGGCCGCTGCGTTTCCTCGGCATCGAGAACAACGTGTATGCCGAAGTCGAAGGACTTGGCCGCACAACGACCTTCGTCGATGCCACGACATCCGTTGTACGGCCGGATTGCATCGTCTACCGCCTCGTCTTCGAGTTCACGCCGGAGCAGGTCGAAGCCGTCCGCCTTGGCGCGGATCTCGGCTTCGGAATCAACGACGACCGCATGCGCGTCGGCGTGCGTGCCAGAAGCAAATCCCGACAGATCCTGCTCGCGGATCTCGGCTGAGCAGGACAAGCCGGCTCCACCGCGCAACGCGCCAGATTCTCACTGCCGAAAGCAGAAAGGCCTCCCGAAGGAGGCCTTTCTGTTGAATCAATGAATCAATCCGCGCTTCAGTCTTCGAAGCCGTTGGCGAAAATCTGGTCGGACAAGGCGCAAACACTGCTCTCCGGCACAACGACGCCAAACGGGGTGTTGTCGATGCCGCTGAAGACCACGTTGTCGATTTCCCAGCCGTAGGCACCCGCCGCCGCATCCGTAGCGACACCGAAACGGACCTTCACGGTCTGTCCCTGGAACGCCGTTCCGAAGCTCGCCGTAATGGTGTCGGTATTCGGGAACGAGGCATTGGCGTTGACGTATGCCTGGCGCCCGGCCAGGGGGTTCCCGGAACCCGTGAACAACGCCATGCCATAGCCCGGCGAAAGGTAGGGCCCGGCATCGACCCAGTTCGCGCCATCGTCGACGCTGATCTCGATCACGCCACCATCCCAGGCCGTGTTCGGGTTCGTGTCGAACTCGAACCGATAGCGCGTATCCAGCGTCATCGTGAATTCACCCGACGCCGAAACCTCCAGCGGCGGCGATTCCAGCCAGACGATGCCAGGTGCCCCGGCATCCAGGCCAAAGGCCCGGTGCTGGTCTGCCGCCAACGCGACCAGTCCCCAAGTCTCTGACACGCTTCCCTCGTTGGCCACGGACCAGTTGGGCGAGAGCACCTCGAAATCGGCCATCGCAGACACGTTTGGCACGTCGTCCACATTGCCCAGGTAGCTCTGGCCAAAGCTTGCAGGCCCTTCTGCGTCCGGGTGGTTGATCTGTGCATTGACTGCAAACACCAGCGAACCACTGGCGCCATCCATGGCGACGGGGATGCTCAGTGACGTGCCAGTACGCGCATCGAGCGCTGGAACGTTCACCGTATCCGGCACGAACATCATTTCGGTCTGCGTCGAGCTGGCGGTGAGGGTGGCGCCGGTCATCGTGTAGAAGCCGGCGTTTGCCACATCCATCACGACATGCCCCATCTCGCCTTCGTCGAGGCGACCATCATCGTCGCAGGACAACACATCCACGGCCAGGCTGCTGATGGCAACCTGCGGCCCGCTGAGGATGCCGCCGCTCTCGACCACACCGCTATTGGTAGGATCGTTGCGGTCAGGAGCCACGGCACTCGCGCCCATGCCGCGCTTGGCAAAGCCCGCCAAGCAAGTGGCGTAGTCGTCCTCATCCTGAGAGGCAATCACTGACAGGATCGCGTCGCGCGCTTCCAGGAACGTCGGCGCCGCCGGCGTCATCTTGTAACCCCCGACCAGATACGACTTCATGCGGTCCTGAGCATCGTTGAAGGTCAGGAGCGGATCGTTCAACAACCCGGCATAACACTCCCACAGGGCCGACGCCCAGACTTCACCCGCGTTGTGAACTTCCGCGTTGTTGCTGCCGTTGGCACCAAAGTCCGGCGGCGGCGAAACCGGAAGTGGCACACCGTTTTCGATATGGGCAAAGGTCAGTGGATTCTTCGTCATGTCCGTCGAATACGGATAACGACGAATACCGTAGTAGTGGCTGTTGTTGGGCGACAAGGTCAATGAAGGCCCCCCGAGGTCATAGCCGGCACCAGCGTAGACGCCACCGAAGTTGGCGTTTGCCGGCACCATGGCGTCTTCCTCCTTGACCAGTCCCAGCAGGAAGTGGAAGTCACCCCAGCCCTCTCCCATGCCACGGCCCTGCTGATTGCTCAGACCCGTAGAGTCCTGCACCAGACGGTTGCTGATGTAGTGGCCCCATTCGTGCAGGACGACCGTGCTGTCGAAGGATCCTTCGCGGTTAATTACCGCCTCTCGAATCATTCTCGCATTCACCGTCGAACCGGCATTCTTGATGGTCTGTCCATCGGCCAGGGTGATACGCAATGCCGGAATCGTGACTGACGCATCCGTGCCACCCATCCCCTGGACAGAGCCGGCCACGTTATCGGCAAGCAGCATGCCAATGGCGCCGGCGTTCTGCGCGTTGAGCGCCTTGACGGTGAAATTGCAGTTGCCGCGGTCGACGAACGCGATTTTCGCGTCCACCGCTAGGGCGTTGATCAGGGGTTCGCAGCCATCGGTGGTTGTGCCGGCACCATCGTCCACCTGCACGAGGTCCGCGGTCACGTCGAAGCTCTGCGGACCGAAGGAACCTGTACCGGTGGCAAAGGTGTCAACGACGCCGCCGGTCAGTTCGACCTGACTCGGACCGTTGCCGGTGAAGATGTACATCTGCATGCGCGGACGCCCGCCATCTGCCGGCGTCGACATGTTGGCGTTGTTGAGGCCGCTACTATCCTGCGCTTCGGCGCGAATCGAGTCACCACCCGAACCGCCTCTACCGAAGTTATCCGTCTGGGCGTTGCCTGCAGGCTCGTCAAAGCCGGAATCATAGAACCAGTCGTGCAGCCAGTTATTCAGGTAAAACAGGTTGGTAACGGCTGCAGCGCTTTGCGTGCCGTTGTCCAGCGGGTCCAAGTTGTGGTTGTAGTCGTACTGGAAGTTTCCTGGCGTCGTCGTAGCGGCGCGGAGATCAGCGCCACCACCCTGGAAACCATCATTGGCATCGAGATCGGCATAGGCATCCACGTTGTTGCCCGTCGTCTCCGTCGCGCCAGCCGGCAACCACGGATCATTCCTGCTGAACGGCGCGTTCTGGAGGTTAATGTCGTTGGGCGTAACGAAGCTGGCCGGCTGATAGCCATCCGGCGTTCCGGTAGGATGCGGGAACCCGTCGCGCCCCTGGGGGCCGACAAATGGGGTGAACGGTGCGCTCGACTCGCCATACACGCGATAAGTGAAGGCATCCTGTTCGACCAGGTCCTTGCGGAACAGTAGCTTGCCCCAGGTTGCATCAACAACATACGACCAGGCGCGGGTCTCACCCGTATCGCGGTCCTGTACCTGCAGTTCGCCGTAGTAGGCCGGCACCAGTCCGCCAGGCAACCGGAAGTAGACCGGCCGCACGCGCGCCGGATCGGCAAAGCGATATCGGGACTTGCTCGCATTGGCGAGATCGAAGCGCAGGTAGTCGCCCTGAGTGTAGGACTTCTGCAGCGTCGCCGTGGCCAGATCCTCGGCCACACCCATGTCCCGCATCATGCGCTGCAGTGCATCTTCCTCGCTCATGCGGAAGGCAGCCGACGACTTGCCATTCGCGAAGTTCGCGCCGGACACGCTGCCGCCGACGCTGCGCAGGCTGCCATCGGCATTGATCAGTACGCCGACCCGCTCCCGGAACACCACCACGCCGTCGATGCGGTTGTCGAAGCGGACGATGGCCGCGCCATTGTCGAGACGCTGGATATCGACCGTCTCGAGGTTGTCGACGTCCGCGGCGCGCATCTTGTACTGCGGCGCCAGATCGCTGAGGTAACCACGGGCAAGCGCCGCCACGTCCTTCACCAGGTACAGCGGGCCGGAACGTTTGCCCAACGACGCCGGTGCCTGAAAGAAAGTCGGCAGGCCCAAACGGGAATCGTCACGTTTGCCCGGGACAGCCCTGCCCAGCTTTGCCGAGGCGCCATGGGCTTCAACGGATACGGAAGGGCGAGTCGAGGACAGGACGTCGAAATTGACGGACTGCGAGGCCTGGGCAACGCCAGTGAGGCCCACAAGCGCCGCACTGACCGCCAGACAGAGCGAGCGATAGCGCCAACGGGATGACGACAGGAATGGACTGCGGATCATGGATTCCCCCGGGATGATGGCAGCTGGCCCTCGCCAGCTCGCCGGATGAAGGACTGGAACGAACGGTACACGCCTTGCCGGCGCACCCGACATCTCGCGCTGCGCCAAACCACTCGCAGCATCCCGACCAGCTTAGCGGAAATCGGGGCCCGGAAATCACCGCGTGACCGTGACGAAATCCCGCCCGCGATTCCCGGGGAAATCAGGCTTCAATCCGCACCTCCCGCGTCCACCGAGTGACAGAGCCTGCAACGACCAGGAACCACTGGGAAGCCGGCAAATGTCTGTCGCTGACCAGCCCCACTTCCCACAACCGCCCCGCGCAGTCCTGATACTTCAATGGCTTGCAGAACAAACCTGATGACTTGTGCAGCAAGACATGAAACCGTCAAGTCGGTGCGGTATGGTTCGCCGTTCAACTCCGGGGAATAAACACATGTCCAAGCGCATCGGGCGCCTGCCCATCCTGACTGCCATTGTTGCTGGTGTCGCCGTCACTGCGGCAGCGCCGTCCGCCTTCGCGGATGTCTTCATCAATGAAATCCACTACGACAACACCGGCGGCGACGTCGGCGAGGCTGTTGAAGTTGTCGCAACGGCTGGTGAGGATCTCAGTCTGTACAGCGTTGAACTGTATAACGGCAGCGGTGGGGTCACATACGGTTCGTCGCCGTATGCATTACCTGCAGGCAGCACCGATTGCAGCGGCGCCACAATCGCCACGCTCAACTTTCCTGCCAATGGACTTCAAAACGGCGCCCCGGATGGGCTTGCCCTGATTGGCCCAGGGCCAACAGTCGTTCAGTTTCTCAGCTACGAAGGTAGCTTGACGGCGACCAACGGAACCGCGATCGGCCTGACGTCCACCGACATCCTGGTCAGCGAAGACGGCTCTGGTCCGATCGGTGAGTCACTTCAGCTCAATGGCAGCGGAACCAGCTATGCCGACTTCGCCTGGAGCCCCTCCGCAACGGCCACTTTTGGCGCATGCAACACGTCCCAAAGTTTCGCAGCAGCTCTCCCCAATCTGAGCATCGATGACGTCAGCATGGCCGAAGGCGATGGCGGCACGACGACATTCACCTTTACCGTCAGCATCGATGCAACATCTGCTTCCGACGTCACCTTCGACTACGCCACTGCCGATGGTACGGCGATGCTGGCAGACAACGACTACGTCGAAATCACCACTACGGCTGGCACGATCACAGCCGGCACCCAGACAACGACGATTGATGTCACGGTCAATGGCGACATGACGCTTGAGCCCGACGAAACCTTCACCGTCGAGTTGAGTAACGTGGTTGGCGCCAACGTTACCGATGGCGTGGGCACCGGCACCATCCTCGACGATGACGCGGCCGAGCTGGTCATCAATGAAGTCGACTACGATCAGGCAGGCGCTGATATCGCTGAGTTCGTCGAGCTAAAGAATGTTTCCGACAGCATCATTGACCTGTCTTTGTACGAACTGGTTTTCGTAAATGGTGCCGCCGGCGCCCCGTACAACACTTTTGCTCTCTCCGGGTCGCTGGATGCAGGTCACTACTTCGTCCTTTGCGGAAACGCGGCGAATACGCCAAATTGTGATTTGGACGTCTCACCGAATACGGACCTTATCCAGAATGGATCGTCGGACGGCATCATCCTCCGTCTTGCCGGCGGCGGTGCTGTAGAAGACTCCCTTGCATATGAAGGCAATTCTGCAGGAGCCACTGAGGGAACTGGCGCATCCGCAGCAGACTCCAACGCAATCGATTTCATCGGACTTTCACGCTTCCCGGACGGCACCGACACGAACGACAACGATACGGACTTTAGCCTCCGCTGCATTTCTCCAGGCAAAGCCAACATCGCCGCCGACACGTCCTGCCCTGCGCCAACAGCGATCGTCCCTGAACTCAGTATCAGCGATGCATCCGTTACCGAAGGCGGCAACCTGGTCTTTGGCGTGACGCTGGATATCGACGCATCCGCGCAATTCGACGTGACGTACACGATCGTTGACGGCAGCGCGACAGTCGCCGACAACGATTATGACAATGCGGGCAGCGGCGGAACGATCACCTTCACCGGTGGCACCGCCGGCACCGTCGACATCATCGTCCCGACCATCGGCGATGCCACTCCCGAACTCGACGAAAATCTGACTGTCGTCATTTCCAACGTCACTGCCGGTGATGCAGTCATCGTCGACGACACCGGCGTGGGCACCATCCTCAACGATGACGGCGCATTGCCGACGGTTTCCATCAGCGACGCGACACCTGTCGCAGAAGGCAATGGCACAGGCAATGACCTTGTCTTCAACGTGACGCTGGATATCAACGCTGCCACCGAATTCAGCGTGACCTATAACATCGTCGACGGAACGGCCACGGTTGCCGATTCCGATTATGACAACACTGGTAGCGGCGGAACCATCACCTTCACTGGGGGCGTCGCCGGAACGCAGCAGATCATTGTTCCAACGATCGGTGACACCACCTACGAGAACGACGAACAGTTCACGGTGGTCATCTCCAACGTGTCCGCCGGCAACGCCGTGATCTCCGATGACACTGGCGTCGGCACTATCCAGAACGACGACCGCGCACCGGTCTGGGTCATTCAGGGCGCAGGGGCATTCTCGCCGTTCGTTCCCGGTGCATCGCTGGGCAGCAATACGAACGGAGCGACGGTAGACATCAAGGCCAGCGTAGTCACTGCCGTGGCCTATCGCGCCGACAACAACAACCAGCAGGCATTCTTCATGCAGACGCCCGACGCCGAATCGGATGGCAATGCAGCCACCTCCGACGGCATCTACGTCTACAGCAGCACGCCTGTCGCAATCGGCGACCTTGTCGAGGTCAGCGGCACGGTACAGGAATACTACGGCACCACCGAAATCGGTTCGGCCACGGTGAACGTCATTTCCAGTGGCAACGCCCTGCCGACACCAGTGATCTTCTCGGCGGGTTCCGGCATGCCGTCGCTCGATCCGACGACCCTGACCTGTCCTGGCAGCGGCCCGGGCGGCACCAACAACGACGACACCAACTTCGAATGCTTCGAAGGCATGCTGGTGAGCATCCCCGAGGCAATCGCGCTACAGGGCAACCGTCGCCGTACCAACGACAACTACTCCGAACTGCAGTTCACGCCGCGTGCACAGCGCTCCCTGCGTGAACAGGGCGTGCGTTACCCGGATGCCACCACGCTGGCGAACGCGGCTGCGGGCATGTGGGACGGCAACCCTGAAGTCATGGAAATGGATCCCGACATCGCCCGTCGCGGCGCTACTGGTCCGACTCCGGGCATTGATACCGAAATTGCCGGCGGCGCCACGTTCAGTGCCAGCGGCGTACTGACCTTCGATTTCGGCGACTATGTGTTCTGGCCCACCACCCTGAATGTCGACGCGGCGAGCAACGTCCTGCCGCGCCCGGTGGACGCTGCGGTCAGCTCCGAACTCAGCGTCGGTTCGTTCAACATGCTGCGCTTCTGCGACATCATCACCGGTGAGCACGTTTATACCTGTGACAGCCCGGAGCCCGACCAGCCGGCACTGGACGCCAAGCTGGTGAAGCTGAGTGCCTACGTGCGCGAGGTCCTGCGCTCGCCGGACGTGGTCGGCGTGCAGGAAGTCGAGACACAGGCCATCCTGGCCGACCTCGCTACGCAGATCAGTAACGATGGCGGTCCGACCTACACGGCCTATCTGGTCGAGGGCAACGACGGCGGCGGTATCGACGTCGGCTATCTGGTCAAGGATTCCCGCGTCAAGAACGCCACGGTGACGCAATACCTGGCGGCCGAAACCTGGGACGACCCGGCCTGCTCGCCCTGCGCTCCGGAACCTGCGCTGCATGACCGTCCGCCACTGTTGCTGGAAGCTGACTTCCAGCCGACACCGAGCGACCCGCTGATGCCGTTCGCGATCATCAACAACCACACCCGCTCGCGCGGTGGCGTGGACACCGGCGACGAGCGAGTGCGCGCGAAGCGATTCCTGCAGGCCAAGTCGATTGCCCGGCTGGTGCAGGATTTCCAGACCGCCACCAACACTTTCGCTGGACAGGCCACGAACACGACACCGCTGATCCTGGTGGGCGACTACAACGCCTACCAGTTCACCGATGGCTATGTCGACGTGGTGGGCATGATCGCCGGCACCTACGATGACAACGCCAATACCTGCGCACCCAGCAATGCGGTCACCGACTGCAAGCTCGGCGGCCAGAATATCGTCTCGCCGGCACTACAGAACCTGGTGCTGTCGGTCGACGCCAACGAGCAGTACTCGTTCCTCTTTACCGAGAACTTCGGTCTGGTGATGGGCTACAGCACGCCGAATCCGGCACGCGACGTCGCCACTGGCCAGATCCTGGACAACGTGCTGGCCAACCATCTGGCGGTGCCCTACGTCACCAACATCCAGTACGGTCGCGCCAACACCGACGCGTCGATCAACGGCGCGGACCTCGGTAGTGGACCGGATGGTGCAGGCGGCACGCAATTGAGCCAGGCCATCGGCAGTTCGGATCACGATGGTGTCGTGGCTTACTTCGAGACCGACTGTTCCGGTGCGCTGAAGGGTGATGCAAACGCGGACACCGACAACGACGGTATCTGCCAGCTCATCGATAACTGCCCGGCGGATGCCAATGACGGTCAGGAAGACGCGAACGGCAATGGTTATGGTGACGCCTGCGACGCAGCGCCGGTCGCGGATGACGACGCCTATGCCGCGACCGAGGACACCACCCTCAACGTTTCGGCGCCGGGCGTTCTGGTCGGCGACACCGATACCGAGCAAGACAGCCTCACCGCCACTCTGGTCAGTGGCCCGGCCACTGGCAACCTGACGCTGAATACTGACGGCAGCTTCGACTACACGCCGGCTGCCAACGTCTGCGACAACATCACCCCGGTGACCTTTACCTATCAAGCCAGCGATGGCGGCAGCACCTCAAACACGGCCACGGTGTCGATCACGGTTGCCTGCGTGAACGACGCACCGGTCGCCAACAACGACAGCTACAACGCCACCGAGGACACGACGCTCAACGTCTCGGCTCCGGGTGTGCTGGGCAATGACACGGATGCGGACGGTGATGGCCTCACCGCCAGCCTGGTCAGCGGCCCGGCAACCGGCAGCCTGACGCTGAATTCGGACGGCAGTTTCGACTACACGCCGGCAGCGAACGTCTGCAACGCCACCCCGGTGACCTTCACCTACATGGCAAACGACGGCACGGCTGACTCCAACGTTGCCACGGCCAGTATCCTGGTGGCCTGCGTGGACGACCCGGCGGTGCTGGCCGACGACACGGCCAGCGTGGACGAAGACGCTGCCGCGACGGCCATTGACGTCCTGGCCAATGACGTTGATCCGGACTCGGTGCTGTTGATCAGCGGCTTCACGCAGCCAGCCAATGGCACTGTCGTGGTGACCGGCGGTGGCACCGGCCTGACCTACCAGCCGGACGCGAACTACTGCAACACCGGCGGGACAACGGATGACTTCACTTACACAGCAAATGGCCAAACGGCTACCGTGCGGGTGACCGTCAACTGTCTGGATGACGATGCGGTCGCGGCGGACGATGCAGCGACCGTGACGCAGAACTCGTCCGGCAACCTGATCGACGTGCTGAACAACGACACGCCGGATCCGGACTTCGCACTGTCCATCGACAGCGTCGACGCCAGCAGCGCCCAGGGTGGATCGGTCAGCATCAGCGGTAGCCAGGTCAGCTACACGCCGGCCAATGGCTTCTGTGGCACCACTGATACCTTCAGCTACACGCTGGTGGGTGGCAGCAGTGCCACGGTGACCGTCACCGTTGATTGCCTGCCCGCGGCGATCTTCGCCGATGGCTTCGAGGACTGACGGTACTGCGACAACGCAAGACGACGACGGCCACCTTCGGGTGGCCGTTTTCGTTGGTGCCTACGGGGTCACTTTCAAGCGAATTGGCGGCGAGACGGAAGTGCGCCTTGCCATCACCACAACGGCAACGATCAGCCGGCGGCGTGCTTCGCCAGCAGGGAGCGCAGTGGTGCGATGCGACTCACCAGACCGAGTCCCGGACCACGCATCAGCGTCAGCAGCGGCTGATCATTGGAGAACAATGCGTTGATGCCACCAAAGGCGCGACCAGCGATGGCGGATTCGCTTCGGCGTTCGCGAGCATAACGCGTCAGAAGGCGTTTCCATTGACTTGCCGTCAGCGGTCCGCCGATGGCCCCGACCAGGTGCATCAGAAATGCCGCATCCTGCAAGCCGAGGTTGGCGCCCTGTCCGGCCAGTGGGTGCACGGTGTGTGCGGCATCTCCAATCAGCAGTAGTCGATGATCGATGAAACGCTCCGCCAGCTGCCGACGCAACGGGAAAGCCGCCCGCGGCGAGACCAGCGCCGCCTCACCCAGGCGCGCGTCGAAGGCGCGCGTCAGTTCGGCGTTGAAAGTCGCCTCGTCCAGCTGCAGGCGTCGTTCGGCTTCTGCACTGGATTGCGTCCAGACGATGGAACAACAATTGCCTTCAAAGGGCAGGAAAGCCAGCGGCCCATCCGGGAGGAATCGCTGCCAGGCCGTTTCACGATGCGGCTGCTCGCATTCCACATAGGCAACCAGCCCGCGCTGTCCGTAGTCGTGCGTTTCGACGGCGATGCCAGCCTGCCCACGCAGCGGCGATGCCGCGCCGTCGGAGGCTACCAGCAGCTCGACATCCAATCGTTCACCGCCAACATCAACGGCAATGCCGTCCTCACGATGTTCGAAGCCGGCAACGCCGACGCCGGTACGAATTTCGACGCGCGGATGTTCGCGCAAGCGTCGCCATAGCGCATCCAGCAGCACCGTTTGCTCGACGATATGGCCGAGCGTCGGTGCGCCGATGTCGGCAGCGCGAAAATGCAGCTCGCCGTCGGCAGCGGCATCCCAGACGCGCATGTCGCGATAGGCTGCCGCGCGCATGGCCAGCACGTCCCGCCAGACGCCCAGCTTTTCCAGCAGCGCAATGGAAGCCGGCGCGACCGCGTAAACCCGCAGGTCCGGCGGATCATCCGCACGCCAGGGTTTTGGCTCGCGGGGTTCCACCAGCATCACGCGCTGACCAGCTTCGGCCAGGGCCAGTGCGGCACTCGCACCTACCACGCCTCCACCAGCCACGATCACGTTGGCGCCGCGCCGGCTCATGTCGACCGCTCCATCCCCGATGCACCCAACGCCAGCCGCGGCACGTCTCCACGGAAGCCCATCGCACCGGCGGCCAGGCGTTCGGCAAGGCCAGGAATACCGTTCAGAGCGGCGAAACCGAGGCTGCGGGCAAGGCGAACCGATGGTTGCGTCATGCCGAACAGGCGCGCCAGCCCGTCACTGAAACTCAACGTCTCTTCGCGGTCCGCTTCGCGCCGTCGCGCGTAGTCCCGCAGGTCGTCAGCATTTCCCGGCTCATGACCTTCGCGCAGCCCCGCTTCCAGCACTTCGGCCAGCGTCAGTGCGTCGCGAAGACCGAGGTTGAAGCCCTGCGCTCCGATCGGATGCAGTGTCTGTGCGGCATTGCCGACCAGTACGGTGCGTTCGGCCACCAGATGTTCGGCCTTGATCAGCGTCAGCGGATAGTGGCTGCGCTTGCCGATGCGGCCGATTCGGCCCAGCCGATAACCGAAGCGCGACTGCAGCAGCTCGCGGTAGCCGTCGTCATCCAATGCGGCAACGGCATCGGCGGCATCCGCCCTGACCGTGCAGATCGTGCCGAGTCGACCGCCAGCCAACGGCAGCACGGCGACCGGCCCTTCGGGCGTGAAGCGCTCCCACGCGCAGCCATCATGATCCTGCTCGGCGGTGGCCGTCGCCACGAAAAGGTGCTGCTGGTAATCATGCTGTTCGGCGGAAATGCCAAGCGACGCACGAATCGCCGAATGGCTGCCATCGGCAGCGACCAGCAGGCGGGCTTCGATGTCGCGCGAGGCGCCATCCGGCGTCTCGACGCGCACCCTGGCCCGGTCGGCGCCCGTCTGCACATCGACGACCCGCGCCGGTCGCAGGCGTTGCAGGTGCTGCAGCTCATCGAGGCGGGCTTCCAGCGCAGCACCCAGCTCACGGGCAATCACCACCGCGCCGAAGGCATCGAGTCGATAGTCCTCGGCCTCCAGCACGACGCTGCCGAAATCACCCCGGCTGCTGACGTGAACGCGGCGGATGGATTCCGGTGGCGTATTGATATGCCGCCATACGCCGAGCGATGCCAGGGCGTTCATGCTGGCTCGCCCCAGCGCAAGGTTGCGCTCGTCGAAACTCGGTGCTGGCTGCGCGCCACCCGCGCTGGCTTCGACCAGCACGCTTCGCAGCCCCAGCGCATCCAGCGCACAAGCAAGGCTGGCGCCAACCAGGCCGGCGCCGACGATGATCACGTCGACGTCCGGCAAATCCCTGTTCTCGCGTTCCGACATCCATCACTCCGTGATTTTGCGCGACCAACGGCTTCGGGCCGGGGGCCGGGTCGGTTATGCTACCCGGCATGGCGTGCTGCAACCACGCAGCGACCTTGAATCACCAGGAACCACGATGACCCATTCGACCCCGGCCAAGAATCCCCAATCCGCCCTGCTTTCGCCCGGCCCGCTGCTGCTTACCGGCCTGATCGTGCTGGCCGCGCTGTCGCGCGTGCTGCCGCATCCGCCGAATTTTTCGCCGGTGGAAGCGATGGCGTTGTTCGGCGGCGCCTACTTCGCGCGTCGCGGTCTGGCCGTACTGATTCCGCTGTTGGCGATGCTGATCTCCGACGTCGCGCTGGGCCTGATCAACGGCGGCGAGTACTGGTCCTACCTGACCAGTGGAGGACCGCTGTCGATCTACGCGCTGATCGCGCTGTGCTCGGTGCTTGGCTTCGGCCTGCGTGGTCGCGTCAGCGGCGGCCGCGTGCTGGGTTATTCGCTGCTGGGTTCGGTGCTGTTCTTCGTCATCAGCAACGGCCTCATCTGGCTGAGCGCCACGGCCGGTTCGCCCTACTGCGGCCAGGGCCTGGCGGCTTGCTACGCCTTCGCCCTGCCGTTCTTCCAGTGGACGGTCGCCGGTACGTTGTTCTATTCGGCGATCCTGTTTGGCGGCTTTGAGCTGCTGCGCCGTCGCCATCCGGCGCTGCGTCCGCAGACGGTCTGAGCCAGCGCCATCCACCAACCGTGGGTAACCGCCTCTCGAAGATCTACACGCGTACCGGCGACGACGGCCTGACCGGCCTCGGCGACGGCAGTCGCGTAGCCAAGGATTCGGCGCGCGTCGACGCCTATGGCACGGTGGATGAGCTCAATTCCTGCATCGGCGTGGTGCTGGCCGAGACCATTCCCGACGACGTTCGCGAAGCACTGGTATCCATCCAGCACCAGCTGTTCGACCTCGGGAGCGAACTCTGCATCCCGGGGCACTCGGCGATCGACGATGCCGATGTCAGTGCGCTCGAACAGCGCCTGGATGCACTGAACGCTGACCTGCCCGCGCTCAAGGAATTCATCCTTCCAGCCGGCGGCCGCGCCGCCAGCGCCTGTCACGTCGCACGCACGGTCTGCCGTCGCGCGGAGCGCTGCGTGGTCAGCCTCGCCCGCGATGAGGACGTGCGACCGGAGGCGATCCGCTACCTCAACCGCCTCTCCGACCTGCTGTTCGTCATGGCACGCGTGCTGGCGCGCTTCGAGGGCGGTGGCGAAGTGCTGTGGCGGCACGAACGGCGTCGCGCCTGATTTCACCGCAATCTCAACGAACCATGCTGATCTACACGCATCCGGCCTGCCTCCAACACGATCCGGGGCGTGCCCACGCGGAATCACCGCAGCGGCTTCACGCCGTGCTCGACGCCCTTCGCGGGCTGCCGCAGGAGCGCATGGAATGGCGGGAAGCGCCTGCCGCTTCGCGTGACCAACTGGCCATGGCGCACACACGGCGCCTACTGGATGCCGTGCTGATCGAGCCTTTGAGCTTCCCGCATCAGCTCGATGCCGATACGGTGATGAGTCAAGGTTCGGCGCAGGCAGCGCTGCTCGCCGTGGGCGCCGTGCTGGGCGCCGTGGACGCCATCTGCGGTGAGCATCCCGACACGCCGGCCCGACAGGCATTCTGCGCGGTGCGACCGCCCGGTCATCACGCGACGATGAGCACGCCGATGGGCTTCTGCCTGTTCAATGCCGTCGCCGTCGCCGCACGCCAGGCCGTCCTGATTCACGGCATGGAACGCGTCGCCATCGTTGACTTCGATGTCCACCATGGCAACGGTACGCAGGCGATCGTCGAGCACGATCCGCGCATCCTCTATCTTTCCTCGCACCAGCTGCCGCTGTATCCGGACAGCGGCGGCGCGGACGAACGCGGCGTCGGCAATGTTTTCAACGCACCGTTGCCGGCTGGCGCCGATGGCGAGGCTTTCCGTCGGGCCTGGCGGGAAACCCTGCTGCCGGAACTTGATCGCTTCCAGCCACAGCTGATCCTGGTATCCGCCGGCTTCGATGGCCATTGGCTGGACCCGCTGGCCGGCCTGCTGCTGAAGGAAGCCGACTACGCCTGGATTGCCCGCGAGCTGCTTTCTGCTGCCGACCAACATTGCGGTGGCCGGCTGATCTCGACACTGGAAGGTGGCTATTCGCTGTCGGCGCTGGGCTCCAGTGCCGCAGCCTATGTCGAAGCGCAGCTCTCCCGCTGAGGCAACACCGCAACACCGACCGAACTGCTCAACGACGGTCCATATCCAAAAAAACGAAGCCCGGCACAAGGCCGGGCTTCGCGATACTGCCTGAAGGTCAGAATCAGTTCTGGACGTTCAGCTCGGTGCGACGGTTGGTTTCCGACTTGCAGCCCGGGAAAGTATCCGGGGTGGACTCCAGCGGACGGCTCTCGCCGTAACCGACCGGGCCCAGCAGGCGACCAGCGGAAATGCCGTTCGAGGTCAGGTAGTCGTACACGGCGCTGGCGCGACGGTCGGACAGACCCTGGTTGTAGTCCTCACGACCGCAGCGGTCGGTGTGACCAGCCACTTCAACGCGCAGGTCCGGGTACTTGCTCAGCACCTGGATGGCCTCGTCGAGGGTCGCGATCGCGTCCGGACGCAGGACCGACTTGTCGAAGTCGAAGTTCACGCCGCGCAGGTCGATGGTGATCGGCACCGGGCAACCGTCCGGACCAATCGCCTGACCAGCTTCGGAAGCCGGGCACTTGTCTTCGCAGTTGTTCACGCCGTCGCCGTCGTCATCCAGATCGGCGCAGGTGACCACCGGCTCCGGCTCCGGCTCCGGCGCGACCGGCGGGGCCGGCGGCATCGGCTTGTCGCCGAGCTTGACGATGACACCGACGGTGGCGATCCAGTCCTCGTAGTGATTGCCACCACCGAAGGAGTTGTCGTCAAAGTCGAAGCGCGGACCGATTTCGAGGCGGTAGCCAATGCGGTCATAGTCACCCTGAAAACCGAAACCAAGATCGGCGTACAGGTTGTTTTCCTTGAACTCAACCGGGGAACCCACCGGGTTGACCTGGTCTTCCTCGTGCGCCTGCACGCCCAGACCACCCTTCAGGTACGGACGCCAGCGATCGCTGATGTCAGCAAAGTACCAGCGAGCAGCGGCGCCAACGCCCCACATGCTCCAGTGCAGGTCGTTACCCGTGTAGTTCGGGTTGGTGTAGTGGATGTTGAAATCCAGCGCCCAGTTCTCGCTCAGGAAACGGCCAGCGCCGATCTCCAGGAACGCATAGCGATCAAGGCCGCGGTTTTCGTCCCAGATCGTGGTGCCGGCGTGACCGGTCAGGTACCAGCGGTCATCCAGCGGCTCGTCCTGCGCCAGCGCGGCGTGGGCAAAGCCCATGGCGCTCA
Organism: Rhodanobacteraceae bacterium; assembly: GCA_024233975.1. Classification (GTDB taxonomy): domain Bacteria; phylum Pseudomonadota; class Gammaproteobacteria; order Xanthomonadales; family Xanthomonadaceae; genus JACKOX01. The sequence goes on from JACKOX010000032.1 coordinate 22,312, forward strand.
GCAGGGCGCAGCAGAGGAGTTTCTTCTTCATTTGTCAGCTCCTTGGATCGTCGACTCGAAAGGTGAAGCCCAAAAAAACTCCGTGCCTGATATCCAGACACGTCGCCGCCATCATAACGGATTTTTGTGCGCGTGTTAACGGAAACCTAACACGTGCAAAATGCCCGGAAACCGCCCCGCAACAGCGGAATCCGGTTCTGGCTAGGTATCAGAAAAATGCTGCGAATCAATGACGTGAACGCATGGCCATCTCTCCGACACAGGGCCGCGCTACGGCACGTTGCTGAACTGCCGACAGATGGATTCCATCAGACGGATGCCAGACGAGGGTCGGCGCGCAGCGCTTCGAGCAGGAAGTCCGACACCGCGCGGATTCGCGGCAGCTGTTTCAGCTCCGGCAGCGTCAGCAGCCAGAGCGCTGCCTCGGGCAGGTCGGGCATGGGAAGAATGAAGCGCAGCGCCGGCTGGCGCTGGTCGCCGGGCAGGCAGGCCAAGCCCACGCCGGCCCTCGCCATGGCGGCCATTGTTTCGAGATCCCCCGCGCGGGCGACGATGCGATCCGCCGGCACCAGCGATTCCAGACGCGCCATGGCTGGCAGGCGAAGGAATGCGGCGTCGGCGCCAATCAGACGATGGTTCACCACATCATCGAGGCTATTCAGTGGCGCTGCCGAGTCCAGATAGTCCGCTGCTCCCGCGATCCACCAGCTGAGTGGGCAGACTCGACGACCGACGGCATATTCCGGCGGCGAACTGGTGGCACGCAGCGCGATGTCGGCCTCGCGCCGGGCCAGGTCGAAATCCCTGTCGGCCGCAACGATCTCCAGCACCACGTCGGGATAGCGTTCGCGGAACGCGGGCAGCAGGGGCGCGAGGTAGTCCCTTGCGAAATGCAGCGGCGCGGTGATGCGCACGCGTCCGGCCAGACGAAAGTCGCGCCCGGCCAGCGCGCGCTCCACGGAAAGCATGGCCTCGTCCACGCGCTCGGCGTGCCGCAGCAGCTCCTCGCCGGCCGCAGTGGCCACGTAACCCTCGGGCAGGCGTTCGAAGACCCGTATTCCCAACTCGTCCTCGAAGGCATTCAGCCGCCGGAACACGGTGGAATGATTCACCCCAAGCTCGCGCGCGGCGCCCGCCAGAGTGCTGCGCCGGGCAATGGCGAGAATCACCCGCAGGTCGTCCCAACGGAAAGTCGGCGATTCACTCATTGGACTGTTGTATGCATTTATGCAAATACATTTTGCTGATATTGTCGATTTACGACCATTCATGCAAACAGCAGACTGCCTCCGTCCTCAGACCACACCATTCAACGGAGACCACGCATGAACACGAACACCCTCTCGTCCACCGGTACCGCCTTGCTTCGCATCGCGATGGGGCTGATCTTCCTCGCCCACGGTCCCTACCTGAAGCTCGGCATCTTCGGGCTCGACGGTACCATCGGGTTCTTCCAGTCGCTGGGCCTGCCGGGATTCACCGCCTATCTGGTCATCGCCGGCGAAACGCTGGGCGGGCTGGCGCTGCTGGCCGGCGTACTGGTTCGACCGGCGGCGCTGGGTCTTGCCATCATCAGCTTCGGCTCGATCATCGCGCATGCCGGAAACGGCTGGGTGTTCAGCAATGCCGGCGGCGGCTGGGAATACCCTGTACTGCTCGGCATCGCCTGTCTGGTGCTGGCCCTGCAGGGCGCCGGTCGCTTCGCCCTCGGTCGCCGCGGCTCGCTGAACTGAATCATCGTTGCAACCGGAGAACTGCATGAAGCTGTACCTGCTACCCGGCGTCTGCTCGCTGGGCGACCACATCATCCTGCGCTGGGCCAAGGCGGATTTCGAACCCGTGGTGATGAGCCGCGAGGGCATCAAGTCGCCCGAGTACCTGGCGATCAACCCGACGGGAAGCGTTCCCACCTTGGTCGAGGATGACGGCTGGGTGCTGACGGAAAACGTGGCCATCCTCGACTACCTCGGCGGCAAGTACCCGGAAGCCCGGCTGCACGGCGACAACCCGCGCGAACGCGCGGAAGTCTTCCGCTGGCTGGGGCAGCTCAACAGCGACGTGCACAAGGCGTTTTCGCCGATCTTCTCGCCGGGCGTTTTCTTCCCGGAAGGCACCGACATGGAGCGCGCCCGGGAAATGGCCGTGCAGCGCATCCATCAGCAGCTGGGTCAACTCGATGCACGCCTGGAAGGCCGCACGCGGCCGGTTGGCGAACGCCGCACGCTGGTCGACGGCTATCTGTTCGTCATCCTGCGCTGGGCGAGAAAGGTCGCCGGTGGCATCGACCGGCACCAGAACCTGTCGGCGTTCTTCCAGCGGATGAATGACGACCCCGATGTGCAGGCAGCCCTGGAACTGGAAGGCCTTCAATGAACACTGGAACAACCCTGCCGCGCAGCCTGTTCGTGTCCCATGGGGCACCGACGCTGGCGCTGGCGGATTCACCGACCGGTCGCTTCCTCGACCGGCTCGGCGGGCAATTGCCGCGCCCGCGGGCCATCGTCGTCGCATCGGCGCACTATGCGGCCTGCGTGCCGGCGCTGGGCTCGGCGGCGAGGCCGGAAACCATCCATGACTTCAGCGGTTTTCCACCACCGCTGTATGCCATCGACTACCCGGCAGCCGGCGAACCGTCACTGGCGGCAACGCTGACAGAAGCACTTCGCGACGCCGGCTTCTCCGCGCGACTGGATCCCGAGCGCGGACTGGACCATGGCGTCTGGGTGCCGCTGCTGCGCATGTATCCCGATGCCGGCATTCCGGTCATTCCCCTGTCGGTGCTGCCCCGCGAATCCGCGGAGACGCATTTCCGCATGGGCATGGCCCTGGCCAACGCCTTGCCCGATGACGTGTTGCTGCTCGGCAGCGGTGGCAGCGTGCACAACCTGGGCGACCTCGAATGGCAAAGCCGGGACGGCAGCGCCACCGACTGGGCGCGCGCGTTTGCCGACTGGCTGTCCGGGCACCTCGCCAGCGGCGACATCGATGCCTTGCTGGATTGGGAACGCCAGGCTCCGAATGCACGGCACGCCCATCCGACCACCGAGCACCTGATGCCCCTGTTTGTCGCGCTGGGCGCGGCTGGAAGGCAGTTCCGCAGCGAACCGCTCCATCGCGACTTCGAGTTCGGCTCGCTGGCGATGCAGGCTTTCGCCTTCCGTAGCGCGGCCTGACAAACGCTTGGGATTCTGTGTACGGCGGCGGCAAGACTTGTTTCTTGCCGCCGCTCGCGGCATCGTGCCGGCGTCCCTACGCCGCCGTATCCCGCCATGTCGAACACCGCATCGAACCCCTATCCGCATCTGCTGAAGCCACTGGACCTGGGCTTCTGCACCCTGCCCAACCGCGTGCTGATGGGCTCGATGCACACCGGCCTCGAAGACAAGGCCGCCGATTTTGACAAGCTCGCCGCCTATTTCGCCGAGCGTGCGCGTGGCGGCGTTGGCCTGATGGTCACTGGTGGCATCGCGCCGAGCATTCGTGGCTGGCTGGCACCCTTCGGTGGCAAGCTCAGCTGGCGCAGCGAAGTGAAGCGCCACAAGAAGGTGACCAAGGCCGTCCACGACGAAAACGGCCGCATCTGCATGCAGATCCTGCACGCAGGCCGCTACGGCTATCACCCGCTGTCGGTGGCGCCCTCGGCGATCAAGGCGCCGATCAACCCGTTCAAGCCCAAGGCACTGTCGGCGCGCGGCGTGGAATCCACCATCAAGGATTTCGTGAAAAGCGCCAAGCTCGCCCGCGAAGCCGGCTATGACGGCATCGAGGTGATGGGCTCGGAAGGCTACCTGCTCAACCAGTTCATCGCGCCGCGCACCAACCACCGGACCGACGCATGGGGTGGCGACGCCGAACGCCGCATGAAACTGCCGGTGGAGATCGTGCGCCGAACCCGCGAGGCGGTCGGCGAGGACTTCATCATCATCTTTCGCCTGTCGATGCTGGACCTGGTCGAAGGCGGCAGTGACTGGAGCGAGATCGTTGCGCAGGCCAAGGCGGTCGAAGCCGCCGGCGCCACCTTCATCAACACCGGCATTGGCTGGCATGAGGCGCGCATACCGACCATCGTCACCAGCGTGCCGCGCGCGGCCTTCACCTGGGTGACGGCGAAGATGAAGTCCGAAGTCCGTATTCCGCTGATCACCACCAACCGCATCAACATGCCGGAAGTGGCCGAGCGCATCCTCGCCGCCGGGCAGGCCGACATGGTGTCGATGGCGCGTCCACTGCTGGCCGATCCCGACTGGGTGCGCAAGGCCGAAGCCGATCGCAGCGCCGACATCAACACCTGCATTGCCTGCAACCAGGCCTGCCTCGACCACGTGTTCGAGAAGAAGCGTGCCAGCTGCCTGGTCAATCCACGCGCATGCCATGAAACCGAGCTGCTGATCCGCCCGACCGATGCGCCGAAGCGCGTCGCGGTCATCGGCGCTGGCCCTGCCGGTCTTGCCTTCGCCACCACCGCGGCCGAGCGCGGCCACAAGGTCACCCTGTTCGACCAGAACGACCGCATCGGCGGGCAGTTCAATCTCGCCAAGCGGATTCCGGGCAAGGAGGAGTTCCACGAAACGCTGCGCTATTTCGAACGGCGTCTGGCGCAGACCGGCGTCGATGTGAAGCTCGGCCAGCGCGTGGAAGCCGCGACCCTGACCGAGGGTTTCGACGAGGTCGTGATGGCCACGGGCGTCACCCCGCGCAACGTCCGCATTCCCGGCCACGATCACGCCAAGGTAATCGGCTACATCGACGCACTGACCAGCGCCAAGCCGGTCGGCCACAAGGTCGCCATCATCGGTGCTGGCGGCATCGGCTTCGACGTCGCCGAATTCCTCGTGCATGCCGGGCCATCGCCCAGCCTCGATCCGCAGCTGTGGATGCGCGAATGGGGCGTCGACCCCACCGCGCAGGCACGGGGCGCCATCGAAGGCGTGCATGCCGCACCGGAACCGCCGGCCCGCGAGATCTGGCTCATGCAGCGCTCCGAAGGCAAGCCCGGCAAGCGCCTGAACAAGACCAGCGGCTGGGTGCATCGCGCCACGCTGAAGATGAAGGGCGTGCACCAGTGGGGCGGCGTCGATTACCAGCGTATCGACGACGAGGGCCTGCACATCCACCACGACGGCGAGGACAAATGCCTGCCGGTCGACACCGTGGTGATCTGCGCCGGCCAGGAGCCGAATCGCGGACTGGAAGACAGCCTCGTCGCCGCCGGTCTCAAGGTCTCGCGCATCGGCGGCGCCGACGTCGCCTCCGAGCTCGACGCCAAGCGCGCCATCGACCAGGGCACGCGGCTGGCGGCTTCGCTCTAGTCCGGAAGCACCACAACGAATCTCGCGTGGACACCAACCCCGGCTCGGGGTCTGGCGCGTTACAGCGTGGGTCACTTCCCCTGCTAACCTGTCGACTGCGCATCCCCTCGTTGCCAGCGACCGAAACCACGGAGACCGCCATGCGCTTTTTCGCCCTGACCCTGTTGAGCGCCGCCATGACCACGACCACAGCTGCCGCCTCGAACGAGAACCCCGACTACGCGCTGACCGTCTATTCCAGCGCCGCGCCGGGCAGCATCGACATGCAGCGCCTCGCCAACTATGGCCAGAACCTGCCCGGCTATGCGCTGGTGCGCGACCGCCGCCAGATGTTCCTGCCCGATGGCCGTGGTGAACTTCGCTTCACCGACGTCGCCGCGCACATGGACCCGACCACGGTCAGCTTCAGCGCGCTGGATCATCCGGACGGCACCCGCGTGGTCGAGCAGAACTTCCAGTTCGACCTGGTCGATGCGCAGAAGCTGCTGCAGCGCTATATCGGCGAGCGTGTCCGCGTCGACCAGAACCTCGCCAACGGCACCGAAACCCTGACCGGCCAGTTGCTCTCGGCCAGCGGCGGCATGACGCTCAAGCTCGACAGCGGCGAGATCGCCACGCTCACCAACTGGAGCGGCCTGCGCTTCCCATCGCTGCCGGGGGGACTGATTACCAAACCGACGCTGGTCTGGCTACTGGATTCGGCCAAGGGCGGCAGCCAGCCGGTGGAAGTCGCCTACCAGACCCAGGGCATGACCTGGTGGACCGACTACAACGCCACGTTGGACGAATCCGGCGGCAAATGCCGCCTCGATCTGTCGTCCTGGGTAACCTTGGTCAACCAGAGCGGCGGCAGCTATGACAACGCGCAGCTGAAGCTGGTCGCCGGTGAGGTCAATCGTGCGCCTGCAGCACCGGCGCCAGTACCGCAGGCCTACATGCGCAAGTCCATGGTGGCTGACGCAATTCAGGAGGAGGGCTTCAGCGAATCCGGCCTGTTCGAGTATCACCTGTACACGCTCGGCCGCCGCACCACCTTGCCGGACAACTCCACCAAACAGCTGGAGCTGTTCCCGGCCGCCGTCGGCATCAACTGCAAGAAGGAACTGGTGTTTACCGCCGGCCCCGGCGCCCGCAGCTACTGGGGCTCGCCAGTCGTCGACCAGAACTACGCCACCATGACCCAGGGCGAAGTCGGCGCCTACCTGCGCTTTGAAAACAAGAAGGACAACCAGCTTGGCCTCGCCCTGCCCGCCGGCCGCATGCGCGTCAACCAGCGCAGCGACAACGGCAGCCTGGAGTTCATCGGCGAGGACGTCATCAAGCACACGCCGCGCAACGAGACGCTGAACATCAAGCTCGGCAAGTCCTTCGATGTGGTCGGCGACCGCAAGCAGACCGACTTCAAGGCCGACACCAATGCGCGCTGGATGGAGGAAAGCTTCGAGATCAGCGTGCGCAACCGCAAGGAAGAGGCGGTGTCCGTCGTCATCCGCGACTACCTGTACCGCTGGAGCACCTGGGAGATCACCAGCGAATCCAGCAAGCACGTGAAGCGCGATGCGCAGACCGTCGACTTCCCGGTCGAGATCCCGGCCGATGGCGAAGTGAAGCTGCGTTACACGGTGCGCTACACCTGGTAAGCCACCGGTTTCCGGTGTACTGAGAGCGGCGCCGGACAACGCTGGCGCCGCTTTCGCATCGCTGGCGACCAGCGATGCCGACTGGTCAGCATCGCAAATCCATATTTCGGCAACGTGAAGCCGAAAATCGCTAGCTGAACACCCGTTCAGCTAGATGATTGATTTAGATGGACAACTCCAATCCGCGCCCCTATCCTTCGCCGCGGAATCCGGGGGTGCGGCCAGCGGCTGCAC
>JACKOX010000033.1 GCA_024233975.1 Rhodanobacteraceae bacterium
CTTGTCCGGGTCCGGAATGTTCACGCAGGGCTGAGACTTCCGCGTGGAAACCAGCAAGGCTCTGCTCGGCCAGCGTGTCATCGCGCAGACGCTGGCGGCGATAATCGTCCCAGCGCCGCTGCTGCGAGGTGTCGAGCGAGTCGGGCCAGTTGCGTGCCTGGTAGCGGAACACCAGTTCGCGCAGGCGTGGATCAGTGAGTTGGGACTCGAACCTTGGCAGTGCCTTCGGCTGCGCGCTGCGGATATCCGGGAAACGACGTTTGTCGCCATCCGGTACGAAGCCGTCGTAGAGCGCGGCATCGGCATCATTGTCGCCACGGGCAGTTTCCATGGCGAAAGCCTGTCGCAGGCGTTCCGGCAGGTCCGTCGCCTTCGACAGCTGCTCCGCACGACGGGCGATTTGATCCAGGTCGAGCTGAAGGCGTTCGCGATCGTCGTTGCGAAGGTGATCCATCGACACCAGTGCCGGGCAGCGATTGGCATGGACCTCCTTGATCGGGTGGCGTTCTTCGCCTTCGGGCAGGTCGGCGCGGGCGACGAAGCGACGCTCGGCGATGTCCTCGGCGCTGGCGTTGATCAGGGCGTCGACATCCTGCGACAGATCCACGCAGATGATGCGGTTGCCGATGCTCGGATGCGGCGCCAGCGGCAGGATCGGTGCTGTGCAGTAGCGCTCGACCGGAAAGCGGCCGGAGACGTGCAGCACCGGCGTCTGGTTGGCGTAGTCGAGCAGGGTCAGCGCACGACGCTTGTCGCGGAAGCCGAGGTAGTAGTCGAACAGTCGCGGTTGCGCTTCCTTGACCTTGCGCGCCAGCGCGATGGTCGCCAGCACGTCGGACGTGGCGTCGTGCGCCTGTTCGTGCAGCAAGCCGTTGGCGGCGGCCAAGTGTTCGAGCTTGAACGACAGGCGGCCGTCGTCATGCGTCGGCCACTCGATGCCATCCGGGCGCAGCGCGCAGGTGAGGCGCATCAGGTCGAGGATGTCCCAGCGCGAATTGCCGCCGCGCCACTCGCGCTCGTAGGCGTCGAAGAAGTTGCGGTAGAGCAGGAAGCGGATATGCGTGTCGTCGAAGCGCAGGCTGTTGTAGCCGGCGGTGCAGGTCTGCGGCTGCGCCATCAGCTCGAAGATGCGCGCGGCGAATTCGGCCTCGTTCACGCCTTCGCGCTGGCATTGCTGTGGCGTGATGCCGGTGAGCAGTACCGAGGTGGGCGAGGGCAGCAGGTCGTCGGCGGGCCGGCAGAACAGCGTGACCGGATCGCCCAGCGGGTTCAGGTTCTCATCGGTGCGCTGCGCCGCGAACTGCGCGATGCGCGTGCGTCGCGCATCAAGGCCGAAGGTTTCGAGGTCGTACCAGAGGAAAGAGGAAGGCATGCGCGCATTGTGCCGCGCACGCCGACGGGATGCAGCGTTGGCCGATCCCGACGGCGTCGCAGCGCGAAGCCGCGTTCGGTCCTCGAAGCCGCTCTTGACGATCTTCGGCACGGGCCGTTCGATGACAACGATCTGCGCGACCTGGCCGGCAAGGCGGTATTCATCATCACCTGCCAAGTCGGAGGCAGTTTCACATACGCCGCGGTCCAGAATGATCAGCGTGTTGCTCAACGCATCTGCAACGCAGAGAGTCGGCTCACTTCAGTCAAGTTTGACCGCCAATCTGCTGCCGGCTCGGGCTGATACCGCGGCGCTACCGGCCGCCCAGAAAGCGCGCCATTCGCTCATGCTCGGCTTGAAGGGCGGATCGAAACGCCGGGTCACGCGGGGCGCGACCGCTGACGAATCCGGTGTCCACCTCCAGACCTGTTGCTTTCGACGCGACGTTCGCCCAGCCGATGACCTGGCCGCGCCAGAGCATTGGCAAGGCGTAATAGCCACGCACACGTTTGGGCGCCGGGGTGTAGGCCTCGAAGCGGTAGGCCCAGCCCCAGAAGCGCTCGAAGCGGTCGCGGTCCCAGACGATCGGATCGAAGGGCGCGAGCAGGCGCAGTTCGTCGTCTAGCACGTCGTTCTTCTGGTTGCGTCGCGAGGCCGGATTGTCGCCGGCAGGCCAGAACCAGCGCGTGCCATCCACGTCGGCTTGCGGTAGCCGTTCACGGGCGCGCCTGAGGGCCGCGGTACGTTGCTCGCGCCACTGCGGCGTGGCCGAGCTTGCGATCATCGATACCAGGCGACCAAGGCTCGCCGAAGGCAGTGGCGCATACTTGGCGACGACGAGGTCCACCAACTGATCGAGCACGCCGTCCGCATCGTCCGGGGCGGGCTGACGATGCGCGTCCTGCACGGCATACGTGCGAATCCCGTTGTCGCGACGTGCTACCCGCAGCAGGCCGCGGTAGTGCATCCCGTCCAGCAGCTCGGTGCTGGCCCGGCTGTTGCCGCCAAACCAGTTTCGCGTCCTGCCGTGGGCAAACTCGGCGTCCACTTCGCGCGGGTGCACTACGCCACGATCGCGCACGAACTCGAGCACCGCTTCGGCCTGCCGCCACCGTGCAGCATTCCACTCACGCCGCGCGACGCGCGGATGCATTGATCGCTGTATGGCGCGCGGCAGGATGCCGTAGTTGATGAGGAAGTCCTCCTCCAGTCCGAGCCGCGGATAGCTCGCTTCCAGGTCGCCCGCCCGGTAGTTCAGTACGCGATGCCGCAGGGTCAGGTCCTGCGCGCGGGCCGGAGCCCGGATCGGATCCATCTGCACGAAGCCAAATCGGGTGATGGCCCGCTTCAACGAAGTCGGCCTGAACAGGCTGCGGGTAATCGCGTAGCGGCGGAGGGCGTCGAGCGTGAGAGGTGCTGGCATGGAGGGATGATATGTCGGTCGTGATCGCCGGTTCGAGTCGGATCATGCGGCAAGGGCAGGTGCTTGCCAGGCAGGCTCACCAAAGCGTGGAGCCTGCTCGCTTTTTGCGCCCTTGCACCTCAACCAGGCCGATCAGGGCTGTTCGAAGCCGTTGGCGAAAATTTCTGGCGGTGGTGGCGGATTGACCGTGTGCGACAGCGCCGTGCTGCTGCTGCCGTGATGGCTGCTGGAGTCGGCGAACGATGCGCTGACATCGCGTGTGCCGCTGCTGGCGAAGCTGAGGTCGCAGGCGAACTCGATGGTGAGGGTGTCGACAACGGCGGGCGTGCTGTTGCTGCAGGTTTCACCGGTGGCGGTCATGGCCTCGTTCACCACCGAAGCACTCGGCGCCAGCGAAATCAGGGTGGTGAGGCTGGCGCTGTCGTAGGGGTACTACGGCGCCGTATCGGCAGGACAATTTTCCGGAATCCAAGCCGCACTGGACGCTCATTTCGCGGCCGGTCCATACGGCGCTCTGGTTTCGGTGCACGATGGACGCACTGCTGGTATCGGTTGGCGTAGCGCACCAGGTATTGGTGTCCAGGGCGTGGCAACTGCCTCTGCTGAAAGCACAACGGTAGCAATCAGGCGATGCGGATGCGGGATCGCTGTATGGGATAACCGTGGGTTGCGAGCAGCACCACGCTGCCGGTCGGTCTCGAGTCAGAAACCGATGGCGTCGCTGTTGCCGGCGTCGTCGCGCTGATCGCTGGCGCTGGCCAGCGAAGCTGGCAGTTCCAGTTTGATCTGGGGTATGCCGAGAGCGTTGCCTTGGGCATAGTCGACACCGCATTCGTACAGTGACATCAGCACGCGGGCGTCCTCGACGAATTCCGCGACGGTCTGCTTGCCGGCGGTCTCGGCGATGCTGGTGAGTGCGGCGACGATGGTGCGGTCCAGCGGGTCGTCCGGCAGGCCCTGTGTCAGCGAACCGTCCAGCTTGAGCACGTCCGCCTCCAGCTGCTTGAGGTAGGCGAAGGTGGAGAAGCCGGTGCCGAAGTCATCGACGGCGATACGGCAGCCATGCTGGCGCAGATCGTGCAGCGTGCGCTGCACGCCGGCCACGTCGTCAATGGCGCGTGACTCGGTGATCTCGAAGATCAGGCTGTCAGCGCTGACGTTGTGTTCGACCAGCTTGGTGATGACGTAGCCGGCGAAACCATCGCTGCCCAGACTGTCGGCGGAAAGGTTGATCGCCAGCACCACCTTGCGCGGTGCGACCATGGCGCTGCGCGCGACCCGCAGGGCGCGATCGACCACCCAGCGGTCGATGTCCGGCATCATGCTGAAGCGCTCGGCGCTGGGAAGGAAAGCATGTGGCGAGATCAGGTCGCCCTGTGCGTCACGCAGACGCAGCAGCACTTCAAAGATGGCCGGCTGTTCGGGATTGCGCTGCAGCTGGCGGATCCACAATTGCGGATCATCGGCGCGCAGCTCGTCCTCTTCTTCCAGGCCGTTGAGCGGAACGATGGGCTGGAAGGCCAGCGAGAAACGGTCGTTCTTGAGCGCGTCCTCGATGCGCGCCGACCAGCCGAGGTCAACGTCCAGCGCGGCCTTGCGACCGCTCTCCTCGGTATAGATGTGCGTGCGGTTGCGGCCGGAACGCTTGGCCATGTGGCAGGCGATGTCGGCATGCGCCATGGCTTCGGTCATCGACTCGGTGTGCGAGTCCATCTTCGCCACGCCGATGGACAGGGTGATGCGGTAGTTCTTGCCGGCATGCGTGAACGGCGAGGCGGTCAGCGTCTGGCGGAAGCCGTCGGCGATGCTTTCGATGTCGCCCACGTTGACGTTGCGCAGGATCAGCGCGTACTCGTCGCCGCCCATGCGTGCCAGGTGGTCCGAACCACGCAGGCGTGAACGCAGACGGCTGCTGACTTCGCAGAGCAGCTGGTCACCCGCGCTGTGGCCGGCGGTGTCGTTAATGTACTTGAAGCGGTCGAGGTCGACGAACAGCAGCAGCGAGCTCTGGTCGGATCGTTTGAGTCGCGCCAGCTCTTTCTCCAGCTGCACCTCGAACCAGCCACGGTTGTGCAGCTTGGTGAGCGGATCGTGTTCGGCCTGCCAGCGCAGCTCTTCTTCCAGCATGCGTCGCGCGGAAACATCGCGGAACGCGACCACCGAACCGGTGCGCTGGCCATCCACGGTCATCGGGTAGACGGTGCACTCCACGGGAAGCGAGCGGCGGGAGGCGGTCCAGAACACGCCCTGCCAGTTCGGCACCGCTTCGCCGTTGGCATAGCACTGGTCGAGGAAGGAGTCGTCGCGCTCCATTGCGCCGCCGGCTTCGTCGGCGCCGTGGAAGCAGTCGAAGGCGCGATGGCCGATCAGCTCTCGTGCCTGTGTGTAGCCAAGCAGGTCCAGCGCTGCCGGGTTGACGAACTGGATCACGCCGGCTTCGTCCACGCCGTACACGCCGTCGCCGACCGAGCTCAGGATGCCCTGCAGTCGGCGACGCTCGGCGTCGATGGCCTTGCGATTGTTGACGGTGCGCGCCAGCGAGGCGAGGCGGGCCAGGAACAGCTCCTTGGCCTCGCTCTTGAACAGGCATTCCACTGCGCCCAGGGCCAGCGACTCGCGGATCACCGCGTCGGAATAAGTGCCGGTGATGATTGCCGTCAGCATTTCGGCGGTTTCCGGCTGTTCGCGCAGCCTGGCGATCAGCTCGGTGCCATTCGCTTCCGGCATGTAGTAGTCGACGATGGCGATGTCGAAGGCGCTGGCCTTGGCTGCCTCCAGACCTTCTGCCACGGAGGAAGCGGTTTCCACCTCGTAGCCGCTGCGCCGCAGCAGCTTTGAGAAACCGACGCGAACGGTGGCCGAATCGTCGACCAGCAGGATGCGCAGGGTCGCGGCAGGCGCACGCTGGGCCGGCAGCTGGGTGCGCTCCGGTGGGCGAAGCAGCTGCTCCAGCGCGGCGCCGGCTTCCTGGTAGTCGCCCCACAGCAGCAGGCCGGTGCGCGGGCGGGTCAGTCGCCAGTTCGCCGCGGAGTCGTTGTTGTGGTCGGCGAGGATGAGGACGGGAAGGTGTTCGAAGGCATCGCTGTGCAGCAGGCCGAACACGTCTTCCGCCACGCCGTCGCTGTACTCGGGCCAGCCCAGTACCACGCCCTCGAAACGGTTGGCGCTGGTCAGGTGGCGCTGCAGGACATCGTAGGCCTGTTCATGCGAGGCCAGCGCCGTGGTGGCGAAGCCATGCTGCGCCAGCACGGTGGAAGCCGCGCGGCGTCGGGTAACGGAAGCCTCGACCAGCAGAACAGGGCGCATTCAGGCCTTCCCAGCTTTTCCCCTCCAACAAGTCGGTCGAGACTACTCCCCGAAGGGCCGAAAACCAAGGACTTAGCGAGCACTTTGACGGCGGCGGACAGATTGGTCGGCGATATGCCATGAGTGGCCATCGCCCGAGCGGACACCCGACCCGCGCGCTGTCCGGAACCGGAACACGGCGTTCGCAAGCGCACAGGTCGCCGGCTTTTTCCAGCGCGTCGATTTCTACGATAGTCAATAAAATCATCTGGTTAGCGAATTGATCCGGATGTGGCACGGGCTTTGCTATGTCGCTGGCATGGACATCAAACGCGAAGACCTCAAGCAGAAGAAGCGCCGTCGCCAGATCGGCTTCGGCCTGTTCGGCGCCCTGGCGCTGGCGGCAGTGATCATGCTGGTGGCCCGGCTGGAGCCGGCCGCACCCAGCGTGGAGCGCGCCAGTCTGTGGATCGATACGGTGAAGCGCGGCGAGCTGCTGCGTGAAGTCCGCGGCCCCGGCACGCTGGTGCCGACCGAGATCCGCTGGATCAGCGCCGAGACCAGCGCCAACGTCGAGCGCATCCTGGTCAAGCCCGGCGCACAGGTAGAGCCGGACACGGTGATCCTTGAGCTCAGCAATCCTGAGGTGATGGAGCAGCAGCTGGCGGCCAATGCCGCGCTGACCGCCGCCAGGGCCGATCTCGAGGCCAAGCGCGTCAGTCTGGAAAGCCAGCTGCTCGACCAGAAGGCCAACCTGGCCAGCGTCGAGGCCGATTACGAGTCCGCGCGCCTGCAGATGGACGCCGAGAAGGAGCTGGCCGACAAGGGCATCATCCCGCGCATCCAGTACCGCCGTTCGGAGCTGGCCGCCAACCAGAGGAAGGTGCGTCTCGACATCGAGCAGGAGCGCATCGAGAAATTTCGCAGCACCATCAGCTCACAGCTGGCAGCCGATCGCGCCCGCGTCGAGCAGCTGGCCGGTACCGCGGCGCTGCGCCAGCGCCAGGTAGAGGCGCTGGCGGTAAAGGCCGGTATCAGCGGCGTGTTGCAGCAGGTGCCGGTGGAGGAAGGCCAGCAGGTCGCACCGGGACGCCAGCTGGCGCGTGTCGCGAAACCCGATCAGCTGCGCGCCGAGCTGCGGATTCCGGAAACCCAGATGAAGGACGTGGTCATCGGCCAGGCTGCGCGCATCGACACGCGCAACGGCGTGGTCGAAGGTCGTGTGCAGCGTGTTGATCCGGCCGTGGTCAATGGTGCCGTGCAGGTCGATGTCGACCTGACTGGCGAGCTGCCGGCCGGCGCGCGTCCCGACCTCAGCGTGGACGGCACCATCGAGCTGGAAAAGCTGGAAGACGTGCTCTACGTCGGTCGCCCCGCCTTCGGTCAGCCGGACAGCGAAGTGCGCCTGTTCCTGCTCGACGAAGCCGGCGACAGCGCGCATCGCGTGCCGGTGCAGCTGGGCCGCGCCTCGGTCAGCCTGATCGAGATCCGTCGCGGCCTGAAGCCCGGCGATCGCATCGTCCTTTCCGATACCTCGCAGTGGGATCGCTACGACCGCCTCAGCCTCGACTGAGCGCGGCATCCCGACGAGCAGACGACTCCCGAATTTTCCGCATACAGAACACGAACAGGATTGACCCATGAGCAGCCACATCGACACCGCCAACGGCAACGCGCAGCACACGCTGCTGAAGATGGAAGACATCAGCAAGATCTTCTACACCGACGAGGTCGAGACCCACGCGCTGTCCGGCGTGCACTTCGCGATCGATCGCGGCGACTACGTGTCCATCACCGGGCCGTCCGGCTGCGGCAAGTCGACGCTGCTGTCGATCCTCGGCCTGCTGGATACGCCAAGTGGCGGCAGCTACAGCCTGAATGGCGTGCCGGTGCAGGACATTTCGGCGTCCGAGCGCGCGCGAATCCGCAACCGTGAGATCGGCTTCATCTTCCAGGCCTTCAACCTGATCGGTGACCTCAGCGTGTTCGAGAACGTCGAGCTGCCGCTGACCTACCGCGACGGCCTTGGCAAGGGCGAGCGTCGTGACCGCGTGCAGAACGCACTGGAGCGCGTCGGCATGGCGCATCGCCTCAAGCACTACCCGTCGCAGCTCTCCGGTGGCCAGCAGCAGCGCGTCGCCGTTGCGCGTGCGCTGGTTGGTGAGCCGTCGATCCTGCTCGCCGATGAGCCGACCGGCAACCTCGATTCCAAGAACGGCGAAGCGGTGATGGCGCTGCTCGACGAACTGCACCAGGCCGGTTCGACGATCTGCATGGTCACCCACGATCCGCGCTACGCCGACTTCGCCGATCGCAAGGTGTTCATGTTCGACGGTCGCGTGGTTGACGAAGACACGCTGCACCGCCTGCGCCAGGAAGAAGACGCGCGGCTCGACGAGCAGATCGCGAAGGCACGTGATCGTGGCGGCCGCGATGTCGTGGGCGCTGCCTGAATCCGGAACGGAGATCACCATGCTTCGACAATTGATCAACGACGCTCGCTACAGCCTGCGTGCGCTGCTGGCGCGGCCGGGCTTCACTCTGATCGCCGTGCTGACCTTGGCGCTGGGTATCGGCGCCAACACCGCGATCTTCTCGGTGATCAACGGCATGCTGTTGCAGCCGCTGCCGTTCCCCGACAGCGAGCGTCTGGTCGACGTGCACAACAGCTATCCGAAGATGGGGCTGGAGTATGCGTCGAGCTCTGTGCCCGACTATCTCGACCGCCGAGAGCAGGCCGAGGCGCTGGACGACCTGGCCATGTACGACTGGACCAGCTACAGCCTGTCGACAGCGGGCGAGCGTGCCGAGGCGGTTCGCGCTCTGCGCGCCACGCCGTCGCTGTTTTCCACGCTGGGCGTGAAGGCGGCGATGGGCCGGGCGCTCATCGAAGACGACGGCAAGGTCGGGAACGACCATGTGGTCGTGCTCAGTGATTCCTTGTGGCGTAACCGCTTCAATGCAGATCCCGGGCTGGTTGGTCGCGACATCCGCCTCAACAGCGAGCCCTACCGCGTGGTCGGCGTGATGCCAGCCGGATTCGCCTTTCCCGATCGCAATGCGAAGCTGTGGACCAGCTACGCCATCACGCCGGGCGAGGCCAGCGATTTTCAGCGCGGCTCCGAGCATGTCGCCACACTCGGTCGCCTCAAGGCGGGTGCCAGCATCGAACAGCTGGAATCGCAGATGACGGCGATCATCGCGCGCAACGCCGAGCGTTTCATCGGCATGGACAATCCGCAGGTCGTGGATTTTGGCGAGTTCCTGCGGGCCGGCAATTTCCAGGGACGCGCCGAGAACCTGCACGAGCAGAAGGTCGAGGACCAGCGCCCGCTGCTGCTGATCCTGCAGGCTGCGGTCGGCCTCGTGCTGCTGATTGCCTGCGCCAATACCGCGAACCTGATGCTGAGCCGTGTGCTGTCGCGCAGCGGCGAACTGTCGGTGCGCAGTGCGCTCGGCGCCAGTCGAGCCCGCATCGCCAGCCAGTTGCTGGTCGAAGCGTTGTTGCTGGCAATGGCGGGTGGTGCGCTTGGCGTGATGTTCGCCTACGCGATGGTTGGCGTGCTGCCGCTGTTTGGCCTTGGCGACGAAAGCAGTCTGTTCAGTTTCAGCATCGACACCCGCGTGCTGTTGTTTGCATTGGGCGTGTCACTGCTCGCCGGCCTGCTGGCCGCGCTGATGCCGATGCTGTCGTTGTGGCGCCTCGACATCCACGGCTCGATCAAGGAAGGCGGGCGCCTGGGTGGCGGCGGCCGGCGCACGGCGACGGTGCGCAGCGGGCTCGTGGTTGCGCAGCTGGCGCTGGCGACCACGCTGCTGATCGGCGCCGGGCTGCTGCTGAAGAGCTTCGTCCGCTTGCAGGACCAGGATCCCGGCTTTGTATCCAAAGGCGTGATCACCGCCCGCATCCGGCTGGCGGAGAACCGCTTCCCTGACATGACGGCGCAGCAGCGCTACTTCGAGGACGTGCTGCGCGAAGTGTCGGCGGTTCCCGGCGTGGATGTCGCCGGTTTCACCTCGTCGCTGCCGTTCTCCGGTAGCGACTCCAGCGGCAGCTACGACGTCGACGGTCTGGAAACGCCGGAAAACGATCCGGGCCCTCACGGCATGCAGCGGCTGGTCAGCGCGGGCTATTTCCAAGCCATGGAAATTCCGCTCAAGCTGGGTCGCGGCTTCGCGGTGACTGACTCCGCCGATGCGCCGCCGGTGGTGATCATCGATCAATACCTCGCCCACAAGTTCTGGCCGGGCGAGAGTCCGATCGGCAAGCGGCTCCGTCGTGGCGACAACCAGCCCTGGGCAGAAGTCGTGGGCGTGGTCGGCACGGTGAAGCACTACCGGCTCAGCGAGGCAGTGGAGAAGGAAACGCTTTACTGGCCGCTGACGCAGATGGCGCGGGCCCACGGCATGCTGGTGATCCGCAGCCATGGCGATCCAAACACGCTGATCCCTGCGCTGCGCGACGCCATCCTCAAGGTTGATCCCGAACAGCCTGTCTCTGACATGCGCCTGATGACCCAGCGCGTCGCCGATACGCTGGACACGCAGCGTGCGCCGATGCTGCTTGTGGGTCTGTTCGCCATCGTCGCCATTGCGCTGGCCAGCATCGGTATCTATGGCGTGCTCGCCTATTCGGTGAACCAGCGTCGTGGCGAGCTGGGCGTGCGCGTGGCCATCGGTGCCGGTCGCGGCGACATCCTGCGCCTGGTGCTGCGTCAGGCCGGCATGCTGGTGGTGGTCGGTCTGGTGGTCGGCGTGTTGGTTGCTGTTTTTGCCGGGCAGGGCATGAGTGCGCTGCTGTTCGGCGTATCGCGCTTTGATCCCGTGGTGTTCATCGGTGTGGTGTTGCTGCTGGCGGTGGTCGCCCTGGTTGCCTGCCTGCTGCCGGCGCGTCGCGCCGTTGCCACTGATCCCATGCAAGCCCTTCGCTACGAGTAATCGACATGTTGAGCATCTTCGGGAACATTAGCCACGAACTGAAAGCGGCCTTCCGCGCCTGCACCAAACGGCCGGGCCACACCGCGCTGGTCGTCACCGTGCTGGCGGCGGGGCTGGCCTGCGTGATGTTCATGCTGGTGATCATCGACAGCATGATCATCCGGCCGCTGCCGTTTGATCGTGACGGCTCCATGCTGAACATCGGGATCAGCGAGCAGTCGCAGCCCGGTCAGATCCGCAACGTGTCTGGCCACGACCTGCTGGAATGGCAGTCGCTGCTGAAGGACAACGCCACGCTCGCCGGTTACTACAGCAACACCATCAACCTCAGCGACATGGAGACGCCGGAGCGCTTCAAGGGCGCCCGGGTCACGCCGGGTCTGCTGCGCCTGCTGGGTACCAACCCGATCCTTGGCCGGGACTTCGCCGAGGCCGACACGCTCCCCGGCGCCCCGCCGGTGGTGCTGCTGTCCTGGTCGCTCTGGCAGTCGCGCTATGGCGGTCAGCCGAACATCGTGGGTCAGCAAATCCGTATGAACGCGGCACCGGCAACCGTCATTGGCGTGATGCCGCGTGACTTCTCGTTCCCGTTCCGCGAGGAGATCTGGGCGCTGGACGTGCCGCGACCGGGCATGTCGCGCGAGGAAAGTTCCAATTTCGAGGTGATTGCCCGGGTTGCGCCGGGGGCGATGGCGA
Source organism: Rhodanobacteraceae bacterium (assembly GCA_024233975.1). Lineage (GTDB taxonomy): Bacteria > Pseudomonadota > Gammaproteobacteria > Xanthomonadales > Xanthomonadaceae > JACKOX01. The sequence goes on from JACKOX010000033.1 coordinate 11,715, forward strand.
CCGTCGATGCACGATTGGCGGGCTGGTACGAGCAGGCCAGGCAGGAGGCGCCAGACTACTTCCAGCAGCGCGCCATCCAGCACCAGCCGCTCAAGTTCGTGTTCATCTCCAAGCAGACGCAGAAGATCCTTGGCGTGATGCTGGGAGCGGTGGTGCTGGTGCTGCTGATCGCCTGCGCCAACACGGCGAATCTGCTGCTGACCCGCAGTGCCAGCCGCCGGCAGGAACTTTCCGTGCGCGTCGCTCTGGGTGCAAGCGGCAGGCGGCTCGCGCTGCATCTTCTGGCACACAGCCTGCTGCTGTCGCTGATCGCCATGGTGCTGGCCCTGCCGCTGGCGATGGCGGGCACGCACTGGATGCAACACATGTTTGCGGCGTCGGAGGAAGGTCCACCGGAATGGATGCGCCTTGATTTTGACTGGCGCGTGCTCGGTATCGCCTTGCTGGCTGCGGTGTTGACCGCACTGATCAGCGGGGCCTATCCGGCATGGAATGCCGCCCGCAGCGGCATCGCGCAGACCATGCGCCAGGGCGGTCGAAGCGCCACCGGTGGCGCGTTCGCGGCTGGCAGTCGCTGGCTGGTCGCCGGCGAACTGGCGATGAGCTGCATTCTCTTGATCACTGCCGGTTCGATGGTGGTCGGCGTGGTCAACTTCATCCACAGCGACATCGGCGTGAACACCGATCACCGGCTGACCGCCCGCGTTGGTCTGGTCGGTCCGGAGTTCGATGGTGAGGAGGCGAAACGGACGTTTTACGAGCGGATCAGCGAGCGCCTGCTTGCCGATCCCGATGTGCTCGACGCGACGGTCAGCAGTGTGCTACCCGGATTGATCGGCGATGACCGCACCGTGATTCCGGCGGCGCAGCTGGGTGATAACTCGGCGATGACCAACACCCGTCTCGGCTCGGTGGACACGCACTTCTTCGACACCTTCGACATCAAATTGCAGCGTGGTCGGCTGTTCGACCAGCGTGATGGTATCGACGCGGTGCCGGTCGCCGTGGTGGACACCACCTTTGCCCAGCGGCTGTCGCCGGATGGGGATGTCATCGGCAAGCGCTTTGTCATCGATCCGGACGACGACGAGACGCCGACCACCTATACGGTTGTCGGCGTGACCTCACCACTGCAACTCGACGACGTGGACGACCGGATCGAGCCGTCGATGCTGGTCCCGTTGGTGCAGCAGACGCCGCAATACGCCAGCATCATCGTGCACACGCGCGCTGATGAAATGGCCTTCGCGCCACGACTTCGTGCATTGGTCCGTGAGGTCCAGCCCGACCTCCCGATCTACTGGGTGAAGGGTTACGACCAGGTGATCTACGAGGCGACCGTGGGCGAGCATTTCCTGGCGAAGATCTTCAGCGTGCTCGGCATCATCGCCGTGGTGCTGGCCGCCGCTGGTCTGTATGGCGTGATCGCCTTCAGCGTGACCCAGCGTACCCGCGAGATCGGCATTCGCCGTGCATTGGGCGCACCGCGTTCGCGCCTGGTCCGGGGCCTGTTGCGGACCAGTTTCTGGCAGGTTGTGGTTGGCATCGTTGTCGGTGTCGGACTCGGCATTCCCTTTGCCGGCCTGCTCGCCGGCCTGATCGAGAACATGCAGGCGCCCGTGGTCGCCATCAGCGTGGTGGCGACCACGTTGATGCTCGTCGTCGCGCTGCTGGCCTCGCTCTTGCCTGCGCGTCGAGCGCTGGACATCGAACCCACAGTGGCCTTGCGCCATGAATGACGTCCGCATCATCGAACGGAATGGAGAATCCCGATGATCCTTGAAGACATGCGTGGTGCGCTGCGTCGCCTGTTGCGCCGGCCTGGTTTCCTGGTGCTCGGCAGCACGGCGTTGGGTGTTGGCCTGGCGGCGACGCTGCTGGTGTTTGCGATGGTCAACCTGCTGCTGTTGAAGACGCCGCAAGGGCTGCATCCCGAAGCGCCACTGGTCGAGCTCGGTCGATCCAACAACGGCAACGGCAGCTTCGATACGTTTTCGTGGCCGGACTTCCGCAGCTTGCGCGAGCAGACTCGCAGCCTCGATCGCGTCTATGCCACGCGCCTGTCGCCGCAATACCTCAACGATGGCGATGCCGCGCACAAGGTGCTGACGCGGATGGCGTCTGGCGACTACTTCGATGCCATGGGTGTGGCTCCGGCGCTGGGCCGACTTTACGGACTGGAAACGGACGATGACGCGCCGGGTAGCGCGGCCTTCGCAGTGGCCAGCCATTCGGCTTTCGAGCGCTACTTTGGTGGCCGTGAGGATGCCATCGGCCGTTCGCTGCGACTCAACGGGCAGACGTTGACGCTGATCGGCGTGCTGCCGGAAAGCTTCCACGGCGACGTAGCGGTGATCAATCCGGACTTCTACGTGCCGATGAACATGTTCGTGGCGCTGCGCGAAACTGGCGATGGTTTCTGGACCAGTCGTCGCAGCAGTTCGGTCATGCTCGGCGGTCGCATGGCAGCGGGCGCGGACCTTTCCGCGGTGAAAGCCGAGCTGCGCACCATTGCCGCCAACCTCGCCAGTGAATACCCGGAAAGCAACGAGGGTAAGGGTTTCGAGGCGGCGCCACTGCGCGCCATTCCGCAGGAAGCACAGGGCGCGCTGATGATCCTGAGCAGTGGCCTGTTCGCACTGTGCGTGGCGATCCTGCTTCTGGCCGCCAGCAACCTGGCTGGCGTGATGCTGGCCCAGGGCGAGGCGCGACGCAGCGAGCTGGCGATGCGCGGCGTACTCGGCGCCAGCCGTTGGCGCATTGGCTGGCAGCTGTTCGCTGAAGCGCTGATCGTCGCCGCCTTCGCCGGTTCGCTGGCCCTGCTGTTCACCTGGTTGGGTCGCGACCTGCTCAACACGTTGCCGTTGCCGCTGGACTTCCCTATTGACCTGCGCCTGCCGATTGACCTGCGATTGATCGCGGTCTGCTTCGGCGTGACCGGCTTTGTTGCCCTGGCCTGTGGCCTGCTGCCGGCCTGGCGCAATTCGCAGCAGTCGTCGGGTGCCGGCGGAAACCTCACGGCCAGCGGCAACCTCGGCGGTGGTCGACAGCGCCTGCGCCACGCATTGCTCGGCATGCAGGCTGTGCTTACCGTACTGCTGCTGTTCTGTTCGGGTCTTCTGGTGCGCGCCCTGCAGCAAGCCAATGGCATCGAGACCGGCTTCGATGGCCGTGGCGTTGCGGTTGCCGAGATCGATCTCAACCCGATGGGGCTCGACAGCGGCGAAGCCAGTCGCGAGATGATCGCGCTGCGTGATCGTCTGTCCTCGGTCCCAGGCGTCGAGCAGGCGGGTTTCGCCACGCTGACGCCGCTGACGCTAAGCCGCATGGGTTTCGGCGCTTTCCGTCCCAGTGGGAGCGACATGGAGTTTTCGCGACTGGACGTCAACACGGTGGGCGAGGGTTTCTTCGACAGCTTTGGCATTCCGGTGCGGGGCAGGGCGATCCTCGACAGTGACACGGCCGACAGCGAGAAGGTTGCCGTGCTCAACGAAACAGCCGCAGCCGCCTTCGGTGTCGATCCCGATGAACTGATCGGCAAGACCTTCGAGCTGGGCAGTGATGAGCCCGAGACCATCCGCGTGGTCGGCGTGGTGCCGAATGGTCGCTACGCCAGCTTCGGCGACAGCAATACGCCGTTCGGCTTCTTCCCAAGCAGCCAGTGGCCGCGGACCAGCTATTCGCTGTTCCTGCGCTCGGGCATCAGCCTGTCGTTGATTCAGCAGCAGCTGAAGCAGGCGATGACCGAACAGATGCCCGACGTGCCGGTGCCGACGCTGCGCCGCTTCGACGACGTCACCTCGGTATCGGTGATGCCGCAGCGGATCATGGCCTTCGCGACCAGTTCATTGGGTGTGCTTGCGCTGATCCTTGCCGCGACCGGTCTTTACGGCACGCTGGCCTACCAGGTGCAGCGCCGCTATCGCGAGTTCGGCCTGCGCAAGGCGCTTGGCGCCGGCAGCCAGCGCATCGTGGCCAGCCTGCTGCAGCGGACCGGCTTCTGGCTGCTGGGCGGTGTCGCGCTGGGCCTGCTGTTCGGCGTGCTGATCGCGCGCCTTGCCGGCGACATGTTGTTCGGCGTCAGTGGTTTCGATCCGCTGGTCTGGAGCGGTGTGCTGCTGGCGTTCGCGCTGATCTGCGGCGTCGCCATGCTGCTGCCGCTGCGTCGCGTGCTGCGCCTGCCGCCGATGGAGGCATTGCGCTACGAATGAGGTACTCCCGCGCCCCGCGATTGCCATGCACGCGGGGCTGGCTTAACGTTCTGCCGTTGCCCTGGGGAGTGGACGCATGATTCGGGTGGTGCTGATCGAGGATCACGGGCTGGTGCGCACCGGCTACCGGATGATCCTGCAGGAAGCGGTGGACATGGAGGTCGTGGGCGAGGCCGAGGATGGCGAAGCCGGCCTTCAGCTGATCCGCCAGCAGAAACCGGATGTGGTGGTCTGCGACCTGCACTTGCCGGGTCTCAGCGGGCTGGACGTCACCGAACGCGTCATCAAGGCGCAGTACGGCTGCAACGTGGTGATCGTGAGCATGCAGACCGATGGCCCGATGCCGCGTCGCCTGCTGGATGCCGGCGCCAAGGGTTACATCAGCAAGGCCTGCCCCGGCGAGGAACTGCTCAACGCCATCCGCGACGTGTCACGTGGCAAGCGGTACCTGGGCGCGGACATCGCCCGCAACCTCGCCATGGCGGCGGTCAACGGCGACAGCTCGCCGTTCGACCAGCTCACGCCGCGCGAACTGGCCGTTGCGCGCCTGCTGGTGCGCGGTAGCCGCGGCAAGGACATCGCCGAACAGCTCTCGCTCAGCGCCAAGACCGTCTCCACCCACAAGACGCGCCTTTACGAGAAGCTCGAAATCAACGACCTCGCATCGCTGACGCGGCTGGCGTCACGCTATGGCCTGCTCGAGCCGGAGAGCTGATCGGGCCATTCGGGGGCTTCCGCGAATTCAGCTGAGTTCGCGGCTGTGCGCCACCTCGGCTGCCAGCCGTCGCAGGTTCTGATCGTTGGCGGAGGCCACGAACTCGGCGATCTGTCCATAGTGTTCTTCCGTGTCGAACGCCTGCTGCCACTTGATGCGCGTGCCACTGCCTTCCGGCTCCAGCTCAATGGTCAGGATGAAATGGTGACCTGCGAGGTGCTCGATCTCGAATAGCCGGTTCTCGACAATGCGGGTGAAACGGCTTTCGTTCGGATAGTCCTCGCCGTCGGGGCCGTGCATGGTCATCAACCACCTGCCATCGGGCCTGAAATCGAACTCATGGATCGTGTTGCGGAAGCCGTCGGGTCCCCACCAGTTCGCCAGCCGTGTGGGATCGCTCATGGCGGCGAATACCGCCTCCGGCGCGGCAGGTATTAGCTTGCTCCGGATGTCCGAACGAGAATCGATGGATGGCATGGATGTCTCCCGAATGGCTTGCCCGTCAGCCTACCGTCTATACCGCGTCGAATGCCTAGTGAAGCCAACCGGCCGGTAGCTTGAAGCCATGGCTGGCCGCCAGGTAGACGATGCCGCCCAGGCAGAAAATCAGGATGAGCGTTGTGCGAAGGAAGTCACGCCAGGACCTGCTCAGCATGAAACCCGCTATCGGCAAGCCAATGGCCGCGGTCGAAATGGCTGCTGCCAGGACACGCTCGCCGTGCTGCCAGTATTCGATCACCTGGTGGCCGAGCAGCCTCAATCCGATGACGATGGTTGCAGCACCGAGCGCGAAGGCGAAGAGGGCGTCGAGGTCAAAGTACTCCCAAAACCTTGTCCCGCGGTTCCCGTCGTGCTCGTTTTCCGACATCTGTGCGCCTGATCGCTGCCGTCTGACTGCATCTGACGGCAGGAAGTATGCAACGTGACGGCTGGATCAGAGCGATCGCGGATTAATGATGAGGATCTCGGCGCCACCGTCGGCGAAATTGGCGAGGTCCGCTGCCGTTTTCTGCCCTTCCGGTGATGCCATGGCCGCCTGCAGCGCCTCCATCGACGCGAAACTCAGCGTGGCGACCAGGTGGTAGGGCGACTCGCCCTGCGGTGATCCCACCGGCCCGTCACTGACTTCGACACCTTCCAAGCCTGGAATCGTGCTGGCAATCGGCACGTGCTTGCTGAAGTAATACTCGTTGAAGGCTTGCACATCACTGGGCTTCTTGTAGAGCACGATCAGTTTGGCCATGGCGGGGCTCCGGGCTTGGGCAGCGAAACAGCTGCATGGCGAATATACGCCGGAAACAGAAAAGGGCGCCGCATGATGCGGCGCCCTTTCGATTTCAGCGTTTGATGCCGGCGATCAGCTGTCGCTGCGTTCTTCGCGCTTGCTGTGGTTGTCCGACTTTTCAGGTGCCGCTGGCTTCGGAGCCTCCGGTTTGGCTGTTGCCGGCGTCGGGGTGTCGCCGAACAGCTGGGCCGTGGTGCCAACGGGAACCGATGGTGCTGCCGGTTTGGCTGGCTCTGCAGTCGGCGCTGGCTTCGGTTCCGCCTTCGGCGCGGCGCTGCTGGCGCTGACGCTCGGCTGGCTGGCTGGCGTCGGCGTTACGGCGTGTTCCCAGGGCTTGCGAACCGGCGCGGCAGCCGGCTTGGCTTCCGTTGGTGCCGGGGCGGTCGGCTTGGCCTCGGCAACAGGCGTTGCCGGTACAGCAGGCTTGGCTTCCGCAACCGGCGTCGGCGCTGCAACAGGCTTGGTCTCCGCCGTCTTTGCTGCCGGCGCCGGTGTCGGCTTGGGAGCAACGGGTTCGGGGGATGTTGGCTTGCTCGGCGTCGTGGCGGTGGTCGCTGCGGCTGGCGAGCTTGTCGCCGGTGCGGCCGATGCAATCGGAGCTGCGGTCACCGTACGATCCAGCGTCGGCTGTTGAGCTGCCGGCTTGGGGGCTTCGACCGGCTTTGCGGCATCTCTGCTGGCCGGCTTGGCATCGGCCTTCGGTGCCTCGCTGGTGCCTGGGGCGGCAGCGGCTGCCGGACCGGGTGTCGGTGCGGCTGGCGTGGCCGGCTTGTCGGTCGCCGCTTCCGGCTTGCCTTCGCTCAGGCGCGCGGGAACCGGGCGACTGATGCTGGGCGCGGGCTTGTCCGACTCGCCTGCGACTGGCTTGTCAGCGCCACTCGGCGCATCCGCGGCCTTCACGGCTGGCGATGTCGGTGCGTCGGTGGCGATGGGCTTGGCTTCGTCCGCCGGCTTGCCTGCTGCTTCAGCGACGGTCGGCCTGTCGTTGCGCGGCGTGGAAGGCTGGCTGGGCTTGTCGCCGCTCGATGCTTCCGGCGCGGCCTTGCCAGCTTCGCTGGAGGCGGCGTTCGGCGTCGAAACCGGTGCGGTTGCCGGAACCGGCGTCACCGGCTTCGGCGCTTCACTGCCAGCATCGGCCTTGGCCGGCTTGTCCCTGGCGACTTCCGGTTTTGCATCGGCCTTGTCGCCATCGGCGCGCTTGTCCTCCTTCGATGCCTGCTTTTGGCGAGCATCGCCCTGGCGGCCTTCGCCCTGGATCGGCTCTTCGTCGTCGAAGTCCAGCGCCTTGCCGTCTTCGCCGACCACGCCATCTTCGCGCTCACGACCGCGACGACGACGGCCACCGCGGCGACCGCGACGGCGCTTGCTGCCGGACTTCTTCTCCTCGCCATCGGGCGAGCTGTCCTGTGCCGGTGCGCCTTCGGCCTTGGCCTGCTGGTTGGCGTCGGCATCGGCTGCCTTGGCTTCTTCTGCCGGTGCGGCGGCAGATGGGCGCTCGTCACGTGGCTTGTCGCCGCCGCGAGCGTTGTCGCCGCGCTTGTTGTTGCCACGACGACCGTCACTGCCGCCGTCGGCGTTCTGGGCAGCATCGTTCTTCGCGGCGTCGTTCTTGCGGCGCTCGTCGCGGGCAGCGTCCTTCTGCGCCTTGTCGTCGCGCTTCTGCTCGCGCTTGTCATCGCGACGATCGTTCTTGCCGCCACTGTCCTTGGCGTTGCCATCCTTGGCAGCATTGTCGTCGCGACCACCACGACCTTTGCGGCCATTGTTGTTCGAGGACGCCTCGTCCTCGCCGCCCTTGCCGCGGCCACGCCGCTCCTCGCGACCGTCACGGCCGCGACGCTTACCGCCACGCGTGGAGTCGCTTTCCTGGTCGCGACCGCCACGGCCACGACGCGAACGCTTGCTGCCGCCGTCGTCGGACTGCCGGGCCGGCTTGCGGCTGGTTTCTTCGGTGCTGGCTTCGCTGCCGCTGCCGAACAGGCTGGCCCAGAGCCGCTTGAAGAAACCGGGCTTGGCCACCGGCAGGGCGACGACTTCCTCTTCAGCGGTGATCGGGCGCGGATTGACCGGCTTGATAGCCGTCACCGCCGCCTTCGGCGCGACGTTGAGGTTGTTCTTGCTCAGCGCAATGGTGTCGACCTTCTTCTGCGACTTGCGCTTGTAGCTCGGCTTGCCGGCTTCCTCGACGAGGTCGGCTTCCTTCAGGCGCTGCACCGTGTAGTGCGGCGTCTCGATGCCGTCGTCGGCCACCACCACCACCGGCGCGTCATGGCGACGCTCGATGTCGATCAGCGCGCGGCGCTTCTCGTTGTGCAGGTAGTTGGCGATGTCGGCCGGAGCCTGCACCAGCACCTGCGCGGTGTTGTCCTTCATCGCCTCTTCCTCGGCGAGGCGCAGGATCGACAGGGCCAGTGATTCGACGCTGCGGATGCGGCCGTGGCCTTCGCAGCGCGGGCAGACGTCCTGGCTGGATTCGCCCAGGCTCGGACGCAGGCGCTGGCGCGACATTTCCATCAGGCCAAAGCGCGAGATCTTGCCGATCTGCACGCGCGCGCGGTCGTATTTCAGCGCCTGGCGCAGTCGATCTTCCACCTCGCGCTGGTGCCGGTTGCTGTTCATGTCGATGAAGTCGATGACCACCAGGCCACCGAGATCACGCAGTCGCAGCTGGCGGGCCACTTCGTCGGCGGCTTCGAGGTTGGTGTTGAACGCCGTCTCCTCGATATCGCCGCCCTTGGTGGCGCGCGCCGAGTTGACGTCCACCGCAGTCAGCGCCTCGGTGTTGTCGACCACGATGGAGCCGCCGGAGGGCAGTCGGACTTCGCGCTCGTAGGCGTTCTCGATCTGCGACTCGATCTGGAAGCGGTTGAACAGCGGGGTGGTGTCCTTGTACTGCTTCAGCTTGCGCAGCTGGTTCGGCATCACCTGCTGCATGAAGTCAGCGGCTTCCTGGTACATCTCCTCGCTGTCGACGAGGATTTCGCCGATGTCATTGCGCAGGTAGTCACGCAGGGCGCGGATCACCAGGCGCGATTCCTGGTAGATCAGGAACGGACCCGGCTTGCTCAGCGCGGCGTCGGTGATGGCGCGCCAGATCTGCAGCAGGTAGTCGAGGTCCCACTGCAGCTCTTCGGCATCGCGGCCGACGCCGGCGGTGCGGATGATGATGCCCATGCCGTCCGGGATATCCAGGACGTCCATGGCTTCCTTCAGCGCGGCGCGGTCGTCGCCTTCAATGCGGCGCGAGACGCCACCGGCGCGCGGGCTGTTCGGCATCAGCACCATGTAGCGGCCGGCCAGCGAGATGTAGGTGGTCAGGGCGGCGCCCTTGTTGCCGCGCTCTTCCTTGTCCACTTGCACGACGACTTCCTGGCCTTCGCGCAGGAGTTCCTTGATGGTGCCCTTGTTCGGGTCGGCGCCATCGCGGAAATAGTCGCGGGAGATTTCCTTCAGCGGCAGGAAGCCATGCTTTTCACCGCCGTATTCGACGAAGGCGGCTTCCAGGGAGGGCTCGATGCGGATGATCCGGCCCTTGTAGATGTTCGATTTTTTCTGTTCACGGGACGGCTGTTCGATATCGATGTCGTACAGCGTCTGGCCATCAACGATGGCGACACGCAACTCTTCCTGCTGGGTTGCGTTGATCAGGATGCGCTTCATTGTCATTCCTCACGCGCTCTACCGCGAGGAACGCCGGTGTTTTCGAGGCTGCCGCGCGAGCGCAGCAGCTTGGCAAACAGTCCAGCGCTACGAGAACCGTGGGCATCGCCCGCGGGAGCGCTAAGTCAAAATCATGCCGGTTGGCGCCCGAAGGCGAGGGCCCGGCCTCGTGCCGGCGCGTCGGACTAAGTTCACCGACGGCACCGTGCGATCTCTCGTCGCTCCACGCAGACAGCCGCTCAACCCGCTACCATGCTGGCCGCTGTTGGCGGCGAGTGGGCGGGCGCGGTTTCGACGGGGAACTGCGCTGTCCGCGCCAAGTGTTTGAGCGGGCAGCAAAATTAGGACGTCTTCACGCGGGCGGCATTGTATCAATCGGAGCGCCATGACGGCAAACAATACCAACGGGGGTACGGGCGGCGGTGTACGCGTCGTCCAGATCGACGACGAGCGCGCCGGCCAGCGCCTGGATAACTTCCTGCTGGGGCAGTTAAAAGGTGCGCCCAGGTCATTGATTTACCGGATATTGCGTACCGGTCAGGTACGTGTGAACGGTGGCCGCGCCAAGGCCGACCAGCGCCTGTCAGCTGGCGACAGCGTGCGTATCCCACCGGTCCGTCTCACGGAGTCGCGAGACGATGCTCCCGGTCCGTCGCCCAAGCAGATCGCCACCATCGAGAAGGCCATCGTCTTCGAGGACGACTGGCTGCTGGCCCTGGCCAAGCCGTCGGGCATCGCCGCCCACGGCGGTAGCGGGGTGCGCTTTGGCGCCATTGAGCTGATCCGCGCGGCGCGCCCGAATGCCTCGCTGGAGCTGGTGCATCGACTGGATCGCGACACCTCCGGCCTGCTGCTGATCGCCAAGAAGCGCACCGCGCTGCTGCAACTGCAGGCACTGATGCGCGACGGTGGCATCACCAAGCAGTACCTGGCGCTGCTGGTCGGACGCCTGAAGGGCGACAGTTTCACCGTCGACCTGCCGCTGGAGCGTGGCAAGCAGGGCGGCGAGCGCATGGTGCGCGTCGGCGACGACGGCAAGGACTCGGTCAGCCACTTCAAGGTGCTGGAGCGCCGCGGCGGTCACAGCTACGTCGAAGTCCGCATCGATACCGGGCGCACGCATCAGATCCGCGTCCATGCCGCACATCTCGGCCATCCGGTGGCCGGTGACGACAAGTACGGCGACCGCGAAGCCAATCGCCGACTGCGCGAGAAGGCCGGTCTCAAGCGCCTGTTCCTGCATGCCGCATCGCTGGAATTTGCTCTAGACGAAGGCCGCCGGCCGTACCTGCTGAATGCGCCGCTGCCTGACGATCTGAGCGACGCGCTGAATCGTCTCGGCTAGTTTCGGTCAGCGCTGCAGCAGAAATCGGCTGCCGATCTCCGCATTGCGCAGCAGCGTCGGCGACAACAACGTCAGCGCCGCCAGTCCCAGCAGCCAGTGCGACAGGATCAGAGGAAGCAGTGCGCGATGGCGTTGCGCCAGCCAGCACCATCCGGCTGCGGCTAGCGCGCTGAACAGCATCAGCGCCGGGTTGGGGAAGTGCAGCAGCCCAAAGCAAAGCGCACTTCCGGAGATCGCCACGACGCGATCATTCGTCCATGATTCTGCCATCGGCCGGATCAGGCGTTGCAGCAGCCATTGTTGCAGCGCCACCCAGGGCAGGTAGCGCAGCGCGGCGTTGAATGTCTGCGAATGCCAGACGCTGTCGTCCAGCAAGAGCAATAGCCCGCAACCGGCCAGCGTGAAAAACAGCGCTGATCGCCAAGCACCAATATCACCGATCCAATGGAGCGGCCTGCTTCTTGAACCCAGCAGGATTGCGGATGCAGCCCAAAGTCCGAAAACCGCGACCAAGCTCGGGCGCGCGATGTCATCCGGGAGTCCACTGGCGGGCAGAATGAGGGCTGCAATGATCAGTAGCAGCGCGGCGACCGAAAACCTGTGAGAGGTGCCGGGCGCACGGACGGCAAGGACCAGTGCGAGCATGCTCAGCGAGATGACCATGCCGTAGATGGCTAGGGTGCCCGCTTCACCCCGCGTGAAACGGAGCCAGACTGTCATTGCTCCGTGGACAGCTTTTTCGAGCCGTCCAGACGGCCATGCGGGTTCTATGGCCAGTCCCGGTAGCTGTATCTCGCTCTCGTCCACATGCAGCAGCAGGTCGCTGACGCCGTCACTGCCTGGCAATGCGACGCGAACCCCGCATAGCGGCTGCGTGTGATTCGCCGATACCGCTTCGGCATAGGGGCATCGATGCTTCCACTCGGGCTGGAAGTCGGGTGCAAATCGTAGAGAGGAAAGCGAAAGACTCGCGTTGTCATCTGACTCCAGGCGAAGCTGAAGTGCGCGGATTGGCCAGTCGGTCGCATCGATTTCCGAGGCAGAGGGATTGCTACCCGGTTCGAGCCTGCCGCTGGCGATGGTTGCCATGTGCTGGGCGGCGGGTGAGAAGCCGATCAGCTGCCAAGCCACGGGCGCCGATGCTTTGCCATCCAGCGTGACTGACGCCAGCCGCGACTGCATCAAGCCACCACGAGGTAGTCGCAGCGCCAATGCGATGGGTTCGCCGCTGGATGACAGAGACAGGCCTTCGGCGTCGCGAACCGCGTTGTCGATACCGGTACTGCCGGCTTGGATCAGGGCGTCTGAGTTGCTGAAATCGACATCGAACGGCGTCGCGCCTGACGCCCAGATCGCGACACGTTCGTCGGCCTGCGCGAACAGCAGCGCGTGCACGAAGCGACCGGCCAGCCATAGGCTCGCCATGCCGAGCAGGTAGACGGCGGCGAGTACGACAAACGTCGAAACACGTCGTCTGTCGGCGTTCGCGGTGCTCACGAAGGGAAGATCAGCGATTCGCGTCCGCGTACAGGCGCTGTGCCTTGGCCGCGCAGATCAGGTCGTTCTCGCTGAGGCCGCCGACATCGTGGGTGGAAAAATGCACCACACAGCGGTTGTAGTGGACTTCGAGGTCGGGATGGTGGTCCTCGCGATGCGCGACGAAGGCCAGCGCGTTCACGAAGGCCATGGTGCGGTGGTAGTCGTCGAAGTCGAACTGGCGGTGCATGGCGTTGCCGTCGGCGTCCAGCTTCCAGCCCTCCAGCGCGGCCATGCCTTCGTCGCGGCGCGCGTCGGAAAGCCGGTGCTCGTCGCCGCGGCGCGGTTGGCAGTGGTCGTTGGCGAGAGCGTCGAGCAGGGACATGGCGGTTCCGTAGGGCGGTTCGTATATGAACGGCAATTGTAGCAAGGCCATCGCCCGCTACCGGTGTGACCGATACAATAGGCGACATGGAAAACACCCGATTCGCGGCCGTCGATGATGCGGCCATCAACCTCAGCGACGACGCGCGTCGCTACTTCCTCAAGCTGATCGACGGGCAGGGCGGCGATGTCGCCGGCATCCGCATGCGTGCCATCAATCCGGGCACGGCCAATGCCGACTGTCAGCTCGAGTTCTGCGAGCAGGATGACCTGGCCGGTGACGAGCTGGGCCTCGACTGCAATGGCTTCACGCTGTTCATCGAAGCCGCCAGCATCGACGCGCTGACCGATGCCGAGATCGACTACAGCGAATCACGCACCGGCGGCCAGCTCACCATCCGCGCCCCGCGCCTCAAGCCGCAGGCGCCCACCGACGAGGCGCCGCTGGAACAGCGCCTGCAATGGCTGCTCGACACCGAAATCAACCCGCAACTGGCCTCGCACGGTGGTCGCGTCGCGCTGGAAAGCATCGACGACGGCGTCGCCATCCTGCGCTTCGGCGGCGGCTGCCACGGCTGCGGCATGGTCGACATGACCCTCAAGAACGGCATCGAAAAGACCCTGCGCGAGAAACTGCCTGAGATTACCGGCGTCCGTGACGCGACGGATCACAGCAGTGGTGAGAAGCCGTATTACGCGAGGTAGGAGGGATACATGAAACTCTCCTTAGCTCCATGGTTTGTACCGATGGCGTTTGGTGCCCTAGCGGGTTGTGCGACGCGAACACCGCTGACTGATGGCAGTCCTGCTAGCTCCAGTGACATTGAAATCCTCTCCGTTAGCTCGGTGAAGGTAGTCAGCTATCCGTGGTACGAGGAGTGCAAACGGCCTGTCGTCGATCCAGTTGATGTGTCAATGGTCCAGCTTCTGTCCAATCCAGAAAGGTATGAGGGGAAAGCTATTGCGGTCGTTGGGTACTACAACTCTGGGTTCGAGATGAGTGCGCTTTATCTGAGCAAGCTGGATTCTGATAATGATGTAGATCGAAATAGCGTCTGGATAGAAGGATTGGGTGTCTCTCCCGTCGATGACGGCTACGCGTACATTTCAGGCATTTTTTCCCAGAAAGTTACCGGTCACCTGGGTGCTTGGTCCGCGGGAATCTGCAATGTGTCTGAGTATCAGCCTTGGCCTGGTCACGAGCACTGATTCAGCAGAAGAGCTGCGATGAGTGAAGTGAGCCTCTCATCCGGGTCAATGTGGTGGGTGCCGGAAGCTGAACCAACGCCCGCATCTAGTGTGAAAGTTCTAGACATCACCTCGAAACTGGCCCTGACACCCACGGGCCAGGATGGCCTGACAACCACTAAAGAGGTGAATCATGGCCAAGCGCAATACCACCAAGAAGACCGAAATCGGCGGCCGCGAGCTGGTGCTCGCCGGCATTGGCGCCGTCTCCCTGACCCGCAAGCAGGCGATCCGCGCCTATGACGCGCTGGTTGCCGAAGGCACCCAGGCCCGCGATCGCATCGAAAGCGGCGTGACCGAACTGCGCGGCCAGATCGAAGCCCGCGCCAAGCAGGTCCGTGCTGACGTGACCGGTCGCATCAAGCCGGTCTTCACGCAGATCAACGATCGCGTCGAGCCGATCATCACCACCATCACCAGCCGCGCCGAGAGCGCCAAGAACGACCTGCAGACCCGTCTGCAGCCGCTGCTGGCCAAGGTCGGTATCGAAACCAAGAAGAAGCCGGCCCCGCGCAAGCGCAAGCCCGCCGCCAAGCGCACCGTGCGCAAGGCAGCCCCGCGCAAGCGCGTGGCGAAGAAGGCAGCCTGATTCGGCGTTGACCGCTCGCCGGTCTCAACCGCAGGTACGAAAACGCCCCGCAATGCGGGGCGTTTTTGTTTCCGCGCGTTGTACGGAGAGCGGGCAGAACGAACCTTGTCGTCAACTTCGCGAAAACGGAAATCCAGCTCTTTGACTATTGACGAGGGGGCATCATGCGTACGGGAGGGATTGATGGCGCACATCCTTGTGCGCCACCCGCTTCGCGGGCGGACATTCGTCCGTCCAAAACGGCGTCATGCCGTTTTGTCGAACCGAAGGGTTTGA
>JACKOX010000034.1 GCA_024233975.1 Rhodanobacteraceae bacterium
CCGTAGCTCTTCAGCGTCCAGTACATGCGCGTGGCCAGGTCGAGCTGACCCGGATCATCACTGCGCGCGGTAATCACCAGCGTCTCGCCGGCATTGACCCCCAGCGACTGCATCAACGCCTGCACCTGTTCGGCGGATGGCAGCAGCTTGTCGATCTTCTTGCCCTCGATCTCTCGACTGACACGGACCTTGTCGAAGTCGACCAGGCGGGCGCCGGCGATATGTCCACCCAGGGTTTCCAGGGTCTTCTCGCCGGTCTTTTCGTCCACGCTGTATTCCGGCGCTTGCGTGAACTCGTCCGGATCGCTGCGCACGTCGAGCACGACGACGTCCTTCTGGTTTGCTGCCAGCCAGTCCACCGACACCACCGGCCCCGGCAGTTCAGCGGCCATCAGCGGCGAGGCGAAGGCAAAGGCGCCAACGACGATGTAGGTGAGCAGTTTCATCGGTTCACTCCTTATCAGGCCGGCGCGCCATCAAGGCGATCGAGCCAGGCAAATTGACGGTGGAGATCGAATGCGCATTCCGACAACACGGTGCTGCGTCGATCCTCGAAAAAGTTCGGCCGGGTTTGCAGCGCACGCTGCCAGACCTCGTCCCGACGCGTCAGCAGCCAGCGCAGCTGCGGGCGGAACAGGCCCATCAGCGCCTGCAGCCACTGGTTCACCGGCGCCAGTCGAGCCGGTTTATCCAGCCGGAAGCCGCTGGCCCGCCGGATCACCTCAGCAGCCGGCCGCCAGTGTTCATTGGTGACCCAGCGGTTGGTGGTGAAGCCACGCACCGGCAAGCCGTCCGCCGACACCCCAACCGCCAGCAGATGGGTGAAGCCGGCGTGCTCGACCGAATGCTCGCTGGCCTTTGCGAACAGGTGGAAATGACCGTGTTCGCAGGACGCCCGTGGCCCCGGATGCGCGTGGTAGTAGTACCGGTAGCCGCTGTCGGCATCGAAGGCGTCGTCTTCGGGGTAGTGTGTCCACGCCACCGAAGGCTGGCTACCGATCAGCGCGGAAAGCACGTTGCGGCCGCGTCGCTGCAGGGACTGGATCACCTCCAGCAACTGCGCACCCGACGCCTGCAGTCCGGCGAGCTCGCCGCGACAAACCGACAATGATGCGTTGATGCCAGACATGACCAGTCCCCGGGGCGATCACTCGCAGGGATTCTTGGCTCTCTTCTTCTTCGGTCGCGGCGCGCAGGGGTTGGCAGGGCGCTTGGCTTCCGTCTCGGCCTTGGCCGCTTCTTCGGACTTTGCTTCGGTCGCTTCCGTCGCGGCCTTGTCGGCTTCCGCCGCCACTGCGTCGGTGGTTTCGGTGGCCGGGGTCGGATCCTCGGCCATCGCCGGTGCCACGGCGGCAACGCTGCCGGCGGCCAGCAGCACGGCGGCAAGCTGTGCGCTCAGGGATCGTGAATTGCGGTTGTTTCGACTACTCATGATGTCGTCCTCTCAGATTGCAGTGACACTCAGGCACGCTGAGCGGGTTTCGTGGTCATCCAGCCGACCACGGCGGCGACGGCGGTCAGGCCCAGCAGGATCACCAGGTCAGGCACGTGCAGCAGCTCGCCCAGCGTCTGCGCTTCCGGTCCCGGCAGGGCTTCGAGCAGCGGCTCCATCGCGTCGAAAGCACCAGCGAAAATCCAGGTGCCGGCGACGATGCCGATCAGGAAGACCAGGCCGTCGATTTTTCCGGACATGAAGCCAACCACCGAGGTGCCCGGGCAGTAGCCACCAATGGCCATGCCCGCGCCCACACCAACACCGCCGAGCAGCGTCGCCCACAGGTAGGTGGTCGGGATGAAGATCTCTTCGGCCGGCATCACGCCGGTGATCTGCAGTAGCCACAGGCCAAAGGCACTGACCAGGATCGCGGTGAACATGACGTTGAACACCGCCCAGTCGCGGAAGCGCAGCTGTGCGGTGAGCTTGCAGGCGCTGGCAAAGCCGGCGCGCTCCAGCGCGAAGCCGAACACCAGACCACAGAACAGACCGGACAGAATGCCGGTGTAACCAAGCGGGAAGCTCATCGCCAGAGTCCTCTCATCGCGGTTCCAATGATTCCGCCAGCAACGAAGAAGCCGCCGAGGAACACGAATCCGGCCGTCGCCAGTGTCGCCGCGCCACTGAGGCCCAGCCCGCTGGTACAGCCCAGCGACATGCGCGCGCCGAAGCCCGCGATGATGCCGCCGACCAGCGCCAGGCCGAGTCTTGCCGCCTTGCTCATGCGCGTCGGGCCATCAACGCTCCACTTGAACCGCCGCGCGCTGACCGCGCCAATCAACGCTCCCAGCGCCACGCCCAGCACTTCCCAGGTGATCCAGGCGTTGAAGGGGTTGCGACCGTCCTCGACCATCGGACCCAGATAGGAGTTCGCCTCCGTGGCGGCGGGCGCCACCACGTGCGCGGTACCCGCTGCGACGCGGGTGGTGAAGCCGCTGGCACCCAGACCGTGCCCGGTCAGGACAAACGTCATCAGGAGGCCAAGACCGAGCAGCACGCCGGCAATGTGGGGCCGCCAAAGCGGCTTGGGTTCGTTGCTCATATTCCCCTCCCGGGAGTCGAGCCAATCCATGCAGGAGGCACGGATTATGCATACCCCCTACGGTATATATTAGCAACTTTCGATGTTCTCGCTTCCGCTGTCAATCATGCGCTGCAACAGAATCATTGGAATCCGGACCCCGATCACAGCCTTCCGCCGTCCCATTCGTGGTTTTGTCGCGGATGGCGACAACCCGGCAGACAGCCGGGCAAGGATGTACCCTGTCGCCCCGATTCATGGATGGAGATCGTTATGGGTACTTCGCGGGTAGTGGTGACGGGCGCAGCCGGTGCGCTGGGTGGCGTGGTCGCCACGCATTTCCTGATGGCCGGGCATCCCGTGGTGCTGGTGGACCGTGACGAAGCCGCGTTGCGCCAGGCCTATGCCGACACGCCGGGCGACATGGCCTTCGTGGCCGTCGACCTCACCAATGGCGCCGCCACCCGCGAGGCTCTCGGTAACGTGCTCGACAGCCAACCGGCTGGCGTGCTCTGCAATATCGCCGGCGGCTTCACCATGGGCACCGCCGTCCATGATGGCGACGGCTCGGACTGGCAGCAGATGCTGACCATGAACCTCAACACCATGCTCAATGCCTGCCGTGCGGTGGTGCCGGGCATGGTCGTGGCCGGCGCTGGCAAGGTGATCAACATCGCCGCGGCCAGCGCTACCAGCGGCAAGGCCATGATGGGTGCCTACTGCGCGTCGAAGGACGCTGTCGCACGCGCCACGGAGTCCATGGCGATGGAGTTGCGTGAGCGGGGCATCAACGTCAATGCCGTCGCTCCCAGCATCATCGACACGCCAGCCAACCGCGACGCGATGCCGGATGCGGATCCAGCCAGGTGGGTGTCACCGGAGAAGCTGGCCAGCGTGATCGGCTTCCTCGCCTCGGACGACGCCAGCGCCATCCACGGCGCGATCATCCCGGTGGTCGGGCTGTCCTGATAGACAAAAAAGAAGCCGGCGCCATGCAGCGCCGGCAACCGGTCATCGCGACCGGAGTATCAAGGGAAGAACTGCCGGGAAGCGCCAGCCCAGCGTTTCCCGGCGTCCTCCCCATTCAGAAGCGATAACCGATCGACACGCCATAGGCGACCGGATCAATGTTCACCGTGCCGATGCCGGCGCCATCCAGCTTCACGTCGGTGTCGATATCGATCCAACGACCATCCACGGTGAACAGCCAGTTGTCGTTGATCTTGAAGTCCAGGCCGGCGTGGAAGGCAAGACCCCAGGACGAATCGAGGTTCAGCTGGGTGCCGGTCAGCGGACCGGTTTC
This sequence comes from Rhodanobacteraceae bacterium, assembly GCA_024233975.1. Classification (GTDB taxonomy): domain Bacteria; phylum Pseudomonadota; class Gammaproteobacteria; order Xanthomonadales; family Xanthomonadaceae; genus JACKOX01. The sequence goes on from JACKOX010000034.1 coordinate 3,820, forward strand.
ATCGACCGAGAAGAACGTCGTGTAGTTGATGCCGGCGCCCACGAACGGGCTCACCTTGCCCTGCGGGTTGAAGTGCCACTGCACGGACACCGTCGGCGGCAGCTGCTTGGTGGTGGCGGCCTTGGCGCCATTGAGCATGATGTCGTGCTTGAACGGCACCGCCGCCAGCACCTCGACGCCCAGGTTCGGCGAGAAGAAGTACTCGGCCTGCAGGCTGGGCTTGGTGTCATTGCCGACGTCCACGGCGAACGCGCCGCCAGCAACCTCACCGTTGTCGCCATCCGGATTCACCGAATGGATGCCGAACTTGACCACCCAGTCGCCGGCTTCCTGCGCCTGCGCACCCACGGCAAACGCACCCAGCACCGCTGCCGCCAGCAAATGACGAACCTTCATGACTGCACCTCTTGATCTTGGTAGGGAAGGGGAGCGCCGACAGTGTTTCGGGGGTCACCACCGACGCGATGCGCACAAGCTACGCCTACCTACCGGGTCATTTTCTGACTTTGCTCAAATTTGGTTCCGAATAGCGCCTGGAACCTCCGTTGGAAGGTAATCTGAGCACTGCCTTTCAATGCTCGCGGCTTACAATGGAACACGTTGATACGCCAGAAGAGCTCCGTCGCTTCAAGCTTTCCCGCTGGCTGAAATACACCATTGCTGGTTGGTTCCTATGTATTCCCGCCATCCTGCTGGTTTCGGGGTTGATCGAATCGATAGGGCTTTCGTCGTTCAACTTCCCGGTTGGCGTGGGTGCTGGCACTGCCATGGGTGGAATGCAGGCACTAGCACTTCGGAAAGTTCTCCGGTACCCAAGTCGCTGGCTCTTCACCACAGCTGCCGGGCTCACCGTGCCGTTCCTGTTTCTGGATCTGATACGGCTCGTGGGTCATCCGCTTGCCGACATGATCTATCTGGCTGCGCTTTCCGGAGGTCTTCTGGTCGGCATTTTCCAGGCAACCCTAATCGCGGAGCTGGAGCAGGCGCGGGCAAGGTGGATCCTTGCCTCTACGACCGCGTGGGGCCTTACCGCCGGGGCGCTATGGCTCGCAGACTCGATTCCGCTCCAAGGCCTCTCCAAAGGAAGCCACGGAATCATTGCCGCCCTGGTTTATCTCCTGATCGCCGGGTCCGGAAGCCTGTTGCTTGGTCTTGTAACTGGCAAAGCGCTGACCAGGACAATCAGCAATGGGCGATAGCCCGAAATCCGCGGCGAAACGGGGACTCCTGCATTCACGTGAACTCACGAAAGAACTGAACCTCAAGCATACGTTGCGAGAGCATGAGCTTTTGGAATAAGTGGCGATCGGGAGCCTAGGCAGCGAGAATGAATGGCATGAAGCCGTCCTCATTCCGATGCGTACTGGGCCTTGCCCTGGTAGTGACTGCCAATCAATCGACCCATGCTTCCGAGCCGCTTCGCAACGTGGCGACAATCGCCGCAGGTGGTGACAACAGCTGCGTAGTCGACAACGACCACTATGCCGCTTGCTGGGGGCGCGGACAGGTAGACGTCTATGGCGTCGAACCCAACATTGAGCACCGAATCGCAACTCGGGTAGACACGCTGCGCACGCCCGTCAAATCGGTCGCAATTGATGCTGGCCAAGCCTGCGCAGTCACTATGGCTGGCGGCGTGCTCTGCTGGGGAAAGGCTTTCTATAACACCAGCCTGGGCGACGGGACCAATCAATCGTCGGATCTTCCTGTGACGGTTTTGGGATTGGATAGTGGCGTTGATTCCGTCGACTTGGGCGGCAGCCACAGCTGCGCGCTGACTGAAGCCGGAGGTGTCAAGTGCTGGGGAAGCAACGCCCGCGGCCAGCTTGGCGTCAGTCAGGCAACTGCCGCTGCGAGTAACATTCCGGTTGATGTGATGGGATTGTCATCCGGCGTGGTCCAACTCAGTGTGGGTCAGGAACACAATTGTGTTGTCACTGATGCCCATGCCGCGAAATGCTGGGGATACAACGCATACCGCCAACTCGGCTCAGATGCTGCTACGTCGTTCAGTGCCTATCCCATCGAGGTCACCGGTCTCGCAAGCGGCGTCGCATCTGTCTACGCCGGCAATTACCATAGCTGCGCCGTCCTTGATGACAAAACCGTGAAGTGCTGGGGTGACAACGTCCTAGGCGAGGCAGTGCCGGGCGACGAATCCCCGCGGATCTATTCCCCCACTACGGTCGTTGGCGTGGCAAACGCCGAATCGCTGGCACTGGGCCAGTATTTTTCCTGCGCGCTGATTTCCGGCGGTTCGGTCAAATGCTGGGGCTGGAACGGCGATGGCCAGCTTGGCACCGGCGTGCCCAGTGGCGTGTCGGGGGTGGTTGATGTTGGTGGGTTCACCCACCCGGTTGTTTCCATCGCTGCAGGCTCCACGCATCTGTGCGCCTTGCTTGACGATGGTTACGTCCAATGTGTCGGTGACAACGAGTATGGACAAGCCGGCGATGACAGCAGCCGGCCTGTCAGCAGCATCCCGGTGGCAATCACGGGTCTCGAAAGCGGAGCGAAGGACGTTTCTGCCGGCAAATACCATTCCTGTGCAGTGACGGCCGCGGGCGGCGTGAAGTGTTGGGGTTGGGGCGGCGATGGCCAGCTCGGGAGCGGCGCCAACGAATTGAGCATTTCTCCGGTCGATGTCGTCGGCCTGGATTCCGGAGTCATGCAGGTCGCTGCGGGTGGCCAGCTCAGTTGCGCGCTCACTGAGCTCGGCGCGGTCAAATGCTGGGGCGGCGAGTACATTCTGGGGACGGGCAGCATCGATGGCAGCAATGTGCCCGTGGATGTCAGCGGCCTTTCGTCCGGCGTCGAGGCCATTTCCGCTGGAAACACCCATGCCTGTGCCCGACTGGTCACGGGAGAGCTTCGATGCTGGGGAGATAATCCATTCGGTGCTCTTGGGTTGGGTTCGGCGCCTCAAACGCTTGAGCCCTCCCAGGTGGCCGGGTTTGGGTCGGGCGCTCTCGGCGTTGACGTGAGCCTTATGCACACCTGCAGTGTCGACGGTGACGGAGCCGCCTTCTGCTGGGGCAACAATACGTACGGCCAGACTGGAGCACCTTACTTTCAGCAGAGCGAGTCCTACCCGCAGCCGGTTTTCACGCTGGGGACTGGGATTTCCCAGATCAGCGCGGGTGGTTTCCACTCCTGCGCTCTGGATCTTGGCGGAAGCGTCAGTTGCTGGGGATTTTTCGAAGCGGGGCGGTTGGGTGTCCCACAAGCCAGCGAGGATCGCACCTATGTGCCGCAATCCGTGACGCAACTTGCCAGCGGAAACCTGCAGGTTTCCGCTGGCGGATACCACACCTGCGTGCTGTCACCCACCAGCGGCCTCAAGTGCTTTGGCTCCAACACTATGGGACAGTTGGGCAACGCATCCTTCGACAATGGTTACACCGCTATCGATGTCGTCGGGCAAACCAGCGGCATTCAGAAAGTCTCCAGCGGCCTTCGCCACACATGCTCACTAAGTGATGCTGGCGCCGTGACATGCTGGGGATGGAATAGCGACGGCCAGATAGGCGACAACGCGGAGCCTGGCTTTCGTGCGCTCCCCGTTACCGTCCTGGCTGCCCCGACGCCGCTTTTCATCAGTGGTTTCGAATAGTCAAAGCACTTCAGAAAGTGAAAAAGGCCGAGGAATATCCTCGGCCTTTTTCGTTGATAGATTGCAACAGCTTTTCCGGATCATTCCTCGACGCTGAACTCCCCGTAGGGCACCAGCTGCTCGGAAACCTGGGACGGGTCGCCGACGACGACGATGCTCTGGTTCTTGGGGTCGAAGTACTTCTTGCCCATGGCCATGATCTGTTCGGGGGTGACCTTCTGGATCATGGGGACGTACTGGGCGAGGAATTCCGGTGGCAGGCCGATCACCCAGTTGTTGGCGAGGGTGCCGGCGACGGCGCCCTGTAATTGGTTGGTGATCAGGTAGCCGCCGGCGACGTAGCGCTTGTTCATGTCGAGCTCTTTCTGGCCGACCGGTTCGCTGCCGATGCGCTGGAACTCGCCCATGATTTCCTTCAGCGAATCGCCCGTGACCTCGTTGCGCACGTCGGCGCCGGCGATCAGCGCGCCACCGCTGGCGTAGCTGCGCGCCGACTCGTAGGCGCCGTAGGTGTAACCCTTTTCCTCGCGCAGGTTCTGCATCAGGCGGCTGCTGAAACCGCCACCGAGTACGGTGCGGGTCATGGACAGCGGCACGTAGTCGGGATCGGTGGCCGGGATCGCCGGCTGCGCCACGCGCAGGGCCGACTGCACGCTGCCGTCACGTTTCAGCAGGACGTAGCTGGGCTTGGCTTCGCGGCGCGCCGGCAGGATGTCGGCGGGTGCGTCGCCCATGCCCTTCCAGTCGCCGAAGGCCTTTTTCGCCATGGCGAAGCCCTGGTCCTTGTCGATGCGACCGGTGATCACCAGCAGGGCATGCTCGGGACGGATGCGTCGTGCGTGTTCCTGCTTGAGCATGTCGACGCTCACCGAGGTGATGGCCTGCTCGGTCGGCTCGGTGCGCGCGTACGGATGGTCGCCGTACAGAATCTTGCCCAGCGCACGTTCGGCACGGAAGCCGGGCTGGGTTTCGGAGACCTTGAGCGACTGCAGCGCGTTGGCCTGGGCCAGCTGCACTTCGTTTTCCGGGAAGCTTGGCTCGCGGGCCACTTCGGCTAGCAGCGACAGCATGTCGGCTGCATGCGACGGCAGCGCGTTGGCGCGGAGGTTCAAGCCATCCATGCTGGCGCTGGCGCCGATGCCGCCACCCATGCCCTGGGCCGCTTCGGCAATCGCCCTGGAATCGCGCTTGGCGGTGCCTTCGGTGAGCAGGCCGGCGAACAGGTCGGCGAAGCCCGGATGCTCGGCGTCATCGACGGCGTTGCCGGCGTCCTTGATCGCCAGCACGAAATCCACGCGCGGCACGCCATCGCGCGGTACCACCCAGACCTGCATGCCGTTATCCAGCTTGAGCTGGGCGATATCCGCCACCGGCAAGGCCTTGTCCTTGGCGTACGCCGGCAGCTGCTTGGGCAGTTCGACATCCCGCGCGGCCACGCCACTGGCGGCAAAAGCGAGGGACACGGCAGTAGCGAGCAGGAGCTTGTTGATCAGGTTGATGCGGTTCGAAGTCTTCATGGTTCGCTCCTTACTCGGCCTTGGCCGCGGCGGTCGCTTCGGCGGCCTTGATCATGGCTTCCGGCTGGCGGTCGATCACGGTGCGGTTGGCCTTGGTCAGGTAGGTCGCGGCGGCGCGCTTGACGTCATCGGAGGTCACCGCCTCGATCTTGCCGGGGATCTGGTTGACCACGTTGGCATCGCCCCACAGGGTCTGCAGCTTGGCCAGGGTGTCGGCGCGCGACATGATGAACTCCAGGCCGTTGTACCAGTCGGCCAGCATGGCGGTCTTCACCCGCGCCAGCGTGGCGTCGTCGACGCCGTCCGTGGCGACCTTTGCGATTTCCTCGTCCATCGCAGCCAGCAGCTTGTCGGCACTGGCATTTGGCTTGTACAACGCGAACACGGTGAACAGGGTGGGACCGTCGTAGGTCCACGGATCGGTCAGGCCATACAGCGAGCTGACGTTGAGCGCCATCTGGTCGCCCTTGACCAGTCGCTGGTAGAAGCGCGAGGCATCGCCATCGGCGAGCAGGGCGCCGAGCACCGCCATCGGGGCCTGGTCCTTGCTGCCGCGGTCCGGCATCTTCCAGGCAGCCGCAATCGCCGGCACCTGCGCCAGCGCGTCGCTCTGCTGGATGCGCTTCTCTTGCGTGTTCAGGCCTTCGGCGAAGTCCGGTGCCTTCGGCGTCGGGCGTGCCTTGAGTCCACCGAAATACTTCTCGGCCAGCGCGAAGCCCTGTTCCGGCGTGACGTCACCGGCGATGCCGAGCACGGCGTTGTTCGGACCGTAGTAGTCGCGGTGGAAGGCTTCCACGTCCGCGAGGCTGGCGTTTTCCAGATCCTCGAAGCTGCCGTAGCCGTCGTGGTTGTTTTCCCACTTGTTGAAGGCCTGCTGGCCGATGTCGATCCACATGAACCCGCCATAGGGCTGGTTCTTCACGTTGACGCGGATCTCCTCCTTCACCACGTCCTGCTGGTTCTTCAGCGTTTCCGGGTTGAAGTCCAGGGTCTTCATGCGGTCGGCTTCCAGCCACAGGATCGGCTCCAGCGCGGACACCGGCGCGACCTCGATGTAGTTGGTGAAGTCCGGACGCGTACTGCCGTTGTTCCGGCCACCACCGCCAGTGATGACGCTGTCGAACACACCCTTCTTGGCATTCGGCGAACCCTGGAACATCAGGTGCTCGAACAGGTGCGCGAAGCCGGTACGGTTCTTCGGCTCCAGGCGCATGCCGACGTGGTAGACCACGCTGATGCCAACGGTCGGCGAGCTGTGGTCTTCGGAGACGACCACGGTCAGGCCGTTGTCGAGTTTTTTGGTGGCGACCGGCACGGTCCATTTGTCGGCGTCGGCGGCATGCGCCGACAGCGACAGCAGGAGTCCGGCCAGCAGCAGGGCGCTGCGACGTTGCATGGCTGTTCCAATGTCAGGGGACCAGCCGACAACCTAGCGAAAACGCGACCACCATCACAGCCCCGGAAGTCACGACCAGTCCAGGCCGGCGACCGTTGGGGTCGGTCGCCGGCCTTGTCCCCTACTCGAAACCGTCAGTGAACACTTCCGCCGTCAGCGCCTCGGCGTGCAGGCGATAGGCGTCCGCGCGGTTGCGGCCGTTGATGTCCTCGACCAGCAACGGGTCGGTGGTGGCGAAGGCGATCAGCGTGCCGTCCGCTGACGGCCGCGCCGGCTGCGGCCAGGGATCGGCCGGGTAGTCGGGCGTGCGCCCGACCAGCACCTGCACATGGTCCAGCGCCAGGTTGTAGCGGACCATCAGGTCGCCGCTGCCGGCGTTGTTCTGGTCGATCAGCCAGGCCAGCAGCTGGGTACCGTCGTCGGAGAAGCCTGGCTTTTCGACGTAGTACTCGACGCCAGGATCCGTCACCCGTTCCAGCGGCACGCGGCGCAGCGTGTCGTTGCTGCGGTCGTAGATGAAGAGGTCGCTCATGCCGCCGTTGGGATCATCGACCACCAGATTGCTGGCCAGGGAAGCGAAGGCGACGAGCCTGCCGTCGCCGGAAATGCTGGGCTCGCCATAGACCCCGCCATCCGGCGTCACGCCGGGCGGCGAGCTGACCCGCGTCAGCGTGTCCGTCTGCAGGTCGCGCAGCAGCATTTCGCTGTGCCCACTCATGCCCGCCACGAGGTTGTCGGCCTCGGTATAGAAGACGACGTAGCGACCGTCCGCGGAGATCGCCGCATTGGCGCTGTCGTTGTTGCCGAAGTCGCCATTCGCGGCCACGCTCAGCGTCGCTACCCCAACGCCGTCCTCCCACAGGAACACGTCCTGGAAACCGCCGGTGTCGCCGGCCGGCACCAGGGTGTCCGAATGGAAGACCACGCGATTGCCGTCGCCATCGATATCCGGCAGGTTGCCGTCAGCAGGATTGCCGCCACCATCAACGGACAGGAGCTCGGTACTGTCGTTCTGGCTGTCCCAGCGATAGATGGTGTTGGGCAGCGCGCCCGGCGGACCGAGGTTGGTGGCACTGGACTGGTAGGCCACGTAGCGGCCGTCCGCGCTGATCCGCGGCAGGCCCGACCAGTCGTCGCCGGCATCGCCAAGGGCATTGGCGCTGACCACCACAATGCTGTTGCTGTCGGCGTCGCGCAGGTAGACCTGCCAGATGCCACTGTCACCCGTGGCGGCAAAGCTGGGCGCGTCCAGTACCGATTGGCTGGAAAACACGGCAAAGCGGCCATCCGCGCTGATATCCGCTTCCAGCGAGCTACGCAGGCCGCCACTGACCGGCACCGTGGTCTCGGCGGCACTCACCACGCTGACGGCCCCGTCTCCGGTGTCGACGTTGAGCACATCGGAAACGCCGTTGTTGTCGCCGATGAAGGCGTCCGTGGCGATGGTCTCGTAACAGATCCGACTGGCATCCTCACTGATGCGGGTACGCAGCACCGCGCCGTCCGACACGCTGCTGAGCTGGATCACGGCGCCGGTACTGAGTGATTTCACGTAGGCCTGATGGAAGCCATGGGTCGCACCCACCAGCGCCGGGTCCGTGCTTTCGAACACCAGGTAGTTGCCATTGCCGGTCAGGCGGCCCTCGTTGGCGCTGGCAATCTGGTTGCCCATGCCGTCGAGGCTGACGCGCTCGGTGATGCCGCTGCTCATGTGGTGCAGGAACAGGTCATAGGCGTTGTTGCTGTCGCCGGCCACCAGGTTGCCGGCTGCGGACTGGAACAGCACCAGCTCACCGTCCGAGGAAATGTCGAGGAAATCCGAACCGCCATTGCCCTCGACGCCAACCGAGCTCACCGATACGCGCTCGATCGCACCGGTGTCCATGTTCTTCACGAACACATCGCGCTGGCCGTTGGTGTCGTTCGGCACCAGGTTGGTGGCGTCCGACTCGAAGGCGACATACACGCCACCGTTGGCAACACCTGCCTGGTAACTGCCGCCATTCGACTCGACGCCATTGAGATCGGTGGACACGCGATCCACGGTTTCGGTCTGCGCATCAAAGCGGAAGATGTCGAATTTGCCATTGCCGTCGCCGGGAACCAGGTCGGTGGCGCCCGAACTGAACACCACGAAGCGGCCTCCTCGCGCCACGCGCCCATCGCTGGAGGGAGCGTTGGCGGGCAGGCCATCCGTGCGACGACTGGCCAGCAGCATGTTGCCGGTCTGACGATCCATGACGTACAGCTGGGGCGGCGTGACGCCGCCATTCGCGATCAGGTTGTCGGGGCTGGCAAAGGCCACGTAGCGACCACTCGCGCTGATCGTCACGGCGAATGCGCCGTTCGGGTTCTCCTCGCCATTCGCGAAGTGGTTCAGGCGCTGCACCTGCCCGCTGCTGTTGTCGCGAATGAACACATCACGCTCGCCGTTGCGATCACCCGGCACCAGCTGCGGGGCTTCGGAGGCGAACACCGTATGGCTGCCATCGCCGTCGATACCGCATTCATCCGAACGACCGAGTCCCAGCGTGCCGTACATCAGCGGGTCTTCCGGCGCGGACAGCAGCACCAGGTCCGCTGCCGCTGGCGTTATTGTGGCACCGGCCAGCGCGGACGGGCCGGAACAGGCTGTGATCAGGGCGAAAAGGCCGGTACGGATGCGGGCGGAAGTCGTCATGCAGCGCTGCCTGGGTCACGGATCAGTCTTCGAGGATAGGCGACGCATGGCTCAAAGTCCCGGAAAAACCCTCAAGACTTCATCGAAGTTCCGTCAAAAGCCGTCAATTCGACGAAGCCATGGCGATGTCCCGTCAACCTTCGCGCCAGCCCACGGCAAACATGGCTGGCGCGAAACCGGCCGCCTCGATCCGTTCCGCCACCCGCGCCCGCTCGACGGCATTGGCGGCGGCGGCATACTCCATGCGCAACGCGAGCAGGCCATATCCCTGTCCCTGCGCGCGGGCGGCAAGCTCGCGCTGGACCTCCACGCCTGCCTGCCGGGCGACAAGTCCCAGCCACTCCTGCTCCAGGCGCAGCGCCGGATCATCGGCTTTTTCCAGCAGCTCTGCCGCGCGCGACAGGGCCGGCAAGGCATTCGCCGGTTCCCGACGAAGCAGCCAGCTGGTCGCCAGCAGCAAATGGCCTCGCGCCGCATCGGCCAGCTCATCCTCGGTCAGCGCGGCTGCCGCCAGACGCGTCGCTGACGACGCCGCACGATCCAGCCGTCCTTCGGCCAGGTCCAGCTGGGCCAGATCCAGCTCGCTTTCGATGACCCAGGAGCGGGCGCCTGCCTGCTCGCGCAGTAACCGGGCCTCGTCCATCTGCGAACGCGCCGCTTCCAGCTCGCCGCGATAGAAGGCCAGGCGGCCGGCGGCTGCAAGCAGAGCCGCACGGCGCAGTGGATCCTGCACGTCATCCACCTTCACCCGGGCCAGCGCTACCGCTGCCGCTGCCGCATCGGCGCGGTCGAGGTGAATCAGGGACAGGGTTGCCGCCGCCTGTGCCGCGTAGCTGGGAACGCCACGATCCACGAACACGTCCAGCGCTTCCTCGATCCGCGGAATGGCGGCCTGCAGGTCACCGCTGCGACGCTCGGCCACACCCAGATTGAACTGCAGACGGGCGATTTCCGAGTGCGCGTTGATGGCGCGGAACGCCGCCAAGGCTTCGAGGTTGTAGTCGCGCGCCTTCGCGGCCTGCCCGGCGAGCATGGCGTGGATGGCGAGGTTGCTCAGCGCAGTAGCCTCGCCGCGACGATCACCCAGCGCGCGGAACAGCTGCAGCGCCTTCTCGAAGCCGTCGATCGACTCGGCACCGCGGTCATTGCGTGCATCGAGCAGGGCCAGGTTGTTGCGGGCGCCGGCTTCCAGCTGTCGCTGGTCGAGCGCCACCGACTCGCGGATGGCGGCGACCAGCGTGTCGCGCCCACCGTCCACGTCACCACGCTGCGCCAGGGTGATGCCACGAACCCCGAGCAGCGCCGCGTGCCCGGGCTGGTCGTCGGCGAAGGACAGCGCCGCTTCCACCCGGTCCAGTCGCGCCAGCGCCGCCGACAGATCACCGGCCATGCGCTCGTTCATGGCCAGCGCCAGCTCGACGTCACGCCAGACGATGCCGTCACCCTGCTGCTTGGCTTCATCGGCAACGGCCTGAAGTTTTTTCGCGGCTTCGGGATAGCGACCTTCCTCGCGCGAGACCGCGCCGCTGAGTGCGGCGGCACGCAGCGCGATCCGGGTATGCGCCTGGGTCGAGGACTGCTTTTCCAGGCCCGACGCGCAGGCATCGGCTTGCGCCAGTTCGGCACTGGCGAACCGTGCCTCGCAGATCGCCAGCGTCGCCTGCAGGGCCCGCGCCGTGCCCGGCTCGGCCGCCGCTTGTGCCTGTTCGGCCAACGACCGTCGTGCATCGGGATCACCCTGCAATGCGGCCAACTGGGCGCGCGCCAACAGGAGCCGTGACGGCGCGGCCGCCGAGTTTTGCAGCACCGACAAGGTCGCCGCCGCCGCATTCGCGTCGGCCAGTTCCTGCTGCAAGGCGAACAAGCGGAAGCCCGACTCCACGTCAGCCGGCTGGTAGCCGAACACCGCCTGATAGCGGTTCATGGCAGTGCGCCGGTCGTGGATGGCGTCCGCGGCCAGCGCCTCCCAGCGCAGGTGGTCGCCTCGCGGCAGCGCCGCGACGGCATCACCGGCCTGCTCGACAATGGCCTGCGCCTCGCGGAAGCGCCCCGCGGTGACCAATGCACGCGCGTAGGCGGCCCGCACGGAAAGATTGTCTGGCGATTCCATGTTCGCGCGCTGCAGGCGAAGCAGGGCTTCGGCCAGACGGCCATCCTGCAGGGCCAACAGACCTGACCAGTAGTCGTCGCTGATCGCCATCGGCACGCTGCCGCGCTCGCGCAGCTCGGCCAGGGCAAGGCGGCTCGAATCGTTTTGTCCACGCACCCACCACAAGCCAGCACCCACCAGCGCCAGCAGGATCAAGGCAACACCCGCGATCCGCGTCCGGCTGTCACGCCGCGCATTCCCGTCAGCGGCCGGTACCGCTGCTGTATCCGTCGGGTCAGTCGCCAGCGTCAGCTCACGTTCGACCACCGGCACGATCCGGTAACCCACGCGGTGGCGGGTTTCGATCAGTCGCGCTTCGGTGGCGCTGTCGCCGAGCGCCTTGCGCAGCTCGAGGATGGTCTGCGACACCGTATTCGCCGATATCGCCTGGCGTCCCCACACCGCGTCCAGCAGTTCCTCGCGCGACACCAGCGCCGGCGCCCGCTCCAGCAACAGGCCGAGCGCGCGCAGGGTCTGCCGGCGCAGGGCGATGTCGCCTTCGGGACCCGACAGGCGGGCCTGTTCCGTGTCGAGAAGGAATTCGGCAAAGCGGTAGCGCATGGATGGTCTTGCATCTGCGGGATGGGGGGCAGGGTATCGCGTTATCCGGCGGATACGTTTCCCGCAGTCAGTCGTGATAGCGTCTGGCCATGACGCCGGCCTACGAATTCCTTGATGCCACGCCCGATTTCCGCGGCCTCGCCGTAGCCGTTGGCGTGGGCCTGCTGGTGGGCCTGGAACGCGAGCGTCGACATGGCAACGACGGCATCGAGCACGTCGCCGGTATCCGCACCTTCGCCCTGCTGGCCGTGGTCGGCGTGGTGTCGAGCTGGCTTGGCGTGGTTGCCCAGGCGATGGTGCTGTTCGCGGTGGCGTCGCTGGCAGTGATCGCCTATGTCCGCGAAACCTCCGGTGATCGCGGTTTGACCACCGAAGTGGCGATGCTGGCCATCACCCTGCTCGGCATGCTGTCGACGCCATACCCCGAATGGTCCGCGGGCCTTGGCGTGCTGGTGGCGGTGCTGCTGGCGGCCAAGACCACCATGCACCGCTTCAGTCGGCAGGTGCTGACCGCCGGCGAAGTTCGAGACGGGCTGATCCTCGCGGCCGCCGTGCTGGTGGTGCTGCCGTTGCTGCCGGAAAAGGCCTTCGGCCCGGCCGAACTATTCGACCTGCGCAAACTGTGGCTGCTGCTGGTCGCGCTGCTGGCGATCGGCATGCTCGGCCATGTCTGCCAGCGCCTGCTCGGCGCGCGCGCCGGCATTCCGCTGGCCGGCTTCTTCGCCGGCTTCGCCTCGTCGACGGCGGCCACCGCCAGTTTCGGACAGAGCGTCAACGACGGCTTGATCGATCATCGGACCGGCGTCGGCTCGGCACTGCTGGCCAACCTCGCCTCGCTGCTGATGTTCATCGGCATGATCGGCGGTCTGGCGCCTCACCTGCTGGTCGCCAGCCTCTGGCCACTCGCTGCGACCGCGATCACCCTGCTGCTGTCGGCGATGGCGCTGCTGTGGCGACGGGAAGTCGCCACGGATGCCGAACGCGCGGCGGTGGAAGTCAGCAGTGGCGCCTTCCGGCTCGGCCACGCCGCCCTGCTGGCGCTGGCGATCTTCACGATCACCGTGATTGCCGGTGCGATGAACCATTGGTTCGGCAGCGCCGGCGCGCTTTCCACGGCGATGATCGCCGCACTGGCCGAAGTACATGCGGCCGGCGCCAGCATCGCGCAGCTCGCCGCCGCCGACAGCATCGGCATGGATCGGGCCACGCTGGGTCTGGTGATGGTGCTGGCGGCGAGCTTCCTCGCCAAGGGCGTGGTTTCCGCGCTCAGCGGCGACCGCCGCTACGCCTGGCGTTTCTGCACCAGCCTCGGGTTGGCGCTGGTGTTGGCGGTGGCATCGCTGTTCCTACCGCCACTAAGTTTCTGACGCTGCGTCGAGCCACGCCGTGGCGGCCCGGATTCCCGATCAGACGTCGCCGCCGTCCGCCCAGCCTTCGCCGGTGCCGCGGTTGAACACGCGGTCCGTGTCCAAGACGTTGCCAGCCGGCACGTTGTCAAGCGCCGCGACGCGCTCGTAGATCGGTGTGAAGTCCGGTCGCGTGGCGTCGAACAGCTGGTCATAGCTGTCGATGACGAAATAGGTCTTCTGGTAGGTATCGATGCGGTACTGCGTGCGCATGATGCGTTCCAGATCGAAACCGATGCGGTTGGGTGCGTCGGATTCCAGGCAGTGGATCGACTCGCCCTTGCTGCTGACGATGCCGGCGCCGTAGATGCGCAGGCCTTCGTCGGTATTGATCAGGCCGAATTCCACCGTGTACCAGTACAGGCGCGTGAGCTGCGACAGCGCTTCCGGGCCGATGCCGTGCGCCTTCACGCCGCCGCGACCGTAGGCGGCCATGTAATCGGCGAACACCGGGTTCATCAGCAGCGGCACGTGGCCGAACAGGTCGTGGAACAGGTCCGGCTCGGCGATGTAGTCGAGCTGCTCGGGCTTGCGGATCCACCAGGTCACCGGGAACTGACGATTGGCCAGTAGCTGGAAAAAGTCCAGCTCCGGCAACAGGCCCTCAACACCGACCAGCGTCCAGCCGGTGGCTTCGCGCAGCACCTCGTTCAATTCGCTGAACTTCGGGATCGCGTCCGCGGACATGCCCATGATGTCCTGCGCGTCGAGGAATTCGCGGCAGGCGCGGCCCGGCAGGATTTCGCGCTGGCGACGGAACAGCTCGGCCCAGACCTGGTGGTCGGTGTCGCTGTAGTCGTCCCAAGGCTGCTCGACCACGCCGGTAGCGTAGACCGGCACGTAGCCTTTCTCGGTCATGCTGGCTTCGAGGCGTTGTGGCTGGCCCATGGCGGCGCTCCGTGGCTTTCGGGATCGTTCTCCATTATCCGCGAGATGACGCGCAAGTTTGTTGCTTTGTTGCAACCGTTAAGGCTATCGGCGCAACATTATTGCGCCATTGAAGCATTTAATCGTTGAAATCCATGGACAAGACCGATATCGCGCTTCTGGCCGAGTTGCAGCGCAACGGCCGCATCAGCAATACCGAGCTGGCCGAAAAGGTTCGCCTGTCACCGTCGGCCTGCCTGCGCCGCGTGCAGAAGCTGGAAGCCGATGGCGTGATCGCCGGCTACATGGCGCAGCTTGATCCGATCAGGCTCGGGCTCGGCCTGCAGGCCTTCGTCCGCGTGCAGCTGACCGCACACGATGGTGACGCCATCGAGCGCTTCGTCGAGCGCATCGAGCGCTGGGACGAAGTCGTCGCCTGCTACGCGCTGACCGGCGACATGGACTACCTGCTGCAGATCGTGGTGGCCGACCTCGACCACTTCTCGCAGGTGCTGCTCGACCGCCTGCTGAAATCCGGTGGCGTCGGCGACGTCAATACCAGCTTCGTCCTGCGCACGGTGAAACCGCCCGGTGGACTGCCGCTGAACGCGGTGAGCTGAAGCGCGTACAGCCCATCTGCCGATTGTCGCCCGCGGCAACTGGTCGCTGTTCATGAATGACGCAACCGGACCGTCGCTGTCCAGCTGTCCAGCCGTCCGGTCAGTGGCGTGTTGATCTGCCTCAGGGCGTCTGTTCGAAACCGTCCGCGAAGATCTCCAGAGAGATCACCAGGTTGTCGTCCGAGGCGGTGTTGTCGTTGGTGTCGTTCTCGGTCTCGTTGATTGACTCGATGCCTACCGTGTTGGAGACGATGTCGTCCACGGCGGCACTGGTGTCCGCCATCAGCTCGAAGTGCAGCATGGTTCCCGCCGCCAGATCGACAAAGAGGTTCATGCCCCCAGTCCCGGTATCCGGTATCGGACAACTGGCGGTGGATTGCGCCGGTACGCACATCCAGCTGATGTTGCTGAAAGCCGGACCCGGCAAGTCAATGATCTGAGCGCTCGACGCATCGCTGGGCCCCGTGTTGCGGGTGTCGATGGCGTAAACCGTGTTGTCCGTCGGCAGCAGCGTTGCGCGTCCGTCGGACTTGGTCACGCTGAGGGACACCACCGGCGTCAATGTGTCCGAGTCTCCATCGTCGTTGTTGCTGCCGACCGGATCGCCGCCCTCGCGAAAGATCATCGCCGCGCTGGTCAGGGTGCCGGTGGCCGCGGCATCGATGCTGCAGGTCGCCGTGTACGTGGCCGTTGCCGAAACCGGCAGGACGGCCGGGTCGGCGATGTCACCACCGCCAGATGCTCCACAGGAAGCACCACCTGCGGCGGTGCAGGTCCAGGCGACGCTGGCGCAGGCTGCCGGGAAGTCGACAGCCACGGTCGCGAGGCTGGGATCCGGTCCGCTGTTGCTAGCCACGATCGTGTAGACGGTGTTTTCGCCGGGTATCGCAACCATGGCGCTGTCGTCGATGCTGATCGAGAGGTCTGCCTCGGTGACGACCGCGGTGCCGGGAACACCCACCGGCATCGGGTCGGCGAACTGCCGCGCACGCACCCAGTCGATGCTCATGCTTCCGGTTCCCGAACTGATGCCGCCCAGACCCAGCCGTAGATCCGCATCACGTACGTATGTTGTGTCTGTAGAGGTAATCGCGCCGACCGTCGGAAATTCCGCACGGATGTCGCCCGTTCCATGCCAGGCAATTCGCCACACGCCAGCCGTGCTCGAGTAGTTGTAGAGCGCGCTGGCCCAGTTGTGTCCCGTGCAAAAGCCCGAACCGGCGCCCGCCACGCTGATCCTGGCCTGCGTGGTGTTCACCATCAGCGCATAGGACTTATGCGGATCCGCATCCTTGAACCAGTAGATCGCAGGCCAGGTGCCCGTCGTGCCAACAACCGCCGCCTCCGCCACGTAAACATTGGCAACCGGAAAGGTAACGTTCGAGGTGTAGATGCCACTGGTGGTCCAGCTGATGGTGCCGATGCCTCCCGCGGCATAGATGAACGGTGACCCGCAAGCATTTGAAAACGCTAATCCGTCTTCGTCTTCGAAACCCTCGAACAGCGTGAAAGTTGATGACGGGTCATCCACGCTGGCGGCCATGGCGTTGCCGTAGTACATGCGGATGGTCGCGTTTCCCGAGGCCGGCAGGCTGGGTACGCGCACCCAGATCTGGGTGGCAGCGGTGTTCATGCCCGAGTCCACCGTGTGCGGGATGCAGTTAATTCCGTCGGTGAAACGAATGTCGGAGCCATCGGGATTCATGTGGCCGGCGCCGATCAGCGTGGCCGTATCCACCGTGATCAGCACCTCCAGATCGGTGAAGGCATTGGCGTTGCTGCTGTTGTCGATGCTGATTGGCAGCACCCAGGACGAACCGGCCACACAGGCCTGCGCCAGGGCAGCGCCCGGCGCGCCCAGCGCCAACAACAGGATCAGCATGATGCCGCGGAAGAAGCTGGCCATGACATTTCCCCTTGAGCCCTGCCGCCATTCTATTCTGTTGTGACAGGCATCGCCGTCAGGGCTCGGCAACCGCGAAGATCACGACCCGGTCAGAGTAATGCGAGGGCGTGCGGGACTCACCCGGTCTCAGGTCTCGCTGCGCACCGTGTTGCGGCCTTCGGCCTTGGCGCGATAGAGCGCGCGATCGGCTCGGCGCAGCAGGTCCGCGGTGGCTTCCGCCTGCTCGCGCTGGACGGCCACGCCAACCGACAAGGTCATCGGCAGTTCAAGGCCATCGGCCTGTATCGGTATGTCGGCAACCACGGCGCGGATGCGCTCCGCCACCTCGACCGCGCGCGCAGTGTCCGCACCTTCCATCAGCACCAGGAATTCCTCGCCGCCGAGCCGACCCAGCACGTCGTCCGCCCGCAACGCCTGTTCGATGCGCTCCACCACCGCGCGCAGCACCACATCGCCTACCAGATGACCGTGGCCATCGTTCACGCCCTTGAAGTGATCGAGGTCGATCAGCAGAAGCGCGGTGCGGGTTTCAGGCCGGAAGCGTCGGTTCAACTGCCGCTGCGTCGCCTCCATGATCCAGCGCCGGTTGTGCAGACCGGTGAGGCTGTCGGTCATTGCCAGCCGCTGCGCGCGCGCCAGGCTGCGCTCCACGCACATCAGCAGGAACGACACTGCACCCAGAAGTGGCAGCAAGCCGCCGCCGGCCAGGGCCAGCACGGGGATGGGCCCACCCATCTCGAAAAGCCCGGCGCTCCCCACGCCGGATGCCTGGCGCACCGCAAGGCCGAGGAACATCAGCGCGAGCAGCATGAACACGACGGTGGTGAGCGCTGCGGACAACATCGGCTCGTCCGCACGCACGCGCCAGGCCTCGCGTCCGATCAACCAGCCGAGCACGGCGATCAGCAGCGACACCAGCGGCATGCGCAGATGGGCCATCGGCCACACTGCCGTACCCAGCCAGAGCAGCAACAGAATGACGAGAAACGCGGGCAGGAAACGGACAAGCCGGAGGTGCTGGCCGCGAAAGCGGCGCAGGGCGCTGAACTGGAAGCCCAGGCCGAGCACCAGAAGGCCATTGCCCAGCACCACGCTTGCCGGTTCGCCGATCTTCGCGCGCAGCGCGAAGCCAACCATCGACAGCGCGATCAGGACATCCGACAAACCCCACAAGCGCAGCATGGGCCGTTCGTCCCGCGGCAACGACATGCTGACCAGCAGCATCAACAGGCCCACCAGCAGCGTGACGATGGCGTCCATCAGCATCGCGGTGGCGATATCGAACTGCATAGCCCTCCCAAGCAGGTGCAATCGGGTCGACCCCGCGGCGAGACGCCCGGTTTGCCGAGCCAGTCTATCTATTCGGCGGGCAGGCAGGTTCGAATCCCGATAGTTGGTCGCGACGACCGCTTTATTTCAGAATAAGCTAATATAGCTGCATCCCTTCCGGTGACGGAGTCCCGCCATGGACCTCGATGGCCTGTTGATCGCACGCCTGCAGTTTGCCTTCACGATCGCGTTCCACATCATCTTCCCTACCTTCACGATTGGCCTGGCGGCGTTCATCGCCTTCCTCGAAGGCGTGTGGCTGAAGACGAAGGACGAGCGCTACCTGATGCTGGCGCGCTTCTGGACCAAGGTTTTCGCGCTCAGTTTTGCGATGGGCGTGGTGTCGGGCATCGTGATGAGCTACCAGTTCGGCACCAACTGGAGCGGCTACTCCGAGAAACTTGGCAATGTGCTCGGCCCGCTGATCGGCTACGAGGTGCTGACCGCCTTCTTCCTTGAAGCCACCTTCCTGGGCGTGATGCTGTTCGGCTGGAAACGCGTGCCGCCGTGGCTGCACTTCCTGTCGTCGGTGATCGTCGCCGTCGGCACCACGATATCGGCGTTCTGGATCCTCTCGGCCAACAGCTGGATGCAGCATCCGGTCGGGCACCGAATGGTTGATGGCGTGGCGCTCCCGGTGGACTGGTTCACCATCATCTTCAATCCGACCTTCCCGCTGCGCTTCGCACACATGGTCATCGCCGCCTACCTGACCACGGCCTTCGTGGTGATGGCAGTCGGCGCGCGTTACCTGCGTCGCGGCCTGCACGGCCATGGCGGCCGGGTGATGCTGCGCGCCGGACTTGGCATGGCGCTGGTGCTGGCGCCGCTGCAGCTGTTCATCGGCGACGCACACGGCCTGAAAACCGCCGAAGTGCAGCCGGCCAAGGTCGCCGCGATGGAGGCACATTGGGACAGCAGCGATGCCGCGCCGCTGGTGCTGTTCGCCTGGCCGGACGAACAGGCCGAGGCCAACCGCGCCGCCATCGAAATCCCCTACATCGCCAGTCTGATCATCACCCATGAGCTCGACGGAAAATTCCCCGGCCTCAAGGACTTCCCGCGTGAGGACCGTCCGCCGGTGAAACCGGTGTTCTTCAGCTTCCGGGTGATGGTCGGCATCGGCCTGCTGATGATCCTGCTCGCGCTGTGGGGCGGCTGGCGCTGGTGGCGCGGTCGCCTGTTCGAAGATGGCTGGTTCCTGCGCGCGATTGCCTGGAGCTGGCCTGGTGGTTTCGTCGCCGTGCTGGCCGGCTGGGTGGTGGCCGAAACCGGCCGTCAGCCCTGGGTGGCGACCGGCATCCTGCGAACCGTCGATGCGGCCTCGCCGGTTGCCGCTGGCGCGGTGCTGTCGTCGCTGTTGCTGTTCATTGCGGTGTACGCCATCGTCTTCGCCGCCGGCATCTACTACATCAACCGGCTGCTGGAGAAGGGCCCGCCGGTGCTGGAAGACGGCGCTGACGAAACCCCGCTGGGTACCACCCTGAGTTCGGCCAGCAGTGCCGCGCGCGCGGCAACGGAGGAGGCGTGATGGAAACCTTCCTGCCCACCATCTGGGCCGCGCTGATTGCGTTGGCCGTGCTGCTCTACGTGCTGTTTGACGGCTTCGATCTCGGCCTCGGCATTCTTTTTCCTTTCCGCAAGGCCGAAGGCGACCGCGACCTGATGATGAACTCGGTCGCCCCGTTCTGGGATGGCAACGAAACCTGGCTGGTGCTGGGCGGTGGCGGCCTGTGGGTGGCTTTCCCCAAGGCCTATGCCATCATTCTGCCGGCGCTGTATCTGCCGCTGATCGTGATGCTACTGGCGCTGATTTTCCGCGGCGTCGCCTTCGAGTTCCGCTGGGTGGCCAAGCCGAAGCATCGGCTGTGGGACATCGCCTTTGCCGGTGGATCATCGGTGGCGACCTTCGCCCAGGGCGTGGTGCTGGGCGGCCTGATCCAGGGCATCCACGTCGAAAACGGGCAGTTCGCCGGCGGCAGCTTCGACTGGCTGACGCCGTTCTCGCTGCTCTGCGGTTTCGGCCTGATGGTTGGCTACGCACTGCTCGCCGCTTGCTGGATGCTGTTCAAGATCGAAGGCGAGCTGGCGGTCTGGGCGCGCCGCGCGGCGCGCGATCTGCTGTTCGCCATGCTCGTTTTCATCGCTGCGGTCAGCCTGTGGACGCCGCTGATGAGTCAGGACATTGCGGATCGCTGGTTCAGCACGCCGAACTTCTACGTGCTGTCACAGGTGCCGCTGCTGACGCTGATCCTCGCCTATGTCGTCTGGCGCGGCCTGCGCCGTGGTGCGGAGCTCACGCCCTTCCTCGGCAGCATGGGGCTGTTCGTGCTCGGCTTCGCCGGCCTCGCCATCTCAACCTGGCCCTACCTCGTACCGCGCGCGCTCACCATCTTTGAGACCGCCGCCGCGCCCGAATCGCAGATCTTCTCGCTGATCGGCGTGCTGGTGATGCTGCCCATCATCCTCGGCTACTTCGTCTTCGTGTACTGGACCTTCCGCGGCAAGCTGCGCCCCGGCGACGG
>JACKOX010000035.1 GCA_024233975.1 Rhodanobacteraceae bacterium
TTCAAGTGGGCTCATGTTGTCGTCAAGTCTTCGGTGCCGAGAGAATCATCTCCTTGCACGGGAAGTCCGCATGTCGCTGTTGGATAAGATGCTCGATATATCGCGCAAGGCGGGCGATATCTCTCACCACCGCGGCTATGCGGTGATAACGGTTCAGAGGCTGAGCGCGAAAGGAGCAACAGCCAGCAATCGTGTGAGTTCGGAAGCGGCTCTCCTGGGTTGGCAGCCATTGCAGGACAGGCGACCATGTCGCGGATGAACGATGTTCCGATGCGAATTGCACATCACGAAGCCGAAGGCCTGCTGGATGATCTGGGCGAAGCCTTGCGTTTGTCAGCCAAGGTCATTGCGCCGAATGATTCCTTAGGCTGCGTGCTGGCCGAAGACGTGGTCGCGCCGATTGACCTGCCGCCGTTCGACAATTCGGCGATGGATGGCTTTGCGTATCGGCATGCCGATCTTGGTGATGCGGGCGGCCGGTTGCCACTGGTTGGCGAGCAGTTTGCCGGTCGCGATCAGGGTGCGGCGCTGGGGCAGGGCGAGTGCCTGCGTATCACCACGGGTGCGCCGTTGCCGCAGGGCGCGGACAGCGTGGCAATCAAGGAGGATTGCCGGGTTGTCGATAGCGAAGATCATCAAACCTGGGTTGAGCTGCCGGCGGGGCTGAAAGCAGGTGCACATCGGCGCCCGGCTGGCGAAGACGCCAAGGCGGGCGATGTGGTGATGTCGGCCGGGCAGGTGATTGATGCCTCGCGGCTGGGCGTGCTGGCGGCGCTGGGGCTGACGTCGGTAACCGTGGCGAGCGAGCCGCGCGTAGCCGTGTTCAGCAGCGGCGACGAACTGCGTCCTGCTGGTGAGCCGTTGGCGCCCGGCGAGATTCACGATTCCAACGGACCGATGCTGTCCGCGCTGCTGGCGGAAGAGGGCATCGCCATCGCTTCGCTCGGCAGTTTGCCGGATGATCCGGCCGCGATCCGCTCGCGGCTGGCCGAGGCGGCGAAAGATCACGACCTGATCATCACCTGCGGCGGCGTGTCGGCGGGCGAAAAGGATCACATCACCGCCACGCTCGCTGAACTCGGCGAGATCGTGTTCTGGAAGGTGCGTATCAAACCGGGCATGCCGCTGTTGTGTGGCCGCATCGGCGATTGTGCGGTGCTTGGCCTGCCGGGCAATCCGGTGTCGGTGCTGGTGACCTGGCTGGTTTTCGGGCGACACCTGCTCGACGCCATGCAGGGCCGGAGCGAGCCGCGCCCGCGCCTGCGGGCACGTCTCAGCGAAGCGCTGCACAAGCGTCATTCGCGCATGGAATTCCAGCGCGGGCATTTGTTGGTCGACGAGCAGGGCACGCTGTGGATCGCGCCCGACCCCGCCACGCCATCGAATCGTCTATGCGCGGCGGCCGCCGCGAACGCACTGTTTGTCGTGGCTGAACGCGAGCAGCAGTTGGCCAAGGGTGCGGTGGTGGAGGTGGTTCCGCTTCGCGGATTTGGCGTCTAGGAAAGACTTCATGAGCTGGGTTCTCGCCGGCCGGGGAACGAAGAGTCGAATTGCGGTCAATTCCATGCGGCCTCGAAGCTTCCCACTCGATCGTCTCGCGAACACCAAGCTCTTCAACGCCCAACGCGCGATAATCCCGCCATGAGCGATCACGATATCGAATGCATCAGCCCGGCCGAGGCCCTGAAGCGCCTGCGCGAAGGCGCTCGCTTGATCGACGTGCGTGACGCACACGAGTTTGCCGTCCGGCATGCCCGAGGCGCGCGCAACGTGCCGAGGGAGCGGCTGATTGCCGAGCCCCACCGCGATCTGGGCGACGAGGCGGTCTGCCTGCTGATCTGCCAGAGCGGCAAGCGCTCGCTGGATGCGGCGGCGGCCTTGCGGGCGAAAGGCTTCCGCGTGATGTCGGTGGAAGGTGGCACCAGCCGATGGGCGTTCGAGGGCTTGCCGGTCAACGAAGCTGGCGACGCCGATTTCCGGCAACGCTACGCGCGTCACCTGAGCCTGCCGGAAGTCGGTCTGGCTGGTCAGCAGCGCTTGGAAAAGGCGCGGGTGACGCTGATCGGCGCCGGTGGCCTGGGATCACCGGCAGCCTTCTATCTGGCCGCGGCTGGCGTCGGTCATCTGCGACTGGTGGATGATGATCGCGTCGAACGCAGCAACCTGCAGCGGCAGATTGCGCATGCCGACGACCGCGTTGGCCAGCCCAAGGTGCAGTCCGCTGCGCAGAGCCTGTCCGCGCTCAATCCGCGCTGCCGCATCGAGCCGGTGCAGGCGAGGGCGTCTGCCGACAACATCGAATCGCTGCTGGCCGGCAGCGACGTGGTGGTGGATGGCGCCGACAACTTCCCGGCGCGCTATCTTCTCAACGATGCCTGCGTGAAGCTCGGCCTGCCGCTGGTGTACGGCGCAGTGCATCGCTTCGAGGGGCAGGCGAGTGTCTTCGATGCCGGGCGCCATCGCGGCGAGGCGCCGTGTTACCGCTGTCTGTTCCCAGAGCCACCACCGGCTGACGCCGCGCCGAACTGCAGCGAAGCCGGTGTACTGGGCGTGCTGCCCGGCCTGGTCGGCATGATCCAGGCGACGGAAGCGCTGAAGCTGATGCTCGGTATCGGAGACAGCCTGACCGGACGATTGCTGCACGTCGACGCGCTGTCGATGCGCTTTCGTGAGACGCGGTTGCGCGCTGATCCGGATTGCCCGGTCTGTGCTCCAGGTCGTGAATTCGCCGGTTACCCGGATTACCAGCAGTTCTGCGCCGGTTGATCCGCTTGCGGATTACTCTGCCTTTTTCCGGGCCTGGAATGCCGCCAGCTGTTCCGGCGTGGCTTCGCGCTGGTGCCTGGCCTTCCAGTCGGCAAACGGCTCGCCGTAAATGACCTCACGGGCCTGGTCGCGATTCAGCGCCACGCCTTGCTCGTCCGCCGCTTCCTGATACCAGTCGGCCAGGCAGTTACGGCAGAAACCGGCAAGGATCATCAGGTCGATGTTCTGCACGTCCGGCTCGCGATTGATCAGGTGGTTGCGCAGGCGGCGGAATACGGCGGCTTCAATCTCGGTCGTGTTGGCAGTGTCGCTCATGTCGCTCTCCAGTTCGATGCTGGAAGACTAGCGCAGTTGGCAGCCACCGCGGCGAAAGTGGGATGCGGTTCGCATCCAGACGGTGCTATCGGCGATAATTCGCCTTTCGATTTCGGGAAACATGCATGCCGGCGCGATTGCTGGACGGGCGGCGAATTGCCGATGAACTGCTGGAACGACTGACGCGGCGGGTGTCCGCACGCGTTGAGGCCGGCCGTGGATCGCCGGGTCTGGCGGTGATCTTCGTGGGCGCCGACCCGGCCTCGGCGGTCTACGTGCGCAACAAGCGCCGTGCCTGCGAGCGCGTGGGCATCGTCGCCTTCGACCATGACCTGCCGACGGAAACCCCGGAATCCGAGCTGATTGCGCTGATCGACCAGCTGAACGCCGATCCGGCCGTCAACGGCATCCTCGTGCAGCTGCCGCTGCCGCCGCATATGGATGCCAGCAAGCTGATCAACCGCATCGATCCGGACAAGGACGTGGACGGTTTCCACGCGGCCAATGTCGGGCGGCTCGCGCTGCGCCAGCTCGGCCTGCGGCCTTGTACGCCGAAGGGCATCACCACGCTGCTGGCACATACCGACCGCCCCGTACGCGGCAAGCATGCGGTGATTGTCGGTGTGTCCAATCATGTCGGCCGGCCGATGGCGCTGGAGCTGCTGATTGCCGGTTGCACAACCACGTGCTGCCACAAGTTCACGCCGCGCGAGGAGCTGCAGCGCCATGTCGGCGAGGCAGATATCGTGGTCGTCGCCGTGGGTCGGCCCGGTCTGGTTCCCGGCGAGTGGGTCAAGCCGGGTGCGGTGGTGATTGATGTCGGCATCAACCGGCTGGAAGACGGCAGCCTGGCCGGTGACGTTGGTTTCGATGCCGCGCTGGAGAAGGCCGCATGGATCACACCGGTGCCAGGCGGCGTGGGCCCGATGACAGTTGCAACATTGATGGAGAACACTGTCGAAGCTGCTGAACTGGCTGACAGGAACGCAATCGCATGAATTTCACATCCGACCGCGCTCGCCAGCTGAAACTGGGTTTCTGCCTGGCCGTGGCCACGACGCTGCTGGGTGGTTGCGCCGGGCTGGTGTCGAAGGCCACCGACCGCATGGCCACCAACCTGGGCAACGCCGTCCTCAACCAGGACGATCCGGCCACCGTGCGCGATGGCCTGCCGGCCTACCTGCTGCTGCTCGATGGTCTGCTCGAAGGTAGTCCGGACAGCCCGGCGCTGCTGGCCAGCAGCTCGCGCATGTATTCCTCCTACGCGGGCAGCTTTGTTCACGACAACATCCGCGCCAAGCGACTCAGCAAGAAGGCGCTGGATCGTGCCTGGAAGGCGCTGTGCATCAAGCCGGGCGAGGTCTGTGCGTTGAAGGACCTGGGTTTCGAGGAATTCGCCGATGCAGCGGCACGCCTGGATGACGGGCAGATCGAAGGCGCCTATCTGCTGGGTTCGGCCTGGGCCACTTACATCCAGGCGCGACGTGACGACTGGGTTGCCATCGCCGACATTCCGAAGGTTGATTCGCTGCTGCAGCGCGTCGCCGCGCGCCGCCCGGACATCGATCACGGCATGGCCTGGGTCTATCTGGGCGTACTCAACTCGCTGCGCCCGGCTGCTGTGGGCGGGGAGCCGGAGAAGGGCCGCGCCGCCTTCGAGCGGGCCGTTGACCTGAGCGATGGCCGCAACCTGATGGCCAAGACCCTGTTCGCCGAGTTCTACGCACGGCTGGTGTTCGACCAGGAGCTGCACGACCAGCTGCTGAACGAGGTGATCAGCGCCGATCCCGATTCGCCCGGGCTCACGCTGAGCAATGTGCTGGCGCAGGATCGGGCCAAGGAACTGCTGGCGGGTTCAGCGGACTATTTCTGAGTCGTCATCGTGACTGTCGATCGGCTGGCCGATGCAGCGGCTCGCGAAGCGACATACAAAACCGTATAGTTCAGTTATTAATTTCAACTCCAAAGTGACCATGTCCAAACTCCTGAAAGCCATCGCCGGCGGTTTGCTGCTGGCGGCCACGGCGCTGCCGGTATCCGCAGCGACGCTGAAGATCGCCAGCCTCGCGCCTGACGGCTCCACCTGGATGAACGAAATGCGTGCCGCTGGCGAGCGCATCGATGCCGCCACTGAAGGGCGCGTCAAGGTGAAGTTCTATCCGGGCGGCGTCATGGGCAACGACACCACCGTGCTGCGCAAGATCCGCCTCGGCCAGCTCCAGGGCGCGGCGTTGACCGGCAGCGAGCTCTCGATCCTGTACAAGGACGCGCAGATCTACAGCGTGCCGTTCCTGTTCCGTGACGACGCCGAGGTGGATGCTATTCGCAAGGTGGTTGACCCGATGCTGCGCGAGGGTTTCACGGCGAAGGGTTTCCACGTCCTGAGCATCACCGGCGTGGGTTTTGCCTATCTGATGAGCGTGCCGGACGTGCGTAGCAAGACCGACCTGCAGAAGGGCAAGGTATGGGTGCCGCAGAACGACACCATCGCCGAAATCACCTTCCGCGAGGGCGGCGTGGAGCCGATTCCGCTGCCGCTGTCGGATGCCTTCACCGGCCTGCAGACCGGCTTGATTGACACCGTGGCCACCACGCCGACGGCGGCGATTGCCCTGCAGTGGCACACCAAGTTGAAGCATCTGGTTGATATGCCGCTGAGTTACGTCGTCGGCTACGTGATGCTGGACCAGAAGGCCTACATGAAGCTGTCCGAGGCTGATCGCGCGGCCGTCGACGCGGAGTTCGCCAAGGGCGCCGCCAATATCGATGCGGCCAATCGTAGCGACAACCAGAAGGCCTTCGAAGCGCTGCAGGAGATCGGTCTCAAGGTGTTCAAGCCGGATGCAGAAGAGGCCGCGCTGTGGCGTGATGTCGGCAAGCGAGCGCTCGACAAGCTGGTGGCGGACAAGGCCTTCACCGCGCCGGTTCTCGGTGCCATCGAAGGCCAGCTGGCCAAGCAGCGCGCCGCCGAGTGACTGCAGCCTCCGCCACGCCGTCTGCGTCGCGCTGGGTGCGCCTCCTCCATCGCGCGGAGGACGGCCTGCTCGCGCTGATGCTGCTCGCTCTTCTCTTGCTGGCGGTTTCCCAGATCGCCCTTCGGGTGTTTTTCGATACCGGACTGATCTGGTCGGAACCGGTTTCGCGCCTGCTGGTGCTCTGGCTGGCGCTGCTCGGCGGACTGGCGGCCACCCGCGAAGGCAAGCACATCGCCATCGATGCACTGCCACGCTTGTTGCCGCCGCTGTGGCGCCGGATCGCCTGGTCGGTGTCGCAGCTCGGCGCTGCCGCGATCACAGGCACGCTTGCCTGGTATTCGATCAGCATGATCCAGCTCGAGCGCGAGATGCCGACCTACCTGGTCGGTACCTTGCCGAACTGGGTCGGCATGCTGGTGTTGCCGTTCGGCTTCGGCCTGATGGCCCTGCGTTTCCTGATTTCTTCGGCCACGCATGGGCCCGCGGCGACGCCCGAGCTGTCGCCTGAACTGGCCGACCTAGACGACAACCCGTCGGTGAAGTCATGAGCGACCTGCTGCCCTGGCTGATCGTCGCGCTGCTCGCGGCACTTGGCGCACCGCTGTTCGCGCTGATCGCTGCTGCTGCGTTGATCGGCTTCCACGCTGCCGGGTATGACCTGACCGTTGTCGCCGTGGAGTTCTATCGCCTGAGCGAGCTGCCGGGCCTGATCGCGATTCCGCTGTTCACGCTGGCCGGTTACCTGCTGGGGGAGAGCGGGGCGCCGAAGCGACTGGTTCGCCTGTCCAACGCCTTGCTGGGCTGGTTGCCGGGCGGCCTCGCCATCGTGGCATTGGTGGCCTGCGCGCTGTTCACGGCGTTCACTGGGGCGTCCGGCGTCACTATCGTCGCCATGGGTGGCCTGTTGTTCCCGGCCTTGGCCCACGCCGGCTATCGCGAGCGCTTCAATCTCGGTCTGATTACCAGTTCCGGTTCGCTGGGTCTGCTGTTCGCGCCATCCTTGCCGCTCATTCTCTATGGCTTCGTCGCAGGCCAGCTGGGTACGGATCCACCGGTGACGGTGGAGTCATTGTTCCTCGCCGGCCTGCTGCCGGGCCTGCTGATGGTTGGCCTGCTGTCGCTATACGCGATGTGGAATGGACGTCATCTTGTCGCGGAAACTCGAAAGTTCGATGCCCGTGAACTGCGTGACGCACTGCTGGATGCTGGCTGGGAACTGCCGCTGCCGTTCCTGGTGCTGGGCGGCATTTATTCCGGCGTGCTGGCGGCCAGTGAGGCCGCGGCCGTCACCGCGCTGTACGTGCTGGTCGTCGCCACGTTGATCAAGCGCGAAATCGGCTTGCGTAAGCTGATCGACACCATGTCCGAGGCCATGCGCCTGGTTGGTGCGATCCTGCTGATCCTGGGCGTCGCACTGGCACTCAGCAACTGGCTGGTCGACCAGGAAGTGCCATCGCGCCTCTTCGAATTCCTGCAGGAGCATGTCGACAGCCCGCTGGCGTTCCTGCTGCTGCTGAACCTGTTCCTGCTGGTCGTCGGCATGCTGCTCGACGTATTTTCCGCCGTGGTCATTCTGGTGCCATTGCTGGTGCCGGTCGCGCTGGGCTACGGCATCGACCCGGTACACTTGGGCATCATCCTGCTGGCCAACCTGCAGCTGGGCTATTTCACCCCGCCAGTGGGCATGAACCTGTTCATCGCCAGCTACCGCTTCGACGTCCCGGTGACGAAGCTGGTCCGCAGCTGCATCCCGTTCTTCCTGATCCTGGCCTTCGCCGTGCTGCTTATTACCTACTGGCCGGCACTGTCATTGGCGCTGGTTCGATAGCCAGCAGGCATTGTGCTGATCGACCCGGCCCGCCGACACTGCTAAAATTGCCGGTTTACCCAGCAGGAGCGGAGCGGCATGCGTCTCAAGACCCAGGCTTTGACCTTTGACGACGTTTCCCTGATCCCGGCGCATTCCGCGGTGCTGCCGCGCGACGTCCGGCTCAACAGTCGCCTGACGCGCGGAATCGCGCTCAATATCCCGATCCTTGCCGCCGCCATGGATACCGTCACCGAGGCTCGCTTGGCCGTTGCCATGGCGCAGCTGGGCGGCATCGGCATCATCCACAAGAACATGCCGGCCGAGCAGCAGGCCGCAGAAGTCCGGCTGGTCAAGAAGTTCGAGGCCGGCGTCATCCGTGATCCGATCACCGTCGGCCCGCAGACTTCGATCCGCGAGGTGCTGGCAATCACCAGCAGTCACAACATTTCCGGCGTGCCGGTGGTGGATGGCGGCAAGCTGGTCGGCATCGTCACCAGTCGCGACCTGCGTTTCGAGACCAAGCTGGACGATCCTGTGCGCAACATCATGACCCGCGAGGAGCGCCTGGTCACGGTGAAGGAAGGCGCGCCGGATGATGAGGTGCTGCACCTGCTGCACAAGCACCGTATCGAGAAGGTGCTGGTGGTCAACGAGGCTTTCGAGCTGCGTGGCCTGATCACCGTCAAGGACATCCAGAAGTCGCGCGACAACCCCGAAGCCGCCAAGGACAGCAGCGAGCGCCTGCTGGTCGGCGCCGCCGTGGGCGTGGGTGGCGACACGGAAAGTCGCATCGAAGCGCTGGTCGGTGCTGGCGTGGACGTGGTGATTGTCGACACCGCCCACGGTCATGCACAGGGCGTGCTCGACCGCGTGGGCTGGGTGAAGAAGAACTTCCCGGAGCTGCAGGTCATCGGCGGCAATATCGTCACCGGTGATGCCGCCTTGGCGCTGATGGATCACGGTGCCGATGCGGTGAAGGTCGGCGTCGGTCCCGGCTCGATCTGCACCACACGCGTGGTTGCCGGCGTTGGCGTGCCGCAGATCACCGCCGTCAGCATGGTCGCCGAAGCGTTGCAGGATCGCATCCCGCTGATCGCCGATGGTGGCATCCGCTATTCCGGCGACATTGCCAAGGCGATTGCTGCTGGTGCCTCGACGGTGATGATCGGCGGTCTGTTCGCCGGCACCGAGGAAGCGCCGGGCGAGGTCGAGCTGTACCAGGGCCGCAGCTACAAGAGCTATCGCGGCATGGGCTCGCTGGGCGCCATGCAGATGGGCAGCAAGGACCGCTACTTCCAAGATGCCTCCGACGCCGACAAGCTGGTGCCGGAAGGCATTGAAGGGCGCGTGCCATACCGTGGCCCGCTGCGCAACGTCGTGCATCAGCTGGCGGGTGGCCTGCGTTCCTCCATGGGCTACGTCGGCTGCGCCACCATCGAGGACATGCGCACCAAGCCGGAGTTCGTACAGATCAGCAACGCCGGCAGCCGCGAAAGCCACGTCCATGACGTGCAGATCACCAAGGAGCCGCCAAACTACAGGCTGGGGTGAGGCAGGGCGCTTGCGAACCACTGGTTCGCGCCTTGCCGAACGACCGGCCAAGGATGGCCGGGCCGGGGTTTGCCGGTAATTCCACGCTGCGCCAAGGACGGCAGCGACGACCGAGACGAGTGCCTACGCGTGACCAACATCCATAGCGACAAGATCCTGATCCTCGACTTCGGCGCGCAGTACACGCAGCTGATTGCCCGACGTATCCGAGAGATCGGCGTCTACTGCGAGATCTGGGCCTGGGACCATGATCCGGCCGAGATCGCTGCCTATGCGCCCAAGGGCATCATCTTTTCCGGCGGGCCGGAGTCGACCACCGTTGACGACGCGCCCAAGGCGCCGCAGGAAGCCTTCGACCTCGGCGTGCCGATCCTTGGCATCTGCTACGGCATGCAGACGCTGGCTGCACAGCTCGGCGGTCGCACGGAGGCGGACCTGGAGCGCGAATTCGGTCATGCCGAAGCCGAGGTGATCGCCGCCTGCGCCTTGCTGGATGGCTTCAAGGACCACGCCGGTTCGCCGCCACGACTCGACGTCTGGATGAGCCACGGCGACCGCGTCAGCGCCGTGCCGCCGGGCTTCCGCATCACCGCGCGGACCAGCAGCGTGCCGATCGTGGCGATGGCCGATGAAGCGCGCCACATCTACGGCGTGCAGTTCCATCCCGAGGTGACGCACACCAAGCAGGGTGGGGCGATGCTGCAGCGCTTCGTCGCCGACATCTGCGGGTGCGCGCTGGAATGGACGGCCGCCAACATCATCGAGGACCAGATCGCCCGCGTGCGCGAGCAGGTCGGCGATGATCAGGTGCTGCTGGGCCTGTCCGGTGGCGTCGATTCCTCAGTCGTCGCCGCGCTGTTGCACGAAGCCATCGGTGACCGCCTGACCTGCGTATTCGTCGATACCGGCCTGCTGCGCTGGCAGGAAGGCGACCAGGTGATGGCGACCATGGCAGAACACATGGGCGTCAAGGTGATCCGCGTGAATGCCGCCGAGCGCTATTTCGCGGCGCTGGCCGGTGTCGAGGACCCGGAAGCCAAGCGCAAGATCATCGGCAACCTGTTCATCGAGATCTTTGACGAAGAGGCCGCCAAGCTCGACAACGTGAAGTGGCTGGCGCAGGGCACGATTTACCCGGATGTGATCGAGTCGGCCGGCAGCAAGACCGGCAAGGCGCACGTCATCAAGAGCCACCACAACGTCGGCGGCCTGCCGGACTTCATGAAGCTGGGGTTGGTCGAGCCGCTGCGTGAGCTGTTCAAGGACGAGGTGCGTCGCATTGGCGTCGAACTCGGCCTGCCGCGTGAGATGGTCTATCGCCACCCATTCCCCGGTCCGGGCCTGGGTGTACGCATCCTGGGCGAAGTGAAACCGGAATATGCCGAGCTGCTCGCCAAGGCCGACGCCATCTTCATCGAGGAACTGCGTAGGGCCGACCTCTACGATCGCACCAGCCAGGCCTTTGCCGTGTTCCTGCCAGTGAAATCGGTCGGCGTCGTCGGTGATGCCCGCGCCTACGAGTGGGTGATCGCCCTGCGTGCGGTGGAAACCATCGACTTCATGACGGCGCATTGGGCACATCTGCCCTACGACTTCCTTGACCTGGTTTCCCGTCGAATTATCAATGAATTACGTGGTATTTCTCGCGTCGTTTATGACATCAGCGGCAAGCCTCCGGCCACCATTGAGTGGGAGTGACTGACCTGTTTGCGAACCATGGTTCGCAGGTCAGTCACTGACCAGGCATGGATGTCTGGGCCGGGCGTTCACTCTCGGCAGTCGTTTCGCCATGGATGGCAGCAACGCCCCAACTGACGAAGCGCCCCCGAAGAACCACTGGCTCACGCCCCGCCCACTCCCGTCAACGCTCAGAGCTCAGGCGATCGCTCCCGTTCTTCGGCTGGCTCAATGCGTCGTCGGCTGCCCCAGACGCCGGTACAGCGTGCTGCGACTGACTCCGAGCCGGCGAGCCGCCTTCGCCACATTGCCATCGCATTGCTCAACGGCATTTCGCATGGCTACCAATGTCAGGTTCTTCAGTGGCATCGAACCGGCGGCGGGCATCGAGCCGACCGCAACGTTCCCGTCCACGCGGCCGGCGCCCTGTAGATAGGCTGGCAGTCCTTCGGTACCGATTACGGTACCCGGGTCGTGCAGGGCTGCCAGGGTCTTCAGACACGCCGTGAGCTGCCGGTAGTTGCCGGGCCAGTCGTAGGCGGCAATCTGCTCGAGCGCGATGGGATCCAGTAGCCGCAGACCACCGTCGATCCGCGACCACAACGCAGCAACGATTGCTGCGCGATCCGGCAGCTCGCGCAAGGAGGGCAGGCGCGCCGCATGGTGGGCGATGCGGTAATAAAGATCTGCGCGGAATCGGCCATCCTGCACGGCGGTTTCGAGATCCTGATGGGTGGCGCAGACCAGTGCGAAATCCACCTTGACCGGCTGCCCGCCACCGAGTGGCCGCAGCTCACGGTCCTGCAGCACGCGCAGCAATCGCGGCTGCAGCGACGCCGGCATGTCGCCGATTTCATCCAGGAACAGCACGCCGCCATCGGCCTGACGCAGCAGTCCGGGACTGCCTCGGCGACGTGCGCCGGTGAAGGCACCTTCCTCGTAGCCAAACAGTTCCGCCTCGATCAAACCTTCCGGAATGGCCGCACAATTCACGGCCACGAAGGGGCGGTCATGGCGCGCGCAGCGGCGGTGCAGCTCGCGCGCGAACAGATCCTTGCCGGTGCCGGTCTCGCCTGTGATCAGCACCGGCAGGCCAGCGTCCAGCACGCGCGTCGCGCGGCCGAGCTCGATTTCGGCCTGTGCGTCGAACACCGGCGCATCGATGGCCGCAACGGACGGCTTCTTCGTCATGGTCGTGGCGGAGCGGGCCGCTGGCGCGCGGCGTGGGTCGACCTTGCCGTAAAGGGCGCGGCCTGAGCTGTCGAGGAAGACGCCATCGGCGCGCAGGCGGGACAGCGGACCATCGAACAGGCCAGCGAAGTCCACCTGCCCGAGATCGCTGCGCCGTAGCGAGAAAAGCTCCAGCCCGGCCAGGTTGGCCGCTACCAGGCGACCATCACGGAATGCCAGCACGCCTTCCTGGCTGGAACCGAGCAGGGCGCGATCAGCGTGGACGCGCAACAGGTCGCAGCCGTCGATGCCCTGTTCGAAATAGCGATGTTCAATGTTGGCTGCAGCCAGGCGCACGAGGCCCATGGCATGCAGGTGGCGCAGCCGGGCGTCGCCGGAAATATCGAGCACGCCGATGAGCTCGCCAAAGGGGTCGTGGATCGGCGTTGCCGAGCAGCTGAGGATCTGGTGCGGAGCGCGATAGTGCTCGCCGCCACGAACTTCGACCGGAATGCCTTCGACGATGGCGGTGCCGATGGCGTTGGTTCCGACCTGATCCTCGCCCCAGCAGGCGCCGGGACGCAACGTCACCTTGGCGGCCTTGTCGAGAAACTGCGGATTGCCGGCGGCATCGACGATCCAGCCGCGGTGGTCGGTCAGCAGCACGATGCTGCCTGCGGACATGGCATGGGCGGCGAGGGCATCAAGCTCCGGCCGGGCGTGTCGGCTCAGGCTCTCGTTGCGGTCGCGCAGTTCGCGAAGCGCTGCATCGCTGACCGGCTCGATGGCAGGCGGGCGTTCCGCAGCGAGTCCCAGGCTCTGGCAGCGCTGCCAGGACGAGAGGATGTTCCGTGGCAGTTGTGGCGGCAGCGCGCCGTCGCCATCGAAGAAGGCATGACGGGCGGCCTGGATGGGGGCGGAGGTGGTGTTTCTGCTCATGTTTCACCTCATGTGTCGCATTTTGCGACAGGTGTTGCGTGCACTGTCCCTCTACAAAACACATCCGGGCTGCGTCGGCAATAGACGTGATGCTGCGCTGCGCAAAACGGACGGCCGCTTCCCATGAGTCCGCGTAGAAAACCGGTATTGCGAAGCAGCATGGCATGGCGCTTGCGATAGGACATGGGCAATTCCGCATTCCTTGGAGGGAACCCATGAACGCCGTCACACCAATCGAACCCAATCGCCACGACCCGTCCAGTATCTTCCGCAAGCAGTACGACAACTACATCGGCGGCCAGTGGGTGGCGCCGAAGAGTGGCCAGTATTTTGACAACGTCACGCCGGTCACCGGCAAGGTCTTCACCCGTATCGCGCGTTCCGACAAGGACGACGTGGAAGCCGCGCTGGACGCTGCCCACGCCGCCAAGGACGCCTGGGGCAAGACGCCGGCCGCCGAGCGCGCCAACGTCCTCAACCGCATCGCCGATCGCATCGAGCAGAATCTCGAAACCCTGGCTCATGCGGAAACCTGGGATAACGGCAAGCCGATCCGCGAGACGCTGAACGCCGATATTCCGCTGGCCGCCGACCACTTCCGCTATTTCGCCGGTGCGATCCGCGTGCAGGAAGGCAGCATCGGCGAAATCGACCATGACACCATCGCCTATCACTTTCACGAGCCGCTGGGCGTGGTCGGACAGATCATCCCGTGGAACTTCCCGCTGCTGATGGCGGCCTGGAAGCTGGCGCCGGCGATTGCTGCAGGCAACTGCGTGGTGCTCAAGCCCGCCGAGCAGACCCCGGCCAGCATCCTCGTGCTGATGGAGATCATCGGCGACCTGCTGCCGCCAGGCGTGCTGAACGTCGTCAACGGCTTTGGCCTCGAAGCCGGCAAGCCGCTGGCCAGCAGCCCGCGCATCGCCAAGATTGCCTTCACCGGCGAGACCACTACTGGTCGCCTGATCATGCAGTACGCCAGCCAGAACCTGATCCCGGTGACGCTGGAGCTGGGCGGCAAGTCGCCGAACATCTTCTTCGACGACGTCATGGCCGAGGACGATGACTTCCTCGACAAGGCCGTTGAAGGCTTCGTGCTGTTCGCCTTCAACCAGGGTGAGGTCTGCACCTGTCCGTCCCGCGCGCTGATCCAGGAATCCATGTACGACAGGTTCATGGAGAAGGTCGTCGCCCGCGTCGCCGCGATCAAGCAGGGCAGCCCGCTCGATCCGGAAACCATGGTCGGCGCACAGGCGTCCAGCGAGCAACTCGAGAAGATCCTCAGCTACATCGACATCGGTCGCCAGGAAGGCGCCGAGGTGCTGATCGGCGGCGAGCAGAACAAGCTCGATGGCGATCTGTCCGGCGGCTACTACGTGAAGCCGACGGTGTTCAAGGGCAACAACAAGATGCGTGTGTTCCAGGAGGAAATCTTCGGGCCGGTCGTGTCCGTGACCACCTTCAAGGACGAAGCCGAGGCGCTGGAAATCGCCAATGACACGCTGTACGGCCTTGGCGCTGGCGTCTGGAGCCGCGACACCTCGCGCCTGTACCGCATGGGTCGCGCCATCCAGGCCGGTCGCGTATGGACAAACTGCTATCACGCCTATCCGGCGCATGCGGCCTTCGGTGGCTACAAGCAGTCGGGCATCGGTCGTGAAACGCACAAGATGATGCTCGACCACTACCAGCAGACCAAGAACCTGCTGGTCAGCTATTCGCCGAAGGCGCTGGGCTTCTTCTAGGCCCACACCACCGGTCCGTTCCGCAGCCTGGCCCCGCGTTGCCTATCCCTCCCTCGGGTAGCGCGGGGTCAGCCTGCCTTGCGCTCTGCAGGCACGCCGATGGACGAGAACACTGGCAAGTCGGAGCCGCCAGCGCAGGTACTGGCCACGGCGCGGGCATTGCTACTCATTGAAAAGCTTGAAAAGCGTCATGGCGCACTGATGTTCCATCAGTCGGGTGGCTGCTGTGATGGCTCGTCGCCCATGTGCTACCCGCGTGGCGAATTCCTCCTGGGTGACAACGACGTCCAGTTGGGCGAAATCGGTGGGGCGCCGTTCCACATCAGTCGCCCTCAATTTGAGTACTGGAAACACACGCAGCTGATCATCGACGTGGTCGATGGGCGCGGCGGCATGTTCTCGCTGGAGAATGGCGAAGGCGTGCGTTTCTTCGTGCGCTCCCGTCTGTTCGAGGACGCTGAGTTCGACGCGCTTCGAGAGGCAGGGAGGGTCTGACCGAGCTGGCAGGATGCGAGCTTCGCTCTGGGCGTTGGCGACGGCGCCGGCTATCCTTTGCGGCCCGTATCCCCACTATGACCACCGATGCCCGAAACGTCGGACAACAGCAATCTCTTGTTCCCTGCGGCAGACGAGCCAGACATGCGCTGGATGCGACACGCCCTCGCGCTGGCGAAACGTGCCGAGCGGGAAGACGACGAAATCCCTGTCGGCGCCGTCATGGTCTCCGCTGACGGACACCTGTTGGGCGAGGGCTGGAACCGCAACATCACCGAGCACGATCCCAGCGCCCATGCCGAGATCGTCGCCATGCGCCAGGCCGGCATGCGCCTTGGCAACCATCGCCTGATCGACACCACGCTGTATGTCACGCTGGAGCCCTGCGCGATGTGCGCGATGGCGATCGTGCACGCGCGGGTAAAGCGGGTGGTGTTCGCGGCCCGCGATCCCAAGACCGGCGCCGCCGGCAGTGTGTTCGACCTGCTGGGCTCTGATCGCCACAACCATCGCGTCGAAGTGGCCGATGGTGTGATGGCGGAAGAGGCCGGACAGCTGCTCCGGGACTATTTCCGCAACAAGCGTCGCAAGTCCTGACGGTCCGCCCGGCGCTTGCCAGTGGTACGCTTCGGGGCTGGAACATCAAGCTACGCAGCAAAGGAAGCTCATGTCAGGCCATGGCGGCAGCCCCAGTGAAGACAACCTGATCTGGATCGACCTCGAAATGACCGGGCTCGACCCGGACAGCGATTCCATTCTGGAAATCGCAACCATCGTCACCGACCGTGACCTGAACGTTCTCGCGGAAGGTCCCGAGTTGGCCATCCACCATCCGGTGGAGCGCCTGCAGGCGATGGACGACTGGAATCGCAACCAGCACACCCGCTCCGGCCTGTGGCAGCGTGTGGTGGAGTCGCGCATCGACATGCGTACCGCCGAGGCGGATACCCTGGACTTCCTTTCCGGCTGGGTGCCGGCTGGCAAGTCGCCGATGTGCGGCAATTCGATCTGCCAGGACCGCCGTTTCCTGTATCGCCTGATGCCGGAGCTGGAGCGCTATTTCCACTACCGGCACATCGATGTCACCACGCTGAAGGAGCTGGCGCGGCGCTGGAATCCGTCCGTGATGCAGGGACTGAACAAGAATGCCGCGCACACGGCCCTGAGTGACATCCGTGATTCCGTGGATGAGCTGCGCCACTACCGGCAATTCATGGGCAGCCTGTCCGGTCTGCCCACGCCGGTCTGATCCGGCCCCGCTTTCATCCATCGGTGATGACGATGACAATAGCTGCGTTGACCCGAGCCATCCGCCTGCTGCTACCGCTGTCACTGGCGCTGGGCGCCACCAGCGTCGCGGCATTGCCTGCCACGGCGACGAACGACAAGCTGGATGCGGCCCTGAAACGTCGCCTGGCGCCGGCTTCGCCCGGGCAGATGATGGACGTACTGATCCTGCTCCATGAATCGTCCGGGCTCCGGAAGGGCCTGGGAGCGGTGCGCGATCCCGTAGCCAAGCGAGCGCTGCTGGGACAACGCCTGCGCGACACTGCTGCCAGCAGCCAGAAAGACCTTCGCCAATGGTTGGATGCGCAAGGAGTCGACTACCACCCGTTCTGGATCGCCAACGCCATCGCGGCGCGGGTGCCGGCGAGGCTGCTGCCGGAATTGGCCGGGCGCGTCGAGGTCCGCACCATCGAATCCGATGCGCCTCATCCTGTCTCGGAACCGCTGCCATCGCCTGCCGCCAAGGCAACGCTGGCCGGTGAGCCCTGGGGCGTGATCAAGATCCGCGCGCCGGACGTCTGGGCGCTGGGTTACAAGGGGCAGGGCGTCGTGGTGGCCGGGCAGGACACCGGTTACCAGTGGGATCATCCGGCGCTGAAGGGCAAGTATCGCGGCTGGAACGGCGTCAGCGCCGACCACGACTACGCCTGGCACGACGCCATCCGCAGTTTCATCAACGCCGGAACCACCAACAGCTGTGGTCTTGATTCGCCGTTTCCCTGTGACGACAACGGTCACGGCACGCACACCATGGGCACCATGATCGGGGACGACGGCGGGGCCAACCCGATTGGCGTGGCGCCGGACGCCAAGTGGATCGGCTGCCGCAACATGGAGGCCGGCGATGGTCGGCCATCGACCTACATCGAATGCTTCGAGTGGTTCGTCGAGCCCACCGATATGGCCGGCAGCAACCCGGATGCGGCGATGGCGCCGGACGTGATCAACAACTCCTGGGGCTGTCCGCCTTCGGAGCTTTGCGATGCCACGGCCACGAACACGATGGAAAGCGCGGTCGACAACGTCCGCGCCGCCGGCATCGTGGTGGTGGTGTCGGCCGGCAACGGTGGTTCCGCCTGTGACACCGTAGACGACCCCGCGGCGATCTACGCCAGCAGCTTCACGGTGGGTGCCACCAACAGCAGCGACGTCATCGCCAGCTTCAGCAGTCGCGGGATGTCACCAACGGGCCTGTTGAAGCCCAACGTCAGCGCGCCGGGTGTCAGTGTCTGTTCCAGCGTGCCAACCGACAGCTACAGCTGCAGCTATAGCGGCACCAGCATGGCGGGGCCACATGTGGCCGGTGCGGTGGCCTTGATCATCAGTGCCAACCCGGCACTGCGTGGCGATCCGGATACGATCCAGTCCATCCTCGAAAGCACGGCGGTACCGCTGACCTCATCGCAGGGCTGCGGTGGTTTTGGTCCAACCGACGTGCCGAATGCGGTGTATGGCTACGGGCGCATTGATGCCTATGCCGCTGTGCAGGCGGCCCTGGCGCTGGTGTCGCCGCAGGTCTTCAGCGACGGCTTCGAATAGGCAAGGAACGGGCGCCGCCACGGCGCCAGCCCGGCGTCAGGCAAAGAAAACGGGCGCACTTGGCGCCCGTCTGAATGCTTTCGTCCGGCCGGCAAGACGCCGACCGGAGGCCGCCGGCATCAGCCGTGCTTGGCCAGCCGCAGCCAGGTATCGATGACCGTATCCGGATTCAGCGACACCGACTCGATGCCCTGTTCCAGCAGCCATTCGGCCAGATCCGGGTGATCTGACGGACCCTGGCCACAGATGCCAATGTACTTGCCCTTCGCGCGGGCGGTGCTGATGGCCATCGACAGCAGCTTCTTGACGGCCGCGTTGCGCTCGTCGAACAGCTCGGCGATCAGGCCGGAATCGCGATCCAGGCCCAACGTCAGCTGGGTCAGGTCGTTGGAGCCGATCGAGAAGCCATCGAACATCTCCAGGAACTCATCGGCCAGGAGGGCGTTGGACGGCAGCTCGCACATCATGATGAGCTTCAGGCCGTTGTCGCCGCGCTTGAGGCCATTGGCTTCCAGCGCCTCGACCACCTTGCGGCCTTCCTCCAGCGTGCGCACGAAGGGAATCATCACCCAGGCGTTGGTCAGGCCCATTTCGTCGCGGACCTTCTTCATCGCCCGGCATTCCAGGGCGAAGCAGTCACTGAAGCTCGGGTCGACGTAGCGGCTGGCACCGCGGAAGCCCAGCATCGGGTTCTCTTCGTGCGGCTCGTAAGCGCGGCCACCGACCAGATTGGCATATTCGTTGGACTTGAAATCTGACAGGCGCACGATCACCACTTCCGGTGCGAAGGCGGCTGACAGCGTGGCGATGCCTTCGGCCAGACGATCGACGTAGAAGCTGACCGGATCGCTGTAGCCGGCCATGCGGCGGTCGATCTCGGCCTTGATGTCCGGGCTCTGCTGGTCGTATTCCAGCAGGGCACGCGGATGCACGCCGATCTGGCGGGCAATGATGAATTCAAGACGGGCCAGGCCAATGCCCTGGTGCGGCAGCATGGCGAAGTCGAAGGCGCGCTCCGGATTGCCCACATTCATCATGATCTTGAGCGGCGGCGGCGGCAGGTTGCCGAGATCGGTTTCCTTGACCTCGAACGGCAGCTCGCCGGCGTAGATGTAGCCGGTATCGCCTTCCGCGCAGCTGACGGTGACCAGATCGCCGTCCTTGATCTTCTGCGTGGCGTCGCCGCAGCCCACCACGGCCGGAATGCCCAGCTCGCGGGCGATGATCGCCGCGTGGCAGGTACGTCCGCCGCGATTGGTGACGATGGCGGCACTGCGCTTCATCACCGGCTCCCAGTCCGGATCAGTCATGTCGGTGACCAGCACGTCGCCGGCCTCGACGCGGTTCATGTCGTCCAACGACTTCACCACGCGGGCGCGACCAGCGCCGATCTTGTGGCCGATGGCGCGGCCTTCGGCGACCAGCTCGCCGCGCTTCGACAGGCTGTAGCGTTCCAGCTTGTTGACGTGGTCGCGCGACTTCACCGTCTCCGGGCGCGCCTGCACGATGTAGAGCTTGCCGGTGTTGCCGTCCTTGGCCCATTCGATGTCCATCGGACGGTCGTAGTGCTTCTCGATGGTCAGCGACTGGCGCGCCAGCTCCTCGATTTCGGCATCGGTAATGCAGAAACGGCCGCGCTCTTCGGCGCTGGTGTCCACCGTCTTCACCAGCTCACCCGGCTGGTCGGAATAGATCATCTTCAGCTGCTTGGCGCCGATCTGCCGGCGCAGCACGGCCGGACGGCCGGCCCGCAACGTGGGCTTGTGCACGTAGAACTCGTCCGGGTTCACAGCGCCCTGGACGACCATCTCGCCGAGGCCATAACTGCCGGTGATGAACACCACGTCACGGAAGCCGGATTCGGTGTCCAGCGTGAACAGCACGCCCGACGCTCCGATGTCCGAACGCACCATCAGCTGCACGCCGGCGGACAGGAACACGTCCTCGTGCTTGAAGCCGTGGTGCACGCGGTAGGCAATAGCGCGGTCGTTGTACAGCGAGGCGAACACCTCGCGGACCTTGGTCAGCACGGCCTCGATACCGCTGACGTTGAGATAGGTTTCCTGCTGACCGGCGAAGCTGGCGTCGGGCAGGTCTTCGGCAGTGGCCGAGGAACGCACGGCCACCGACAGGTTCTCGGCGCCGGCATCGGCACAGAGCTTGGTGTAGGCGTCGCGCACGTCCTTTTCCAGCGCGGCTGGCAGTGGCGCGGTGATCACCCAGTCGCGGATTTCCCGGCCAGCTGCGGTCAGCGCATTCACGTCCTCGACATCGAAAGAGGCCAGGCGCTGGCGGATGCGCTCGGTGAGCTTGTTCTCGTCGATGAAGTCGCGGAAAGCCTGTGCCGTGGTGGCGAAGCCGCCCGGGACGGATACACCCAGCCCGTCGAGGTTCCCGATCATTTCACCGAGGGAAGCGTTCTTGCCGCCGACTTCGGCGAGGTCGGAAAGGCGCAAATCTTGCAGCCAGCGGACGTGGACGCTCACGGGCGATCTCCAGTTCGGATTGGGGCAGGGCGCCGGGCGGGGCGATACTGCAGAATCACCGCGCGGCAGCCGCCTATTTTGCCGTTTCGGCCCTGTCCGGGACAAGTTTGTGCGTCGCAATATCGAATATCCCCCGCCTGCTAGACTCGCTCGTCACCATTAAGTAGCGCGGCTTGTCCGCAGGACTATCCCTTGACCGACCTGATGCCCCGCCCGGTGTTCTTCGTCTCCGACGGCACCGGCATCACCGCCGAGACCATCGGCCACAGCCTGCTGACGCAGTTTGGCGACGTACGTTTCGACACGCAGCGCATTCCCTTCGTGGACAGTGCGGAGAAGGCCGAGCGGGCGGCGGAGCGCATCCGTCTGGAGGGCGTGCGCTGCAATCTGCGGCCGATCGTGGTGAACACGGTGGTGGACGCCGACATTTCCGCGATGCTGGCTGCGAGTGGCGCGCTGATGCTGGACGTGTTCGCGCCGTTCATGGGGCCGCTGGAAGCCGAACTCTGCAGCCAGCGCAAGCCGCAGGTCGGCAAGGCGCATGGCCTGGTGGACTTTGATGCCTACGAGTCGCGCATTGATGCCACCAATTACGCGCTTTCGCATGACGACGGCATCGATCTCGACTACAACGATGCCGACCTGATCCTGGTGGGCGTATCTCGTTCCGGAAAGACGCCGACATGCCTGTATCTGGCGCTGCATTTTGGCGTGAAGGCGGCGAACTATCCGCTGACCGACGATGACCTGGAAAGCGACCGCCTGCCAGCACGCCTGAAACCGCATCGCCACAAGCTGTTCGGGCTCACCATTGATCCGGTGCGCCTGCAGCAGGTGCGACAGGCGAGGCGGCCGAACAGTCGCTACGCCGACCTGGCGCGCTGCCGCCGCGAAGTGGCGGCTGCCGAGGCGCTGTTCCAGATGGAAGGGATCTCGTCGCTGAGCACCACGCATACCTCGATCGAGGAAATCGCCAGCAAGGTGCTGTCGGCACTCGGGATCAACAAGCATATGTTCTGACGCAGCATTCCGCCATGCCTACGCGGATTCGTCCGGCTGGCTTATAGTCGGGTCATGTCCGAAGTCCTAGACCAATCGAAATCCCTGCCGACGCTGAGTCGCTTCCGCTACCTGATGGGCCTGTATGCGGAAAACCATCAGCGGCTGGCGCGTATGTTCGCGCCGCGCGATCTCGACGTCGGCCACTACCGTTCCAACATCGGCGACGGGCTGGATCTTCATCTGGAGGTTCTGGCCAGTCATCCCTACACGCAGGAGCTGCGACTCAGCTACCTGATCCGCGACCCGCGTACCGGCATGCCCGATCCGTCGGCACACCTGCGCTGCTATCACGACGCCGAGCAGGTGGAAGCCACGCATTGCTACATCGGGCGACGCTGGCAGGACGTGCTGGGGCTGAACCCACGACTGCCGGTGCTGGTGGGCTACCGGCTCCGCATGAACGCGTTTCTCGGCAAATGGCTGGAATACCTGGCCGAGCAGGGGCACTCGCGCTT
This sequence comes from Rhodanobacteraceae bacterium, assembly GCA_024233975.1. Classification (GTDB taxonomy): domain Bacteria; phylum Pseudomonadota; class Gammaproteobacteria; order Xanthomonadales; family Xanthomonadaceae; genus JACKOX01. The sequence continues at coordinate 22,273 of JACKOX010000035.1, forward strand.
CACCCTCGTGGAAGCGCCGGAGCTGGCGGAGTTGTCGTCGGGCGGCACGGATATCGATGCCGAAGCCGCGCTGGCCGGTTGACCATATTGGCGGTTGTTTTCGTTTTGTTGATGAAAAGGCTTGACGAGGGGAACAAGCGCGCGTAACCTTCCGCGCCTTCCAGCAGTGGGGCCATAGCTCAGCTGGGAGAGCGCTACAATGGCATTGTAGAGGTCGCCGGTTCGATCCCGGCTGGCTCCACCAAAAATCAGAAAAGTTTCAATCAGCGTCCCCATCGTCTAGAGGCCTAGGACACCACCCTTTCACGGTGGCGACCGGGGTTCGAATCCCCGTGGGGACGCCATTGAAAACAACGACTTAGGCTCGCTTCGGCGGGCCTTTGTCGTTTCTTGGGGAGGTTTTGGGGAATTTGTCGAAACCTCTGTTGTCTGAGTTTTGTGTGGTTCTCGACTAATTCGCAAGATCTGGACATACAGCCACAAATTCGCGAATTGCGAAGATTGTTAGAAAAGTGCAAAGTTACATGGTGCACAGCGCACCTAGTACCGGTTTGGAGGGATCCATGGCCAAGAAAGTAGCTGCTAAGGCTCGATTCTCTGAAGAGGCTGCCAAGGTCTTTGCGACCAATGCCTCTTCGAGGATGGTGGCGCGGAGTGTGCTGTCATCCCGCGAAACCAAGTGTGAGAATTCAACCGCTAAGCGATTCCGAGTTGGCAGGTTGATGTTCAGGACTGAAGCTGCTCACTCCAAGTAACAGCATCTAGCTCCTGTGGCCATCAGCTTGTCCGTGGTGGTTGCGCTGCTATTGTTCCTACCTGGAGCAATGTTTGTCCTCGGCTTGACGAAGCTGACGAATACTTCAACTCCAGAAACCGTTATCGAGCAACACTTCTCGATTGGTGTTGCGATTGCGGTCGTTGTTGCTTGCGTCGCCAACATACTTTGGTTCTTTGCGGTAGATGCGTTCTGCCGTCTGCTGATGCTGCCAGCGCCGGACTTGCGACTTTTCTTTTCGTTGCTAGCGGGTGATTCTAGCGTCGCGACGATCAACTCATTCGCAGATAGCTTTCAGCGATACTCTCTCCGAATCCTTTCGTACTTCGGAGTGCTCACGTTTTTTTGTTGGCGTCTCGGGTTGAAGTTCAATGAGAGATTGCCCAATCCTCCGGTCGATTGGACAAGCTTGCTGATTCCCAAAGACAAGGGAGTGTCGTTCACTTGGCTCACGGTTGAAATCGAGATCGCTGGCACTGCCTACCTATTCGCCGGTCCAGTATTTGAGTTCACACTCGACCGAAACGGAGGGTTGGACCGTATCCAATTTGTATATGCAGCCAAGAAAATTCTGGGGACTCCTCACCCCTTGAGTGTTGGTGTGTCAGAAGCAGTTGAAGCTGAAGAGGATGTTGTCGAGGGAAAGGTTTTGATTGACGGGTGGATAGAAATCCCCGGCGAATCGATGGTGTTGCAAGTAGCGGCATCGA
>JACKOX010000036.1 GCA_024233975.1 Rhodanobacteraceae bacterium
CGCATGTTCCAGACCGCAGCCGCCACGCCGTCCGTCACCATTGGCGTGTCGCCAGCGAGCGTCAGCGAGGACGGTGCGACCAATCTTGTCTATACGGTGACCCGCAGTCTGAATCTGCCTTCTTCCACCACGGTGAACATCGCCACCAGCGGAACCGCGACAGCCGGCGTGGACTACACCGGAAACGTGGCAAGCGTGACCATCCCGGCCAACGCCACGACCGCCACTGTGACGATCAATCCCGGCGTTGATGCCACGGTGGAGCCGGACGAGACCGTCATCCTGACCCTGACGGCGGGTAGCGGCTACACGCTGGGGGCGCCGATCAGCGCCACCGGCACCATCCTCAACGACGACGTGCCGTCGGCGACGATCTCGGTCTCACCGGCGTCGGTGGCCGAGGACGGCGCGACCAATCTGGTCTACACGGTCACGCTCAACCAGGCGGCCTTCAACCCGATCTCGGTCAACTACACGATCGGGGGAACCGCCACCAACGGCGGCGATTACGCCGCCACCGCCTCGCCGCTGCTCATCCCGACGGGCAACACCACCGGCACGATCACCGTGAACCCAACCGTCGACGCGACCATTGAGGCCAACGAGACCGTTTCGCTGATGCTCACCGCCGGCACCGGCTACACGGTCGGCGCGCCGAACAATGCCACCGGCACGATCCTCAACGACGACCTGCCGAACCTGACGATCAACGACGTCACCGCCAGCGAAGGCAATGCCGGCGTCACCAACTTCACCTTCACGGTGAGCCTGTCGGCGCCGGCCGGCCCGGGCGGCGTCACGTTCGACATCGCCAGCGCCAACGGCACGGCCACCGCGGGCGTGGACTACGTCGCCAACAGCCTCGCCGGCCAGACCATCCCGGCTGGCAGCAGCACCTACACCTTCACCGTGCAGGTGAACGGCGACGCGCTCAACGAGCCGAGCGAAACCTTCTTCAGCAACGTCACCAACGTGGTCAATGCCGTCGTCGTCGATGGCCAGGGCGTGGGCACCATCGTCAACGACGACCCGCTGCCGTCGCTGGGCATCAATGACGTCACGGTGGTGGAGGGCAACGCCGGCACGGTCAACGCCGTGTTCACGGTAGGCCTCAGTGCCGCCAGCGGCCAGACCGTGTCGGTGAACTACGCGACCGCTGATGGCACCGCGACCCAGCCGGCCGACTACAGCAGTGCCAGCGGAGCCCTGACCTTCACCCCGGGCCAGACCGTACAGACGGTCAGCGTGCCGGTCATCGGCGAAACCGTGCCCGAGGCCAACGAAACCTTCTTCGTCAACCTCAGCGGCGGCGCCAATGCCACCATTGCCGACAACCAGGGCGTCGGCAGCATCACCAACGACGACGTGCCGATCACGGTTTCACCGGGCAGCTTGCCGAATGGAACCGTGGCTGTGGCCTACAGCCAGACCATCACCGCCAGCGGGGGGGTGGATCCCTATGCCTTCACGGTCAGCGCCGGCGCCTTGCCGGCGGGCCTCAGCCTGTCGCCAGGCGGTGCCCTGACGGGCACGCCGACGGCCGGGGGCAGCTTCAGCTTCACGGTCACCGCCACCGATAGCAGCCCATTCCCGGGACCGTTCTCCGGTAGCCAGGCATACACACTGACCGTCGCACCGGCGACGATCGTGCTGCCGCCTGTCGCGCTGGCGGGAGGTACCCTGGGCGCTGCCTACTCGGCGTCAATATCGCCGGCCTCGGGCGGCACCGCACCGTATGCGTATGCGGTCACGGCCGGTGCACTTCCGGGTGGGCTGACGCTCAACAGTGCGAGCGGCGCGATCACCGGCACCCCGGGCGCATTGGGCACCTTCAACTTCGACATCACCGCCACCGACAGCAGCACCGGTACCGGACCGTATACGGCGACGCAGAGCTACAGCATCACCGTGATCGACGTGCCGCCGACGGCCACCGACTCGACACTGTCCGTGGCCTACAACGCGCCGGCCACCGGTGTGCCACTGACGCTGGGCGGCGGCACGCCAACCTCGCTGTCGATTGGCACCCCACCGCTGCACGGCACGGCGCTGGTAACCGGACCGAACACGATCACCTACCAGCCGACCACCGGCTATGCGGGCGCGGACGGCTTTACCTACACCGCGACCAACAGCGGCGGCACCTCGGCGCCGGCCACGGTCAGCGTGACGGTGCAGGATGCGGTGATTTCGATCAGCAACGGTGGCAGCCTGAGCGGCACGGTGGCCATCGCCTACAGCGAGACTTTCACCTTCAACGGCGGCGCCCAGCCGTGGTCCGGCTACCAGGTGACCAACCTGCCGACCGGGGTATCGGTCACCGCCAATACCGCCACCACGGTGACGATCTCCGGCACGCCGGCGCAGGCCGGGTCGTTCAACCTAAATGTCTCCGCTACCGACTCCAGCACTGGCAATGGTCCGTACACCATCGGACAGGCATTTGTGCTGAACGTGGCGGCCCCGTCGCTGACCCTGAACCCCGCGCCGACCACCTTCAACCCGGTCTATGCCTCGCCGTACACGCAGAGCTTTGTTGCAGGCGGCGGCATCGGGCCGTACACCTATGCAGTCACCGGCACCCTGCCGACCGGGCTGACCCTGACTGGCGATACCGTGTCCGGCACACCGACTGCGCCAGGCAATTACGTGGTGCTGATCACTGCGACCGATACCGGCGCCAGTGGCACCGGCTCTCCGTTCAGCGTTGGTCAGAGCTATACCTTCGACGTGGCCGCGCCGACCATCAGCGCAACCCCGGCCACGCTGGCGAATGGCACGGTCGGGGTGGCCTACAGCGCTGCGCTGGTAGCCAGTGGCGGTGAGGGGCCATACAGCTTCACGCCGTCCGGTGGCAGTCTCCCGGTAGGCTTGACGCTGAACAGCGACGGCAGCCTGAGCGGCACACCGACGTCTGCCGGCACCTTCAGCTTTGACGTCAGCATCAGCGATGCCAACAGCCAGCCTGGCAGCAGCAGCCACAGCCTTACCATCGACCCGCCGGGGCTGGTGCTGTCGCCACCAGCAGGAACGCTGAATGCGGCATACAACTCGGCATTCGGGCAGGTGTTCAGCGTCAGCGGTGGCGTCGGGCCCTTCACCTATGCACTGACCTCGGGGACGCTGCCGACCGGCCTGAGCCTCGCCGGAGACACCTTGTCCGGCACGCCGACCCAGGTTGGCAGCTTCCCGATCACCGTAACCGCCACCGACACCGGCACTACCGGCGGCGCGCTCCTGGCGAAGGGCATTCCGTTCACGGTAAGCGAGAACTACACGGTCACCGTGGCGGCTCCGGTGATCAGCCTGAGCCCGGCAACGCTGGGCGGTGGCACGGTGGGCGTGCCCTATGCGCAGAACCTGAGTGCCAGCGGCGGCATCGGCCCATATGCCTTCACCGTGGCTACCGGCAGCCTGCCGCCGGGTCTGACCCTTTCGACAGCCGGGGCGATTGGCGGCAGCCCCACGGCCAACGGCAGCTTTGCGTTCAGCGTGGAGGCAGCCGACGCCAACGGACTCACCGGCACGGCGGCCTACAACATCGTGGTTGCCGCGCTACCGCTGACGCTGGGCCCGGGCTCGCTGCCGGGAGGATCGGTGGGCGCGGCCTACCTGCAGAACCTGCAGCCGGGAGGCGGCGTGCCGCCCTACCAGTTTGTCGTCAGTGGCGGCGCATTGCCGCCGGGCCTGAGCTTGGCAGCCGACGGCACCTTGAGTGGAACGCCCACGCAGAACGGCACCTACAGCTTCACGGTCAGCCTGAGCGACAACGCGGTTCCCGCAAGCAGTGTCAGCCAGACGTACACGCTGCTGGTCGGCGTGCCCGCCATCGCCAGTCCGGAGCTTATCCCGGCGACGAATCCTTGGGCGCTACTGCTGATGGGGCTCCTGGTTGTGCTGGCCGGTTCCTTGACGATCACAAGGTTCCGAGGATGACGCGAGCCGAATGCAGCGCTCCGCTTGCGGAGCGCTGCAGCAGACGGTCTTGACAGAGCCTTTTGCGAAGAGCTCACAACGCGTTGTCGACCCAACTGCCATGCCAACATCAACGATCTCGGTTCGGGATGTAATCGGGCCGACCGTAGCTGATCGTTGATTTGCTAATCCTTTGATAAGCACCCATCGATCGCTCTTGGCCGGCAGGCGCGACCCGACCCAGAACGGCCGTTCGCCGTCTACAAGATCGTGGACGTACCACGGCCTCCAAACCGCTTTGCCTGAACCTCACCGCGCCCGAGGGCTCCGAGACCAAACCGATGACCTACAAGTTCGCGACCACCAATGGTTCAGAGCAGGCCCGCACGTTCAAAATGACGCTCGGCCCGATTTCCTTCGGATGCTCGAAAGCCGCGAAGCTAAGGCGCGACTGACACAGCTACCGTGAACGTCGTGGCGCCGCCAGAGGCACAAACGATCCTCGCGCCGCTCTTGTGATCCAATAGCCCTCGCGCCTCGGATCGCCGCCGGCGTTCGTGCATCGAGCGCGTCGCCGGCGAACTCTCCCGGTCAGTTGACTGACTGAGGGCAGATCAAGAGCCCCTTTCGGACATGCTTGTACGGTCAAGGGGCGCGCGGCAGCCCGTGTCCTCGCCTTCGGCTGCGGGTCGCGCTAGCTGCCGAGTTATGCTTGCGACCATTCAGGCCCCGGACGTGTTGACCCGTGCCGGCGTGTCCAAACGAGCAAAACGGTAGCAGCATGGAAAAGGATGATGAGACGAATGCGTTGCGGCGCTCGATGAGCGTTGCCGATGCGATTCGTCGCGAGGAAGCAAAGATGCGGCGCCAGGCCTTGTCGCCATCCCTCGCTTTTGTCCTCGAAGCGGCGAAGGCTGCCGAAGCGAATCACGCATTCCTGACTAGGTCCAGCTCGATCGCTGAACAGGTGGCTGACGCGGCAAGACGCTACGCACAACCGGCCTTCCTGGATCCAAAACTTCAATTTGCTACCGACGTCGTCAAAGCGGTCGTCGAGAAGTACCGGAAAGACTTTGCCATCGTCTCCCTGTACGCCGATCAATTTCGGATGCTGGCTGACTCCGATCTCGCGCGGCGCATGGAGCGTCTGGCTGTCGTTGAGCCGGTTGACGTCATTGATCGTGTCGTCATGGCCGATATGGCGCGCGTCGGCGCCGAAGTCGCAACGGCGCTCAAACACCCGTGGGCATTCCTGGATGCCGAGGAGCGTTCTGTATCGTCGATGGTACGACTTCACGGCATCGGGCGATCACTTTCGACCATTCATCCGTTCGATGATGACCTGACCGATGCACTGCGGGATGATCTTGGCGATTGGCGGGACGGTGATCAATCTCCCGTCGATGGCGTCGAAACCGATGCTGCCACCGGGGAAGAGTTGCCCGGGGGCGCTGACCCTGAGCCCGCAAACGTAGAGGCCCGCGTCACTCGCTACGTTGATAGAGGCCTTGATCTAGACCTTACTGACTTCCCCGTGGCGGCCTTCGATGATGCGATGGCTTCCGCTCGCCTCATGGCCGTGCTGGATGCGTCAGGTGCAATAGAGGCGCGCAATGACGTCGCCTCAAAAATGCTTCGGCATCTGGAGGGGCGCATTCGGGCTTTCATCGACACCCATATGCAGCGGCTGCATGGCGACGATTGGCATCTTCGCCAACTTCCCAGCGACGTGGGTGCGGCTTGGCAGGAAAAGACCCAGCGCGCTTCGGAAAACGGGAAACCGTATCGACGGCCTATTGATGCTGCCGACTTCACGGACTACGAGAAGATCATTGTTCGAAAGGACAATTGGCGCGAGGTGTTTCAAGGCGTCTTCAAACGCCGCGAGTTCGTCATCGAATGCTTTGCTAGGCTTTACTTCCCTCGCGTTCTAATCGCTCATTCGAATCTTGAGCTGATCACGAACGAAGACCTTCTCTTGTTCTTGGTCGAAGCCAGGCGACTCGTCCAGGCCTTTGGGATTGCCCGATCCTGATCTGGTCCTGGCGAAGCGGGTAAGCGGTACCGTCGTTTCGCGCCCACACGATTGCGTTCTTCATTCCTCGTTCTCAAGCCTGATCTCGTCGCGAATGACGTAGCCGGACAAGTATCCCGCGCTGACCGCCACTATTCTCCAGAACATGGTTTGCCCGTCTATCGATTCGATGTCGTACTGGATGTCGAGCTCGTGTTCTTCGTCCAAAACGCCAACCACCGTTGATGCACGATCTGCCTTCTCATAGACCCTGACTCCACTACGTATCGGATATCCGCTCAGCCCCTCGTGACCGGGTGTGAGCTGAGCGTTAGATTGGGAATGGATTGCAAGCAGGATATCTGTCGTCGAACTAACAACGTACCGGCAATTCCGAGATACGTTAGAGTCGGTCAATTTTGAGGAAGATGTTTGCGTTCGCCACTCTTTTGTATCCCGTGTCCTCCACATCTTCGGAGTCAGCCTCATGACATTCCAGAACATAGTTGGATCGACGCCATTGCCAAGCAGGCGCTGTGCAAGGTGGCTTGTGTCGTGAACGATGAGGTCTGAAGCGTCCTTCACGTATCGATCAATGTAATCCGCAGACTGAGCCCACAAAGGGGCATTGGAATATCGGCCGAAAAGCGCCAGAAGCCCTGTCTCCGATGGAGCATCGTGGCGAAATTGAGAAATGTCATAGTCTTGCTCAATCTCCAGGTAGATTGCTCGGCGGCACCCGATGAGCGCCTCTCGCAAATCACCCCGGTCAAATGCCGCAATGGCAGCTAGTAGCAGTGCTTTCGACTCGCCGTCGCGCAACAGATCTGCCGCCGTGACGGTCCAGAAATTACACTCCATCCTCTCCTGACAGACCTGATCGAAGAAGTCGGTTACTGCTGGCAATATTGACTCCAACTCGTCGATCTGGGGCTTAATGCCCTGGTGCTTTGAGGCCACGCGAACATGATTGAGCCGATTGAGCTTCACCTTGTGTGGAAGCGAGTCCCCGCTGAGCTTCTTCTCAACCTCAACGAAGTACTTGTCGAACTCAGTTCTGGTGCCAATTGAGGCGCCCACGACATCCGCGAGCGCCACGAGAAAGACCTCCACGGCGTCCTGCAACACGTTTGCACAGGTGTGCAGGCCAGCCACGCTTCCGCTTTCCAGTCCCAGCTTGGCTGCACCGTAGAGATGTCTCGCGAGGACAAGTCGGTCTACCACGGATCTATCCAGGCGCATCGCGTTCTGCCTCCAGCAGCTGATGGGCTGGGCACCGCAAGCTCCGCCGCTACGATTCCCCGAGGGGTTCTACCCCGAAATCAAGGACGGTTGCAAAAGGGCTTGGAACTACGGGTTCATCCCCCCCCCCCCGCGTTCTTTCGGTCGCCGGGGATGACTGGTTCTGGCCAGCAGGCGCTACCCGACCCGTAGCAGACATCCGCGAACTGACGCGTGGAGAGCCTAGGCCAAGACTCCTTGCCGCTTGTTGGCGTGGTACAGGGTGTCTAGAGTTCCTCGTATGGACAGCAAAGAGCTATTGACCGTCATCACCGGGGCGCTGACTAGCGTCACGGATCCGCACTACTACGAGGACGAGCGAGGGTTCCAAGGCGAGTTCTACGCGCAACTGCGCATGCGAATGGGAAAAATCGCGCTGCCGCAAGGCGCGTTGCTTCGGGAGGAGTACCAGAAGAGGTTGGAAGAACATGGTCTGCGGATCCGTCCGGACATCATTCTCCACGAGCCGTTCGATCCTGCTCGGCACCGTGGTCGGGATGAGGGCAACCATGCTGTGATGGAACTAAAGCGACGTGCCACTTCCGGCACCGCCGCCGACGCTTTCACGAACCTAGTTGCGATGATAGACGCCCTGAACTATCCGATTGGCGTTTTCATCAATATCGATTCGTCGAAGACCTGGGCGGAAGCGGTGCCCGAGGTCCATCGGGCGCGCGTCGCCTGCCTTGCGGTCCATCTTGATGAAAACGGTGAACCCCTGGTGGTTCGCGGCTGAGTCAGGGCTCACAGCACGATCGTCGAAAATCGGGTCAGCCACCTCGAGCCTGCCCTGCCAGGCCAGGCCAGGCCCTGAGCGTGACTTGACGGTCCAGGGCGGCTGGTGTTTTCTCCGGACATGGCCGGCATCCATACACTCAACTCGCGCGGTAACGTGATGCTCCCTACACTCCGCGAGCACTTCGCCTGGACCGATGCGCAGACTTTTCGGGTAATCCAGCACTTCCACCGCGATCTGCTAGACACCCTTCGCACGAAGCACATCGACTACGCCTCCCTGCGAAGCGCGCTGACCCCGCAGCCGACCAAGCACGAGGCAGCGTTTCTGTTCGACGAGCACCGGTGCGACAACACGTTCGTGCCGGGTGTGGAATGTGCCGATGCTCTTTTCAAAGCGCTCGACCCTAGGACCACCCACAGCATCCTCGGTGGCGAGCTGATCGACGATCGGGAAGATATTTCGCGCCCGCTGCTGGCCAGTTCGGCGGTGGTCGCCAAGGACCTCGATTTCACGCATCCGTGCTTCTGCTTCGTCCTATACGTCAATAACCTCTCGGCAGGGAGCATCGCTGCCATCGACGGCACGCTTCGGGCGAACAAGGCCTATCTCGGCTACGTCCCCTGTACATATGCAAGCCTAGCCAAGACCTTCATCTCGATGCATCTGGTCAACCTGACGATTAAGCAGGGCGGCACGGTGATCCTTGGGCACGAGGATGATCGCCCGAACAGCGAGAACCACAACCTGCATCTCCACGACTACACTGCGCTTGGGCTTCGGCTGAAAAGCCTCCAGTCGATGTACTTCAGCACCTTCTTGTCCTACAAACCCGAGCAGATGTTTCTGCAGGAATCGGACGACGACTTGGAGATCGCGCTGAGGTCGATGTCAGAGGAGGTCGCCCCGCTCACCGAATTCACGGTCGCCATCGGCAACGACAAATTCGACAAGTACCTCAAGACCGCCAAGCTGGGAAAGCTCAGGAGGGCTGGCCTCGACGGCCTGACCAAAGCCGAGCTTGAGGCCGCGATCCGCGAGAAGCTGCGAATGAGCTATCTTTACAACATGGAATGGGTCGACGAAGACACGCACCAGCTCAGCAAGTTCAACATCATGCTCGAGTTCCCGCGGCAGGACGGGCCACCGGAGCGCATGGTGGTCGTCCTTGAATACAGGCCCGCCGAGCGGATACTGAAGCTGATAACGGTGTCTTGATCGTGCAGGGCCGGGTGGCGGCATGGCTGAACCTGTCACATCCCGCGGGCGGTCTGGCTGTTGATGCGCGCCCAAAATTGACCAGCCCTGCGCGTTGAAAATTGACCAGGGCATAGACCGGGGGATTCCAGCCCCGGGGTGGGTCTCAGTGTAGCCTCAGTCGTCGCTTTCGGTGGCCGGTTCGGCATCCTCCTTTGCCTGCTGGACACGGGCCTGCTCCCTGGCCCGGATCCGGGTCTTCGCGGTCTGGCTGCTGTGCCGGAAGCGATAGGAGTCGTTGCCGGTCTCGATGATGTGGCAATGGTGCGTCAGTCGGTCCAGCAGGGCCGTGGTCATCTTGGCGTCGATGAAGACGTTGGCCCATTCGGCGAACACCAGGTTGGTGGTGATGATCACGCTGGTGTGTTCGTACAGCTTTGACAGCAGGTGGAACAGCAGCGCGCCGCCGGCCTGACTGAACGGCAGGTAGCCCAGTTCGTCCAGGATCACCAGATCCAGGCCCAGCAACTGGTTGGCCAGCCGGCCGGCCTTTCCCGCTGCCTTTTCCTGCTCCAGGCTGTTGACCAGTTCGATGGTGCTGAAGAAGCGCACGCGCTTGCCGTGTCGATCCACCGCCTCCACGCCCAGCGCCGTGGCCAGATGGGTCTTGCCGGTACCGGTGCCACCGATCAGCACGAGGTTCTCGGCCCGCTCGGTGAACGACAGGGTGGCGAAGGCCTCGATCTGGCGCCGATCCACCTTGGACTGGTCGAACTCGAACCCGGCCAGGTCCCGGTGCAGCGGGAACCGGGCGGCCCGCATCTGGTAGCGCACCGAACGCAATGCCCGATCAGTCTGCTCGGCCTGCAGCAGGTGGCGGATCACCCACTCGGCGGACGCCACGTCCGCGCCGCCATTGTCGACCAGTTCCGCATAGCCACTGGCCATGCCGTGCAGGCGCAAGGCCTTGAAGGCCGTCATCAGCTCAGTCATGGGTCACCACCGGGCGAAGGTGGTCGTAGCGGGCGGTATCGGCCAACGGTGCGGTGGCGACGGTCAGGGCAGTCTCGACCCGGTCCGGCGGTGGTCCCTCGTGCAGTCGCGCCAGCAGGTTCAGGACGTGTTCGGCACTGGGACGGCCCGACTCCAGCGCCAGCTCCACGGCGACCAGCACGGCTTCCAGACCGAAGCGCGGCACCGCCGCGAGTACCTGAGCCATCACCCGGTCACCACCGGCGCGGCGCAGCAGGTGCCGACTCAGTTGCTGCAGTGGCGCCGGCAGGTCGGCGAAGGGGGCGCCGTTGCGCAAGGCCCCGGGCTTGCGCTCGATCAGCGGCACGTAATGTCGCCAGTCGTAGACCACCCGGTCCCGGTCGATGACCCGGGCGTGCTCGGCCACCACCTGCCGCTCCGACACCACGGTCACGCGTTCCGGGTACAGGTGAACGACCACCCGCTGTCCGGCCAGTGCACAGGGCACCGAGTAGCGGTTGCGAGCCACCGTCACCAGGCAGGTGCTTGATACCCGGGCTTCGGCCTCGACATAGCCATCGAACGCCGCCGGCACCGGCATCAGCTCCGGCAGTTCCAGTGCCCGCGCCTCGGCAATGCTCATGTCCCGGCATTCCGGGTGCGGGGCCAGCCAGGCCTCGGTGCACTGCGTGGCCAGCCACACGTTCAGTTCTGCAAAGCTGCCCCAGTGCTGCTCCTGTGCCCGCTGCCAGATGCGTCGGCGCGTATCGAGCACGCCTTTCTCGACCCGGCCCTTCTCCCAGCCCGACGCCACGTTGCAGAAGTCCGGTTCGAACAGGTAGTGCGTGGCCATCGCCGCGAAGCGCTGGTTGACCCGGCGCGGCTTGCCGGCCCGCGGCACCTTGTCGACGGCGGTCTTCATGTTGTCGTAGATGCCGCGGCGTGGCACGCCACCCAGTCCCGTCAGGCAGCGCAGGTGGGCATCGAACAGCATCTCGTGGCCCTGGCTCGGGTAGGCCACCATCCAGAACGCCCGGCTCGCGCACAGCTTCATGTGCGCCAGTTGCAGCTTGCGCCAGATCCCGCCGATCACCAGCCCTTCCTCGCTCCAGTCGAACTGGAATGCTTCGCCCCAGCCAAACTGCAGCGGCACATAGGCCGATCGGGCGGTCACCGCGTTGGCAGCGGCACGCCGGGCCCGCAGGTACTCCGTCACCCGGCAGTAGTGCCCGGTGAACCCCTGCTCCTGCAACTGTTCATACAGCCGCCGCGCCGTCCGGCGCTCCTTGCGCGGCCGGTGAGCATCCGTCTTGATGGCCTGTTCGAGCCAGGCGGCGTAGTCGTCCAGAACCCGCGGCCCGGGTTCTCGCCGATAGGCCATCGCCGTCCGGGGTTCCGGCTCCCTGAGCCAGGTCTTGATCGTGTTCCGGGACAGGCTCGTCCGCCGGGCAATCTCGCTGATCGACAGCCCTTCACGCAGCCTCAGCCGCCGGACCTTCGCGTACATCGACATGGTGTGCACCTCTTCTCCCTGCAGGCCTGGTCACCGGCAAGGTAAGGGGAAACACCCTGGTCAATTTTCAACGCGCACTACCGCCATTTGCTGGTCAATTTTCAACGCGCGTCAACACACTGCCACCCCCTTTCCGTCAGCGCGATGGTAGCGCCATCAGCAGAATCGGATTCCCCTGCGAAATTTCAGTGTGTTCTTCCCACAAGCGGGACATGGATTCTCACTCCAACATAGCCTGAGCCACACGCCTCGAGCGAGGTCGTTTGCTTGGGTGAACTCCTCGTCAGAAATCTCGTCTTCGGTGGCGTCCTCACGGGGTGGTCGATGATAGGACAAGATGTTTTCCCCGCCGCATTCCGGGCACGTGCGGTCCACGCTCGCGATGTTCACCGTCACGAGGTCCTTGCAATCCTTGCACTGATATGGGAATCCGCTTCTTTCCTTGAAGCTGGCCATGGTTCCGCCGACGGTGGCTGAGCCCTCGAAACCGCAGTCGCAGCTTGCTTTCACGATTTGTGCCATCTTGCTCTCCTTTCGCGATCAGGGGGTATGACGTGTGGAAATTTCAGACTCTCAGCGGCATCCACCATGGCAGCAAATCTAGCTGGCCGGCGACTCAAGAACTCTCCAAATCGGCAAGGATTAGACCCAGATCATCAGGCCACTCGCCGTTGGGAAGGCGGGGCAGGTCAGCAAGCCTTCGTGCGGCTTCTTCAATGTCGGAGCCGGAAGCAATTTCGATCATGTGGTCGATATCGGCATAGTTGAAGAGGCCATCGGTGGCGAGCAACAGCCTGCCCACTGCTGGAAAGGGCCCGAAGGCCACTGGCATCGCGCCGTCGCCCAGCAGTGGCTTGTGCGTCTGCCCAGCGGTGAGGTCCACGAAGCCACCGTCGACCAGCCACCAGCATTCGGAATCCCCAACGCTCGCGCCTTGGATGGTGTGATTGGCAATCTCGAGGATGATGCAGGCGGCCTGTCCGCCGAGACAGTACATCGCCTGCTCGGATTCCATCAGGGCCGCCGCAGGTGATTCTCGTTCCTGGTTAGCCAAGGCCTGAGCTTCTTCCATTACCGCGTTGGCGGCGAACGCGCCACTACCTGTTCCTCCGGCGCCATCAGCGACCGCCAACACTATGCGACTACTGCAACGGAACACTCCGGCCTGATCCTCGCCTCGGTCACCATAGCGGATCTCAACAGCCGATCGAACTTGACTCGACGAATTCACTACCACGGAATGGTAATCCCTCCGTTTTTAGCGGACTCCGGAAATGGGGTTAGGCTGCGAGTGCTAGCTTCTTCATGGCCAGACCAGCGATCTCCCGGCAATGTCTTCAGATTGTGTACCTCTGACGCGGAAGCATGTTGAATCCCTCAACATGTTCAACGGACATCATTTCGGGATGCTTTTCGAGGAACATGAAGATACCAAGGTTTTGATAGGTGAATGCCAAGCAATAGTCATCCCTATCGGCCAACAACCCAAATCTATGGAAGGCCCAACCCGCAACCAAGACCCACGGGATGAAAACCCACCAGGCAATCATGAAAGACGCGATGGCAGGCGCAACAAGGCCAATAGCGGTCACTATCAACGGACCATATTTGACCCTAAATCTATAAGATGCCGGCATTGATTCCTGTAGCAGGCTGAAGCACTCATCGCTAAAGCGAACGTATATCCTTCCTTGTTTCAAGTTTTCTCTAAATGCTGCATGCCTTTCCAACTTCTCTCTTCGTTCACGAGAGATCTCTGATGCCTCCATTGATGCCTCCTCGTTACCCCGGACGATTCAGGCGCTCGCACGGACTAAAACGCTAGAACCCACAGAGCTATCGAAAGCGCAGGCAGACCGACCCAGCCCAGCTTATGTGTGGGATTGAGCAGGGAATCGTACACAGAGCCGCGTGTGAGCAACACGTAAAGGGCAGACGCAACATACCCCCCGAATAGGATTGCCGCAGCTTGCCACCAGCTAACGTAGATGCCATAGACGACAGCGAATACGATGAGGTTGAGCAAAGCGAGCTGGCAAAGGATCTTGCTCGCCATGAGAACAGGGCCGCCATCTTCAACGAGGCCTGCTTCTGCCATCCGCCCTATACGTGCGGCGAAGATGAAGTGCACACCGAAGAGAATCCATATGCCTACCGCGACACCGAAAAGCTGCCAGTTCATCCGCCCCCCCTTGCTATTCTTCCGGCCTAGACTGCGAAAGCACGTACCCGGCGATGGTACCTAGCAGGGCCGCCACTGTCTCGGACTGAAACTGCGGCAGCGCAACGGGGATAATGATGAGGGCAGGAACTAGTAGGACGAGGCCAAGAGCTTTTACGGCGTTTGGGCCGAAGCCCTGATTCTTCGCCTTGAGCCGGGCCGCTACTAGCCACAGACCAGCGAGCATCACCGCCAGTGCGCCTACCACCGCGACGATGCGAATTAACTCAGGTAATGCCACGACATAGCCTCCTGCGCCATCCAACGCCTGGATTCAGCGGACGCGCGCATTTTGCGCGTCCGCTGGAGTGAATTGTAATGTGGCCTGCGCGAAGTTTCATGGCGATGTAAGTATGCGAAGTATATGCAAGAGCGAAAGCACAAGTGCTGTGCTGAGGGCAAGCAGGGCAATAGC
This sequence comes from Rhodanobacteraceae bacterium, assembly GCA_024233975.1. Lineage (GTDB taxonomy): Bacteria > Pseudomonadota > Gammaproteobacteria > Xanthomonadales > Xanthomonadaceae > JACKOX01. The sequence goes on from JACKOX010000036.1 coordinate 14,265, forward strand.
TATGTGGATTCCGGTCGCTGGATGTCCTTGAATGTTGCATCCATGCCCTCCCCCTCATTCAACTAGCGCCCAAGACTGCTTTTCCATCCCGTTTCGTCGGATATTCGGATGCCGACTACACAACATGGCTACCCTCTCTTCAGGAATCTTTGTGCGGGAAGATATTGCTTCTGTGCTCCGGAATGAATACGACGTGCCTGACTTAGAGGTAGCGAGAAAGTCGTAGATAGCTTTGCTGTCTTTTCGGTCGTGCCATGCTCTCCAAGCCCATCCGAAGAGTCCGATGATGGCAGCGGCGGCTAGCGTGGCTACAAGCGGGTTGTTGCTTATGATAATCATCATTGCGCAGATCTCCCCTGCGACATAACTTCTATTCGGCCCCAAAATGGGGCGTAGTCCCGGTTGATAACTCCCGGGTCGATGATCCCGCTATCGGATTTGTTCTAACTTGATCACGGCCCCAAGCTGCGAGCGGTGGAGAGCTTTGGTGCCTTATCTCGGCTCGTCATCCGTCACCTCAGGAGGGGCTGTTTGGCAATCTACGAAGCTTCCAGCCACTACGCAAACAGTGCCTCCTCAGCGCTGGCCGGAGATGCGGTCGATGTAGCAACCAATGCGACGGTCAGGATCGCATGACGCACATTGCGAACGTCCGAAATTGGCCGTAGGCGGTCCATCACTCCGTGGCTAACTGATCCGATCTTCGGCCACGATTCATCTCGCTCGCAGCGCCTGAGGCGGTGACCAACGCGCGAACGGCGTGGGTGTAACCAGGACCAAACAACACCTCGCCGGTGCGGTGCACCACGACCTCGCCGTCTTCGGTCTCTGCCCAGCCTTGGGCCTTGAGGAATGCAGGCGAGATGGCGCGCTGGAGGCTGTCGATCTGCATGGACGTCAGGCCCTCCAATGGCGTGATCACCTGGATCACTTCGTTCCGCTTCGTATCGACGTTGGCCACACCGGGCAGTGGACGTAGGTCGACGGTGATGTTGGCCTGAGAGCGCAGTGTGTTGAGCTGCTTGCGCAGCGTGTTGCGCTCGGCAATGGCCATGGACAACAGCATGCGGATGCTCGGATCGTCCACGCGCTGCAGCAGTTCGTCATCGGTGGCCAGCTGCGCCTTGACCGGCCGCTTCTGTCCCTGCGCCTTCGCATAGGCTTCCCAGGCATCCACCAGGGTTCGGTAGTCGGCGCTGGCCGTGGAGTACAGCGTGTTGGCAGCGGGGCCGCCCTGACGCTCGCTCATGCGGCCGATCAGGGCATAGCTGTAGTCCACGCCACCTGCGGCGTAGACCTCGGCACAGACCTCATGGATGGCTTCAAGGTTGCGCACCTTGTTGCTGCGCTTGGCCTTCTGCTTGAGAGATTCGAGCACCTGATCCGGATGGGGGGTGGCCATCATTCTTCCTCCGACAGGGAACCGAGCGCGCCCCTGCGTCGAGTCACGTGACTTCCCACGTGGACGGTGGGTTCGGCGGCAATCGCGTTGAGCGATTCCATCGTGGCGCCGAACAGGCCGAGCTCGGCGAGGCTGTCGCCGTGCTCGATGGCCAGCAGCACCTCCTCACGACCCAATTCGGGATCGTCCGGGTTGTGCTGTTCGCCGAGGTCATCCAGGAGACGGTTGCCGATCTTGAGCTGTTGGTCCTTGGTCAGGCTAAACATGACGGGGCGGTGACCATCGCGGTCCAGTGCGGCGTCGATCCACTGCGAGCGCACAAACAGGGCCTCACCCGGCTCAATGTCCGGCTGGATCTCGGCATCCATGCAGACTCGGTGGATCTGCAGCATGCGGGAGTCGACCTCGCGCAGGGCAAGCCGCACATCGGCGGCCTGTCCGGTTGCCACCAGCGCCTTGCCATCGCTATCCGCAGCAACCCGCAGGCAGCGGAGGATCAGCCGCCATGCGTACGCCAGCGTGGTGCCGTGGCTATCGACCACAGAGGCCTGCCGCTCATAACGTACCACGAGATCGCTGAGCTCCTGGGCGCGCGTCCAGAGCTCGCCGCGACGCTCGGCCTGATAGGCCTCACGACGCAGCGCTGTGGTCGTTTCTTCGAGGTCGATCAGCACCTGCGAGGCATCGGACAGTTGCAGGGATACCTCGTTGGCGCGGGCACACAGCGCCGCCAGATACTGCGGTCCAGTCACCAGCCAGCGGCATGCAACGCAGTTGCGCATGCCGCCGTGGACGGGGCGGCTGTAGTTGACTGAAAGTTTGCTGCCACCGTTGTAGCACCCCGGCACTTTGGCATTGGCCTCGCTCGGCGAGGTGTTGCCTCCTGCGAGACACCAGCCGATCGGCACAGGCATCCAGCCCGCCGGCACCCGGTCGCCCGGTTCCTCGCCCAGTGCCGACCGAAACGAGGCTTGGTCCAGCGTCACCAGCCGTTCGGCCAAGGTGCGGAATGATTCTTCGGCGAGGAACCGGCGCACCGATTCCGGCGAGCCTTCCTGCATCCGCTTCTGCGCCTCGGCCAGCAGCTCACTGACCCGGTACGGCGTGACCTTCTGGTAGTAGATCGTCATGATCAGCCGGGCGTGGCCGGCGACCAGCTTGCTAAGCACCGGGAGGGGCACCTCACCATCGAGTGCGAGGCAGGTCAGCAGGCTGACGCGCAGGGAGTGCAGCGGGAACAGGGTGGACTTTTGGCAGGAGTGGTTGTCTGGGTAATCCTTGACGAGCTGGATCGGCCGCCCGTCGGCATAGGTGATGCCGTTGGCCCGCTCTTCGTCTTGGAGCGCCTTGAGGAGCGGATACCAGAGGATTTCCATAAAAAAACGGGTGATCGGCTTGGCCCGATCCTCTCCTTTGGCCGCCGCATCGCGAAACAGGAAGCAGGTATCGGCATAGCGGGCCAAGGCAGCTACGGATTTCACATCGCCCAAGTGTTTTTGCTGCAGCGTCGACCACGCGACCGGCGCGTCAATCGGGTTGTACTTCGCCTGCCAGTTGCGCAGCTTCTCCAGCCAGTAGAGCAGGTCGTCCTTCTGCCATGGGATGAGGTAGCCCTTGTCGTCGCCGTCCACATCGGCATCGGCAGTCTTGTTGGTGTTGATGAATAGCCCCGTCGAGAGTGTCCGGAACTCCCGGTCCTCGATGCGCCGGAATACGCCGCGCCGGACGGGATGCCGCTCATCCCCTTCGGCCAGCGGTCCGGTATTGAGTACCCAGTCCACCGGCCAGGGCTCGCCGGGCGCCGGGTGCCCTCGCTCCGGCCCGTCCCGCCCGGTGGTCTGGTAGCGCCAGGTGTCGGCCTCTCCAGAATCCAGCCAGCGCACCTGCGAGCTGCGCAGCGGAACGTGCAGCTTGGTCAGGAGTGCCACGCTGCGCACAGGGGACCAGACCTCGGTGACGGTGAGGTTGGTCGCGATCACCTTTCTGGTCACGGGGTCTAGGCGCCTTAAAAGTTTCCGCGTCCGCCACACGCAGTCCGGGTCGTTTGGATCGATCAGCGACGGGTCTACCTCGAACCAGTCTGCGATCCGGCCGCCCGTAGATTGGAGGTTGCCATCCTCATCCACCTTGATGCCCAGCGCCTGCTGCGCCCAGGTCCAGTCACGGAAATGCGCGCCCGGGGCGAGGATCTCGTGCAGCCGCGTCAGGTAGGCATACGGCAACGCCGAGCGAACCGATTCGCTGTGATTGGAGCCGCGGCCATGCTTCATCCGGGAGACGGGGTTGTGGTACTCGGGGCTCACCACCGGGCGACCGTAATCGTCGGGCAGGCTGTAGTGGGTGATCAGCAGCCAGTCGATAAAGTCGCTGATGTAGTTGTTAACACGGAAGGTCCAGCGGGCCTTTACCGCGCAGATCGCTGAGAACACCTCGGGCACCGCCGTGCGACGCTCCACGAACCACGTGGGCGACGGCGGGAGCTTGAGTGCCAGGAGGTAGCTTAGGCAAAACAACCGCAGTGCCCGGATCCGCACACCTAGCGCCACATCCACCGTGTTCAGGTAGGTCGCGATGTGGCTGCGCCACTCCTCCCACTGAGCCCCGTGGTCGCGGACCAGCCAGGCAAAGCTGAGGTCCTGGCCGTCGGCCACCTTCGGGGCATCCGGCAGGCTGGGGTCAGTGTCGCCGGTCAGGGCAACCGTGAGCTGCGCCTCCTTTGGTGGCGCGCTGGATCGCGGAACGTTGGGATTAGGCGGCGTCAGCACTCTCGGAGCGCTCGGTGCGGCCGACGGCTCTTTGCGCTTGGGTGCCGCCTTGGCGGTGGCCTTGGTGGCCTTCGGCTTCTTGCCCTTGCTCTTGGCGGTGCTCACTTGCGTCTCCGTGATTGGCGCTTGCGGTCAGATTTGGCACGGTCTTCCGCGAGCAAAAGTTGCGCGAGTTCCTCGCCGGCATTCGGCTTGGGCCGCTCGGGTTCAGGGGACTCGGGCAGGCCGCGCATGCGGCGATCTGCCTCCTGCAACATCCGGTTTGCTTCTTCCGCCGAGGGCCGGGTGTAGATCGCCTGCGATTCGAGCGAAGCGTGGTGGAGGATCTTCATGATCGCGGCCGCGGCCATGTCCGCCCCGACCATGTACTGCCCCATCGCATGGCGGTGCCCATGGGGCGTGGTGCCGTTGGCCTTAGCCGGCACCAACCCGATCCGCTCAACGGCTCGGCGGTGGGCCGCCACGAAGCTGGCGATGGTGTAGACCGAGCCAGGCTTGCCCTGGCCGCGCTGGCCCTTTTTGGTGGTGACGAATGCCCATGGATGATTCGGGGCCAGCAAGGCCCGCTCCCGCAGCCAGCGCTGCCACAACACCAGGAACAGCTGCCCGTAGGCCGGGCAGCGCCAGTGGACCGACATCGAGCGGGTCTTGGCATTGTCGAGAGTAGGATTCTTCCAGCCTGCCCACTCCGAGGATCCGTAAAGCAGATGCCGAGGGCTCCGCGCGTATCGACGGCCCAGGTAGTCCTCACGGTTCTTGGCAGGCTGACCACCGGCGTCTCGCCAGTCGCGGGGCGCCATGCCCTCGCTCGGGTGGTAGATGTTGACCACGGCCTGACTTGGATCGACCGGGTTGATCTGTACGTCATCGACCCAGAGGTGGAACGGCTCGCTGATGCGCAGGCCTGCGCCTTCCATCAGCAGCGTGATCAGCACATCCCGCGAGTTCATGCGCTCGATGATGTTCGCGTGACCCTTGTACCCGCGCCGCACCATGCCCTCGGTTATCAGCCGAGTGAAATAGTCCTGGGGGAAGCTGGGTGGGCGGTCATCGCTTCGTACCGGCGGAGAGCGTCGCAGCGGTGTCACCCGGACGGTGGGGGCCGCATCGTCGGCTCGCGGCATGACATGGCCTAGGAACGCTTGAGACCGGCGATGTTCATAGGCCGCCATGGCCAGTACACGCTCGTGTTGCTGCGGCTTCAGGTCGACGGGATTGACCGACTGGGCAAGCCCTCTCTTGGCCAGCCAGTCCGAGAAGTTCGCAACGGCGCCGATCAGTACGTTGGCGTTTCGGGTTCGCCTCGGCCGCCAGAACAAGCCGCTTTGATCATGGCCATCGCCGCTAATGGTCCCGTGGTACATCGCGGTCATGAAGCCCTGGAACAGGCTTTCCGCATCGGCGAACGCGGAGCGGTTGGCCGACGTGTACTGCATGAGCAATTCGACCGCTTGGGCCACCCTGTCCATCCATGAGGGGCTTCGCACGCGCAGGTATTGCCTGAAGTACTCGACCAGCGGAAGGAGCGGCCCTTCTGGTGTCAGCAGGATCGGCATTCGCGAGACAGCGCCGGTGTTGTCCTGAACAAGTTTCCCGAATACCCGGACGTACCCGATCACGTCTTGTCACCTAGCAGGGCAAGGATGCGGCGGATGTGATCTCGAGCCTCGGGGGCAGGTGTGACCGCGAGCACCTGGGGTGGCACCACGCCGAGCACCTTGGCGATGTTGGAAACGTAAGCCCTGCGCTGTCCCGCGAGTCGAAGGCAGGCGGCAGTCACCGCCCCCTCACCTAGTTGGTCAATCAGCCATGCCAGCGTGCGCTCGTCCCGCCTGGACTCCACCACAACACCCATCACTTCGCCCCCTGTCGTTCCCACCATCGAAGCACACGAATGCGCCTTCGCAAGTTGTGATCGTTCGTCGGGCGTGCTCGCCCTCCGAACCCATCCCTTGGCTGCTGCCAAGTGATGGATAAGCGTAGTAGAGAATAAACAGCTATAGAACACAAGCGAAAAAAGAACCCCGCAAAGCGGGGTCCTGAAGATCAACTAGGGCTTAGTGATGGATCTAGGAAAGTGGGTAGAACAATCGGCCGCCTTTTTCGCAGTGCGATGTCGACACCAATCAGCGTCGGCTGCCGTCGACCAGTCGGGACAGTCCGGCGATACGGGCAATGCGGCCCCAGGCCAGGCTGGCGACGATCAGTTGGGTAAGCAGGATGGTGATCAGGAAACCGCCGGTGCCGGCTGCCGAGACGTTGATGCGCAGCGTGATGAACAGCAGCGCCGCCAGCAGCGAGATGATCGTGACCAGCAGGTAGACGCCGAGTGTGGCGACGGGACGGCGCAGCAGCAGCTTCAGGCCGCGCCACCAGGCCTTGAAGGCAGAGCGCAGGCGGCCATCGACGGCGAACTGTGCGCGACCGGCTTCCACGGTGCTGTGTGCCAGCACCAGCACGATGCCGCCGAAGATCATTGCCAGGTTCTTGGCGAAATCGGCGTCGGCAGCGTAGATCGCTTCGTCCGCCGAGTCGCTGGCGGCTGAGGCTGCGGCCGCGGCGATGCCGAAGGCAATGCCCATCGGGATGATCGACACGAGCAGCAGCCGGAACAGGCGACCGTACTCGGCGACGCCGCCCTGGATCAGTTCGCGGAAACCCATGCTCTGCCCGTGGCGGATCTGTGCCACCGCCATGCCGGTCAGCAATGGTGAAAGCAGCACGGCCAGCAGCGCGCCGAGGCCACCGTTCGGCAGCGGACTACCGTTGTTGCGGCCAATCGCCATCACCAGGTCACCGATCACCGGCACGCTGATCTGCGAAGCCCAGCTGTCGGCATCCACCGAGTAGCCGAGCATCGGCATCAGCTGCTGCCATTGCGGAATGGCGACCAGCAGGGTGGGAATGGCGAGGAACAGGATCCACAGCAGGATCAGGCGCCAGCTGAAGGCACCACGGATGCCGTGGCCGGTTGCGGACAGCACGCCGCTCTTTCGGGACAGGCTCATAGGTTCACCATCAGGGCAAAGAAGGTCTGGGCAGCCGAGGCGGTGGCCGCCACGAACTGGCGCACGGCGCTCGGGTTGGAGTCACGCGTGCGGCTGTTGTCGAGCCGGTTCAGATCCAGGTAGCGGATGTTGTCCGGGTCGAGCTGGGCCGAACGGATCTTCACCGGCTTGGTGAAGGTGAAGCGCTTCCAGCGGGCATTGTCGTCCCACTCGATGACTTCCTCGGAATCATCCTCGAACACGACTTTCAGCTTGGCCGGCAGGCGATCGCCATCGCGACGCACCAGCACATGGCTGATCCACGGATAGGGGCCGGCATCTTCGTCCTTGGCGTCCGGGTTCTCTTCCTTCCAGGCCTTGCGCGCGTCTTCCATGGTCTTGTCGCGGCTTTCCTCTGTGACCTCGGTCACCTTGCCATCGGCATCCTCGAACAGGCCCAGCAGCGGCCTCTGGCGCATGCTGTCGACCTTGACGATGGAGTCGTCGATGCGCTCGACACCGTAGACCTGCGAGTCGAACACACGGTTGACGATGTCCGGCTGGCCGCTGCCGTCGATCAGCGCGTCGCGCAGGTCGGCCACGCTCGGGTGGCGGAACTTCCAGCGCGCGTAGTACAGCTTGAAGGCTTCCTCCATCTTCTCGCGACCGAGCAGGTCCTCGAGATCGCGCATGGTGGTTGCTGTGCGGCTGTAGACGCTGCCGTAGCTGCCCGAGCTGTAGCGGTTCCAGGAGTTCTCGCCCATGCCATCCAGGCCATCGGCGAGGCGCGCACCGAGGCGCTCCATCTCGAAGGCCGGCAGCTTGGGCTTGATGCCGAACCACTTCAGCGGCGCGAACGACAGCGGAATGTCCTGCTCGCGGTCGCGCATCATGCGCTGGTCCCAGTACTCGTTGAGACCTTCGTCCAGCATCGGCTCCTCGAATTCATTCGACGCCAGGATGCCCATGAAATAGCCGTGGCCGAATTCATGGATGGTGACGAAGTCCAGCCCCCAGGCGCCGATAGTGCCGGGCTCGTAGTCGTCGACGCTGTCGGCGGTGAAGAAGGTCGGATATTCCATGCCGCCGGCTTCACCCGCGTTGTTCGGCGGAATGACCACGGTGACCGTCTCGTATGGATAGGCGCCGAGCGTGTCGGAGAACCAGGTGAGCGAATCCTGCGTGGCCTTCAGCGCTGGCGCGGCGTTGTCTTCGTACTCGGTGGGGTAGAGCACGCGGATGCTGACATCCGGGCTGCCCTCGTAGGTCCATTCGCCATTGAGCTCGCCGTAGCGGTCGAAGGCGGTCCAGGCGAAATCAATCACGTCATCCTGCACGTAGCGTGAGGTGCGTTTGCCGTCGGCGACGGTGGGCTCGCCCTGCAGCTTGCCGGTGGCGCCGACCGTGTAGGCTTCCGGTACGGTGATGCGCACGTCAAAGCTGCCGAAGTCGGCGTAGAACTCGCTGTGCAGGTGGAACTCATGCGCATTCCAGCGCGGCTCGGTGGCGCCGCGTTCGCCCGGCAGTTCCAGTACGGCGATCTTCGGGAACCACTGGCCGATCAGGTGGAAGCTGTCGAAATAGCCGGTGCGCGCGACCACGCGCGGCAGCTGGGCGTGGAAGTCGATGTCCAGCGTGGTGCTGGCGCCCGGCATGACCGGCTCGGGCAGGTCGAAACGCACCACGGTCATGTCGGTTTCCGGGCCGCCGTCCGGATGCACGAACTCCCAGCTGACTTCCTGGCCGTTCTGCTCGACTTTCTTCAGGTCGGTGTAGCCCCAGTCACCTTCTTCGGTGGCGACGTCGGAGCGGAAGGCAAAGCCGTTCTCGCGCGACTCGGTGAAATAGGTGCTGCCCTCGCTGCGGAAGGCGTTGAGGTACAGATGCAGGTAGATGCTGCCGACCGCCACGTTGCTGCGGTTACGCCAGGTCAGCTTCTGCTTTCCGTCCAGTGTGTGTTTCTCCGGATCCAGTTCGACGTCGATGTCATAGGCGACGACGCGATCCGACAGCGTGGCGTCGCCCGGCTGGCGCGCGCCGCCCCAGGCGTCCGCTGCACTGGCTTCGCGTATCGCACGGGCGTCGGGCGAGGCGAGCGGAATGTCGGCGACGGCTGGCATGGCGGCGGCATC
>JACKOX010000037.1 GCA_024233975.1 Rhodanobacteraceae bacterium
TCACTGCAGCAGACCACGCCGGCGATCACGTCACCGTGGCCGCCAAGGAACTTGGTCGCGCTGTGCAGCACGTAGGTCGCGCCCAGCTGTGCGGGGTTCTGCAGGATCGGCGTGGCGAAGGTGGAATCGACCAGCACAGGAACGTCGCCAGCTGCGGCAACCACCGCGCGGATATCGGTGAGCTGCAGCGTCGGATTGGCCGGCGTTTCGATGACCACCAGGCAGGTTTCCTGACGAAGTCGAGCGGCGATTTCGTCCGCGGTCACGAACTCCGCTTCGAGTCCCAGCGTGCCGCAGGCCAGCAGGTGGTCGGAGCTGCCGTAAACCGGGCGCACCACGAGCACATGCGAGCCGACGGCGCGACGCGACAGCAGCACCGCACTCAGCGCGGCCATGCCGGAACCATAAGCGACGCAGGCTTCGGTGCCTTCAAGCTCGGCCAGCGCCTCCTCGACGCGGGCCACGGTGGGGTTGTGCAGGCGCGCGTAGATCGGGTTCGGCGCTGATGCGTCGCCGCCGACCAGTGCATCGAAGCTGGCCGTGCCCTGCGCCAGATCGTGCACCGGATAGGTGGTGGACAGGTCGATTGGCGATGCATGCACGCCCAAGTCGGCGAAATCGGCGCGTCCGGCGTGGACGCTTCGGGTTTCCTGGTGGCGGTTCGAATTTGCTGCGCTCATGCCGACACAACCTTCAACTGGATTCTGAACTGGTCGATATTGTGGAACAATTGAACACCAGATCAGCCGTATGCCGAACACTATTTCGCAGGAGCCGAATTCCATGAATCTCGACCGAACGGACATCGCCCTGCTGGGCCTGTTGCGAAAGAATGCTCGGCTGCCGAACAAGACCCTCGCCGAAAAGGCGGGCATCGCGCCGTCCACGGCGCTGGAGCGCATCCGCCGCCTGCGCGAAGCCGGCGTCATCGAGGGCTATCACGCCGAATTCGATGCGGTTCGGCTCGGCTTCGGAATCCAGGCCATGGTCGCCGTGCGGCTGACCAAGCATTCCCGCGCGCTGGTCGATGCGTTCCTCGCGCATCTGGCCACGCGACCCGAGGTGATGGCGCACTACCACGTCGCGGGCGCCGACGACTTCCTCGTCCACATCCTGGCCCGCGATGCCGACCACCTGCGCGAGCTCACGCTCAGTACCTTCACCGAACGCGATGAAGTTGCGCACATCGAGACGCACCTGATCTTCGCCTTCCAGCGGAATACCGAGCTGCCGATCAGCGCTGCGGACAGCCACCACCCGGAATAGCCACCCATCGATAGTCTGAAGCTATCGATGAAGTTGGAACAATTCATGGGACAGAAATCCGCATCGGCGCTAGAGTGACTGGGCTGTCAACGAGCCGCCCGCGGCCATGCTTCGCCACGGTGACCCCGCCGACCCTGAAAAATGCTGCATCGGCAGTGCCACCGGAATCGAAACGTCACGTCCGGCTCGCATACTCGATCCATCGACCTCAGGAGGGAACCGATGTCCAGTGAATCCAAATGTCCGTTCAACCATGCCGGCGGCGGCGCAACCAACGCAGATTGGTGGCCGAACCGGTTCACGTTATTATTACATCAACCGACTTGCCAGCGACTTGCGTATTATCGAAGGATCCCCACACCAAAATTCCAGAGACGGTGTGAGCCAAGCACTTGGCCTTGTTCGATATTTTTCAATCCACGACTATTCTGTCAGCACCAACAATTCCTAGCTTGATCGACATAGTCACTGCGGTATTATCGCTCAATCCCAACATTGAGATTCCAATCGTCCAACCCCTGCGCTTTCCACATATACATGAAAAAGACGCAAGAATTACAAAACAAACGTATTTCATCTCATGTCTCCGTAAAATGGATTGCCCCGATTCAACCGAATCCCAGTAAGCTCTCGAAAAGCGGTTTGTGATTTATTGGTGAGCGGAGCTTTGTGGCGGAACCCGCCGAAGAGACTGTGTCAGCCGTGAGAGGATATCTCACTCTTGCAGATTGAATCCTGGAATCCACCTTCAAGACGAATTCAGGCAATCCAGTGGCTTGGATGAACGGACCCGAGCGTTGCTGATATTCGACGATGTAACCGGCTCGACATCTACACAGCTGATAGCGCCAACTATCGGCTCGGTAAAAACAATTCATGTGACTGCCGACCTGCCGGCAGTAAAAATTGAACTACACCGGCCGCGATCCCGCGCCGCCGCTCATCGACCTCGGGGAGGAACCGATGTCCAGTGAATCCGATATCCGTTCAATCTGTTCCGGCGGCGGCGCGACCAGCACAGATTGGTGGCCGAACCGACGCACGTGGACCTGCTCAGCCAGCATTCCAGCAAGTCCGACCCGCTGGGCAGCAGCGACTATCGCAGGCGTTCCAGAAACTCGATGACCTTCGGCGCTGAAGAAAGACCTGCTGGCACTCGCGTGACCGACTCGCAGGACTGGTGGCCTGCCGACTTCGGCAGCTACGCCGGCCTGATGATCCGGCTCGCCTGGCATAGCGCCGGCACCTATCGCAGCGGCGATGGCCGCGGCGGTGGCGGCCGCGGCCAGCAGCGCTTCGCCCCGCTCAACTCCTGGCCGGACAACGTCAGCCTCGACAAGGCACGTCGCCTGCTGTGGCCGATCAAGCAGAAATACGGCCAGAAGATTTCCTGGGCCGATCTGTTCATCCTCGCCGGCAACGTCGCGCTGGAGTCGGCCGGCTTCAAGACCTTCGGCTTCGCCGCTGGTCGCGAGGATGTCTGGGAGCCCGACAACGACGTTTACTGGGGCAACGAAACCACCTGGCTGGCCGCCAGCGACACGCCAAACAGCCGCTACTCCGACAGCAAGCCGGGCGAGCGCGATCTGGAAAACCCGCTGGCCGCCGTGCAGATGGGCCTAATCTACGTGAACCCGGAAGGCCCGGACGGCAATCCGGATCCGGTCGCCGCCGCGCACGACATCCGCGAGACCTTCAAGCGCATGGCCATGGACGACGAGGAAACCGTCGCCCTCATTGCCGGCGGACACACCATCGGCAAGACCCACGGCGCGGCCTCGGCCGACAACGTCGGCGCCGATCCGGAAGCGGCCGACCTGGAGCAACAGGGCTTCGGCTGGACCAACAAGCACGGCAGCGGCACGGGTGCTGACGCCATCACTTCCGGGCTCGAAGTCACCTGGACCTCGACGCCGGTCAAGTGGAGCAACGACTTCTTCAAGTTCCTGTTCGGCTACGAGTGGGAGCTGGAGAAGAGCCCGGCTGGCGCCCACCAGTGGGTGGCCAAGGGCGCGGACGCCATCGTCCCGGGACCCGCACCGGATTCGCCAATGCGCCGTCCAACCATGCTCACCACCGACCTGTCGCTGCGCTTCGATCCGGCCTACGAAAAGATCTCGCGCAAGTTCCACGACGATCCGGATGCCTTTGCCGATGCCTATGCCCGTGCCTGGTTCAAGCTCACCCATCGCGACATGGGTCCGAAGGCGCGCTACCTCGGACCGGAAGTGCCGGGCGAGGACCTGATCTGGCAGGATCCGCTGCCGGCGGCCACGCACAAGCCGACTGCCGCCGACATCGCCGATGCGAAAGCGAAGATCGCGGCATCCGGCCTGAGCGCCGCGCAGCTGGTTTCCACCGCCTGGGCTTCGGCTGCCACCTTCCGTGGCGGTGACAAGCGCGGCGGCGCCAACGGTGCACGCGTTCGTCTCGCACCGCAGAAGGACTGGGAAGCCAACAGCCCGGCCGAACTCGCCAAGGTGCTGGCCAAGCTGGAGGAAATCCAGAAGGCCTCGGGCAAACTGTCGCTGGCAGACATCATCGTGCTGGGCGGCAACGTCGGCGTCGAGCAGGCGGCCAAGGCTGCAGGTTTCGACATCGAAGTGCCGTTCAACGCCGGTCGCGTCGATGCGAGCGCCGAGCAGACCGATATCGAGGGCATGGAATACCTCAAGCCGCATGCCGATGGCTTCCGCAACTACGCAGCGGGCAGGTTGGGTACCGTCGCCGAGCACCTGCTGATCGACACCGCGCAGAAGCTGACCCTGACCGCGCCGGAAATGACCGCACTGGTCGGCGGCATGCGCGCGATCGGCGCCAACACCGGCGGCAGCCAGCACGGCGTATTCACCGACCGTCCCGGCGCACTGACCACCGACTTCTTCACCAACCTGCTCGATATGGGCACGGAGTGGAAGGCAACCAGCGCGGCGAAGGACAGCTACGAAGGCCACGACCGCAAGACCGGCAAGGTCAAATGGACCGGCAGCCGCGTCGACCTGGTGTTCGGCAGCAACTCGGTACTGCGCGCACTGGCCGAGGTCTATGCCCAGAGCGACGCCGGCGAGAAGTTCGTCAACGACTTCGCCGCGGCGTGGAGCAAGGTCATGGAACTG
>JACKOX010000038.1 GCA_024233975.1 Rhodanobacteraceae bacterium
CAGGTTCACACCGGCACGCTCGCCACGCGACAGTTCGCGCACGCGCTGCTCGGGGGTAACGTTGAAGTGGTCCACAATGGCGCGGTAGCGCGCCTCGTTCCACTGCGGATACAGCCGCCGCTGCATGTCGACAACCTCGTTAATCCGCAGCCAGGCCGGCAGGCTGTGTTCTTCGTTGACGAAACCGATCCGTCCGCGGTCGTGCTCGGTGAGCGCATCGCAGTCGCGATCCAGGATGCGCGCGCTGCCGCCGCTGGCCGACTGGAAGCCAAGCAGGATCCGGAACAGAGAGGTCTTGCCGGCACCGTTGGCGCCGACCATGGCGTGGATGCGGCCCTGCGGAATGCGCAGGTTCAGGTTTTTCAGCGCGTGCTTCTTGCCGTAGCGCAGCGACAGCGCCTCGGTTTCAATGACATAGCGGGTCTCAGCAGGCGCGCTGACCGCCGGCCTAGGGATGACGTGGAGTTCGGGGGTGGACATGTTGGGTACCTGTGTCTGGTTCAGGCGGAGCGCTTGGCGAGCATCGGGTCGAGCTCGGCCTCCAGCCGTTCAATGATTTCGCCGGTCGAGTAGTCGAGCCCGACCACGCCGGCGACGAAGCCGTCGATTGCCAGCGTCAGGCGGCGCTCGCGTTCGGATTCCGACAGCCGCTGCCGCGGCGTAGCGACGAACAGACCGAGACCCTGCCGCGAATCCAGCCAGCCTTCGCTGTTGAGTTCGCCGTAGGCTCTGGCAATCGTGTTGGGATTGACCGTCAGCTGTTTGGCCAGGCCACGCACGCTGGGCAGCTGGGCACCGACCGGCAGTTCGCCGCTGGCGATCAGACGGCGGATGCCGTCGGTGATCTGCCGCGTAATCGGGCGTGGATCGGCAGCGCTGAGCTGCAGCATCAGAGGGACTGTTCGCGACATTTCCGTACCTACTGTACTAGGTGTGATGGTACAGTAGGGTAAGCCTGGCCGCGCCGGACTGTCAAGCGCCTGGCTCACCCGGTCCGCGATATGGGCGCCCAAACGGTTCTGCCCTGCTTACCCGCGGTCGCCGCCGGAATCGAGCGTGCCGGAGGTGCTATCCAGACTGGATTTGAAGGAACCCAGCCAACGTGCCTTCGCTCGCCGCCCAACCCAAGCGTCTACGCTCGATCTGGTTGCTGGGCTTGGTCAGCCTGTCTACCGACATGGGTTCGGAATTCGTGTAAAGCCTGTGATCCGTGCTGCTGGCCGGCACCCTGGGTGCCGGCGCGCTGACCATCGGGCTGATTGAAGGCCCCGAGGAGGCGCTCGTGCTGATCTCGAAAGTCTTTTCCGGTTACCTGAGCGACGCACTGGGCTGGCGAGAGCCGATGGTGCTGGTCGGCTACGGGCCGGCGGCAGCGGTGAAAGCCCTGTTTCCGCTGGCAGACTCGATTGCCTCGGTGACCACCACCCGACTGCTCGACCGCCTCGGCAAGTGATCAACGGGGTCAGGCTCTTCGAGTTCTACTAGTTCTTCCCGAAGCGAAACGAAGCGAGCGGCAAGAACACCACATTTATCCCAGCTGCGGGACGGCCGTTGTTGACCGGTAGACGGTGTCCGACCCAAAACGGTCGTTCGATTCTCGCCTTCAGCAGGAAGTATTGAGTAGTCGGTTGCGATGTCCCGACCGCAATACTGTGATTGTCGGATTTAGCAGCCCAGGGAAACGGGGTGAAACCCAACTGAGAGATCACACCTAGATCCCCGAATCTTGTCTGTTCGGATCTTCGCTTGGACGAATGTGAGTTCGCGTGTATGCGTTGCAATGGAGTGGACACCTCGCGCCGCTTTCACTGCCCGGATTCACTTGCGCCAAGACGCCAAAAGGCGGAATCTGCGCCCCAGGTCGCTGCTTCGGCTCACGCGACGACTTAGATGTCTATAGGGGAAATTCCATGACGATGTTTGTGCGCGTAGGCATGCGCCTTTGCGGTTCGCTGTTGGTGGCCTCGATGGCCGTCGTCTCGACCACCGGCGGGGCTTTCGCTGCACCCGGCGACCCCGTGGCCGGCCATGTCAGAGTCGGGCAGGGCGGCGTCAACAACCACGACCCCTATTTTCAGGACTACAACCGACCCTACGGCATGGCCGCGCTCAGCAACGGCAGCGTGGTCGTAACGTGGCGCGCCCGGGACAATGCGGCAGCCACCCCGGTTTCTCCGGACGGCAATGCGTACGGCGCGTTCTTCCGGATCATCAATTCCAGCGGGGTCCTGGTCGGCGCCGGCCCCACGTTCCCGTACAACGACATCAATCCAGGCGGCACCGGGCGGCAGAACACGCCAATGGTCACTGCGCTGACCGGGGGTGGATTCGCGATGACCTGGGAGTCCGCCGGCGGTCCCGGCGATGTGCCTACAGCTGACATCAGCCGCGGCGATACCTGGGTTCGGGTGTTCTCGAATACCGGTACAGCGGTGAGTGCGACCACGCGGGTCAACGAGAACGAGCCGAGCGGCACCAATGATCAGCAGGTGCCCGAGGCGATCGTCGCGCTGCCCGACGGGGGGTTCGCGATCCTCTGGACCGACGAGAACGACAATACCGGCAACACCGACGACTATTTCGTCCGCACCTTCAACGCCAATGGCAGCGCGCGCGGCGCAAGCACGCGCCTGGGCCCGCACGATGCCTATTTCGAGCGCTCCGGATTCAATCGCCTGTCCCTTGTCGCGCTGAGCAACAGCAACGTGGTCGCCACCTGGTCGACGGACGATCTCGACTTTTCGAACAACAACTCTCCCGGGGCGGATGGCCTGGATTCGGCCCAGTTCGTGCGCGTGTTCGACGCCAATGGCGCTGCGGTCACGGCACCGATCGCCCCCTACCTGGATATCAACGCTGCCGGAACCGGCCAGCAGGGCGGCGGCCTGATCGTGGCGCTCACCGGTGGCGGTTTTGCCGCCGTGTGGAATTCGGTGAACGGACCAGGCGACGTTTTCGACGACGGCTTCGGCTTCGGCGGCGACACCTATGTCCGGGTGTTCAGCAACACCGGCGCTTCTGTGAGCAGCACCACCCGGGTGAATGATCTGTTCAACGATGACGAAGAGATTCCTGCCGGTCTGGTCGCGCTCAACGACGGTGGGTTCGTGGTGGTCTGGCAGGATCAGGAGACCGCCACCGGCGGCAACAAGGACGACTACTTCGTCCGCGCCTACAACGCCAACGGAACGGCTCGAAACCCCAGCCTGCGCGTAACCACCGGCAGCGATGCGCTGTTCGAGGACTTCGACACCAACTTCGGCATCGTTGCGCTGTCCGACAACGGCTTTGCCGTCGGCACGCGGGTTCGCGATTCCAACAACGACGGTAGC
>JACKOX010000039.1 GCA_024233975.1 Rhodanobacteraceae bacterium
CTGACGCCGCTGGCGCGCTTCGTGTCGTTCTCGGTGGCCGGTGTCGAGCCTGAAGTGATGGGCATTGGCCCGATCGCCGCGATACCGAAGGCGCTGGCTCAGGCCGGTATTTCCAAGGATCAGCTGGACTGGATCGAGCTGAACGAAGCCTTCGCCGCGCAGTCGCTGGCGGTGATCCGCGACATTGGCTTGGACCCGGAAAAGGTCAACCCGCTGGGCGGCGCCATCGCCCTGGGCCACCCGCTGGGCGCGACTGGCGCCATCCGTACCGCTACCGTGGTGCACGGCCTGCGCCGTCGCCAGCAGAAGTACGGCATGGTCACCATGTGCATCGGCACCGGCATGGGCGCGGCGGGGATTTTCGAAGCGCTCTGACGACGCGACCCGCCACCCACCATTTATCTCGACGGGGCCGGCTTCAGCTGGCCCCGTCGCGTTTCAGGGCGCTTTGGCCGCCGGCAGCATGACCCACGCCGCCAGGCCACCACCGTCTCGATTCTCCAGAGTCACCTGCCAGCCATTCGCCTGCGCCAGCTGACGAACGATGGCCAGTCCAAGGCCACTGCCACCGGTTTCCACGCTGCGCGAACCCTCGACGCGATGGAATGGTCGGAACACCGACGCCATCTGCTCCTCGGGGATCCCCGGTCCCCGATCCAATATGCCGATCCGGCAACCGCCATCGACAGGCTCGGCCAGCAGCCTGATGTCATCGCCGCCATAGCGCCTGGCATTGCCGAGCAGGTTGTCCAGCACCCGGCGCAGACTGCCGATCTGGGTCCGCGTTTCGCCGCAGCGGACGTCAACCTCGATCCGGGAACCGGTCTGACGCAACGGCTCCGCCAGCTCTTCCAGCAACTGCTTCAGATCCACCTGTGTCGCTTCTTCGCGGACCAGACCACGAGACAGGTCGAGCAGTTCACCCACCAGCGCGTTCATGTCCTCGATGTCGGTCTCCATCCGCTGGATCCAGCGTGGCTCCGGCCGCCGTTCCAGCATTTCCAGCGCCAGGCGCATCCTCGCCAACGGCGTGCGCAGGTCATGCGAGATACCGGCCAGCAGCGTGGTTCGCGCCTCCAGCAGCTCGCGAACCTGCCCGGCCAGCTCGTTGAAGCGGTGCGCGAGGGTGGCTAGTTCCGAAGGCCCGGTTTCCGCCAGAAGGGCCGGGGTTTCACCGCGACCCAGCGCCGCCACCGCGGCATCCATCCGCTGCAAAGGTCGTGTCGAGCGCCTGGCCAGCCACCGCGCGGCCGCCCAGGCCAGCACGACGCCAGCCAGCAAGGTCAGCAGCAGGGCCAGGAATGGCTGCGGCCCAACCCGGCCCGGCGGGAAGCCCAGCCACACTTCACTGTCACCGCTGGGCAATCGCACCCAGTGCCAGACGCCCTCCGGCCCCGCCCTTTCGACGAATGACAGCTCATGACCGGCGCGCTCGCTCAGCTGCTGGCGCAGGAATTCAAGATAGGGACCGCTCCACACATCCTGCTCCTCACCGGCCGGCGCCTGCTCCTGCACGACCAGCTGGTGGGCCTGCTTCAGTTCGCGTGCGAATGCCGGTCGCGTTGCCGGCGGCAGCTCGCTCCAGGTCTGCGCGGAGAGCATCATCAACCCGGCGAAATCGGCCGCCGCGCGGTTCGCCATCGGCATCATCAACAGGAACACCACCGCTGCCGTCGCCAGCAGCTCGAACAACACGAAAATGATGCTGAGACGCCAGGCGTTCTGGTACGCGAGACTGTGCCGGCCAGCCATGGCCTCAGGCCTGGTCGCCGCGCGGATTGAACAGATAGCCCTCGCCACGCACGGTGCGCACGAACAGCGGATTGGCCGGATCCGCCTCGATCTTCCGGCGCAGGCGCCCGACACGGATGTCGATGGTGCGGTCGTTGGGATTCCACTCGTAGCCCTTGAGCAGGTCCATCAGCACGTCACGGCTGAGCACCCGGTTGGGTCGTTCGAGCAGCACCTTGAGCAGGTCGAACTCGGCACCGGACAGGCCGACATCGGCACCATCGCGGAGCAGGCGTCGCGCGTCGGCATCCATGACAAACGGACCGAATCCGGCATGCGCTTCAGCCGCGGATTCGCCGCCCGCATGGCTGCGACGCAGCAGCGCACGCAGGCGTGCCAGCAGTTCACGCGGACTGAAAGGCTTGGCCAGATAGTCGTCCGCGCCGACTTCCAGCCCGACCACGCGGTCGATTTCCTCGCCACGCGCCGACAGCATGACGATCGGAATCTGGGCGAACCTGCCACCCGGCGCCCGTAATGAACGCGTCAGGCTGAGACCG
>JACKOX010000040.1 GCA_024233975.1 Rhodanobacteraceae bacterium
TGGCCCGCCTGCGCCTTGAAAAAGGCGACGAACTGCTGGTGCTGGAAACGCCCGACGGTATCCGGCTGACCACCTACGACCCGCAATTGGCGGAGGAAATGGAAGTCGCCGAGCAGGTCATGCGCAAGCGCCGTGCGCTGCTCAGCAAGCTCGCGCAGTAGGGACGGATCATGATTCGCTGGATCAGCAAGGCCCTCATTGTCGCCATCCACGAACGCCAGCTCGCCGAGCATGGCGGCATCGAGGGCATTCGCGATGAGTCACTTCTGGAATCTGCGCTCGGCCGCCCGCAGCAGCGCTACGCCTATGGCGATCCGCCACCCGACATCGCCGAACTTGCCGCGAGCCTTGCCTACGGCCTTGCCCGGAATCATCCATTCAATGACGGCAACAAGCGCACCGCGGCAGTCGCCTGCGAAACCTTTCTGATGCTAAACGGCATCGAACTCACGGCCGACAACGTGGCGCTTTACCCGATCTACATTGCCATCGCCGAAGGCAGCATCACCGAATCCGAATTCGCCAACTGGCTGCGCAAGAACATCGCGCCGCCCGACAATGCAGTGAATGAGCCGAAGGAAGCATACCGATAGCCCTGGTTTCCCCCTCTCCCGCTAACGGGGGAGGGGTGGGGGTGGAAAGCCTGAATGGCAATCGCGGGTTTCCTACAAAGGATGTTGCCAACTATCGCCCTTCCCCTTCGACGCTAGTTGTCGTTGAGCCCTTCCGGATGCCGGGTGTGCAGACGCTCTTTCCAGCTCGACTCGATGCGGATCACGTCGTCGGCAGCCATGTCCGGGTTTAGCACCTGCAGGATGCTGAAGCTGAAGTGTTGTGCGTCGCGACCGCGCAGGTGGCGGTTGCCGCCGTGTCCGTTCGCGGCATAGATGCTCCAGCGTCCCCAGATGTTGTCGGTACCGTAGGCCGAACCGACGTAACCGAGGTTCGATTCGGCATCGTGGATGTAGTAGATACCACGCCATTGCGTCAGCGTCTCGCGCCAGCTACGCGGCATCACCTGAAGCTGCTGCCAGCTGAAAACCAGCCGGTTCCAGTCATCCATCCGCGGCGTGAGCATGTTCTCCGCATGGATCGCCTCCACCGGAAAGACATTTCTCGCTGACCAGCGCCACCATGATCGCTCGATGCCTGGCCAGCCCACCACCAGTCGACCTTTGAGCGTGTAGAGCGTTTCGAGCAGCTCAAGATCGAACACCAGCGGGTTCTGTCCTGGCCGCGGACCGCGTGTGCCAAAGCGCTTCAACTTCTTGAATTCCGGGATCGCCCAGAACTGTTTCGGCGTGACTTGTCTGTGTCCGTCTACGCGATACAGACCACAGAACAATGCCCGACCGGGACCGTCTGCAATGAACGACGCCAAATGCGAGGCCCGACTCAAAGCCGACTCTGTACGCGGTCCGTGTGATTGCTGGAACGCCAGGAACAGATCTGGATCTTCTTCCACTAGCCACGGCAACACATCGCGCAGCGCCTTTTCCGTCGGCCTATGGCGCATCACCATGGTTGATGCCGGATCGATGCCCGCCTTTTTCAGGAGATCATTGAATTCCAGATTCATCAGCTCAACCCTTGTACATCGCAGCTTTCATTGCGCCCATGCAATGTTGCTCCTTAGCAAGC